>DPJA01000023.1:430-47785 GCA_003543235.1 Lachnospiraceae bacterium
TTTCTATGGAGACTAGGTTTAATAAAACGTTATTCATTTTTCAGAGTTTAACTTTGTGAAAAAAATAAAAAAAGTTGTTGACTTTTGTAAGCAAATATGATATAGTATATATCGTTGCTGAAAAAGTTGGCACATATTTGGATGGGTTCCCGAGTGGCCAAAGGGGCCGGACTGTAAATCCGCTGCATATTTGCTTCGAAGGTTCGAATCCTTCCCCATCCATTGCCTTAACCTAAATATTTTTTAGGTTGCCATGCCCGAGTGGCGGAACTGGCAGACGCACAGGACTTAAAATCCTGCGGGGTTAAACCCGTACCGGTTCGATTCCGGTCTCGGGCACGTTTTACTTTTATGGTGAATGTGCTAATTTAATTTGTTTTTGCCCAGATAGCTCAGTCGGTAGAGCAGAGGACTGAAAATCCTCGTGTCCTTGGTTCGATTCCGAGTCTGGGCACCATTTTTTAAAAAAACGGTGTGCGCGAATGGCTCAGTGGTAGAGCATCGCCTTGCCAAGGCGAGGGCCGCGAGTTCGAATCTCGTTTCGCGCTTAAAAGATCATCTTATATGATGGTCTTTTTTATATATTAAAAATAAATGAATTACAGAAAGATGAATATGTTTCTTATATGCAATAACAAAATTATATACAAGTGTTGCTTAGAGTTAAAAATGCAAGCAAATTCAAGGCAAATATTAAACTATTGTTAGGGTGATTTTATGATAGTTGGAACCTGTAAAGTATATCTTAGGGCAGAATGGGTATTATCTCTTAAGGACAAAAGAACGGTTGTAAAAAGCATTGTTGAGAAAACTAAACACAAATTTAACGTGTCGGTGGCAGAGATTGAATTGCAAGATGTTCACAAGAATATTGTAATAGGATTTGCTTGCGTTACAAATAAGGTTAGCTATGCAAATAGCATTATAGACAATGTTATTAACTATATAGAGAATAATACAAATGCGGTTGTGGAAGATGTTGTAATAGAAATCTTATAAAGGCCAGTTTTTTTTCTGGATTTTATGTGTCATTTATGATATAATATCTTTCAGCTATGCGGTCACAAGTTTTACAGAAAAAGGGGTTTTGTACCTCTAAAAGACAGACATAGATTGAAACTAATAGAGACAAAATAGTATTCTAAGGAGGAATTTCAAAAATGAACGCACAGGTAATTAGCAAAGAAAATAATATAGTAAAATTCTCATTTCAGGTAGGTCCTGAAAAGCTTGAAGAGGGCATGCAGCATGCTTATAACAAAAATAAAAACCACCTTTCACTTCCAGGATTTAGAAAGGGTAAAGCACCAAGAAAACTTATTGAAAGCCAGCTTGGTTCTGAAATTTTCTATGATGATGCAGTTAATTTTATTCTTAATACCGAGTATGATATAGCTGTGAAAGAACTTGAACTTGACACTGTTGCAAGACCTGAAATTGATGCACCTGCTATTGACAAAGCTAAAGGAGTTACTTTTGAAGTTGCAGTTGCTGTTAAACCAAGTGTAAAGCTTGGTGCATACAAGGGCCTTGAGGTTGAAAAGGCAGACGATACAATTAGTGAAGATGCAATTGAAGCAGAGCTTAAAAAGGTTCAGGAAAAGAACTCTAGAATGCAGACCATTGAAGACAGAGCAGCACAGATGAACGATATTGTTAACATAGGCTATGCAGGTACAGTTGATGGCGTTGCTTTTGAAGGTGGCACAGCAGATAGCTTTGACCTTACTTTAGGTTCACACTCTTTTATCGACACATTTGAAGACCAGATTGTTGGACATTCAATTGGTGATAAATTTGATGTTAATGTTACATTTCCAGCTGAATATCATGCAGAAGAACTTAAGGGTAAAGAGGCTGTGTTTGCAGTAGACATTAAAGGTATCAGCGTTAAAGAACTTCCTGAACTTAACGATGAATTTGCACAGGATGTTTCAGAGTTTGAAACATTGGCTGAATATAAAGCTAGTATTGCGGATAAACTTAAAGAAGGTGCCGAAGCTAATGCAAAGCAAATTCAGGGCGACCATTTACTTGATATGGCTGTTGCAAATGCAACTATGGATGTACCAGAAGTTATGTACGAAAATAAGATTGAACAGATGATGCAGGATTTCGCTAGCAACATTTCAAAGCAGGGATTATCTGTTGAAGTGTACTGCCAGTACCTTGGTACAACACCAGAAGTTCTCAGAGAAAATTTTAGAGATTCAGCAGCTAAGAGTGTTAGAGCAAGACTTATGCTTGAGCAGATTGCGAAAGAAGAAGGCATTGTTGCAACTGAAGAAGAGTTAAACGAGCAAATTTGCAAAATTGGTGAAGGCTATGGTCTTCAACCAGAAAAAATGCTTGAGATTTTCAGTGAGGAAGACAGAAAAGCTGTTGCTGAAGATTTAGTAGTGCAAAAAGCACTCAAGGTTATAGAAGAGTCAGCAGTTATTGTTGAGCCTAAGAGTGCTGAATAATTTATAAGTATAAAGGAGGTTTGTTCTATGAGTTTAGTACCTTATGTAATTGAACAATCAAGCCGTGGAGAACGCTCCTACGACATATATTCCAGACTTTTAAAAGACAGAATTATCTTTCTCGGAGAAGAAGTGAATGACGTTACTGCAAGCCTTATTGTAGCACAGTTACTTTTTCTTGCGGCAGAAGACCCAGATAAAGATATAAATCTCTACATAAATAGCCCTGGAGGTTCGGTTACAGCCGGCATGGCAATTTATGATACAATGCAGTACATTAAACCAGATGTATCAACTATTTGTATTGGTATGGCTGCGAGTATGGGTGCATTTTTACTTTCTGGTGGACAAAAAGGCAAGCGTTTTGCACTTCCTAATTCCGAAATCATGATTCACCAGCCATCCGGTGGTGCAAGGGGTCAGGCAACCGAAATTAGTATAGTTGCAGAAAATATTTTGAAAACTAAAAAGAAATTAAATCAAATTCTTGCAAATAACACTGGTAAGAGTTATGATGAAATTGAAAGAGATACAGAGCGTGACAATTATATGTCGGCACTTGAGGCTAAGGAATACGGTCTTATTGACGAAGTTATTACAAAGCCACTATAATGCCTGTAAGGAGATGAAGTAATGGCTTCAAAGACAGAAGAAAAAAAACAGCTTAGATGTTCGTTTTGTGGCAAGCCACAGGAACAGGTTAGAAAGCTAATAGCCGGCCCAGATGTTTATATTTGTGATGAGTGTATTGAACTTTGCTCTGACATTATTATGGAAGAACTTGAAGATGAAGTTTTTGCAGGAAATGATGAGTTACCTAAGCCAAAGGAAATTAAGGCTATTCTTGACGAATATATTATTGGTCAAGAGAATGCAAAAAAAGTGCTTTCTGTGGCGGTTTACAACCACTATAAAAGAATTTCTATTGCTAAAAAGCCAGACGATGTTGAGCTTCAGAAAAGCAACATACTTATAGTTGGACCTACTGGTGTTGGTAAGACTTTGCTTGCCCAGACACTTGCTAAGCTTTTAAATGTACCTTTCGCAATTGCGGATGCTACTACACTTACGGAAGCAGGATATGTTGGAGAAGATGTTGAGAATATTCTTCTTAAGCTTATTCAAGCTGCGGATTATGACATTGAGAGAGCTGAAAGAGGCATTGTTTACATTGATGAGATTGACAAAATTACTAAAAAAAGTGAGAACCCGTCCATAACTCGAGATGTTAGTGGCGAGGGAGTTCAGCAAGCACTTTTGAAGATACTTGAAGGTACGGTAGCATCTGTTCCTCCCCAAGGTGGCAGAAAGCATCCACATCAGGAGCTTATTCAGATAGATACTACAAATATTTTGTTTATATGTGGCGGTGCTTTTGGCGGCATTGAAAAGATTATTGAAAACCGTATGGGCGAAAAGGTTATTGGTTTTGGTGCAAAGGTTCAAAGTAAAAAAGAGAAAAACTTTGATGAGCTTTTGAAAAATCTTCAACCACAAGATTTGATTAAGTATGGACTTATTGCTGAGTTTGTTGGCAGATTGCCAGTTGTTGTTAGTCTTAATGACTTGTCAGAAGACGAACTTGTGCAAATACTTACCGAACCTAAAAATGCTATTACAAGGCAGTATGAGTACCTTTTTGAACTTGACAATGTGTTGCTTGAGTTTGAAAAAGAGGCTTTTGTTGAAATTGCAAAGCTTGCTATTGAAAGAGGTACAGGAGCAAGAGGTCTTCGAGCTATAGTCGAAGGGTTTATAAACCATGTTATGTACGAAATACCTAGCAATCAGAATATTGAAAAATGTATAATTACTGCTGAATGCGTAAAGGGAAATAGTGAGCCTGTTTATGTTATTAACGAAAACAGACAGCCTTTGAAAAGAGAAAAGAAGAATAAAAAGAAAGTTTCATAATAAAAACCCCCACGAATGTAAAATTTCATTTGTGGGGGTTTAAATTTTGCTTAGTTAATAAAAATTCAGTAGAAATTCATTTTCAAATCTCGCTATTTAAAATTTTAATTTGTTGTTTCAGATGAAGTTTCATTTGCTGGTAGTTCTTTGTCAGTTGCATCTTGTGGCGGTTCACCAGATGGTCGTTCCCCAGATGGACGTTCGCCTTCGGGAAATTCACCTGATGGCACAGCACCGTTTTGACCTCTTTTACCACCCATACCACCACCCATACCAGCACCATTTTCGGATATGCCGTCTTTTGTAACATAAGTTACTGTTTCTGTTGGAGTGAAGGTAACGGCTGTTTCGTTGTTGGAAAGAATTGTATATTCTGCATCTAATTCAAAGTCGGCACAGGCTATTACAACATTTTGGAAGTCCTTTTCAGAAGTAAATGAAAGCATCTCTGTACCTGAAGAATTATTTACAGAAACTGTTGTACCTGCGGATTTAATTTCATCAAAAGTCATGGAGAAACTTAAAACTGAAGATGTTCTGCTTGGGGACATTGTCATACCTGTGCTTCCAAATGCACAAATTGTTCCCCCTGTTACATCAAAGGTGCCATCATAATCCAAAGCACCGTTACCACTGTTGGTTGGTCCGTTTACAATTACATAACCGTCTGTCATAGTAGCAGAGCCATTTACGTCAATTCCATCGCCAATAGCATTAACTAAAATATTACCACCATTTATTCCTAGTGCGTGTGAGGAAGAATCGGAAGATGGATTTTGTTCAGCATTCTCGTTAGTTGGTGAATCATCATTATCGCCTGCTACATTTATACCATCGTCTGAGGCTGTAATATCTATATCACCTGCATTTATGGTTATGTTAGAGCCTTCAATTCCCTCGTTACTTTTTGAAATTGCAATGGAACCACCGTCAATTGTTACATCATTATCAGCATGAATACCGTCATCACCAGAGGACATATTGAAGGTTCCATCTAATATTGAAACAGTTCCATTTGAATGGATTGAATCATCAGTGGAATCTATATTGAAAGTACCGCTTTCTATATAGAGGATGCCACTTTCTGTATCAGAATCGCTTGATGACTTCAATCCATCGCCTTGTGCATGAACTGTTAAGGTTGCCGAGGCAATGGCAAGAAGGTCCTTACCAACAATACCATCATCGGCTGAGGTGATATTGATATTTGCCTGGGATATTTTTAAATCATCTTTACCTGATATGCCGTCATTATAAGCGGCATTTACTGTAAGATAACCAGTTCCGTTTATAGCTAGATTATCGTTGCTAAAAAGGCAGGCTGTTGGTTCATCATCGGAATTTAAAGTATAGGTTTCCCCATCTGAAATGGTGTTTTTTGTTCCATCAGGCAAGGTTATTATTGTTTTATCAGACTGCTGTACGAAAATTGGGGCATTGGTGGAACAGGAAATATTGGCGTTGTTAAGGATAATACGCACTTTGCCTTTTGCTGCTGAATTTACAATAATTTGTCCGTCCGTAAGCGTGCCTGAAATTTCGTACACACCTGCATTTGCAATGGTTGCGGTTGTGCCATCAATGGTTATGCCTGTGCCTTCAATACTATCTCCGTTAAGAGTTATTTTATTTGCTGAAGCACTGTCGTAGGAGGCATCCAAATCTTCACTATCAAAATATTGGGATGATAATTCGGAATTTTGAGTTGTTGTGCTTGCCGAATCCACTGTTGATGTTGCCGTGCCTAGCGAGCAGGCAGATAAATTAAGAGCTAGTATAGTTGCTAAAATTGCAATTGGAAGTTTTACATTTTTTTTCATATTGTAGTGCTCCTTTCAATATTCATAGTGGGTTTAATTTTAAAGTTCACCTAAGTCTGACTGTTGTTTTGAACACACTATAGTGAGGTTTCCATTACGACAACGAAGGCTGTCAATAAAGACTTTTTCAAGGGTTTCATCTTTTAATGCAATAATATATTTAAGTTGGAACATACTGCCGAGATTGGTTGTTTTTACGCTTTCAAGTGTTACAGACTTAGTGTATTTTGCAAAAAGGTCGTCAAACACACCTGTATAGTCCAAGTCTTCAGGAATTGTGATTTTAAGTTCTTTTTCGTTATTATTGCTCTCCGCAAAAGAAGATTTTGCAAGTGCAAACATAATAATACTTATTACTATTGTTACTGCAAAGGCAAATGCTATGTAGCCCATTCCTGTTGCAAGACCTATTGCCATTGCAAAGAAAATTATACATATATCCTTTGAACTGCCAGGTACTGAACGGAAACGGATAAGGCTAAATGCACCTAAAACAGCAACGCCAGTGCCAAGATTTCCGTTTACCATCATTATAACTACCTGTACCAGTGCGGGGAGAAGTATGAGAGAAGTGGCGAAACTTTTTGTATATCTTCCGCTGCACATATAGGTTGTTGAGATAATAGCTCCCATGATAAGTGCTGAAACAAGGCAAATAATGGCGGTATTAATGGTGAGAGTGGATGTTGTAGTTGTTATTATGCTGTTAAACATATTAAATAGCCTCCCTTAATTTTTGTATATGAATTACGTTATTGGTACTTTTGCTTTTTGGATGTTGTAAATTTTGTTTGTAGATATTTCCATATTTTGAAAAAGATACGGGATAAATTGCATATTTGGTAAGTGCTGATGTAAGCCACAATGGCATTGATGAACCTGTTTTAATTTCAATTAACCGCTCATCATCGTTTAAAAGATAGTCACCATAGTCGCCTGCACAGAGGCTTAAATCATAATTTCTGCTGCGGATTGCACTATCTACAGTTATTCTTAAATTTTCATCCTCAATTGCGGAAAAAGCAAGTCTATCATAGGCTATAAACAGTTTTGGTACAGGGTGATAAAGCTTCAAAAAATAATCAATTTCATGCAATATCTGACTTTCTTTTTTTGGCCTTGATTCTCCACTAAGATAGCCAATAACCTCGTTTAATGCAAGAGAGATTCTTCTTTTATAAACTGTTTCGTTATATTTCTTTTTTATTTCTAAAAAAACTGTATTATTTCCGTTTGGAACACCATAGCTTCTTAATCGAAGTTTTTCTTTATACACAGGTTTTTCTATACTTTTGCGTATAAGCAAGTCATCTGCTGTGTCATAATATATATTGCAAATTGTATACTGACCAAAATCATCTTTTTTTATATAAGGTGTTATGTCAGCTAAAAATAGTGACAAAGTGCTTTCGTTTATAAGAAATTTTTTCTCTACTCTTTTAAATACATAGTTTGTTTTTGTCATGTGTATTTCTCCTTTCGGTGTAATTTATTTTTTTAATAAGTTTGCGTTGTGCTTATCTGGTATGAATATATAATAATGCGTGTAAATGACGTATCATTGACCGTAATATGAACGTTGTGTGAAAAGTTAATGTAATTTGAGTAAAGTATATTTATTGATTTTCAGTTTGTTCTTGCATTATAATTCTGGTTATTATACAATAGAATAATCTATGAAGTTGCGGCTTTTTGCACAAAAGAGAGGCACAGTAGGCAAAATAGGAGGATAATTATGTCTTTAAGAAAAATAGCTACCTTATTATTAATAGGTGTTATGGTAATATCTTTTGCGGCATGTTCTAAAAAAGAAGAAACAAGTGCTGGGAAAAGTGAAAAGTCAGCTATTGTAACACCTATAGACGGCACAAGTGAGCAAAAAGCAGCAAAAGGTGTTGAACTTCTGGAGGCAGCAAAAATAAAAATAGCTCAGTTAAAAAGCTATAATGCAGATATGGGGTTATATTTTGAGTTTGTGAATAATGACGGAAAGAAAAGTGCTGATGTTAAAACAAGCATAAAAAGCCTTAGTGACCCTTTTCTTAAGCACATTGCTATTGAGTCTACCAGTGATGGTCAGCCTATAGGAAATTCTCAGTTTTATGTTGAAGAGGAAAATGACGAAAAGACTATATTTATGTTTTTTCAGGATGAATGGTATAAAAGCCCTGTAGATGATGAAACATTATTCTCTCTTTTAGGGCAGTATGACATCCAAAATATAACATCAGTTTTTCTTGTTGCTTCAAGCAATGCAGTTGCTGCTGAAGAAGAAGAAATTGACGGTGTGAAAACAACCAAGGTTGAAGCCATAATTAATGCTGATTTATTACCTAAGACACTTGTTTCTACAGGTGTATTTGTTGCATCGGGCATGACTACCCTTACAGAAGATTACCTTAAAGGTGTTGATGCAATGGATATTGACTACTGGATTGATGATGACGGCAATATTATTAGATACACATTTAATGCAGGCGAAGCCTACCAGAAGATATCTGACAATTTATATTCCAAGGTAGAGGGAACTGAGGGCTATGAAGACGCACAGAAACTTATTGTGAATTCTTATTCTATTGATGTAAAAATGAAGAATATAAATAGTGCTGAAAAGTTTGAAATTTCTCAGGAGGCACTGAATGCAAAGGCAATTGAAGATATGGAACCAGTTGAAGATGGATTACCAACACAGGAATAAAGCAATAAAATGCTTAGAAAAATAAAGATGTTATATAAAGGAGAAAGATATGATTAGTGCAAATGGAGTTTCCTTGCAATATGGGGGAAGAACACTTTTTAAAGATGTTAATGTTAATTTTACAAAAGGAAATTGTTACGGACTTATTGGTGCAAATGGAACAGGAAAAAGTACATTTATTAAAATTCTTTCTGGGGATATTGAGCCTAATAAGGGTTTTGTCAGCATTACACCAGGAGAGCGACTTGCTGTATTGAAGCAGGACCACTTTGAATTTGATGATTTTGAGGTAGTACAGTGTGTTTTATTTGGACATAAAAGATTATACGAAATTACTCAGGAAAAAGAGTCTCTTTATGCTAAGCCTGATTTTAATGACGATGATGGAATAAGAGTATCAGAGCTTGAGGGTGAATTTGCAGAACTTAACGGCTGGACAGCTGAAAGCGATGCAGAAATACTTCTTAATGGCCTGGGTGTTACAACGGAACTTCACTACCAAAAGATGAGCGAGCTTACTGGAAACCAGAAAGTAAAGGTTCTTTTAGCTCAGGCATTGTTTGGCAACCCAGAAATTCTTCTTTTAGATGAGCCTACAAACCATTTGGATTTAAAGAGTATTAAATGGCTTGAAGATTTCCTTTTGAATTTTGAGAACACTGTTATTGTTGTATCCCATGATAGGCATTTCATTAACAAAATATGTACACATATAGCAGATATTGACTATGGCAAAATTACTATGTTTGTTGGTAATTATGATTTTTGGTATGGTTATACACAGATGACTCAACGTCAAATGAAAGACCAGAACAAGAGAACCGAACAGAAAATGAAAGAATTACAAGAATTTATTCAGCGATTTAGTGCTAACGCATCGAAAAGCAAGCAGGCTACTTCACGTAAAAAACTTCTTGATAATCTTCAGCTTGATAACATTAAACCTTCTTCAAGAAGATACCCATTTGTTAATTTTAAACAAGACCGTGAGGTTGGCAATGACCTTTTAGAGGTTAAGGGTATATCCAAAACTATTGGAGATAGAAAAGTGCTTAATAATGTAAGTTTCATGATTAATCCAAATGATAAGGTGGCTTTCGTTGGAGATGACGAGCTTGCAAGAACTACTTTGTTTAAGATAATTATGGGCGAGATGGAGCCTGACGAAGGAAGCTTTAAATGGGGCATTACTACATCTCAGGCATACTTCCCTAAGGATAATAATGAATATTTTGAAAATTGTGATGATTCACTTATTGACTGGTTACGTCCATTTGCAAAGGACGGAGAAAGGTATGATGCAGACATACGTGGCTGGTTGGGAAGAATGCTTTTTAGCGGTGACGAAGCTACAAAGAGTGCAAAGGTACTTTCTGGTGGTGAACGAGTACGTTGTATGCTTTGTAAGATGATGATTTCTGGTGCTAATGTACTTATTATGGACGAGCCTACAAATCACCTTGACCTTGAAAGTATTACTGCACTCAATGAGGGACTAATGGATTTTAAGGGAACTTTACTTTTTGATTCTCACGACCATCAGTTTGTTCACACTATTGCAAACAGGGTTATTGAACTTTGTCCTAATGGATTGATTGACAGAACAGAAACATATGACGAATATATTGATGATGAGGTTGTTGACCAATTAAGAGAAAAGTTTAATTAAAGATTTGTGAGAATGGGTTTTATTTATGGAAGAATAACCATTATATAATATAAAATTCTATGAATTTTAGAACAAAATTTTAGGCGGTCATAGCTTTTGCTGTTACCGCTTTAAAATATGAAAAAAGCAAATATGTTCACAATTTGTTAACTAATGGAGAATGATTTTGGTATACAATAATATAAGTTGTTTCATAATAAAAATTAGGGGGAAATTTAAAAATGAAGATGAACAAAAATAATATCGCATTAATAGTTGCGGCTATTTGTTTAGTGGGTGCATCAATAAGTGCAAAATATATTGATATGTCAAACAAGAGCCTTGCAACTGACGAGGCAGTAACAGGCGTGAGTGACCCACGAGAGTTTGTAGCAGTTACAAATGGTACATATGAAAATGGAAAGTTAAAGGTTAAAATTGAAACCAATGCTCCTAATGGAAGCGTATTTGAAGTTTATGCCGCTCACCCTGAAATGCAGAAACCTGAAATGACGTCTGTAACTGTAAATAGAGGTGTTGCAGAGGCTGAAATGGCAATTCCAGAGGGTCTTTCAACAAATTATGTGCAAGCTTATGCTATTCTTGACATGGATAAGCAGGATGGCAAAAATGATCTTGCAACAGTGAGATACGGACAAGATGGCAAAAAAATGAGAGGGAATATGGTTTTTTCAACAACAGGAACAAACATTGTTGGCGTTTCCGAAACTGGTTATGTTTCTTACCCAACGGAAGAAGCCGTTAAAGTTGTACTGAAAGATGAATTCGAGCAGTTTATTAACAGCCTGACTACGGGATATGATGTGCTTTTTGATTCCATTCAGCCTTCTAGCAAAGGAACATGGGATGAAGTTAATGTTATATTTACCGACAATGCACTAGCTAGTGGATGGGATACTTTTGAAAAAGAAAAGAAACAATGGCTTTTTGATTTGTTTGATTCTTCAATACACGGATACAAAATGGTTGATGAAGATACACAAGTTAAAATTTATTTTAAGGATACAAAGGGAAATATTCTCGACGAAAACTAATCATTTTTATACTATAAGGGCATTCTATTTGAATGTCCTTATTTTTTTGAGGTTTATTGCATTGACAAAAATAAAGGAGTATAATGCTTTAGAGGATTTCTGAAAAGTTCGTTAATTTGCTATTATTATGATGTTATTTGTGTAGTTGTTGTAACTTATTATATGGAGATGAAGAAGATGATAATTGGTGTTGGAACTGATATAATTGAAATAAATCGCATTGGCGAGGCTATATCAAAAGAAGGCTTTGTTAAAAAATATTTTACAGATAGAGAAATTATATTTTTTCAGAGCAGAAACTTCAAAGAGGAAACAATTGCCGGAAGTTTTGCTGCAAAGGAAGCTATAGCAAAGGCATTAGGTACTGGATTTTCTGGATTTGGTGCTATTGATATAGAGATAATACATGATGGCAAGGGTACACCTTATGTTGTACTTGCCGGAAATGCAAAGGTATTGGCCATGGCAAAACAAATTGAAAATATTTCCATTAGTATTTCACATTGCAGGGATTATGCAACAGCTTATGCAGTGGCTGAGGGAGGTTTGAACCATGAAAGTTGCAAGTGCAGCACAAATTCGTGAAATGGACAGGCTAACCATTGAGGAAACAGGCATACCTGGAATAGTCCTTATGGAGAATGCAGCGCAGGCTGTTGCTAAAGCGTGTTTGGTGTATGTAAGAAAAATTGAAAATCCACGAGTTGCCGTTGTATGCGGAGGCGGAAACAACGGCGGTGATGGTTTTGCGGTTGCACGTATTTTAAAGTGCAAGGGAGTAGAAAGCAAAATTATTTTTATAGGTAATGAGGAAAAGCTAACGTCAGATTCTTTAACTAATTATAGAATTGCCCAAAATTTTAATATTACAATTATAACAGATATTAGCGATTTAGAGCAGATTTTTTGTAATGAAGATGTTATCATTGATGGCATATTTGGCACAGGTTTTAATGGAGAGCCAAGAGCTGTTTCAGCTGAGGTCATTAGAAAAATAAACCAAAGCGGTAAATATGTTATAAGTATTGATATTCCATCTGGGGTTAATGCTGATACTGGAAAAACAGCGGAAATTTGCGTGAAAGCCGACGAAACCATTACATTTGGATTGCCTAAAATTGGAACAATACTCTATCCTGGGGCGAAATACTGTGGAAACCTGACAGTTGATGATATTTGTATTCCGCAGAAAAATGCAGAAAAAGCAGGAGTTTTGTTTAACGTGCTTACACAAAATGAGGCGAGCAAATGGTTACCAATACGCAAGGAGCAAAGCAACAAAGGAACATTTGGGAAATTATATATAATAGCGGCATCGGAAGAAATGACAGGTGCAGGAGTGTTTTCCTGTAAAGCAGGGTACAAAAGTGGATGCGGCTTGGTATATGCCTGTATGCCTAAAAAATGCTGCGATGTAGTTCATATGATGGTACCAGAGGCTATTGCAAAACCGCTTAGTGATATTGATGGAAAAGTACATGAAAATAGCATTAAAGATATTAAAGCAGAACTTGAAAATGCAAAAGCTATTGTTATTGGACCAGGCATGGGTCAGAGTGAAGGGGTGAGTGCCTTTGTAGAGGAGGTGCTTTTAACAGCAAAAGGAAATGTATTGGTTGATGCTGATGGTCTTAATGCCATTGTTAAAAACAAGGCTGTGCTAAAAGATATGAAATGCGTTCCAATTATTACGCCACATCCTGGAGAAATGAGCCGACTTACAGGTATACCTATTAAAGATATACTTGATAATACACTTGAAACTGCGTTAAATTTTGCAATGCAGTACAATACAATTGTAGTGTTGAAGGATGCAAAAACTGTTATTGCATCTCCCTCAGGTGATGTTTATATTAACACTACTGGGAACTGTGCAATGGCGAAAGCTGGAGCTGGTGATGTGCTTAGTGGAATAATAGGCGGACTACTTGCACAAGGAATGGACAGTTTAAAAGCTGCGGTACTTGGCGTATATGTCCATGGATGTTGCGGTGACCTAGCGGCAGATAAAATGGGGCACTATGGCGTTATGGCTAGTGAATTGGCGGATTATGTGGCGTTATCTATGAAAAAACTAGAGGAACTGCAAAATAAATAATTTGGCATAGTAAGCATGACCTTTTTCGTATAATAGAAGTATAAAAACGAAAAGGGGTATACATATGGGAAGAATAAGGCTTTTACGGTTTTTTACGATTGGAATTTTTGCGGCAGCACTTTGCGGATGTAGTTTAGGAGGAACTGGAACTGCACAGGAAAACATACAAAAAAAGCTAACTGATATGAAAAGCTATAGTGCAACTGCAGAGGTTACAAGAATATCCAATAAGGGGGAGAATACCTACGGAACAAAGCAATCTTACAAAACCACTGGAGAGTATAGGCTTGAAATGACATCTCCTGCAGAGGTTGCTGGAAATTACACGGTGTATGATGGCAAAATGGTTTGCCAGTATAATCCTAAGCTTAACAGCAAAGTCGCAGTTGAGGTGGAGGAAAATCAAGCTAGAAATGAATTGTTCTTAGGTCAATTTGTGAAGAATTATTTACAAAGCGAGGGAGTGGTGGTGGAAACTGCAAATCTTGAAGAAGGTCGCTGTACTGTTTTGGAAGCTATTATACCAGGTGACTATAAATATACAGCCAGCGAAAAATTGTGGGTAGACAATGAAACATTACTGCCTGTGCAGATGATAATTTATGATAGTGATGGCAAGGAACGGTACATAACAACTTATGATGAATTTGAGTATAATACGGAATTTAATGAGGATACCTTTAAAATTCCAGAATAAAACGGAGATGGACATAAGATGATTTACAGAAGAACTGTGGCAGAAATTGATTTGGATGCTATTGACTTTAACATAAAAAGCATTAGAAAAAGAGTGCCAATGGGTACAAAAATACTTGGAACTATTAAAGCAGATGGGTATGGGCATGGGGCAGTTGAGGTGGCAGAGGTTTTAAGACAAAATGGTGTTGAAATGTTTTCAGTAGCGTTATTGGACGAAGCGGTATACCTTAGAAAAAACGGTATAACAGAGTCAATACTTTTACTTGGGTTTACGCCTGCTCACTGTGCCGAGGAAATTGTAAAATATGACATAATTCAAACAATATCTTCATATAGGGAGGCAACCATAGTTTCAGCGGCGGCAGTGAAGCTTGGTAAAATTGCTAAAATTCATATTAAAATTGACACGGGCATGGGCAGGATTGGATTTTTTCCATGCGATGAGTCAGTTGAAGAAATTGTGAAGATATGTCAATTGGACGGAATAGAAATTGATGGTATGTTTACACATTTTGCCATAAGTGACTGTACAGATAAGACATTTACTTCCGTACAAAAAGGTAAGTTTTTTTACATTATAGATGAGCTTAGAAAACGTGGAATTTCTATACCCCATAAGCACTGTGCCAATAGTGCTGGAATAATGGACTTTGATGACTTGTTTCTTGACATGGTACGTCCTGGCATTATTCTTTATGGTATGTATCCATCTGACGAGGTTATAAAGGAAAATCTTCCACTTAAACCAGCTATGTGCTTAAAAACACAGGTTTCTTTTATTAAAGATGTTGATGAAAAGACATCTATTGGTTATGGTCGTACATATTTTGCGAAGGGAAAAAGAAAAATTGCCACGTTACCTGTGGGATATGCTGATGGTTTTTGCAGGCTATTGAGCAACAAGGGCTTTGTAATTATACATGGACAAAAAGCACCTATTGTTGGAAGGATTTGCATGGACCAATGTATGGTAGACATAACTGAAATTGACGGAGTTAACATTGAAGATGAAGTTGTGCTTATGGGCAAAATGGGCAATGAAGAAATAAGTGCTGATGACATTGCAAAGCTGATTGGGACAATAAACTATGAGGTGGTTTGCATGGTTGATAAACGAGTTCCACGAGTATATATCAAAAATGGCAATGTAGTTAAGGTGGTCAACCATCTATTAGGGGAAAATTATTAAAATATGTGATAAGAAATTAAAGATTTAAGTTCACAATTTGTGTTTGATGTATATAGCCTAAGGTTTAAGGTAATACTTTAAGTAAATCTTAGGTGTGATAAAACAAGCGTACATATTATTTTTTAAACAAGGCAGACTGGTATCACACTTAAATATTACTATTCAGATTTGCATAGTGGGGTGTGATTAGACGTGGTTGTAAAACGAGGTGACATATTTTATGCCGACTTGAGCCCGGTTATTGGCTCAGAACAGGGTGGAATTAGGCCTGTACTTATTGTACAGAACGACATTGGTAACAAGTATAGTCCTACAGTGATTTGTGCCGCCATTACAAGCCAGATAAACAAGGCGAAGTTGCCTACGCACATAGAAATTGATGCCAGCAGGTATACCTTAGCTAAGGATTCGGTTGTATTGCTTGAGCAAATTAGAACTATTGACAAAAAAAGGCTTAGAGAAAAAGTATCACATTTGGATGACGAAATAATGGGAAGAGTTAACACAGCTCTTATAATAAGCCTTGCACTATAAAAATACATAAATACCCATCTGAACTATAAGTTCAGGAGGGTATTTTTTTAAAAAAAGTTTAATATTTTTTTAACGCATGCAAATAGTTAGCATACTAAATATTGCATAGTTTTTTGCATAAATTCTGTTAGGTTTTCATAGTTGACTTTTATTCAATCCTAAATTAATATAATAGCATAGCATATGAGAATACAGATTTTATGTGCCTAGCAAATAGTTTTAGAGCAAAATCAGTGGCTGTAGAAAATCGGTATACAGTGCAAGTGGTTTATATGCTAAATACGCATATTGTGCAAATGCAGAAGTACTATACATGAGATTATAATGGCTTGTATATGTATAACAGTAGAACATAGGACTGCGTTAGTGAAATGGTTATGGCTTTTAAAAGTAAAATGCAGTAAAACGTATTAAATGGCAGATGTTTTTATGTTGTTAAAAATGCTAAATTTAGTATCGAAATTTAGTGCATTTTTTTAAGGAAAAATGACAAGGAACATCAAGCTGTCAAGAAATTAACAGAATTTATTTTAGAATGTCAGTTAAAAACATTAAAAAATGAGTTTTAACCAAGACAAGCAGTGGATTTTTTTGTGCAATTGTGGTAAAATCACTATAAGGATATTTTAGTAACAATCATTATATGTGGTTCTTACTTCAATATAAATTTGTCTTTTACAAAAGAAAGGCATTTGAGATTAAACTATAAGAAGGGAAGTTGATGAATGAGTAATTACAACAAGGTAACGCCAGAGATAGTTGAAAAGCTTATGGCAATAGCACCAAACAGGGTGTTTGTTGACGTAGATATCAACAAAGATTACACCCACGATGAAATGCCAGAGTATGGTAGCTATTTACCAGAGGCAGTAGTAGAGGTTACATCAGCAGAAGAAATATCTGCTATTATGAAGCTTTGTAATGATATGAACATACCAGTAATTCCTAGAGGTGCAGGCACAGGTCTTGCAGGTGCATCTGTTGCTAAATTCGGCGGGGTTATCATTTCCACTATAAAAATGAATAAGATTTTGGGGTATGACCTTGAGAACTTTACTGTAACAGTTCAGCCTGGTGTGCTTTTAAACGACCTTGCTGAGGACTGTGTAAAAAGAGATTTACTTTACCCACCTGATCCAGGAGAAAAATTTGCTACAATAGGTGGAAATGTATCTACTAATGCAGGTGGAATGAGAGCCGTTAAATACGGTGTTACAAGAGATTATGTTCGTGCAATGAAGGTTGTTCTCCCTACAGGAGAAATGACAAGTTTTGGTAGCAATGTTGCAAAAAACAGCTCGGGTTACAGCTTAATTAACCTTATGGTTGGTTCAGAGGGAACACTTGGGTTTATAACAGAGCTTACACTTAAACTTATTCCATTGCCTAAAGAAAACATAAGCTTAATAGTTCCTTTTGAAGACTTAGATGCTTGCATCGAGGCTGTTCCTAAATTCTTCATGAATAAGCTTGCACCTGTTGCATTAGAATTTATGGATAAAGACATTGTAAGAATGTCAGAAAAGTTTTTAGAGAAAAAAGATATTTTCCCTTGTACAGATGAGGCTGGGGCATATCTTTTGGTTACTTTTGACGGAAACTCACTAGAAGAGTTGGAAAAGATGACTGAAGTAGCTTCAGAAATGCTTTTTGAGGCAGGTGCAATTGACGTATTCGTTGCTGATACACCTGAACTTAAAAAGAATACATGGGCAGCAAGAGGTAGCTTCTTAGAAGCTATATTAGCAGATACACCTTCATTAGATGAGTGTGATGTTGTTGTGCCAAGAAATAAAATTGCATCATATCTTAAATTTGTAAATTCCCTTGAAGAAAAATATGGCATAAGAATAAGAAGTTTTGGTCACGCTGGTGATGGAAATCTTCATATCTATGCTTGTAAGGATGAACTTACAGATGAAGAATGGGAAAAGAAAAACAGTGCAGTTATGGATGAAATGTATTCTAAAGCTGCAGAAATTGGTGGCCAGGTTTCAGGAGAACACGGCGTTGGTCATGCAAAAATGATTTACCTTCAGCGTTCAATTGGTGATACAAATATTGCACTTATGGAAGGAATTAAGAAGGCGTTTGATCCTAACTTGATTTTAAATCCTGGCAAGGTATGTGACAAATTGTAAAAATAACTTATTGTGAATTATTTAAAAAACGGGGGAAACAATTATGTATTTACTTTCAGACGATAGCAAAGAATTATTAGCAGATGTAAAAAATTTCTGTAAAAAAGAAGTTATGGAACAGAGCAAGGAATATGACATCTCTGGTGAATGGCCAGCTGAAATCTATGCTAAGGCTTTTGATATGGGCCTTCAGTCACTTGAAATTCCTGAAGAACTTGGTGGCGTAGGTCTTGACTCTGTTACATTATCAGCTTTATACGAAGAAATGGCATATGCTGATGCAGGCTTTGCAACAACAATGGCTTGTAACAACCTTTGCGTTAAACCTATTATGAGATCAGGAAATGCAGAACAGAAAAAATTTGTTGCTGATTTAGTATTAGCAGGAAAGATTGGTGCGTTTGCTTTAACTGAGCCAATGTGTGGTTCTGACGTAGGTAGCACAAAAACAACAGCTGTTTATGATGCTGCAACAGATGAATATGTAATAAATGGTAGAAAATGTTTTATTACAAATGCAGCAGTTGCTTCAATTTTTTATGTAACAGCTTCTACAGACAAAACAAAAGGTGCTAAAGGTTTATCAGGCTTTATCGTAGAAAGCGGTACAAAGGGACTTAGCATTGGAGAACATGAAAACAAAATGGGTATTCGCCTTTCAACTACATCTGACGTTTTATTTGAAGATGTAAGAGTACCTGCTAAAAACCTTGTTGGCAAAGAGGGCGACGGATTTAAAATTGCAATGCAGACTCTTGATGGTGCTAGACCTTTCGTAGGTTCTTTAGCAGTTGGTGTTGCAAAACGTGCACTTGACGAATCAATTGCATATGCAAAAGAAAGAGTTACATTTGGCAAGCCAATTTCAAAATTCCAGGCTCTTCAGTTTATGATGGCTGACATGGATATAAGCATTGAAACAGCAAGACAGATGGTTGTACATAGCCTTACACTTTTGGATGCTGGTATGCCATTTTCAAGAGAAGCAGCTATTGCAAAATGCTATGCTGGTGATATGAGTGTTCAGGTTGCACTTGATGCAATTCAGATCATGGGTGGATTCGGATATAGCCGTGAATATCCAGTTGAAAAACTTCTTAGAGATGCAAAAATATTCCAGCTCTATGAAGGAACAAACCAGATTCAGCGTATTGTTATTGCAGGTTCAATTTTAAGATAACACTAAAATAAATTATATATAGAATTTACGGCGGCTTGGAGAATTCTCTGAACCGCCGTAAATAAATACAGAAAAAAAGGAGGATATATATGGAAATTTTAGTTTGTGTAAAACAAGTTCCCGATGATTCAGTAGAGATAAAGTTTAACGAAAAAACAGGTACACCAGTTCTTGATGGTGTTACACCTATTGTTAATGCTTTTGATGGTTATGCACTTGAAATGGCAACAAGATACAAGGAGGCTAATGGTGGCACAATTACTGCTTTGTCAATTGGAACAGAAAAAGCCACAGACGCACTTAAAAACTGCTTAGCAGTTGGTGCAGATAAAGCTTTTCTTGTAAGTGATGAAAGCTTTAATGATTCAGACACATTGGCAACAAGCTACATTCTTTCTAAGGCTATTGCTAAAATTGAAGAAACAACAGGAACAAAATTTGATATTATTTTCTGTGGTCTTGAGGCAACAGATTATTCTAGCAGACAGGTTGGTGCACAACTTGCACAGTTGCTTGAAATTGGTCAGGTTACAGCTGTATTAGCTGTTGATCCTGAAAATAAAGGAATTTCTGTAAAGCAGGAAACTGAAGAAGGATATAGAATGATTGAGGCATCTGTTCCTTGCGTGCTTACAATTACAAAGCCAGATTATGACCCTCGTTACCCTACAATGAGAAACAAAATGGCAGCAAGAAAAGTGGATGTTCCAGTATTTACAGCAGCTGACCTTGGTACAGACGCATCAAAAGTTGGTGCTAACGGCTCTTTTGTAAAGGTTGTAAGAAATTTTGCTCCAGCTAAAAAAGAAGCTGGCGTTAAAATTCAGGAAGAATCCGGAGAAGAATGCGCAGCTAAAGCGGTTACAATGATGGCCGAAGCTAAAGTAATATAAGAGGGGGGAAATAGACAATGAACAAAGATGAATGCAAAAACATTTGGGTGTATATTGAAGCAGCGGATGGTGCAGCAAAAAAAATAGGCCTTGAAATACTTACACCAGCAAAAGAGCTTGCTGCAAAAACAGGCGAAAAAGTAGTAGCAATTGCTATCGGCAGTAATGTTGAGGGTGTTGCTAAAGAAGCAATTGCTTACGGTGCAGACCAGGCAATTGTAGTGGATAGTGCTGAATATGAAAACTATTGTACTGATGCTTATACACACGTAATAACTGTTTTAGCAGAAAAATATAAGCCATCAGCAATACTTTTTGGTGCTACACAAGATGGTAGAGATTTTGCACCAAGAGCGGCAGCAAAGATTAATACAGGATGTATTGCAGATTGTATTGGTCTTAGTCTTGATGAAGAAAAAAATATTGTTTGGACTTGTCCATCATTCGGTGGAAATATTTATACAGACCTTGTGTGCAGTGAAGCAAGACCACAGATGGGTACTATACGTTCAAGCACATTTAAAAAAGGTGAAGCAGATGCTTCTCGTGAAGGCGAAATTGTTAAAGAAACAGTATCTTTTGCACAGGATGAACTTAAAGCTAAAGTTATTAAGGCTGTTAAAGAAATTTCTGAGTCAGTTAATCTTGAAGAAGCAGAAATAATCATTTCAGGTGGACGAGGCATGGGTAGTGCAGAAAACTTTAAGCTTCTTTGGGATTTTGCAGCACTTATGGGCGGCGTTGTTGGTGCAACAAGAGCACCAATTGAAGCAGGATGGATTTCCAGAGCACATCAAATTGGACAATCAGGAAAAAGCGTTGCACCAAAGCTTTACATCGCTTGCGGTATATCAGGGGCAACACAGCATGTTGCCGGTGTTACAGGTGCTGATTATATTGTGGCAATTAATAAAGACGAAGAAGCAAGCATATTTGACATTGCAAATGTGGGCATAGTTGGTAATGTAATGGAAGTAATACCAGCAATGATGGAAGAAATTAAAAAAACAATGGCATAATAAAATATTAAAAGGCGACAGAAGGTTGTCGTTTACCTACTTCTTTAATATTCATATAAGCACAAATATAAAGTTTGTAAGGATTTTGAATTTTTAGGATAAGAAAAATATAAATAGTGGCTATTATTACGTGACTTATGTAGTAATAGCCGTTTGTTAGTGCAAATTAGTTGAAAAAATAAATGAAATGCGTATTTATATCTTCAAAAGAGAATGTACGTTATAATAAAATAAAGCTTTTTTATAAATATATATGTAAATAATATAAAGTTATGACAAATTTCACATTATATAAAAACGTATGTGTTGACATGAAAAGTAATAATTTTTATACGTTACACATAGTTTGATAACAGGTGGTAGTTAAAACTGTTTGATACAAAGCTGTAATTATTTTATTATTTTACGCTTTTTAAAGGACAGAGGAGGATTTTAGTAATGACATCAGAAACAGGCAAAAAAATTGGGTTTGGTGCTATGTTTTCTGTTGCTGCAGTTTGGTTTACAACCCATGCGGGTGCAGGTTTTGCAACTGGTAATCAAGCTTGGCAGTATTACGGACAATATGGCGTTCCTGGCATGATTCTTCCATTGATTTCAATGGGAATTTTAGCAGTTGTGCTTTACGAGGCTATGCTTATGAGCCAGCTTATTGGTGCAAGAAGCTATGGCGATGTAATGAAGTATCTATTTAAACCATATGATAAGTTATATCTTGCTTTTGAAGTTTTCTATTATTGTATAGTTATTGCAGCAGTTGCAGGTGTTGTATCCGCAGCAACTGGGATGGTTCAAGAAATTGTTCCTATCAACACAATGGTTGCTACATTATTGGTCGGTATTATTCTTTTAGTTCTTATTATTTTTGGTGCGGACATAGTTAGAGATGTTGCCACTATACTTGGAATTCTTATTATAGTTTCCGGTTTTACAATTTATATACTTGGGTTTTTAAAAAATATTGATGTTGTTGGAGTATCTATTTCGACTTTATACGCTCCTAGTGGTTGGTTGATACCACTATGGCGTGCAATTATATATTGTAGTTTTCAGTGTGTTGCAATACCAGCAATTCTTGCTTGCTGTGAGCATCTTACAACCAAAAAAAGTATAAAAGGTGCAGCTTTTATTGGTTTTTTAATGAATGGTTTTGGTGTTGCACTTGCAGTTTGGATGTTAGTTGGATGGAGGGATGCACTTTTTGCTGCACCTGCTGAGGTTAACGCATTTAAACTTCCTAATCTTTTTATCTGTCAACAGCTGGGCATTACATTTTTATTTTATTTCTACAAGATTTGTTTATTCTGTTGCCTTATTTCTACAGGTGTTTCATGTATTTTTGGTATTGTTGCTCGTCTTGAAAACAATATATTTAAAAAATCTACAGGTGTTATGTCTAACGTTATAGTTAAGCGTATTTTAATTACAGTTATTTGTATTTTAGTATGTATGTGTATTTCTTCATTTGGACTTACAACGATTGTTATGTATGGATACAAATATTGCGGTTATCTTGCACTTGTTTGTTGTGTAATTCCTTTTCTTACAATTGGACATAAAAAGAATAAGGAACTTCTTCAGAGTAAGAACACATGCTTAATAAATGAAGATTAAGCCATTTAGGAATAAAAGCAATTAAAAAATACAGTACATAAAATAATAATAATTTTTACGGGGTGCGGATGAAAATTCTGTACCCTGTATTTTTGAGGAGGATAATAATTTGTATGGTTTGTTTGACACACATTGCGATACCGTTTCTAAGGCATACGAGGGTGAAAAACAGCTTTTTAACAACAATTTACAGTTAGATTTTAAAAAACTTCTGGAGTACAACGCACCGGTGCAGTTTTTTGCTATTTGGCTTAGCAAAAAATTTTATGTAGATGCTTATGCAGAAACTGTGAAACGTATTAATTATTATTATGAACAGGTTGAAAAAAATAAAGACATATTTGCCCACGCAAATTCCTATAGTGATATTGTGGAGAACAAAAAAAATGGAAAGATAAGCGGAATATTATCAATTGAGGGCGGCGAAGCTCTTGAGGGAAAGATTGAAAACCTATACACCCTACACAATATGGGGGTGCGTGCAATAACCCTTACATGGAATCATAAAAATGAAATTGCCAACGGTGCAGCTGAGCCAATGGGAGGATTAACAGACTTTGGACGAGAGGTTGTAACTGAAATGGAGAACCTCGGTATGTTTATAGACGTATCTCATCTTAATGATGATAGCTTTTGGGAGGTTGCACGAATGGCTAGCAAACCTTTTATTGCAAGCCATTCTAACAGCAGAAAAATAACAAATGTTAGGCGAAATCTTACAGATGCTCAGATGAAAGCAGTTGCCCAAAATGGAGGTGTTATAGGCATCAACCTTTGCCCAACTTTTTTAAGCAATAGAAATTACGCAGATATATCTGATGTTATGCTGCACATAGACCATATGATTAAGGTTGTGGGATGTGACTATATTGGCTTTGGATGCGATTTTGACGGAATTGACGATACTCCACGGGATATTAATGATGTATCACATATTAATAAGCTAATTAGTGCGTTAGATAAAAAATATGGCTCCTCTGTGGCAGCAAAGATAAGTGAGGAAAATTTTTTGCGACTTTTGTGTAACAACAGTTAAAATTAATTGCAAAACACTTTTATTTAGTATAAAATAAAAGATATAAATAGACAAAAATTGACTTTGAGGTGATTAATAAATGGAATTATCAAGGAAAGCACTTAGTATCAAAGCCTCTACAACCCTTGCAATTACAGCCAAAGCAGCAGAACTTAAAGCTTCAGGTGAAGATGTGGTTAGTTTTGCAGTTGGTGAACCTGATTTTGATACACCACAGCATATAAGACAGGCAGGAATTGATGCTATTAATGAAGGATTTACACGTTATACACCAGCATCAGGTACAATTGAACTTAAAAAAGCAGTTTGCAAAAAGCTTAAAGAGGATAACGGCTTGGAATATGAAATAAGCCAAATAGTTATATCTAATGGTGCAAAACATTCGCTTATGAACGCCTTTATGGCGATACTTAATGATGGAGATGAGGTTATCATTCCTGCTCCATATTGGTTAAGCTACTCTGCAATGGTTACAATTGCAGGAGGTGTGCCTGTGCTTGTGTACACAAAAAAGGAAAATAATTTTATGCTTACAAGGGAAGAACTTGATAGAGCTTGTACTGCAAAAACTAAGGCAATTATGCTTACTACACCATCAAACCCTACAGGTATGATTGCGTCGGCTGAAGATTTGAAGGTTGTTGCAGATTTTGCAGTTGAAAAAGATTTGATTGTAATTTCAGACGAAATTTATGAAAAACTTATTTACAATAAAGATAAAAAACATACAAGCCTTGCATCGTTGGGCAAAGAAATTTATGATAGAACAATTGTCATTAATGGCGTTTCTAAAAGTTATGCAATGACAGGCTGGAGAATAGGTTATGCTGCGTGTCCTCCTGCAATTGCAAAATGTATAAGCTCAATTCAAAGCCATATGACCTCTAATCCTAACTCAATTGCACAAAAGGCAACTGTTGCAGCACTTTTGGGTCCTCAGGACTGCGTCGAGGAAATGCGTATTGAATTTGAAAAACGCTGTGATTATATTTATGAAAGAGAAGAAGCAATTGAGGGTATTTCTGCACTTAAACCAGAGGGTGCATTCTATCTTTTTATTGATGTGTCGGCGTTGTTTGGTAAAAAATACATGGGTGTTGAAATTAACAGTGCTGCAAATTTTGCAGAGCAGTTACTTGACAGCAAAAAGGTAGCACTTGTTCCTTGTGCAGACTTTGGAATGCCAGATTATATAAGAATTTCTTATGCGTGTTCTATTGATAACATTAAAAAAGGTATGGATAGAATTGAGGAATTTGTGAAACAACTTAACTAATCAATATTAGAGTTCGAGGGGGAACATTTTTGTGTGTTTCCCTTTTATATATTTTGGAGGAACAAAAATGAGCTATGAGGTAATTGAAAGCAAATGTGCCTATAGGGGCAAGGTTCTGGACATATACAGCGACAAGGTGACTATGCCCAACGGTAATGTTACTGTAAGGGAAACTGTGGTTAGAGGTAATGCGGCTGCAATAGTGCCTGTTGATGAAAATGGAAATATTATTTTTGTTAGGCAGTACCGTCATGCCACAAAAGAAATGATTTTGGAAATACCAGCAGGTATGATTGAAGTTGGGGAAAATCCTAAAGATGCTGCAGGAAGAGAACTTGAAGAAGAAGTAGGCTACAAATGTGATGATTTGTTTTTTGTAAATTCGGTGTATATGGCTATTGGCATTTGTACTGAACAGATTTATTTTTATATAGCAGAAAACCTTGAAGAGGGAGTAATTAACCCTGACCCAGACGAGTTTATAGAAATTGAACGGTATAGTCTTGATGATGCCATCAAAATGACTTTTAGTGGAGAAATTAAGGACGTAAAAACTATGGCAGGGATTTTTGCATATAAAGAATATTTATCAAACAAAAAGAACTGATATTGGGGTAAAATGAATATAAATGGAGTTTATTTTCCTTTAGTAGGCTAACGTGCTTGCATTTTAATGCAGATAATGGTATATTTTAGAATAATTAATTTTTGAAAGGGGTAGTGTTAGATATGCAGAAAGTATATACTAAAGTAACAGATAGTCTGAATTATTTTCAAAATGTAGACCCAACAAAATTAGCGGAGGAATATGGTACACCGCTTTATGTTTATAATGAAAAAATTCTTCGTCAAAGATGCCGTGATTTAAAAGGGCTTGTTAAGTACCCTAAATTTGTTGTGGATTATTCAGCAAAGGCAAACAGTAATCTTGCGTTTCTTGAGATAGTAAAATCAGAGGGACTTGAGGTTGACGCAATGAGCCCAGGCGAAATTTATCTTGAAAGAATGGCAGGATTTGAGCCAAAAGAAATTTTCTATATTTGCAACAATGTTTCCAAGGAAGAAATGCAGTATGCAATTGATGCAGGTGTTATAGCAAGTGTGGATTCTCTTTCTCAGCTTGAACAATATGGTGAACTTAATAAAGGCGGAGAAGTTGCAATACGTTTTAACCCAGGCGTTGGTGCTGGACATCATGAAAAAGTAATTACAGCTGGCAAAAAAACAAAGTTTGGTGTAGACCCTGAATTTATACCACAGGTTAAAGAGATTCTTGCTAAATATAACCTCAAACTTATTGGCATTAATCAGCACATTGGTTCACTTTTTATGGAAGGTGAAGCATTTGTAAAGAGCATTGATTCTCTTTTAAATATTGCAAAGCAGTTTGACGACCTACAGTTTATTGATATGGGCGGCGGGTTTGGAATTCCTTATAAAAAAGAGGAAGGACAAGCTGCACTTGACCTTGAGGACTTGGGCAAACACATAGATGAAGCATTATTAAAATTTGCAGAGGAATATGGCAAACAAGTTACTTTCCGTATAGAGCCAGGCAGATATATTTCTGCTGAATGCAGTACCATACTTGGCACAGTGCATACGGTTAAAAATAACCATGACAAAAAATTTGTTGGTTGTGATATAGGTTTTAACGTGCTTCAAAGACCAATTATGTATGACAGCTACCATGGTATTGAAGTATTCCGTAAGTCCGAAGTTGAAAGTAAAAAAACAGAAACGGTTACTGTGGTTGGAAATATTTGTGAAAGCGGAGATATATTGGCTAAAGATAGAGTTTTGCCTGAGATATTTGAGGGAGATACATTATGCGTACTTGATGCAGGAGCTTATGGACACGTTATGAGTTCCAATTATAATAGCAGACTTCGCCCAGCCGAGGTACTCATTCGTGAAAACGGTGATGTTGTGCTTATACGTGAAAGAGATACACTTGAGGATATTTCAAGACATCAAATTTCGCTTAAAAAATAATTTTAATTTTATGCAAGGGGGAATTTTATAATGGCTACACCAAAGGAAATTCGCAATGAACTATTGGCTGCAAAAATAATTAAAGGTCTTGAAAAACGTCATATGGAGGGCTACTTTTGCAAAACAGGCGATGAGGTTATTAAAAAAGCTGAGGAACTTATTTCTGAAGGCAGCTCTGTTACATGGGGCGGGTCAACAACCATTAGAGATATAGGTCTTACTAAGGCACTCATTGACGGGAATTACAATGTTTTTGACAGAGATACCTGCAAAGACCCAGAAAAGTTGCAGCAAGGAATGCGAGACGCATTTTCCATGGATTGGTTTCTTTCCAGTTCAAATGCAATTACTGAGGATGGAATAATGGTTAATGTGGATGGACTTGGCAATCGTGTTGCTGCTATCACTTTTGGCCCTAAAAATGTACTTTTTGTTGTTGGTCTTAACAAGGTCACTCAAGATGTTGAAAGTGCAGTTAAGCGAGCAAGAAGCACTGCTGCACCAATAAATGTTCAGCGTTTTGATGTGAAAACACCATGCCATGCAGATGGAACGTGCCACGATTGTACTGTTGATGATTGTATTTGCAGTTGTATTCATATTTTAAGAAATTCTAAAGTTCCTAATAGAATTAAGGTTATTTTGGTTGAGGATGAACTTGGATATTAGAATATAAGAGAATGAGTAAATGCCGTTTTAGCTTGAATTTTGTGGTTGAAACGGCATTTTTATGTGAATTTTTATAAAATGAATAGGTTTAAAATAAATAGTAATAACTATTTTAGTTAGATTTAATGGAATTAGTGTGTTATAATTAATTCAAATGAAAACGAAGATTAATAAATAGAAAACAACAAAAAATAGAAAGTGGTGCAAAAATGAGATTTGTTAACGAGTTGAGAGAGGGAGAAACGATTGTTGAGCATTATTTATGCAAAACTAAGCAAACACTTAAATCCAGAGCAGGAAAAAGTTATTATTCCCTTAAACTTCAGGATAAAACAGGAACAGTAGATGCTAAGGTTTGGGATTTGAACAATGAAATAAAAAGCTTTGATGAAAATAACTTTATAAAGGTAGAGGGAACGGTTCTTATTTATAATAATGAGCCACAGCTTAATATAAGGAAAATACGCAAAAGTCAGGAAGGCGAATATGATCCTATGGATTATATACCTAGCTCTGAAAAAAATGTGGATACAATGTTAAATGAGCTTTTGGGGTATATAAATACCATAAGTGACAAATATATTAAAAAGCTCCTTGAAGAAATTTTTCTCAAAAATGAAGCTGTTACAAAATGCTTTAAAACACATTCTGCTGCAAGAACCATGCACCATAGTTATTTGGGCGGATTGGTTGAACATACTCTTTCTGTAACACAAATTTGTGATTTTATGTCAGGCAGATATAAAAATGTTAATAGAGATTTGCTTGTGGCCACAGCTATGCTGCATGATGTTGCAAAGGTTAATGAGCTTTCACAGTTTCCTTTAAATGATTATACTGATGATGGTCAACTTTTGGGGCATATTGTTATGGGCTCGGAAATGATAAAGGATGCGGCATCTAAAATTGATGGATTTCCTAAGACATTGGAAAGTCTTTTGAAGCATAGCATACTTGCACATCATGGAGAATATGAATATGGTTCACCTGAGCTGCCTAAAACTATAGAGGCATTTATTTTGCATTGTGCGGATAATATGGATGCAAAAACAAAAGCTATTGAGGAAGCAATCAGTGGTGACACTACTCAAGGAAGTTGGGTTGGTTATCAGCGTATAATGCAAAGAAATATAAGAAAATCTGACTTTTAATATATAAAAAATACCCATGTTTAAGGGTAATAAAAGTAACTAATATTGTGAGCATTTTGCCGTTTATGCGACAGAATGCTTTTTTAGATAAGGATGGAAAATATGAAAACAAAACCACCAGTTATTAAAAATGAAGATTACGTAATGACAGTTACAGATATAGGAAGCGATGGTCAGGGTGTTGGTAAAATAGATGGATTTACAATTTTTGTGCCTGAAGCATTGCCTGAGGAAGAAATAGAAGTAAAGATAACAAAGGTTAAGAAAAGCTTTGCCTTTGGTAGAATGATGAAAATTATTAAGGAATCACAGTATAGAGTTCAGCCTGCTTGTGAATTAGCTAAGAGGTGTGGAGGTTGTTCACTTCAGCATATGTCCTATGAGGCACAGCTTAAATTTAAAACAAAGCGTGTTAAGGATGCAATGGAGAGAATTGGCGGATTTACGGATGTAACTGTTTTGGATGCAATAGGTATGGAAAATCCATATAACTATAGAAATAAAGCACAATTTCCTGTTGGAAAAGACAATGATGGAGTGAAAATTGGATTTTATGCAAAACGGAGCCATAATATTGTAGACTGCAAAAGCTGTAAAATTCAGCACGAAGTTAATGACAAAATTATATCAATTATGAGAAAATATATTGAGGAAAATGATGTACCTGTGTACAATGAGGAAACAGGCAAGGGACTTATACGCCATGTGATTACAAGAGTAGGGTTTGCAACTGGGGAGATTATGGTATGTATAGTTGCAAATGGTGCAAAATTGCCTAATAGCGAGGCACTTATAAATGAGTTGCAGGAAATTGAGTCAATGACAAGCATTGTTCTTAATGTGAATAGAGAACATACAAATGTTATACTTGGAAACAAGGTTAAACAACTTTGGGGTAATGAATTCATTAGTGATTTTATTGGCGATGTTAAATTTGAAATTTCACCACTCAGCTTTTTTCAGGTTAACCCTGTGCAGACAAAGATACTTTATCAAAAGGCTATTGAGTTGGCAGAGCTTTCAGGTGATGAAAATGTGCTGGATATTTATTGTGGAATAGGCACAATTTCTTTATTTTTGGCTCAGAAAGCAAAAAAGGTTATGGGTGTTGAAATAATTCCAGAAGCCATTGAAGATGCACGGAAAAATGCAAAGATTAATGATATAAAAAATGTTGAATTTAGAATTGGTTCGGCAGAGGATATAATTCCAATTATTCACGAAGAAGGATTTAGACCAGATGTTGTAGTAGTTGACCCACCAAGAAAAGGGTGTGACGAAACAGTGCTTGAGGCAATAGTTGCTATGAAACCGCAGAAGGTGGTTTATGTGTCTTGTGAACCATCCACATTTGCAAGAGATTTGAAATTTTTGTCAGAAAATGGGTATGTGGCGGGACCAGTTCAGCCAGTGGACCAGTTTTGTCATTCAAATCACGTTGAGAGTATAGTATTGATTACAAGAAAAGAAAATTGAAAGTGCTGAAAGCCTTGAATTATGGCACTTCCGAGAGTTGGGGTTATCCGAGTGATAACCTGGCTCTCGAATTTTTGCGTTTGACAGAACATATCCAGTGGGGGGAATTCTGTAGGGTTGAGTTGACAGGATTGCTTTAGGGTAGGTTGAGGAGATAGGATGGTTGAATAATAGTTGAGTTTATAATCTCTGTGGTAGTAGCCGAAAAAAGGCTTGGAGATCATGACATCAAAAACTTAGCCAAATAGTAGAATTTCTATATCACTACTCACAGCATTAACGTTAGACCTACTTTGTGGTCTGTGGTGCGGTGCTAATGGTTAATTTTGCTTTGGAAACATGCATTGGCTACGTGTTAATTCTTTATTTGCTAGGTTTGTAATTAATTCAACAGACATTGATGATAATTGAAATGGTCAAGAAATTAAGGAGGTATCTAATGATTAAAGCTTATTTAGCAGGGATTGCATCATTATACGAGGGTGCAGATATAGAAATTCAATATTGTATCTATGACGATTTGGAACTCATATCCAAAAAATCAGTGAAAATGGATTATGTGAAGCCAGCAATTGTAGGACAAGTTGCCATGATAACGCTTTTGAATAAAATCAAAAATTATAAAGATAAAGAGATAGTTGTGGTTGTTAATGATACAGTGTTATATGAATCAATTAGAGGAACTTTAAAAACAAAAAATATAGATATTATAAAAATGTCAAAAGAAACAAGAAAAAAAGTAGCTGGGTTTGAGAATCTTACGATTGAAAATGTTAGTGCAAATTATTTAGAGTTGCAAAAATGGGTTGAAGCATTAAAAGGTTTGTAAAAGTATTAGATTCTCATGGCATCATTCTTATTGCCAAAATGGTATTTCGCTAAAAGAGGGCTTCTAGGGATTGATATATGGATAATAATGATATATTAATTAAACTAAGATATGCACTAGATAATGGTTTCTGAGCAGCTTTTATCAAGCAATATTTTAATGTAATATATAAAAAGAAAAAAGTCTATGCAAAGTACCCTTCCGCCAAAAAAATGCAGGGAATTGTAATCGCAAAGGAAAATGTGACCGTCTTTTAGGCGATGATAAGAACATAAGAATTAAAGAATTATTGTGAGCTTTATTGCTTGATTTTTGTTGCGAAAAGAGCGTAAATAGTCATACCAAAATTGAATTGGAGGTATATATTTATGCTTTATATTAGAACAGATAACCAAGACGGAGTGATTAATCTAACGCCAATTACAAACAACAATATTTATTTACATTGTAATAGGTGTGGTAAAATGATTCGGGTAATTGATTTGCTTGATTATATTGCTGAAATTGGAGAAGCTGATTTTGATGCTGAGATACACAATATCTGTGACGAATGTTTAGAAGAACAATGCGAGCGTGAAGATGAATATGTAAAAACACACCACCATTTAGAAAAATAGTCTGATTAGAAAGTGTTTTACGTGGCGATAAGATGGATGTCAAAAGGTACTCAATATAAGGTAAAAGCTTGATTTTACTAGGTTTTCTATGAGTGTATAAAATAGTCTAAGTATTTCATGTTGAGAGTATAGTATTGATTGCAAGAAAAGAAAATTGAAAGTGATGAAAGCCTTGGAATAAGGCGTTTCCGGGAGTTGAGGTTATCCGAGTGATAATCTGGCTCTCGGATTTTTACGTTTTACAGAACATATCCATAGGGGGAAAGTCTGTAGGGTTGAGTTGACAGAATAGCTTTAGGGTAGGTTGAGGAGATGGGATGATTGAATTGCAGGTTAAAAAACTATAACAAAAAACGAAATTTTTAGAACGGTGGTGTCTAGAAATACACTTATTTATTGCAATCAGCAAACGTGAAGAGTATAGTGGATTGTGTACATTTTGAAGAAATGGAAAAATATGATATATAACTCTCGAAGTACTTTATGATATTAGTAAGGTACTAATTGGCTATGTAGTTGATAGAGTTCAAGATAAATAGTTGCATATAAACAAAATAAATTCCAATAGTCTAGTTTTTGGGACAAGATATAGCGTATAATAGAGATATATAGAATGAAGCTACTACACACAGAATGGCATGGTTTTGATAACAGGTGAAATTAGAAATAAAATTCATAAAATATGGCAGATATGTGGGCATGGGCGTAACAAATCCGCTGACGTTATTGCTAAGTAAGGAAATAAATGGGGGAGAGTAATGGGAGATTATAAAAAAGATGTTATTAAATTTAATTCTATAGTGGAGATTTTAAAGGAAACATATAAATTTCAGGGTTTATGGCATTTTACTGATTTTACAAATCTAGAATCAATTTTTAATGCTGGTGAACTTTCAAGTAGAAAAATATGTGACGATAATAGTGTAGCGTTTCTAGATGGTGCTAATCATGATGTTATAAACAGAGCAACTGAATTTGTACACAGTTGTACAAGATTTTATTACAGACCTAAAACGCCAACATTGTATGATAATGAAGGAATTAAGCCATTTGATTATTTACAAGAAGTGCATATTCCACGTCCTGTTTATTTGATTTTCTCTGAAGAATTAATTTATGATAAAGATACTATTTTTTCTAATGGAAATGCTACCAACTCACCTATTAATAATACAGCAGAATTTTTTGGTTCTATGGATTGGGACAGTGTTTTTCATAGTAGTCGGTTTAATCCTGAAGAAAGAAATTATATTGTTAATAAAAGACATGCTGAGTTATTAAGTAAAAAGCCAGTTAGCTTAACATATCTTATAAAAATTATATTTAGATCAAATGCGGATTTGAAACAAGCTATTAGAATTTGGGGAGAAGATAGTAGGTATATTGTCGATGAAGGTTGTTTTTCTGATAAAAGTAACTTACTAATTACAGATTGGAGATATAATAATTATATTAAAGATTATAAAATTGAATGCAAAGTTAACAGGTTAAAGTTAATAATATACTTAAAGAGGCCAGTGAGTAGCTATAAAGTATCTTGGAGTATTGAGGATTCTAATGGAAATAATAAAACAAATTTAGTTGAGAAAACTCTAGACGTAAAGTTAAAGAATATGTTTAATAATGAAGTAAAAGGTTTAAAATATGCATCAATGATTAAGTTAATATTTAATTATAACCCTTTAAATGGAGATATTATAAGAATTTATATAAATGGTATATTAAGCATTGAGGAGACAGTTGAAATTGAATAAAGGAGGAAATAATTTTGTTAAAATATTATGAAGGGACCGTCTTCAATTCTAATGCAAAAACATTAGTTAATACAGTTAATTGCTTTGGGGTTATGGGGGCTGGAATAGCACTTGAGTTTAAATTAAGATACCCAGAAATGTTTATAAAGTACCAAGAGATGTGTAAGAATGGTGAATATAAAGTTGGCAGACCTAAGTTGCACAAATTAGAAGAAATTCAAATATTAAATTTTCCTACTAAAAATCATTGGAAGGCACCTTCAAAATTAGAATGGATTGAAGAAGGAATGAAATACTTTTCGTTAAATTACAAGGAAGCAAACATTAATTCTATAGCATTTCCTAAATTAGGAACTAGCAATGGAGGGTTAAAATGGGATACAGTAAAGCCGATTATGGAGAAGTACCTGGGAGAATTAGAGGATATAGAAATAACAATATGCTTAGATGATTTAAGTGAAGCAGAGGGTATTGAAAAGAAGATGGTTGACGATATTAATTCTTTACCATTTGAACAAATAAAAAAAGACTTTAAATTAAATAAAAAGCAAAGCGAAATTATTGAGAATGTTTTACCTATTAATAGGTTCTGGAAAATAAGCACCTTACAAGGAGTAGGGGAAAAAACATATGAAAAGTTATTTTCCTATTTTTATAATAAATATAGTACAGAGAAGACTGATACCCAACAGGTTATTTATGAACAATTGAGTCTTTTTTAATATGAATCCTTATGTTTGAGTTAAAGCTCAGAGGACAAAAATAGTTTGATGAGAATTTGGGTTGTGAAAATAGAATGGAATTCAAACTTGAATAAATACAGCGATTTTGATATATTGTCCTTATATGTGAAATAGCCTAACTATAACATGTTGAGACGGTAGTATTGATAACAAGGGTGAACGAGTGATGGATGTTTTTGTGATTTTCTAAGGTTGAGAGATCAAATTGGACGTAGATTCCCAAATGATTTTTACGTATCAGAAATATTGATAATTTGAGAGAATGGTATGAGTGATTTTATGAATGACTTAAAATCTTCACTAACTAGTATGACAGTTTATGAAGTATTCGTAAAGCATTACTTGCATTAACCTAAAATTTTTGAGATACTAATTTTATAAATAGAAAGGTTGTTGACAGATGGACTTTTGGGGTTTAATTTTTGCGAGTATAATACCATTAGGATTATGGTATTTTACTAGAAAAGAAGAAAAACGAGTAAAAAAATTTGGAGTAACTAGTCGTACTGGTAGTTATAGCGGTAAATTTTTAGGACCTGAAACTCAGTATTTTAAAGATGGGTACAGAGTTTATTTTAGTAAAAATGACAAAGGTGAAGATTGCATTAGGCTTTATAAAAGTGGTAAAGAATACTATGAAGGTATAGAATACATAAAATTTCAAAAGGATGAAAAAATTAAAATTAAGAAAATAATAGATAGTAATGATATTCAATTTGTGGGTAATACTACTTCAAAAAAATATCATGATAAAAAATGTGAGTGGGCTATCAGGACTAATATTCACAATAAGGTTCCATTTAATTCAGCCAAAGAAGCAAGAGATCAAGGATACACACCGTGCAATGTTTGTTTAGGAAATACAAACAAAAAATAAGCGTTCTTTACTGTATGAACCGTAAGCGTCAAATAACACAGTGTATATATTTTTAGTTTTATCTACGAGATAATCTTCTAAATTCTAAAAGTCTTAAGCTACTTAAGTTAACTTAAGGGATTGGAGATTTACTTATGGATCGTTTAACAGTAGCTGCTCATGATCAGAAAATATCCCTTAGTGTAAAGTAAGTAATCAGACTGTGTCCGAATGGTGTGAGGATAACGGTGTTGGTATTAAAACTTATTATTACTGGATGAGGAAGATCAAACGCTAAGCATTTGATGTAATTCCTGCTGAAAGAAAACCTAAAGGTTTTTCAAATACTCCTTCTCAAACAGCATTTGTAGAAATTCCATAATGCCGTACTGCAAAAAGGCGAAATTGATAGTCAACGTAACAGGAAATACATTTCAAAGGGCAAAAATTAAAAAATAGCCTAATCGATATTACTTATCTTGATAAGATAGAAATAGCTACAAAACCCCAATAATTCAGTATTTTTGCTGTAAAAGGAGAGTGTGGAAAAATAGTCTAAATATCACACGTTGAGAGTATAGTATTAATGTCTAGGGTGGACAAGTAGGAGCGTGAAAAAGGCTTGAAATAGAGGGGTTTCCAGTGAGATCGCTATTATTTTTCCATTTTATAAATTCTCGGAATTCCTTGTAAAATCGGCATAAGGGAACAGGTCAATCCGTAGGGTTGAGTGGATAGAATTGTTATATGTAGGTTGAGTAGATAAGGTAAGATGTTTAAAACAGCCTAATTATTGATTCCGAAAATAGGCAGAATGATAATTAGGCTATGGGTTTTTATTTTCCTAGTGACCATTCAATGTCATATACATCACTTATTTTTGATAGTATGTAGATATTATCATCCAGTTATCAATTACCGTGCAATCGGGAGTGTTTTCAGATAGTTGTTGTAGTATAAGACTCAGTAAAATTTTAATGAAAATACATAACTGTTCAGTATCCTTTTGAGAGCGGTTTACGTTAAAGCTGCTAATGGTGCCACCGGTAAAAGCCTGCTGTGCAGCTTTTACTTTTTTCAAATATGAATTGTCCATGGAAGGTTGGCAAAGGTCATCTGAAAATTTCTTAGTATATGTGATTAATTTCTTTTGTAATTGAGCTTTAGAATCCCATTGGTAATAGATAACTACATGTAATCCAGGTTTTTTATTCTCCATGATAATTTTTGCAGACAACAAAAAAAGAGGCCTTAAATACGAGTAGTCATAAAGACAACTTGTGAACAGAAGGTCAACGTAAACTAAATACAAAAGGGGTGCGTTGTATATTTTTGTATAGCGTAGTCATTTATTTTGTAAAAGCCAATACACCAAAGTCAATACATTTTATATATTTTTTAAATATATAAAATGTATTGACTTTTATTTTTATTATATTATAATTATATTGAATAAAATGTAAAAATTTGTTGGAAGGTAGGTATACATGACTACTAAAAATGAAACTCCTAACGAAAAATTTAAAAGAGTTGCTTCGTCTAGAACACAAAAGATTATAGATATGATAGAGCTTTTAGGAAATTGTAGCAATCAATATGTTTATGAGTATTCTCAGGATGAAGTTGATAAAATCTTCGGAGCTATTGAAATAGAACTAAAATTAGCTAAAGAAAAATATAAAGGTAAAGGAAAAGCTAAAGAAAGATTTACTTTATAGGAGGATACAAAGATGGCAATAGGTTGGAATTTTCCTAATAACAATAATGGTGAAATTGTTGGAATTGAAACATTTAAAGGTAGTTTGTTTAGTTCATTGGCAAGGGAAATATGCCAAAACTCCCTTGATGCTCGTGTTGATAATACTAAGCCTGTAAGAATAGAGTTTGCGTTAAAAAATATTAAAAGAGATAATATTTATGGAATAGAAGACTTAACAGAAGCTGTTGAGTTATGTAAAAAATATTGGCAAGAAAATAAGAAAACAGTTGATTTCTTTACTAATGCAATTAAAGTTTGCCATGCAGAACAGTTAAGAGTTCTTAGAATTAGCGACTTTAATACAACAGGATTAATCGGCTCTGATAAAATCAAATCATCTCCTTGGCAAGATTTAGTTAAATCATCAGGAGTTTCTAATAAAAGCGGTGAGCTCGGTGGTAGCTTCGGAATAGGAAAATCTGCACCTTTTGCTTGTTCTGAGTTAAGAACTATTTTTTATAATACATTAGATATAAATGGGATAAAAGCATACCAAGGAGTTGCTAAGTTGGTATCCTTCCAATATCCTGGTAAGCAGAGATTGTTTGCCACTCAAAAAGGTGAAATAACACAGGGAAAAGGATACTACGGTGAAACTACTGATAATTCAGCTGTCAAAGAAAATATAAATATTGATGATTATAAACGTATTGAAATTGGTACAGATGTGTTTATTTTAGGATTTATTAACCATTCTGAATGGAAGTCGGAGGTTATTAAATCTGTAGTTAATGGATACTTAATTAGTATTTTGCAAAATGATTTAGAGGTAATTGTAGATGGTACTCCTATAGATGCTAAAACAATTAATGGTTTGATTGAAGAATTTAAGGAAGATTTACCACTTGCTTATAACTATTATCAAGTTTTAACAGATGAAAACTCTGTTTGTATCAAAGAGGATTTTGAAGGTCTCGGTGAGTTGGAGTTGCGAGTTCTTATACAAAAAAATTTTAGAAGAAAAGTTCTAATGGCAAGAAATAATGGTATGAAAATCTTTGATAAGGATAACATTTCAGGAACAATACAGTTTGCTGGAGTTTGTATATTAAAAGCCAAGGAGTTAAATGGATATTTTAGGCAAATGGAAAATCCTCAACATAACAATTGGGAGCCTGATAGATTTAGTGAAGATGAAAAGCTGAAAAAACAAGCTAAGAAAATGAAAACTACACTGTTCAAATTCATAAAAAACAAAATTTTAGAAATAGGAAAATCAACAGTTTTAGATGAAATGGATGCTCTTGGAGCGGGTGAGTTTATTCCGGATATTAATGTTTCAACAGGGGAAGAAGGAAACAAGACAGAAAGCATTAATAACGAGATTAAGAACTATACTCCTATTGAAAAATCAAAAAATATCAAAATAGACAAAGGTGCTCAAATTATTGAAGATACAAATGTGAAATCAGAAGATTTTGGATTTGGAGACATAGACTCCGATGGAAATTTACCAACAACTGTATATGAACATGGTAATGGTCATCGCAGAGGCGGAGAAGGCGAAAATGAAAATGGACATGGAGAACTCTCTGATGATGGACAAGCGCCTATGAAAAAATCTGTTTTAATTAAACCTTTAAAGCTAAGGTTATTTATGAGTGATTCGAAAAATAAAACTTATAAATTAACATTTACTACCGATAAATCGGCAAAAGATGTATATATAGAACTGACTCTTTCAGGAGAACAAAGTAACACTAATGTAGAAGTTAAAGATGCAAGATTAACAAATGACACGATGCTTATGCATAAAAGTAATAGAATTTTTATTGGTAATATAGAAGAAAACAATACATATTCAGTTCTATATTCAATAAAATACAACGAAATGTGTTCAATGGGGGTAGTTATTCATGGATATAAAATATAGACTTTATCCTCACCCTGTATTGTGGGATAAAAATGATGATTACATAGATTCAAGTTTTGACTGTGAAATAGAATTAACAAGAGAAATTAAAAAGTTTGTATTACAAGCAAACTTCAACTTACGGAACATAGAGCTTGAAAAACTTATTAAAAATGGACAAGCTGAATATATTTTACATATTGAAAGTCCTGCAAGTTCTTACAGATTGATTGAAAAATCTCAAGGGAATAAAAAAATAATAAAACTTGCAGATGAACATTTATTAGGGAAAATTTCTATCTGCCCATTTATTGTTACCAAAGAACATGTTATTGATTTTACAAACAGCAATTTAAATGAAGATTACAATGGAGTAAATTTTAATCTTTGTAAAGGTACAATTTTAGCTATCGGAACTCAACAAATATTTAAAGTGGATAAAGAAAATGAAGATTTGTCGCAAGTACCATCCATTTTTACCGTTTATAAGAAAGAAACTATTGAAGAAATGCCAGTGGAAATTGAACTTAATGATAATAAAATTAGAATTGGTCTTAATATAACAGATTACGAAAACTATTTTTTAAATGTACAAAATAAAGCAAGTGTTATCAATGCTTTTTTGATTTATCCCACATTGATTTTTGCGTTTGAAAGAATTAAAGAAAGTTTTGACGAATATACAGATTATCGTTGGTTTAAAGCTCTTGAAAAAATGTTTAAAAAGTACTCTTTGGAACTGGACGAAGATTTAGTTGCTTCTAAAACATCAATTGAGTTAGCTCAAAAAGTAATGAACTTGCCTATAAGTAAAGCACTCTTAGATGTCGGAACAACATTTGATAATTATGAGGAGGAGCAATAATGAAAATACATTTTATGAAAGATGAAGCTCTAACTTATTTTAAAGGTAATGTTGATGCTAATTTACAAAATTATTTGTGCAAAGACAATAGCTGGATTTATGAAAGGTATGCGATATATAAAGGCGAGGATGAATCTCCTTTTGCTGAGTTTAAATTTGAAGTACCAGATTTTCAATTGGATATGTCAGCAGAAAAGCCAGAAAATACAGATTATAATAATGTGCAAATTTTATATACCGCATTAAAAGACATCTCCGACACACAGGCTTCTGATGAGCGTTTTTGGGTAGGCTTAGCACATTCTGACCTGTGGGAATATATGCAATATAGATGTAAATTAAAAATAGATGATATCGTTGCAAATAAAATAGAACGAAATTACTTCTTTAGCTTAGGCAATAAAAGAAGTTTAATTGTTCACCCTCTTGCAAGAATGTGGTGGGTAGGAAGATTGATATACGATTCTCATAAAAAAGAACACTTTAGTGCTTTGGAGTATATGAAAATTGATTTTAGCACTAAAGTGTTGAGTCTTTTTTCAAGCAACTTTACTAATAATCCTACTATAACTCGTTCAATTTTAAATGCTATTGTAGTTATTGAACTTAATGGCCAAAAAGTTGGTAGAAGTGCCTATTTAGAAATTGTAAGATATGTAAACCTATTGGGGGGCATTATTATTCTTGATTATTTATCTGAAGAGGAATTGAAAGAGAAAATCTTAAATCATTATTGTGAGGTGCATAATGTCTCTTTTAATTTCGAAAATGAAGAATCCCTTTCAACTATTGAGCAAATAGTTGACAACTCACAAATTCCTTACAATTATAAAAAAGATGGGATTATTTCTAAACAATTTGTTGCTGCACATGTATAAGTTGCATTGATGTATATGCTTATATATAAGAAAAACGTGGATTTTTCATTTTTGAGCATTTTAAGTTTAAGTTATTAGTTCCTGAATAGATACTAAAAAAATATAAAATCCCCTTGATNNATCAAGGGGATTTTATATTTTTTTACATGGATTAATTTTTATGATTATTTATCATTTCAGTCATACTGAAATATTTGTTTTTCGGTGATAATAATCGAAAAACCTCAGTAAATGCTACTCAATAATAATCAAATATAAGGCATGAAAAATTAATGCAGAGTAAGCATTCATTCATATTTGAAAATCAAAGTTTTGCGATTCGTGTCTCTATTACGTAAAATGTGTCAAAGCTTTTCATAGCTGACAGGCATATGTTTTCTCCTGTTATTTGTCAAGTACGATCTAATTATCTATCTTCTGGATTGTAAACATCATTCAGGAATCCATATCGACCAGAAGCTTTATTTCGAGAGAATTCAATAATATGAATTCCCTTGTTAGAATCCTCTTGAGGAATGAACGGCATACGTTTCTTTTGTTCAACAATGATTACCTGCCGTTCACAAGCGTGCTCAATGAGATATTGAACAAAGTTTTGCTTAATAGTATCTCGTTGCTTAATATGATCAGCCTCTGATAATTGTGTTAAAGGTGAGTCGGCTGCAAAAAATCCAGGGGCCTTGCAGTCATGTTCGATAAGGTATGCACTCATTGCAAAGGCAGTAATTGTATTTACAATACCACAAAAACCACCACCCATTGAAACAGCCTTTTTAAGACCACCAATATCAATGTCAAAGTTTGTCATATTAAGCCGAGCAGTTGTTGAACCTCCAATTTTGGAAGCACTTAATACTTCTATAAGTTTTTCTTCAAAACCGTGGACAATATCATAATCATAATAGCTGAAAATATTGTACTTAGGATTTTCAGGTGTATCTTCGGTTTCTTTTTCAAAAAGTTCACTTTTATATTGTATTTCATTTTGTTGAACAGCTTCAAGTTCTCCGTAAAATCTCATTAATTGCATATGACTTTCCAGCTGTTGTGTAAATGCTAATAATTTTGGACGAAGCTGTTCAGATATAAGTGTATCTATTTCTTTTTTCTGCTGTGACAGTAAATCAATAATATCCATTATTGATTTGCGCTGTTTATCAATATCTTTCTGGGCTTTTTCCAGTTCAGAGAGATGTCCTTTTATTTTACTAAGTTCAGCAGATGCTGCTTCAATATACTGAGGACTTGGAGATGCCTTCATTTCACTGTCACAGAAAGGACAATGTTTCTTTGAAGGCAGTGTTGATACACTAATTTTTCCATTAACAATGAACCCTAGCCGTCTTATATCGGATTGATACTGTCTCTGCAATACGGAAAAATTGTGTGTAACAGTATTACATTCAGAAAGTTTGCTATTTTGTGAATATAGTTGAGACATAACTTTTTGGCTTTCATTTGAAGAATCATCAAGATCTTTTTGGATAGCATCGATTTCTTTATGAATTTTATCGATTGCATCTTGCAGATTTTTAGTTCCGTTACTTGAGAGGAATTCCTCTAATTCTTCTCGGCGTTTACTCGAACGTTCTACCTTGTCACGAATATAATCTGTTAAAGCTTTCCTTTTTGCCTTACTTATTTCTGGACTTTCAGGTTTTTTGAGGTTATCTGCATCCTGTCCAGTTAATAAGTACAACAATGCCGCTGGAGATGCGGTCTTACCAAAACTGCCAGGTGCTTTAAGAGCAGAAGTTTCTCTTGAAATATCGGCCTGCCGCATAAAGAATAGGTGTAGTATACTTCGCCAGGTAAACGACTGTGTGTTGCCGGATTCACTAGACAGAATTTTGTGCGGTTCATCAATACCAAGTAACTGAAGGAAAATAGTATTAATATTCTTTTTAGCGGAGTTGCTTGTGCTATAAATTCCGTGCTCAAAATTTGTATCCGATCCGCTGACCTCAATCTTTGTATCTCCAATTTTTCGTTCAAGAATAACAGTACCTGAACCTGTTTTTAAATGAAGGGCAATTTTTTCATAGCCATTGTTATTATCGACAATTTTTGATGGATGCTCAGGCTTAGGTGTGAAACCAAACGCATAATCGATGCAATCAACTAAAAGGCTTTTTCCTGTATTTGATGGTCCAATAATAAAATTTAGCTCTGGTTTAAAATTAATAATAGTATTATTGTGACCAGCACCAGAGATAATCATTTTTTCAATGTAAAATCTATTCATAATCGACCTCCTGCAGAGCGTGTATTGTATGCTGGTTGATATCTTTTAGCATAGCATTGTCATTTGTTACATCATAGTTTCTAAACACGGATTTAACAGCAATGCGATATTCATCAGAATATGTATCGTTCAAATCATGACATACATTTTTGCCTGTTTGAGTAATTTTGTACGCGAACCCATTACGGTTGGCTAAAAATGTAATTGTACCGTTAAGAACAAGAATTTTTAGGGCAGATGTAACAAGGTCTTTTCTAGCTGTATATTCGCTAAAACGATAATTACCATATCCATGCAAATTTTCATCAAGAAGATTAAAATCTGCGGCATAAACAGCAATAAAGTCGATGGCACATATTCTTTGTATATCTAACTCCGTATTCTCTATTTCGTTAAGTATAAGAAGAATTCTAAGTGACATTTCAAATGAAGAGCCAAGTACAGTTTCTTTGTTCATTTTTTCTTTTTAACCCACTTTAGCCTGCCATCATTGACTAAGTGGTGGCAGACCCCCTTCTTTATTTTTCCGCTTATCCAATAAGGTGACGCACTGAGTACATAATTTTTTACATCCGAATTGACAGCTTGTTCCATAACTGCCAGCATACGTTCATATCCATTTGGATGTGTACGTTTAGCAGTGTCCTTAACACCGTCATATGTTTCACCTTTTAATACATCAAACTGATCTGAAAGACCGCCTTTTCCTAGTTCCATTACACCACGGTGAATGGATTCGGCCGCATAAAAATCGATGCGTCTATCATTAACGTCTTCTTGATATTCAGAATAAGATGATAAATCGGATTCATCAAAAGTATTCTTGCTTTCAGCGTCACCGTAGGCACAATAAAGTGCATTAATATAATCATGTTCTTCATGAGTCACTTCTTTTGGTACTGGCACATCAGCTGGTCGAGGAAGCGACTTTATTTTTTTTCTTATTTCATCTACAAGAGCAAAATCATATCCATAGTTGAAGGCAGTGTCAGATGAGACATCGCTTCCCTTAGTGATTTCAAGAAACACTGATTCAAGAAGTGTAGCACAAGCATTGGAAATATCATACTTGCCATGTGTTATTTCGCAATCATCCAACCATTTTGAAACAGCTTCATACGAATCAGAATTCTCCATTTGCTCATCGATCCACTTAGAAAATTTGTCGGTGTCCCGGTGGTCGTAGATGTATTGAGCATCCCTTGCTTGAATATTGCGTGTACCTTTTATGTATCGATATCGAGTATCTTCTTTTCTTTGGAGGATCTTGCAAGCATCCATTGCAGCGTCCTGAATATAATTTCCAATTAACTCGGTAAAATAGCTCGATTCAGCCATTCCACCAGAACAAAATGGAGAAAGGCTTTGAGCATAATCAGAGAACTTCAAATTATTGCACCTCCCTACAATGAAATACATACACATTTATCACTCAGTCCGAGTGTGTCCGAAAGCGTCCACCCAGTCCGATTTTCAAATATGCTGATTTGATAAGATTTAGTAAATCCAATAAAAAAGTGACTGTCAGGATTTATGTATATTATATCAGAGTTCTTGGCGAAATAAAAGAATTTCTGTAGCAAAGAAAGGTGAGAACATGTGGCAGAAAAAAACAGATATTAAAGAAGGTCATATCTACTGCAAGCAAATTTTTAGAGTACCAACGATACAGCAATACAGCTAAGTCAGTAGCTGGAAGTGCTTTGCCACAGCCAGACCGAGTAAGAAACAATAACTAGAAATTGAGATGGAAAGAGAGTGATTTGAATAATTAACCTTTCTATCTCTCCTCTTTAGGGAAATCAGTAACATTTGTATAAGCAATTAATCTCAATGCCTGAGATGGCCATTAAGGCGGCGGGATGCATAAGGAATTTCTGACAGCAGTTTTACTGCTTGATTGAAGTTCGATGCACCCACCGTACTTTGCCATGCTATTTTTAGGTACAGGAGTCGGTGGACATCGTGTCTATCGGCTCCTTTTTGTGTCCCTGCCGCTCCATACAGGCGGAAAGGACATGAAAATGAAAGAAAAAAAGAACAATGAAACTTCAAAGCGCAGCTCCAGGTATAACCCTAATCGTAACTCCTACATAACAGAAGACGGCCGTTATGCCTATGTTGTATGGGATGGGGAGAGCAAATGTAACATTACTCACTATATCGAAACGGGTAAGGGTGGTGTTACAGAAGAAATTCTTATTTTGCTGGACGAGGATGATCACCAAATGGATTTGCAGGAACGTTATGGCTCAGAGAATGCTGATTATGGTTTCCTTAACAGGCAGCTACACCACATTGAGGACAGCGAAAAATTTGCAATAGATCCTATCGGAAACATAGAGGACAAGCAGGCTGACCTGTTTACGGTGCTATTCACAGAAGAGGTTGTACCAAACAAACTGATGCCTCAACTGCTTGAAATTATGGACAATCTCACCGATGCCCAGCGGGACCTCATTTATGATCACCTTGGTGCCATGAAGCAATTGGAGGAAATCCGCCAGGATGAAATTGCTGCAACGGGCAAACAAGTAACACAGCAGGCTGTTAGTAATAGATGGAAAAAAATTATTACCGTATCTGCAAAGAGTTTGACACTCCTGTTCCTAAGAAACGAAAGACTAAAACAAAGGAATAAATAGGCGGCCTATGTGGGGGTTGTTATTTTCGGCTTTACTTAGAGGAATATAACAATCTCCGGGTGAAAACCCGTCCATGAAGAGGAGAGAAAAGGATGAATTTGCAGCATAAAGTCAAAATCAATATTTCAGACCAGGATGGCAACAAGAAAAATGTGCTTAATGGCACATTGAAATGTCTACCCAAAAGACTACTGAACCTGTTGTTTGGTGAGTTTACAGAGGTTTTGGTGCTTATACCGGGGCAATCAGTAAAAAATGTCGAAATACATGAGATTAAAGGAGGAAGCCGCAATGCAGAGTGATGCATCTATAAATCAAGAACTTACAAGAGGATCAGTGGTTTTTGTAAAAAACAATCAGCCCAATGGCCACATTATGAAGGGCAACCATCCTGCAGTGATTATCCAAAATAACATTGGTAATAAGTATAGTCCCACTGTGATTGTTTGCTACTTAACTTCGCAGTTAAAACGGTTGGATATGAAAACTCATGTGTTATTACAGCATTATGATAACCTAAAAATTTCGGTTGTACAAGCAGAGCAGATTGTAACTATAAACAAGTCTGATATTTTAAGTGTTGCTACAAAACTTAGAACGGAAGACATCACCCGTGTTGATGCTGCAGTTCGCGTATCCCTGGGACTGGAGGCGGCTTGATGGATGGTAAGCGTATACTCATGCCACTGAAAACAAAACCGTATCTACACCAACAGCAGGCATTTGATTTTGCCTGTGAGAAATTTGGTCTGCTACCCTCACTCTCTAATCGGAGTCGAGGGGTGGCTCTCCTTATGGAAATGGGTTGTGGGAAAACAATTGTTTCAGTGGCAATTTCCGGCATTTTATATCAATTCGGTTTGGTGAACAGAGTCCTGGTTGTGGCTCCGCTTTCTATTATAGGAGTGTGGAAAGAGGAATATGAGAAGTTCGCTGCCTTCCCCTACACGCTGACGGTTTTGCAGGGTAGCAGTACAAAGAAGAAAGAACATCTGAAAAAACAAAGCGGCGAGGGTCTTGAAATTGTGGTGGTCAATTACGAATCTGCATGGAGACTGGAAAAGGAACTGATGGCTTACGATGCCGACCTCATTATTGCAGACGAGGCACACAAGCTGAAAGAAGCCAGGACGGCACAATCTAAAGCAATGCACCACCTAGGGGACCAGGCACGGTACAAACTGCTATTGACTGGCACAGTAATCACCAATCGAGAAATGGATGTGTTTAGCCAGTATCGGTTCCTGAACCGTGGGGTGTTCGGTGACAGCTTCTATTTGTTTAGAAACAGATTCTTTGAGATGGTGGGTTTCGGTAATCATATTCCACGTTTTAGAAAAGTGATGACGGAGGATTTTCTTGAGAGGCTACATTCCATTGCTTTTCGTGTAACGAAAGCGGAATGTTTGGACTTACCTAAGATAACAGAAGAAGTCCGTACTGTGGAGTTAGAACCAAAGGCAATGAAGATATATTCCGAACTTGAAAAAGAGAGCTATACAGAACTTGGTGATTCAGAAGTATCGGTGGTTAATGTACTTACCAAGCTACTGCGTCTCTCTCAAGTAACAGGTGGACTGGAAAGGCAACATATTTTTGGACAATATTTTAAAGGAGAGATTGCCTATACTCAACAGGGCTTTTGTATCCGAGTGTTCCATGAATTCTTTTGTTGTTAAACCAGTAAACATAAGCTGACAATTCTCGTTTTAAATGTTCTAAATTCTCAAAGTGTCTTGAGC
>DPJA01000025.1:0-146 GCA_003543235.1 Lachnospiraceae bacterium
AGACGTACTAGCAGGAGGGTATACTTCATTCACACCTACAGCCACAGGAATAAGCTACATAAAAATTATGGGATCAGAACAGAAAGACAATGGTGGAACTACAATACAAAATGGCACAGCTTATAAAGTGTACGTACTGGCAATAG
>DPJA01000025.1:302-17697 GCA_003543235.1 Lachnospiraceae bacterium
CGGTAGGGAAAGCAGGTTATGCAGGTAAGCTCTCGGTAGCAAGTGGGAATGTGACGCTGGACTGATAATTTTGTCGGTACTTGTTACTGACAAAAAACAAAAAAACGACAGATTACAGTCACTAGCCATTTTTTAGCTCACCGATCAAGCGCTTCGTAAATTTCAGTCGAGCTGACACTTACAGCTCCTATTAGTAATGGGTCAAAGAATCACGCATTAAAAGCTTATAAGGGAGAATGGTATTCTCCCTTTTTTGACCTTGTAACAGTCACTGAGCCGAATTTTAACATAAACGTAAGGGTTTGATTAATCAAACCCTTACGTTTATGGCTAGTATCGCGCCATATTCCTATGTTCTACAAGGTCAATGCTGCCTAAAACAATGTGTGCTAATCCAAAACCTACGATTCCCCAACCGATTTCAGGGGCTCTTTCCTTTACTGCAAAGCCAGCAGCAGTTACGGCTGTACCTAAAATGGCTGGAATCATTCCTTCACGCATTCCCATACAAGTACCTCCCAATAAAATAATTATAGTTCAATAATATTTTGTCAAATTAAATAATTAGTATGTTAGTAAAAATAACTAAATGGGTCAGGATTAAACCATTTCATTGATTTATAGGACTAAGGTAATTTATGGATCTTGCTATTTTGCAATTCTTAAAGTCACTTTTTAAAAAAACATTGATAAAATTTAGCCAAAGTGTAATAATTATCATAAAAGTATGTGGAGATAATATGGAATATAAATTCAGATATAATACTTACTCTGACTATTTAAAAAATAAATATGGTGAAAAAATATACAAGCTTCCGATAAACATTCCTGCAACCTGTCCGAATCGTGACGGAACGTTAGGTTATGGCGGCTGTATTTTTTGTGGTGAAGAGGGAGCTGGTTATGAAAATCTTTCAAATGAATGCTCTGTGAGATATCAAATTGACTCAAATTCAGGATATATTCGAAAGAAGTATAAGGCAGAAAAATTTATAGCCTATTTTCAAAACTTCAGCAATACCTATGTTCCACTAGAAAAATTTAAAGAATACATTATTGATTCATGTCAGAAGGATATTGTTCAAATATCAATATCTACTCGTCCAGACTGTGTTAAAAATGAATATCTGGAATTTTTAAAAGGAGTTAATAAAGATAGAAATGTTGAAATTTGTTTTGAACTTGGACTTCAAACTGTAAACTATCATACATTAGACAAAATCAACAGAGGACATGGTTTGGCAGAATTTATTGATGCAGTACTTAGAATAAAAAGATATGGTTTTGAAATTTGTGTACATATCATTTTAGATTTACCGTGGGACGATGTGAGGGATATAATTGAAGCTGCCAAGATAATTTCTGTACTGGGAATAGAACAAGTGAAATTGCATTCGCTTTATATAGTTAAAAATACCGTTCTCGAAAAAGCTTACAATAAAAATGAAGTTGAGCTATTATCAAAGGATGAATATATAAGAAGGGCAATAACCTTTTTGGAATATTTAAGCCCCGGTATAATAATTCAGAGATTAATTGGGCGTGCACCGGAAAAAAATACAGTTTTAGTTAATTGGAATACAAGTTGGTGGAAAATTAAGGATGAAATTGATGAATTAATGGACAAAATGGAGAGTTTTCAAGGAAAAAAATTTAATTATATGGGTGGAAATATTTTAGCAAATCTGTTATAGTATTATTGGAACTTGAAAGGAGGAATTTTAGTGATTTGTAGAAATCCAAACTGCGAGATGGAAAATTCGGATGGTCTTGAGTTTTGTAAATACTGTGGTAGGAGATTGAGGGCGCCTAAGAATTCGAGTAAAAGGCCGCTTCAACTAATTGCCGGAATACTTGTATTGATTTTTTTAAGTGTTGGTGTGAAAGCATTGTTTGCGAGTAAGGGAAAAATGAATATAACCAAGCAACCTGAAGATATTAAGAAAAATGAAATAGTGCAGACAACATTAGGTGGTGTTAAGGGTTATAAGTTTGCATTTGCTAGGGGAGTTTCACCTGTTAGAGAAATTTACTTGAATAATACTGATGGAACCATCGTTAAACTTACAAATTCTAATACACTAAATGCATATCCAAGTATTTCACCTGACGGAACGAAAGTAGCTTTTGAACGGAAAAATGGAAAAACATTTGAGGTTTATATTGTTGGCATTAATGGAAAAGGTGAAAAGAAGCTTGCTGAGGGACATGCTCCCACTTGGGCTACTGATGGGTCGAGAATATGGTTTTATGTGAAAAGTTCAAAAAATATAAGTAATGTTCTAAATAGTATAATGACTGATGGTGCTGATCTAAAGATAGAGTCCACAACTTCAGACAGCTATTTTATGGCAAGGTTTGCACCTGATGGAAGCAAAATTGCAATGTCAAAATATAGTGTTGAAGGCTGGGGAATCTATACTGTAAGACCTGATCTTACAAATAGGAAGACACTCGTAAATAGTAAACAAAAAGAAGACGAGCCAACGTGGTCACCTGATAGTACGAAAGTTGCATTCACCGGCTGGAAGGATAGCAACGCAGATATTTTCGTGGTAGATTCAAATAAAAACCTACTTAATCTTACAAATACACCCGCAGAAGAATATAGCCCGACATGGACAAAAGATGGAAAAATTATTTATACAAAGAATGAAGCTGTAGGGCCAAGTTTATATATTATGGATGCAGATGGATTAAATCAGAAATTATTGTTGAAGGATGCGGCATATGGGTCGATTTCAATAAAATAATAAAAAAATGTCGGTGACTGTCACCGACATTTTTTTTATGCTTTTCCACTGCAATTTAATACATCTCTCATTTTGTGTTGTACCATTGCTTTTATTGCATCTCTTGCTGGAGCAAGGTATTTTCTTGGGTCAAATTCTTCGGGATGTTCGACATAATATTTTCTTATTGATGTTGTCATTGCAAGTCTTAGGTCTGTGTCGATGTTTATTTTGCAGACACCCATTGTTCCTGCCCTTTTGAGCATCGATTCCGGAACGCCTTGTGCTCCAGGAACGTGACCCCCATATTTATTGCATTCTTCTACGAATTGTTGCGGAACGGAGGATGCGCCGTGCAAAACAATTGGAAAACCCGGAAGAAGGATAGAAATTTTCTCAAGTCTATCAAAATCAAGTCTTGGTTCGCCCTTGAATTTGAATGCCCCGTGGCTTGTTCCGATTGCAATTGCAAGAGAGTCAACTCCTGTTCTTTCAACGAATTCCACTGCTTGGTCAGGGTCGGTGAAGGTTGCATCGGCAGCGCTAATATTTACTGCATCTTCAATGCCAGCAAGCTTACCAAGTTCTGCCTCTACAACTACGCCTCTTTCATGGGCATAATCTACAACTCTTTTAGTAAGTTCTATATTTTCCGCGAAAGCATGCTTTGAACCGTCTATCATAACCGATGTAAAACCGCCATCTATACATTGCTTGCAGATTTCAAAATCATCGCCATGATCAAGGTGAAGAACAATAGGAAGTCCTGTATCTTCTACTGCTGCCTCAACTAATTTCGTAAGATAAATATGTTTTGCATACTTTCTTGCACCTGCAGAAACCTGCAAAATAAGAGGTGCATTTTCCTCTTTTGCGGCATCAACGATACCTTGAATTATTTCCATATTGTTTACATTGAAGGCACCAACTGCATAACGGCCCTCATAGGCTTTCTTGAACATTTCTTTAGAAGTAACTAACGGCATAAAAATCCTCCTTAGCATGTGATGAGAGAAGTTTATCATAGTAAATAATGTATGTCAAAAGAATAGAAATTATTTTTTAATTGAACGCGGGATATACAAAGACGATATTGGTGTGAGGACGGAAATTGACATCTTGATTGATTATGATAGGTAATTTTAGGGGGGTCTGACCTTTAGAATGCCAATATTGACAGGAGTTCATATTTCATATAAGCTTTTAAAAAGTACTTTTGCAAACAAGGGGTTTTTAATTTGGCAAACCTTAAAACGTTCTATAAAGAACAAAATTGCCAGGAATACATTAAAACTAAGCTTGAAATCAAATTTATTAAATAAGGAGAGTTGAGAAAATGGGTAAAACAAATGATGGTAAATGTATGTTTTGTGGTGAGACTTTTGGCAAGGCGGCAATTAAAAAGCATCTTGACAAATGTAATGCTAGAACGAAAGAGTACATTACAGAAGATGTTGCAAAAGCTGAGAAGTATTTTTGTATTTTTGCACAGGGATATGAAAATCCTGAATATTGGATTTATATTGACATTCCTGTAAATACTACCTTGAAAGTGTTGGACGAATTTCTGCGAGATATTTGGCTTGAGTGTTGTGGGCATTTAAGTGCATTTGATATAAATGGTCAAACTTTTTCCTGCAGTCCTGATAAGGATTATGGAGACAAAAGTATGAGTATAAAATTAGAAAATGTACTTGCTGTAGGTATGAAGTTTGATCACGAGTACGATTTTGGCTCTACTACTAGCCTAAAACTAAAAGTGATATCTGAATTTGATGGAAAAAAACGAAAGAAGGAAGCAAAACTGCTTGCAAGAAATAACCCGCCAATCATAAAATGTTCCTATTGTGACCAACCTGCAACAAATGTTTGCTGTGGGTGTGTTTATGATGAGGATGGCTGGGTTTGCGATGATTGTATAGACAAGCATGAATGTGGTGAGGATATGATGCTGCCAGTGGTTAATTCACCACGAGTCGGCGTTTGTGCTTATGAAGGCTGAGACATAATAAAACAGTTGGGTGGGTAAAAATTGAGTAAAAAACAGATTGTGTCCAACAATTCGTTTACGGAGTTCTTACTATATACTACGCCTAATGGCAAGGTAAAGGTGGAGATTTTTCTTCGCGACGAAAATATATGGCTTACACAAGAAAAAATAGCTCTCCTGTTTGGGGTACAGCGTCCAGCAATTACTAAACATATAAAAAATATCTTTGAAAGTGGAGAACTAAACGAAAATTCAGTTAGTTCCATTTTGGAACATACTGCCGATGATGAGTAGGTTGGGGATTGAAATATTTCGAGAACAGTAGGTGTGGTATGATTTGTAACAAAAAAATGGTCGAGGGTATAGAAAAATAAATATTTTTAGTATATAATTGGGCATATAAGTTGAAATATATTGAAAATAAGATTAAGGGGGAAATATGTATATAAAAAACCTTTCACAAATAGGTAAAAATGATGTTAATATAGCTTGAGGTAAGGGCGCATCTTTAGGAGAATTGATTAACGCTGGAATGAATGTACCACCAGGCTTTGTAATATTCTCCACTACTTTTGATGAATTTATATTACAAAATAATTTAAAAGATACTATAGATGGAGTACTTATTAAAATAGATTATGAAGAAAGCATCTCTATAGACCACGCCTCAATTAAAATTAGAGAATTGATTATGAATTATGAAATTTCAAATGAAATAAAGAACGAGATAATTAATCAGTATAATCAATTAAATACAAATTTTGTAGCAGTACGTTCATCGGCTACAGCAGAGGATGGAGAAACGTCAACGTGGGCAGGGCAGCTTGAGACATATTTAAATACAACCGAAAAAGAGCTTATAACAAACATACAAAAGTGTTGGACATCATTGTTTACTCCAAGAGCAATTTTCTATAGGTCTAAAAAGGGTTTTGACAAAGATGATGCTTTTCTAGATGAAGAGCTAAAAAGGAAGCTTAAAGCCGAGTTAAATATTACAGATAATGAAGTTACGGAAGTTTTCTCACGCATAGCAACATGCCCGCCATTAGGAGAACTCGCATATAGTGAGGAACCAATTGATTTATTTAAAATTGCTAAAAGCGTTAAAGATAACATTGAAAATATTGATAATATTTCAGAAGCGACTAATGAAATGCTTAATAGGCATGTGCAAAAGTATTCTTGGCTTAAATGTCCGGTTGCATTTGAAGATGGTTGCTTTACAAAAGAGGATTATATAGAAAGGCTTAAGTTCCTTATTGAAGACGATATCGATGGTAAAATAGACAGAGCTATGAACACCAGAAGTAAAAATGAAAAGGAGTATCTTGAAACTGTTGTAAGATATCAGATAAAAGGTTCACTTCTTAAGCTTTGTGAAGCTACAAGAAACTTTATTTTCTTAAGGACATATACTACTGAAGCATCAGACGACCTATTTTACACAGGAAAACATACTATACTTAAAGAAGTGGCCAAAAGAATTGGGATTACTCTTAACGAAATTGTAATGCTTACACCAGATGATATTATAAGAAAACTTAAGGGCAGTAATATAGATTTGAAGGAAGTTATATTTAAACGTCAGCAAGGTCTGGTAATAATATGGGTTAATGGCGAAATAACAACTATTTTTGGAGAGCAAGCTTTAGAAATACAAAGTGAAATAAATAAAGCTTATCGTTTAGCAGGTCAAATAGATGATAATAAAAGTGAAAATGTTGTAGCAGGTATGCCAGCTAACCCGGGAAAAGCGAGAGGGACAGTGAAAATTCTAAATAGCTTTGAAGACAACCAGAAAGTAAAAAAGGGCGATATAATTGTTGCATCCATGACTACTCCTGATTATATATCAGCAATGGAAAAAGCAGCAGCTTTTGTTACCGACGAGGGCGGAATTACTTGTCATGCAGCAATAGTTTCAAGGGAATTTGATGTTCCTTGTATAGTAGGTACAGTAAATGCAACACAAATGTTAAGGGACGGTCAAATGGTAGAGGTTGATGCCGATAGAGGAGTTGTGGTTGTTTTATAAATGCCGAGAGGCTATTAATTGTATTAGGAGGAGTTATGAAAAATATTTTGGCGATTTCAGCCAGCTCAAGGGAAGGTAATAGTAATTCAGCATTGACTGTTTTAAAAGAGAGTGCATTAAGCAAAGGTTATAGGTTTAACGATTTTAAAATTAAGGATAAAAGAATTACTCCATGTGATGGATGTTTAAAATGTGATGAAACAGGCTCTTGCGTTTTTGCTGACGACATGTTGGAACTATCAAATCAACTCGAAAATGCTGATTTGATAGTATTTGTAACTCCAATTTATTTTAATGCTGTGCCTGGAATTGCGAAAAGCTTTATTGATAGGCTAAATCCCTTTTATACTTCCCGATCTTTAGAAGGAAAATGTGTAGGGGTAATTACATTTGGGCAAACTGAGCCTGAGGACATGGAATATGTTGTTGAATACTTAAAAAGAATGTTTAGTGGTATTGGCGTTTCATTTTGGCGTTCAGCTTGTATTACTGCAAAAGATCCAAATGATTTTATTGAAAATCCAGATAGTATTTTAAAGGTTCGAAGATTTTTTGATTAGAAGTTTTGTTACACGAAGCATATAAACTAATGGAATCAGCAGATGTTATTGTATATATTTCGCCAATATATGAAAGTTTTATTTCAGGAATACTTTAAAATTTCTTTGATAGAACGAATCACTATACATCATTCTTTAAATTGGCTGGAAAAACACTTAATTTAATATTATGTGGTGTGCAGCCGCTTGACGGTGAAACAAAAGAATTTTCTAATAGGCACGTTATAAAAAATGTAAGTGAATATTTTGAAAAATATTCAATAATTACACATACAAATTATAATTTTTTAGATTTTATCCAACATGAAGACCATCATTCATTAAGAAACAATGATCAAAATGGAGAATTTGATAAAAAAATTAAAGAAATGGCTAAAGTGTTAACTATGCAAAGTATTGATGAAATATTGCTTGAAAATAGTCAAAAGCCATACATAGTTTAATTGATATGCTATAGTTTATATGAAGGCTAGGTGCAGAGGTGAAAGAAAATGTTCAAGGTTATTAAGAATGAATATGGAAATGAAATTCAGTCGTTTATGTTTGATTATATTGGAGAGCATTCGGCTTTAGGTATGGGGGAGTATTGAATACGTGAAATCAGAACCAGATAATTTAAGGTCAATAGAAATGAAACGGCACGAAAAGCTCTATGATGAACAGGAACGTCGGGTAAATGAATTTATTAAAAGTTTAGGTTTTAAGGATGACGTTAAAATTAGTGATGCATGGTGCAAATACCTAGAAGAAAAACTTCAGTTTCCGTTTGAGGCCGAAATCATAGATGAGCCGGGGTTTCTGGAAGTTGGAGATATTATAAAGGTCATAGGAATAGATGGCGTATTTGATTTATATGGAATAGTTGTAAAAGCGCGAAAGGAAAGAAAGCTCTATTCTTTTCCCATTTGTCTTTTAGAATTGATAGATGTGAATAGCAAGAATTATCAATTAGTTGATGATTACAACTTTTGGTTTTGTAATCGATGAATGTTGGTATAGAAATAGTAACGTTGCCAAAGTGGTTAAATGATATAGCAGAGGAAAACAAGGTTAATTTTTCTCAAGTTCTTCAGAGTTCGTTAAAGGATATATTGGGACTGACTGAACACGCAAGATGAAAAATGGGGCTAAAATAATATTTTGAAATAATAGTAAAATTTTTTAAATATTTGGTATAATAATAAATAGATGGTTGTATGAAGAAATATAGTTTTACAATTCTTATAGAAAAAGATGAAGATGATATTTATATAGCTTCTGTTCCAGCAATAAAGGGGTGTTATACTCAGGCGAAAGCTATAGACGAGCTATATCTGCGCATCAAAGAGGTTATTGAACTATGTTTAGAAGTTGAAACCGACGAATTATTACAGAATCAATTCGTTGGTGTTCAGCAGATGGAAGTAATAGTTTGAAAAGATCATTAATCAAATAGAAATTACGATGGGAGAATATGAAACTATTATTAAGCAGTTATAATAATAGTTTTTGTTTTTTTTCTGTGCTTACCATCTAAAAATTAAAAAGAGAATATAAATACAATTTCTTCTCTTTACTACTTGGAAAATTGATTATATAATAAAAAAAGATTTTAGAAGTGGGTGATTTTATGATTGATAAAAAGAAAGCTATGTCATTTGTTAGGGATTATATGTACAAGCATGAAGGCTCAGGTAAAAATGATAATAAATTTTGGAGGACAAACGCAAAGAATAGGTTTGAACACACTAAAAGGGTGTTTAAGTATGCAAAAATGTTAAGTCATTTTATAAAAGATGAAACGTTTAGTACTGAGGTGGTAGAAATTGCGGCAATTTTTCACGATGTGGCTACATTCTCAAGTGAAAATCACGAGCATTCGGCAGTAAGTGCAAAGGTTGCAAGGGAGTACCTTCAAAATGAATCATTGGATAATGAATTTATTGATAAGGTTTGTAATTCGATAGCAAATCATTCTAAGAAGACAACAGATGAAAAAGTTATTGCGACACTTGCACTAGAGGATAAAGTTCTAATTGATGCTGATATAGTTGATGAGACGGGTATTGCAAGTGTAATTTGGGTTGCTATGAAGCAAGGCAAAGAAGAGCTTTGTTATGAGAAATTTATAAAAAAGCTCGATGAAAGATACTTTACCGGCTACGATGAACTTATAAATTATGTGCATACAAAGAAGGCTAAAGAAATATTAATTAAGAATAAGATGCTTGTTAAGGGAATTGTTCATACACTTGAGATAGAAATTAGGGGAGATATTATATAGGTAAGGAGTAAGTTTATGATAAAAGTCGGAATCATTACTGCAAGTGATAAAGGGTCGCGGGGTGAGAGGGAAGACTTGAGCGTCAAGGCAATTGAAGAAGTTGTAGCTAAAATTGACGGAGTGGTTGAAAAATATACTATAGTTCCTGATGACAGGAAAATAATATCTAAAACAATAGTCGAATTTGTAGATGAGCATAAGCTTGATTTGATTTTGACTACAGGAGGGACGGGCTTTTCAATAAGAGACGTTACTCCCGAGGCAACAATTGATGTTATTGAAAAAGATGTTCCTGGAATTGCAGAGGTTATGAGAATGAAAAGTCTTGAAATAACTCCAAGAGCAATGCTTTCGAGAGCAGTTTCAGGTATAAGAAAGCAGACTTTAATAATAAATCTTCCAGGAAGCCCAAAGGGTGCAAAGGAATGTCTGAGTTCTGTCATTGATTCGATACCACACGGAATCGAAATTTTAAAGGGAATAGCCAGGGAGTGTGCGTCAAATGCTGACAGTAGCGACAATTGAAGAATCAATAAGTATAATTGAAGAAAAATTTAAAGATATAGAACTCGGAATTGAAGAAATTGATATTGTCAATGCTTATGGAAAAGTGATTGCAGAAGATATTATTTCTGATGAGAATGTTCCTAGTTTTAATCGATCTACAGTAGACGGCTATGCAGTTAGGTCAAGGGATACTTTTGGTGCAAGCGAAGGAGTTCCGTCACTTTTTAGTGTGGCTGGTGAAGTGAAAATGGGTGAACCTGCTGAAATGAATGTGGGTTACGGTGAGGCAGTTTATGTTCCCACAGGTGGTATGGTGCCAAGTAATGCGGACTCTGTTGTAATGATTGAGTATGTGGAAGCGGTTGCTTTGAACGAAATCATGGTTGTTCGACCATTAGCACCCTTGGAAAATATGGTGATTGTCGGTGAGGATGTAAAGATAGGTGAAATTATTTTCCCAAAAGGACATGTCGTGAAGCCACAGGATATGGGCATTCTTGCGGCACTTGGGATCGTAAAGCTAAAAGTGTTCAGAGAGATAAGAATAGGAATTATTTCGACTGGAGATGAAATAGTTGAGCCTGATGCAGATGTAAGATTCGGGCAAATTAGAAATATAAATTCTTATGCGCTTGTTGGGAACTGTAGAAAAGATGGATGTACACCAAAATTGTATGGAATTATAAAGGACGACTTTTCGCTTTTACAAAAAGCTCTAAAGATGGCTTCGGAAGAAAATGATATTGTACTTATCTCTGGAGGCAGCTCGGTAGGAACAAAGGATGTGACCTGTGATGCGATAAACTCACTCGGGGAACCTGGAGTGTTGGTGCATGGTCTTCAGATTAAGCCTGGTAAACCGACAATTATTGCAAATGTTGATAATAAGGCAATGTTTGGACTTCCAGGGCATCCTATGGCTGCTTTAATAATTTATAATGTTGTTGTAAAAGAATTAATATATAAGCTTAGAAAACAAACAATAAAAAAATTTGGAATAGAAGCGTATTTTTCACAAAACTATTCTTCTGACCATGGTAGAGAAGAATATGTTATGGTGGGACTTCAAAAAAAAGAAGATAAGTATATAGCAAAACCAGTTTATTCAAAGTCGGCATTAATAGTTCCAATGGTTAGAGCAGATGGATATGTTAAAATAGAGGCTAATAAAGAAGGGATTTTGGAGAATGAAAAGGTTGAAATATTTCTTTTTTAGGGTGATTGTATGAATCAAAAGGTTTATTTTTCAAATACTTCATTAAATGATGCACTTGAAATCTTCTTTGAAGAAATTCATAAACGTGGGATTAAGCTAAATCATGAATCTATTAGTGTAGAAGATTTCTTAGGGAGAGTAACTTCAGCACCAGTGTTTGCAAAGATTTCATCGCCTAATTTTACGGCGTCGGCTATGGACGGAATCGCTGTAAAAGCGCCATCAACTTTTGGCGCAACTGAAACGGAGCACAAAGTATTACGAATAAATAACGACTTCATCTATGTAGATACAGGAGACCCGATACCGAAAGAACTCGATGCTGTAATAATGATAGAAAATATTATTAAACTCGACGATGAAAGAGTTGAAATTACTGCAGGAATATCCCCGTGGCAGAACATTAGACCTATTGGTGAGGACATAGTTGCAGGGGAATTAATTGTGCCGGTAAATCATAAAATAAGACCGGTAGACATTGGTGCTCTTCTTGCAGCAGGAATTACTGAAGTTGAGGTATACAAAAAGCCAAGTATTGGTATTATTCCTACGGGAACCGAACTTGTCGAGTCTTCCATAGAACTCAAAGAAGGTGATTTGATTGAATATAATTCACGAATATTTAGCGCTTTGATAACCCAATGGGGAGGAAAGCCCGTTAGATATGAAATAGTGAAGGATGATCAGAATCGAATCAAAGACACGTTGAACCAAGCTACAGAAAATAACGATATTGTTATCATAAATGCAGGTTCATCTGCAGGACGTGAGGACTTTTCGCTTTGTGCAATTGAAGAGCTTGGGGAAGTTGTGATTCACGGGATATCGGCAAAACCCGGGAAGCCTGTGATACTTGGGTTTATTGATAATAAGCCGGTAATTGGAGTACCGGGATACCCTGTTTCTGCATTTTTGATAATGGAATATTTCGTGAAGCCTTTAATTGAAGGATTAAGTAATCAAGTTTCAACGAGAAGAAATAAGGTTCATGCTGTCCTCTCAAGAAGAGTAGTATCTTCATTGAAGAATCANNCTTGTCAGAGCTGACGGATTTCTTATAATTCCTCAAAACTGCGAGGGAATTGAAGCTGGAAGTCAGGTCGAAATAGAGCTTTTAAAGGATATTAATGAAATACAAAATTCTATTTTATGTATAGGAAGTCATGATCCAATTTTGGATATTTTAGCTGATAAACTTCATGAAAAATATCCTGGTGTATCTTTAGCAAGCTCACACATAGGCAGTATGGGTGGTATTATGGCATTAAAGAAAGATGAGACACACTTTGCAACAATTCATTTATTGGATGAGGAAACAGGGGAGTATAACAAAAGCTATCTTGAAAAATATCTTGGTGACAAAAAAATAAAACTCATAAAGTTTGTTAAAAGGGTTCAAGGTTTTATAGTTCAAAAGGACAATCCTAAAGGCATTAAGGATTTTAGAGATTTAGCAAGAGACGACATACGGTATATAAACAGGCAAAGGGGGGCAGGTACAAGGATACTGCTTGACTATGAACTTAAAAAACTTGGTATAGATGTAACACAAGTTAATGGATATGAAAGAGAAGAATCAACTCATCTTGGAGTCGCAGCGGCAGTTCAAGCTGGAAGTGCAGATTGTGGACTCGGAGTTTATTCAGCAGCAAAAATATTCAAACTAAATTTCATACCAGTCTGCAATGAAGAATATGATATTGCAATACCTGAAGAATTTTTAGGACATGAAAATATAAAGAAGCTTTTTCAAATTATAAAAAGTGATGAGTTCAGAAAAGAAGTGGAAAAACTCGGAGGATATGAATTTAATTTGGAGGGAGACTTATAATGGGAAGAATACTTGCAGTAAATATTAGTGAAAAAAAGGGCGTGCCGAAAGAGCCAATTGAATTTGGAATTTTAGTTGAGAATCATGGTGTGCAAGGTGACGCCCACGCTGGAAATTGGCATAGGCAGGTGAGTCTTCTTGGAATGGAGAGTATAAGAAAAATAGACTTAGAAGTAGAAAAGGGTTTGTGCGTAGGTAAATTTGCAGAAAACCTAACGACCGAGGGTATAGAACTCTATACGTTGCCGATTGGTACAAAACTTCAGGTTGGAGAAGAAGTAGTTATGGAAGTAACTCAAATAGGAAAAGAATGCCACGAGGGGTGTGCAATACGTGAATTAGTAGGTGATTGTGTAATGCCAAGAGAGGGTATATTTACAAAGATTTTAAAAGGTGGGAAGGTTAAGGCTGGGGATGAGATAAATGAAGTGGCTAGAAGTTAGAGTATAGATAGTAGAACAGGTACCCCGCGGGTTAAAACCGCACGGCTATTAAAAAAGCAATCCGGTTGAAACCGGCTGAAGTAATTGAGAACCATAAATATTATTTAACAAGGATTAATGCAGTCCTCTTCAGAGGACTTGTAGTTTTAGTAGCCGTGGGTTTAAACCCGCGGTGGATGGGAAAGGCTGGACTTACAAGTTAATTCCATAGTTGTATGTCATGGATATCACTTGAGTTAGGGACATGGCGGCAGATATTTTCATTTTTATGTATCAAATTACTGTTGACAGGATAATATAATAAATATATAATGCTTTTAAAATCTTTTATAAAATATCGCGTTGAAGAGAAGAGTAGCTCATCGGATTCTATAGAGAGAGGGAGTCAAAGGCTGAAAGCTCCTTTAGATTAAGATAAGTGAAGACCACCTCGGAGCGGTGTGGGTGATTACCGTATAATCTAATGAGTGGTTTTATGCAATTAGGGTGGAACCGCGGGATTGTGTCAATCTCGCCCCTTGAGTTTTCAAGGGGCGTATTTTAGTTTGTCAAATTAAGGAGAGTGGTTGAAGTGCTAGTTTTTCTAAGTAATTTCGATAAGCACCTGACAGGCTGTAGTAATGGAGGCAAGGGGATTACCACAGTAACCACTTATGAGAGGAATAAATTCAGAGTTTCAACCCTCACCCCCCAACCCCCTCTCCCAAGCTTGGTAGATGGGGAGAAAGAGAATATATTCAAATATAAATTTTAAAATAAAAAAATTGGAGGAATTAATATGATTAAAGTAACTTTAAAAGATGGTTCAGTTAAAGAGGTTGAAAAAGGTTCATCTGTATTTCAGGTTGCAGAGTCCATCAGTGCAGGGCTTGCAAGGGTTGCACTTGCAGGTAAGGTAAATGAAAAAGTTCAGGATTTGGATTTTAAGTTGGAGGAAGATTGTGAGCTAAGTATTCTTACATTTAATGATGATGCAGGCAAAACTGCATTTAGACATACTTCGTCACACATACTTGCACAGGCAGTTAAAAGATTATATCCCGAAGCAAAATTGGCAATTGGCCCAGCCATTGAGACTGGATTTTACTATGACTTTGATATAGAAAAGCCTTTTTCAACTGAGGATTTAGAAAAGATTGAAGCTGAAATGAGTAAGATTGTAAAGGAAGATTACAAACTTGAAAGGTTTGAACTTCCTAGGGATGAATCTATAAAGTTTATGGAGGAAAAAGGCGAGACTTATAAGGTGGAACTCATTGTAGATTTACCTGAAGGCGAGATAATTTCATTTTATAAACAAGGAGATTTTACAGATCTTTGTGCAGGACCGCATATTCCGAAAACAGGAAGAGTAAAAGCATTCAAGCTGCTTTCGGTGGCAGGTGCTTACTGGAGGGGCAGCGAAAAAAATAAGATGCTTCAGAGAATTTACGGTACTTCTTTCGAGAAAAAAAGAGAACTTGAAGAATATATTTTTAGGCTTGAGGAAGCAAAGAAAAGGGATCATAGAAAAATTGGCAAGGATTTAGAACTGTTTACAATAGTTGAAGAAGGCCCAGGTTTTCCTTTCTTTCTGCCAAAGGGAATGGTTTTGAGAAATCTTCTTGAAGATTTTTGGAGAAAAGAGCATACAAAAAGAGGTTATTCGGAGGTAAAGACACCTATTATTTTAAATGAAGATTTATGGCATAGGTCTGGACATTGGGATCATTATAAAGAAAATATGTATTTTACTCAAATTGATGAAGTGCAATATGCTATAAAACCAATGAACTGTCCAGGTGGAATGCTTGCATATAAGACGAAAATGCATTCCTATAAGGAACTTCCAATCAGAATGGCTGAGCTTGGTCTTGTTCACAGACACGAATTATCTGGAGCATTGCATGGTTTGATGAGGGTTCGCTGCTTTACACAAGATGATGCACATATTTATATGTTACCTGAACAAATAAAAGATGAGATAATAGGCGTAATTGATTTAGTAGATTATTTTTATGGAATTTTTGGTTTCAAATATCATGTTGAGCTTTCAACAAGACCTGAAAACTCTATGGGTTCCGATGAACAGTGGGAGATTGCTACAAATGGATTAAGTGAAGCATTAAAAGCAAAGGGAATGGAATATAAGATCAATGAAGGCGATGGAGCGTTCTATGGACCTAAAATTGACTTCCATCTTGAAGATTGCATTGGTCGTACATGGCAGTGTGGAACAATTCAGCTAGATTTTCAAATGCCTGAAAGGTTTGATTTGACTTATGTAGGTACAGATGGCGAAAAACATAGACCTGTAATGATTCACAGGGTTGTATTTGGAAGTATAGAAAGATTTATTGCTATATTGACAGAACAATTTGCAGGAGCATTCCCAACTTGGGTTGCACCAGTTCAAGCAAGAATACTTCCAATTGCAGATAAACATCATGAATATGCAGAAAAGGTAAAGGCGCAGCTTGAAGAAGCTGGGATTAGGGTCGAAACTGACTTTAGAAATGAAAAAATTGGTTACAAAATTCGTGAAGCTCAGCTTGAGAAGATTCCATANNATATACGCAAAAGGAGGTCGAATTTTGGTCTCCTTTTGCGTATATTAATCCAAAAATAATAGATACTAATATTAAGGGATGACGAAATAATAACTTCCATTTTTAAATCGGCTATTTTTCGCCAATACTGCGTTGTCGTCAGTTGAAATAACCCCATTATTACGCCTTCCCCCGCCTTGTCTTGACAAAAAATATCTCTCTTTAAAATCGGGTGTTATTATTTCGTCATCCCTAATTGATTATGGAGGTGAAGTAAATGGCTGAAAATGTAGCTGAGCGTTCTAATATATATAATGTATTAGCTTGGGCTTGCTTTGTGTTAAGCTTTATTGCAACACCTGTATTTGCAATATTAGGTATAATTTTAGGCATATTTGCAAATAAACAGGAAACTGGAAAAGGTACAACTGCAATATGGGCGAATTCAATATTATTGATTGTTGGAACAATAGCAGTGGTGCTATTATATGGAATTGCAGGATTATCATTCTTTTGGGTAGCAAGGTCAATAATGGGAATATGATTTGTAAACTTTCAAAAACAAAAGACCTGTCATTCTGGTCTTTTGTTTTTGGAAGTTAGAATTATAAAGTGTTATGAACGAAGCTTGCGATTCTTGAAATAGGGATATCAACTACAGAGCCCAGTCCAAAGAATCTACCAAAGCCTCTCCTAGACCCGACTCTTCTGAAACCTCTTCTGCCACCTCTTCTAAAACCTCCATCAAAACCGTCACAGCAGCAATCACAGCCATTTCCTAGGCTACATTCTGGCGGAGATGCAATTGCAGTGACAAGTCTAACATAACTGCAGTCAACAACTGTTAAAACACCTGTAAAGCCACTTCCTGACTCACCACCGCTGGTAGTGAATAGTGTAACAGTTTCACCTTGAAATCGTTTTAAATGTTCAATAAAATTTCCATCATGAGCATAAAATGCTTTGCCATCTGACATAATATATTCAGGCCTCCTTATCAATCATTTTGGTATGTGCCTATTAACATAATATTAAGGACAAGAGTAATATGTTACATAATTTTCAATTATAAAACTATATGATTTTTTAGAAATACCTCTTTACCTTTAATAAATTCTATGCTACAATACTTTAGGATTGGCATGGAGCAGTGTTTTACTGCTTAACGTGGGGCATTTAATACTTTTTAATTGTTCGGCTAAAACTGGGCATAATATTGTTAAGGTATTGTTCGGGCTAAAAAATAAATTAGGAGGTGAATTAATCTGGCCTAAAGGCGAGGTTTAT
>DPJA01000016.1 GCA_003543235.1 Lachnospiraceae bacterium
TTCAGTTTTCAAAGGTCAATGTTTCATGTTCTGTTAAGTTCAACCAGCGTTTAACCGCCAGTGCATACTATCTTATCATATTCATTTCTGTTTGTCAAGCACTTTTTTGAAAAGTTTTTTTCAAGCTTTCGCTTTATCTTTCAAAATCGTGTTTTTGCAAATCCGCTTCTTTCAAAGCCTCATTTGTGACACTTGATCTATTATACAGACTTTTCATAATTTGTCAATACCTTTTTTCAAAAAGTTTTTTAAACTTGTTTTTAAAGATATTTGTGTAATTATTTTCAAGCCAGTGTGCAACCTCTTTCGAAGTGACACTTGATCTATTATACAGACTTTTCAGAAAATGTCAATACCCTTTTTCAAAAAGTTTTAAGAACATTTAAATCTCCATTCTTTCTCTGTATCTGGCCACTCGCCTTTTGCGGTGACACGAATACTTATTATACACGCTTCTAAAATAAAGTCAATACTTTTTTAAAAGTTTTTTCTTTGATTACTATATTGCCCAAGTTTTCTTCTTTTTATTCCACTTTCTTTTTAAAAACAGGCGTTTTTGTGCAAAACAAAAGACAGTTGCCTAAGCCCCTGCCTCCAATTTTATAATTCTATCTTACAAAGTTAGTAATCAAAGCAATAATCATAAAAAGTGCACCGCCAATTTTTGTGTATTTGGATAATGTACCTTCCATTGAATTTCCTTTATTCTTGCTCCAGTATGAATCTCCACCTGCAGATGAACCACCGCCCATTGCACCAAGACCTGCTGCACGGTTGTTCTGTAAAAGAATAATTACAGTCAATCCAATTGCTATAATTGCCATTATACCCGTTAAAACCATTCCTAAAGTACTCATTATTCAACCTCCTGTTGCATTCTCTTCTACTTGCTGTATATTATTATACCACGCATTCTGCCAACAATCCAGAACACATCTTTTGTTTTTCTTCACTCTTTGTCTTGCTAACTTTTGCACACATTATATCATAAGCTAAATGTTGTAGCAACAGTTTTTTCTATAATATAATGAAACAAACACACTTGGTACCTGTTTCTTCTATAGTATATAACTTTTTTAATTTATTCTCTTTCATAAATTGTTCTAAATCTCAAAATTCTTCTATATATAAAACACCATTCATCTCTCTTATATGCTCTAGCAATTCCTCGTAACTTTTAATTTTTCTTTCGTTTGTAATGGTTACCTGCATAGACCCGCCATTACTGTTTTTGTTTATATGTTCAATCTCCGCCATATGCCAGCCCTCGTTACGCACCCTTTCTAATACACAACTAAGCCTGAAGGTTTCGTCATATTCTAAATAAAGTTGCACGTTAGTCTGTCCTTTTAAAAACTTTTCATCAAGCTTGTTAAGTCCTTGAAGCACTATATATAAGAATATACACATAATAATTGCACATTCATAGTATCCAATACCAATAGCAAGGCCCATTGCCGACGATGCCCAAAGCCCTGCTGCAGTAGTAAGGCCCTTTATCTGCCTATGACCAGTAATAATAATTGTGCCTGCACCCAAAAACCCTATTCCGCTTATAACCTGTGCACCCATTCGGCTCATATCCGCAGTTGGGTCAAGATAAACCGAAATATATTGGTTAACCATCATAATAGCCGCAGAACCAATACATACCAGTAGATGAGTTCTAAGACCAGCCGCCTGTCTTTTTTTTCCTCGTTCAATGCCAATAATACCACCACAAATAATTGCAAACAAAAATCTAACAATAATTGATACCATGTTAAGCTCTTTTAAATACCCTACAATTTGAATAAAACCTATAATATATACCACCTCACTATCAACAAAAAACATAACTCAACCTTTATGTATTTATACAGTATACTATTTATCACATTTATGTACAATATTTTTCAAATTCCTCATTTTTCTACTTTAATGAAATCTTCCGACACTATTAAATTATGGAGTTTCTTTCAAAAAAATTCCATATTTATTATCTTTTAAATTTCTCAGTTTCTGCCCTGTCCCTTATGCCCCTTTTTCTTGACAAAGTAATACCATCCATCTACTATTAGGTGTATAATAATGGACAAAGTAAATTTTTTAGGAGATTTAGAATGTATATAATAAGCATCAGCCATAAAACAGCACCTTTGAATATACGTAAGCTTTTTGCATTCACTAAAGAGGAGCAAATTGACTTTATTAATAGTGCAATAACTCACCCATGTGTTAGCCAATGCCTTATTTTAAACACCTGTAACCGATTGGAAATATATTTTGAAGGTGATGCAGCTGCACCAACAGCCATTGAGTCACTTCTTTCTGCATATAAACGCATTCCGCCCAAAACAGCAGTAAAATACTATCATAATTTTGAAGGCGAAAAAGCAATTGCACATCTTTTTAGGGTAACTGCGGGTATAGACAGTATGCTTATAGGCGAGGATGAAATTTTGGGACAAGTTAAAGCCGCTTACGCCCTTGCCCTTGAGGAAGGCACAACAGGTTTTGACCTTAACACAATTTTTAAAGGAGCAATAACCGCAGCAAAAAAGATTAAAACTCAAACAGGTCTTTCCAAAACTCCTATCTCCATTGGAACTCTTGCTGCAAACCTTGTTTTTGATATAAATAAGGAAGAAAAAACTGTTGTTGTAATTGGTGCAAGTGGAAAAACAGGCACAATTGTAGCTAAAAATCTTTTGGCAAAACCCAATATAAAGGTGTTAGGCACATTGCGTACACATAAATCACAGGATAAACTGGAAGCCTTTTATAAAAATCTTACCTACGTGAATTATAAAGACCGTTACCACCTTATAGATGAAGCTGACGTTGTTATAAGTGCAACATCCTCTCCACACCACACAATAACCTTAGAGGAATATACTAATTTAGTAACAACAAATAAACCACGGCTTTTTATAGACCTTGCCGTACCACCAGATATTGATAAACGCCTTGGTAAAGAGCAAAATATAACGCTTTATAATATAGATTATTTTGAAACTCTTTCTAAAACAAATAATATCCTTAAAAAGCAGGAAGCCGAAACAGCAGCCGAGGTTTTATCTTCTTTTGTAGACGACACATTAAAGGAATTAAACTTTCATAAATTTTTACCCCAGATGGATAGCCTTAAAGAATATTTTGAAGTTAACTCAATAGAAAACACCGTTTATAAACTTCGTAAGCTTTCCAATAATGAAGAACTTACCGCAATAATTTCAGCCTTTAATAAGGTAATAGAAAGCAGTGATTAATTATGGCATATTTTCCTTTTTTTGTTGAAATTAAAAATAGAAACTGTCTTATTGTAGGTGGTGGTATTGTTGCTGCACGTAAAGCAGAAACATTGCTAAATTTCGGGTGCAATATAACTGTTGTTTCGCCTAATTTCTGTGAAGAAATAAAGCAATTAGATAATATTAATCTTATTAAACGTGACTTAAAATTCAGCGACCTTGAAAGTAGCTTTTTTGTAATAGCCGCAACTAATAACACCGGAGTTAATTCTGAAATAGGTGCTTTTTGCCGCAGGAAAAATATACTTGTAAATGTTGTAGATGTTAAGGATGAATGTTCATTTATTTTTCCATCAATTTATAAAAACGGTGATATTGTTGCAGGAGTAACCACCTCAGGCAAAAGCCCCCAGATAGCCTCCATTGTTCGTAAAACTATATCAGAAAATGTACCTGAATACTATGGTGATATTGTAGAACGCTTAGGAGCTATTCGGGCTTCAATAAAACATACAATATCCACTCAAGAGGAACGAAAAAATATTCTTTCCTTAGTTTTAAAGGAAATGCTGCTGACGGAAAACAAAATTTCCGATGATGAATTAGAAAAAATAATAAGAGGATAAAATAATGAAAATTAAAATAGGAAGTCGTAAAAGCCATCTTGCACTTGTCCAAACCAACCTTGTGATTAATGAGATAAAAAAGCATTGTCCATCAGCTGAATGTGAAATAATTGAAATATCTACAAAGGGCGATAAAATTTTAGATAAACCCCTTTTGGACTTTGGCGGTAAAGGCGTTTTTGTTACAGAATTTGAGGATTTAATTTTAAATGGAAATATAGATTTAGCTGTCCACAGTGGTAAGGACTTGCCAACAACTTTATCAACAGGTTTAACCATTTTGGCAACACCTATGCGTGCAGATTGCCGTGATGTGCTTATAACAAGGGCAAATGAGCCTTTTGAAGAAAATAAGTTATGCACAGTTGGGACAGGCAGTCTGCGTCGTAGCCAACAGCTTCAAGGGATGTATCCAAATATTAAGTGTGTACCCTTGCGTGGAAACGTGCCTACACGCCTTAAAAAATTAGCTAATAAAGAATTTGATGCCGTGGTTCTTGCCGCCGCTGGGTTAGACCGCCTTGGTATAACGGCTAATGATGGCTACACCTTCACTTATCTTGACCCAAATACATTTATTCCCGCCGCTGCACAAGGAATTATTGCCATAGAGGGAAAATCAGACACACCAATTGCCAGTCTGGTTGAAAAAATCAACCACGTACCAACAAATATTTGCTTTAATTGTGAGCGAGATGTTTTGTCCCTTTTGGGTGCAGACTGTCATCAGTCTGTTGGTGTCTATTCATATATAGATAATGAAAATATCACAATTTCAGCATTTATAGGCAACAGTGGTATAAAAACCGTAACCACGACCTTGGCAGAGGCAAAAACTGCCGCATCAAAACTGGCAGGTGAATTATTATGAAAAACGGAGTGGTTTATCTTGTAGGTGCAGGCAGTGGCGACCCCGACCTAATAACCTTAAAAGGCTTAAAGCTTATTAAGCAGTGTGATGTAATAATTTACGACCGTCTGGCAAATGATAGACTTCTTTCATATGCCAGAAAAGATTGTAAAAAACTTTACGCTGGAAAAGCAGCCGGCAGTCATTCTATGAAACAAGAAGAAATAAATGCTCTTATTGTGTCTGAAGCAAAAAAAGGAAATACTGTAGTTCGCCTTAAAGGAGGTGACCCCTTTGTTTTTGGCAGAGGTGGGGAAGAAATTATAGCTCTTCAAAATGAAAATATTCCCTACGAAGTAGTAAGTGGTGTAACAAGTGCAATTGCCGTACCTGCCGCCGCTGGTATACCCGTTACTCATAGGGGAATAAGCCGCAGTGTAACTGTAATTACAGGCAATACTGCCGATGAAAATACAGTAGGTGAAGACTTTGCCACTCTTGCAAAGCTTAATGGGACTTTGGTTTTTCTTATGGGCCTTGGTAATATAGAAAAAATATCTAATGGTCTTATGTCCCACGGCAAACCTGCTGATACACCCTGTGCTGTAATAAGCGATGGAACAACAAAAAATCAGCTTACAGTTAGGGCAACTCTTGCAACCTTGGCACAAAAGGCAAAAAATAGTGCTGTTAAATCACCTGCAATTATAGTTGTTGGCAATGTCTGTGCTCTTGACTTTTCAAAAACACTATCCAACCCATTAGATACTATAAATATTGGTGTTACAGGCACCCATGGCTTCACCAGTAAGCTTTCACAAAAATTAGAATTTTTTGGGGCTAATGTATATCCAATGGCAATTTCAAATGTCAATGAAATAGAAAGCTCCGACTTTGATAATGCAATTATGAATATTAAGGCTTATACGTGGATAGCCTTCACAAGCACCAATGGAGTAAAAATCTTTTTCAATCACCTTAAATATCTAGGTGTGGATATCCGTTCACTTTTCCACATAAAGTTTGCAGTAATAGGCTCTGGTACACAGTCAGAACTTAGCAATTATGGCATAAATGCCGACCTTATGCCACAAAAGTTTACTTCTAAAGCACTGGGTGAGGCTCTTTTGTCCACAATTTCTAATTCCGATAGAATACTTATCCCCCGTGCGGTTCAAGGAAGTCCTCTTCTTACTGCACCGCTAAATTCTAAACAATATACAGAAATTAAAATTTACGACATAGTAGCAGATAACAAATGTACACTCCCCCAAGGTTTAGATTATATTACCTTTGCCAGTGCATCGGGTGTTCGCAACTTTTTTGATGTGCTTAACCTAAAATTAGATAGTAACACCACTGCCATTGCCATTGGCGAAGTAACTGCACAAGCCCTTAAATCTTACGGAATAACAAACTATATAACGGCAGATACCTATACATCAGACGGTATTGCCCAAAAAATAATCAAAGAGGTGGCTAATAAATGAATAGATTAAGACGACTTCGCTCTAGTGAAGTAATGCGAAAAATGACAAGAGAAACATTTGTAAACACGTCAGACCTTATATACCCAATGTTTATAATTGAAGGTGAAAATATAAAAGAGCCTGTACCAAGTATGCCTAATATTTTCCGCTATTCCATAGACAAACTAGATGAAATATTGGACGAGGTTTATAATAGCAAAATTTCAGGAATACTTATTTTTGGTATTCCAAAGGAAAAAGATGAACAAGGCAGTGGTGCATATGCCACTGATGGAATAACCCAACGTGCAGTACGTTATATTAAATCTAAATATTCTTCTATGCTTGTAATTGCTGACGTGTGCCTTTGCGAATACACAAACCACGGTCACTGTGGTATTATTTGCGGCAACGAAATTTTAAATGACGAAACACTTCCTCTGCTTGCAAAAATGAGCGTAAGCCTTGCCAATGCAGGTGCAGATATAATTGCACCGTCAGATATGATGGACGGACGTATTGGGTATATTCGAAATGAGTTGGATGCCAATGGTTTTAAAAACACACCTATTATGTCTTACAGTGCAAAATTTGCCAGTGGCTATTATTCACCATTTAGAGATGCGGCAGATAGTGCACCTTCCTTTGGTGATAGAAAAACATACCAAATGGATTTTGCCAACGTAAACGAAGCCTTGCGTGAGGTTGAAGAGGATATTGCAGAGGGTGCTGATATAGTTATGGTTAAGCCAGCACTTGCCTACCTTGATGTAGTTCGTGCCGTGGCAGATAATTTTAATATTCCTCTTGCTACATATAATGTAAGCGGAGAATATGCAATGGTTAAAGCCGCATCGCAAAACGGCTGGATAGATGAGAAACGAATTGTAACAGAAAATCTTGTTGCCATGAAAAGGGCAGGTGCAAAAATACTTATTACCTACCACGCATTGGATATGGCAAAATGGCTATTGGAGGAAAACTAATGAATACAACAGTATCTAAAGCTATGTTTGAGCAGGCAAAAAAACTAATGCCCGGTGGTGTAAATAGCCCTGTACGTGCCTTTAATGCAGTAAAACGCAACCCACTTTTTATAAATCATGCTAAAGGCAGTAAAATTTATGATGAGGATAATAATGAGTTCATAGATTATGTATGCTCATGGGGTCCTGGAATTTTGGGTCATGCCCACCCACAGGTTATTGAGGCAGTACAAAAGGCTTGCCTAAACGGGCTTACCTTTGGTGCACCAACCAAAAAAGAGGTAGAGATAGCGGAGCTTATAAATGAGCTTATGCCGTCTATGGAAATGCTTCGCCTTGTAAGCAGTGGAACAGAGGCTGTAATGAGTGCAGTTCGTGCCGCTCGTGGCTTTACAGGACGAGATATGATAGTTAAATTTAAAGGCTGTTATCATGGTCATAGTGATGGTCTGCTGGTTAAAAGCGGTTCAGGGCTTCTTAGCAATGCTGTTCCAGATAGTGCAGGCGTGCCAAAAGGCTACACCGATTATACTCTTATTGCAGAATATAATAATAAAGACTCGGTTTCACAGCTTTTTGATACCTATGGCGACAAAATAGCCTGTGTAGTGGTTGAACCTGTTGCCGCAAATATGGGTGTTGTTCTTCCCGAAAAAGACTTTCTACCATTTTTGCGTAAAATAACTGAAAATAATAATTCACTTTTAATATTTGATGAAGTAATAACAGGCTTTAGGCTTTCCTTGGGTGGTGCCCAGGAATATTTTAATGTAAAACCCGATTTAACTACTTTAGGTAAAATTGTTGGGGGAGGTATGCCTGTTGGTGCTTATGGAGGACGTAAGGATATTATGAGTACAGTTTCGCCTCTTGGCAGTGTATATCAGGCAGGTACACTTTCTGGCAATCCCGTTGCAGTTACAGCAGGTATAGAAACCTTAAATATTCTTAAAGCAAATCCGTCACTTTATACACAAATAGACCAAAAAGCAGCACAAATTGAAAAAGCTTTTAAGGCTTCCCATGCCAAGGTATATGTAAACCGAATAGGCTCGCTTATGTCTGCATTTTTTACAAATGAACCTGTTGTTGATTACAATAGTGCAATTTCTTCAAACACCAATAATTTCACCCAATACTTCTGTCATATGCTTGAAAGTGGTATATATATAGCACCATCACAGTTTGAAGCAATGTTTATATCTGCGGCACATTCCAACGAAGATATAGAAAAAACCTGTAAAACCATTTTGGCCTTTGAATAAAATTTAATTAATAATGTCATTATATTTTTTATATTACTTTTACTGTTTTAACCGTTTTGTTAACCTCCTTTATGATATATTGTTACTGTATTAGGAGGTCATTAAATTATGTTAACAGAAACCATTAAACCAGTATCACCTAATGTAATTTGCATATGTATTAATAAAATTATTGACGGAAATGCAAAAGGCAAGTTTTATAATTGTTATTCAAAACATCCCGTTTACTTTGAAGAAATAGTAAGTTTAATTCTTCAAATAGAGGCTGTGTTTGATAAAATAAACTTCCCTCAAGCTTCAACAATAACAAGGAGTTTTTTTAATGATAATACTAAAGCATTAGGAAAGGAGTTTAAAAAACATATGACACCTCAAGAAGTAATCGAGCAAAAAGGCTCTAAAGCAACCTTTGTTGTCCACGTTCAATACAGACAAAACTCAACATGGCAAGGTAGCGTTGTTTGGGTTGATAAAAATAAAACCAAAAATTTTAGAAGTGCTCTGGAGCTTTTGAAATTAATAGACGGAGCATTGTCGGAATCTGAAATCACAAATAAATAAAAAAAGAAATTAAAATAAAAAAAGGGTGCAGACAAATTCGTCTGCACCTCTTTTCTTTATAAATCTACATCTACTACTGTCACATAACCATCCTCATTTAATGTAAGAACTACATTCATGTCATCCTCATTATCGTCATATGCACTCTTAAGTCCAGAAACCGTGTCTTTGTAATCTTCATCATTGTTAATGTCAACATCATCGTCCAGTGCATAAGTAACTGTTCCACTGTCTGTTTTAACTTTTAATGTTTCATTAGTTGTACTTACAGAAGTAACCTCACCTTCAACCTCATAAACATAACCAGTAATTTCAGTTACCTTGTCATCAGCGTTTAGTGTGACTTCAAGCTGCATCTTCTTTCCATCGTCATAAGCTTCTTTCATTTCATCATAATCATCTATAGTTGTTGAAGTTCCATCTTCAATTTCAATGTCGCAGTCATCACTATCTTCAAAATAATAGTAATCGCTATCTCCCGAAACCTTAAGCTTTGTAGCTGCAAGGTATGAAAGCTTGCCAGATACATCACTTGAACTTTCCTCGCTAATGTACACCTTAGTTACTTCATCACCGTCCATAATCAGCTTAACTGTATTGCCGCTTTCAGCATTATCGCAAATATAGCTGTAACTCTTGCTTGTATTGTTATAATAGAATGCTACATTGCTATAATCGTCATCTTCGTAGTAGTATTTTGTACTTGTACTGCTTCCAGATTTCTTAATCTTTATATACTCATCTTCAATGCTTACAAATGTACCCGTTATTTCATCCTCGTCGTCATCCTCAGTTACAAGGTTAACGCCTTCAACGGCACCGTCTTCATCTAAAGTAAGCTCTATAGTATCGTCTGTAGATGCTTCGCTGTTAACCTTTGAATAGGAAGAGTCATCGCCATCAATTTCAAAATCCACGCCATCATAATCATCATCAACAAAGTCGTATGTTTCTGTTGAACCACTTACCTTAATCTTGATATAGCTTGAGCTCATTTTTACAAATGTGCCACTGACAGAATCTTGAATATATGCCTTTGAAATTTCTCCATTACTATCAAGAACAAGACGCAGAGTGTTTCCTGTGTCAGCTGCACTTTTAAATTTAGAATATGTTGTTTTTGAACCATCAACATAGAATGTGGTATTCTCATAATCGTCATCAATAAAATTATAGCTCTTTGTGGAACTTCCTACCTTAATTTTCATGTAGCTTGAGTATATGCCTATATATGTACCGCTAACCTCTGTTGTTTTTGTGTTAGTGTTAGTGTTTGTACTTGATGCCTTGGATGTAACAAGAACTGACACTAAATCCTGTCCGCTGTAGCTTGCCACCACCTTGTCACCTACTGCTATGGTAGAAATCACAACTCTGGTACTGCCGTTAAGGACAGGTGTTGATGATGAACCTACAAAGCTCTTAGATGATGAACCAGTATTTACAGTAATAGCCGTATTATTACCAATAGCTGTAACAGCTGTAACTGTTCCAGAAACAGAGCCAACCTCTGGCTGGGTAGTTTCAGTTTCAGTTTCAGTATTGGTGTTGGTATTAGTATTAGTATTAGTATTGGTATTAGAAGGTGCCACATTCATTACATCATATGTTTTTGAAACAAAGACAGCCATTTCTGCTCTGTTAATTGTAGTTTTAGGGTTAAAATTGCCATCTGTATCACCGTTTATAATTCCCAACCTGTTAAGTAAATCTACATAAGGCACTGCCAAAGAGTTTATAGTCTTTGAATCTTTGAAGCTTAGGCTTGCACTTGAATTAATTGTGCCATAATCCTTTAATGCTCGTCCAAACATAATAGCAACATCCTGCCTAGTAGCATTGACACTTTTGCCACCGCTGTTAATAAATCCAGGAATATCTGAAATAGTTATAATACTGTTTTCAAGACCATAAGCAACTGCTGGCTGCACCCATGTAGGTATGTTATAGCCCTTCATTACAGATGTCCATTTTGTTTGAATTTCACTTGATATAGGCTGACCCGATTTTTTTTGTGCAAGTACATATATCAACTGCATTGTTTCGCAATATGTAACAACACCTCTTGCCCTAAATACCAGTTTACCTTTATCATCGTAGTCACCAGTCATTATTCCATTATCAGAAACTGAAGTGATGTAGCTTTTTGCACCCGCCCATGGTAAATCGTTAATATCCGTAAAGCTTGCACCAAATGCCTGCACATTGCCTGCAAATGTTGTTGCGGCAACCATTACCGCAAGTAATTTCTTTTTATACATATTTTATTACCTCCTCATTACATATGAACCACATAATTCTATAAGTATACCTTTTTTGATTATACACTAAAATACATTAAAAAGTTCCCTATTTTAGAAAATTTAAGAAATTTTAATTAAATTTTTTTATTATCTTTAATAATTTCCATTTCAAACCAGAAACAACTGCCCATGCCAACTTCACTTTCAACACCAAATGTTGCATTGTGCAATTCCAATATGTTTTTCACTATGGAAAGACCAAGCCCAGTACCAACCTTTGCACGCTTGTGGTTTTTTTCAACTTTAAAATATCTGTCCCATATAAAAGGAATATTCTCCTTTTCTATACCTTCACCAGTATCAATAATTTCAATTTTCACATGGTTATTTTCCACAGTTTGCTTAATAATAACTTTTTTATCTGCCCCAGTGTAGTTAATGGCATTGTTTATAAGGTTATATAAAACTTGAAGCAGCTTTATTTCATCTGCCATAACAAATGCCTCTTCATCCTTAATAAATTCTATTATATACCCATCCTGCTCTTTAAGTTTGTTATATCTTGTCAAAACTGACTCAATTTTTTTTGTCAGGGAAATTTTATATAAATCAAGCTCACTTACCGCTGCCTGAAGCTTAGAAATATCCAAAATATCCGTAACAAGGTCTGATAATCTTCGACCTTCGTCTATAATCACCTGAACATTTTCAGGTGTATTTTCCCCTGGTATGTCCCGCATAACTTCAGCATAGCCAGTTATAAGGGTAAGTGGCGTTCTAAGGTCATGTGATATATTTGAAAGCAATTCCCTTTGAAGTTTTTCGGTCTTGCTAAGCTCCTGTGCCGCATAACTAAGGGTTTCATTTAGCTGTGCAATTTCCTTGTATCCATCCTGAGCAAACTGCACGTCATAATTTGCATTTGCAAGCTCTTTTGCATTGTCGTTAGTTTTAATAATGGGTTTAGAAATTTGTCTGAATATAACATAGGCAAGTATAACTGAAAATGCCATCAAAATTAAAGTTATATATGATAATTCAACCTTCAAAATTTCAGTGGTAGAACCAATAGGTGTAAGGAGTGTATTAAGCATAATCATTATTTCGCCATCTGCAGTTTGTACAATTTCGCTGTAAACAAGATTTTTAACATCATTGTACTCTGAACCACGATGGTCAAAATTATCCTCAATATGGTTTTGTGTTGTTTCATTTGTTATATCCTTCTGAAAATCTTCCGTTAGCTGAACGCCGTTTTGTTCTGTATCAAAAGGGTTGATAGGCTTGCGTATATCCTGAAACGACTGGTCCGTTCCACCAGCTGCTTTAACCCTTTCAAATTCATTAATTCTCTCTTGAACAGTGTATCTTTGCATAGTAAAGTTATGCAAATCGCCTTCGCTGAAAATTATCTGACCATCATCTGTAATTATTTCAACGCTCATTCCCTTGTCATAAGAATATGATGATATTTTCTCAGCAAATCCTTCACTTCCGTAGTTTTGACTTATAATTTTTGCAGATTCGTGCATTTCTTTTATTTTTATTCTTCTGTAAAAGCTATCTAAAAATGAAACCTGAAAAAGCCACAGCAAAATTAAAACCGCACCAACAAAGCCCAGCATATATCCAATTAATTTCCATTTGATACTAATTTGCTTAACCTTCAAACCTGTATCCAACTCCTCTTAGGGTAACAATCATACTACTGTAATCTCCAAGGCTTTTACGCAAAATTTTTATATGAGTGTCTAAGGTTCTGTCATCGCCGTAAAAATCGTAGCCCCAAACCTGGCTTATAAGCTTATCACGGCTTAAAGCGATGTTCCTGTTACGCACCAGATAAAAAAATAATTCATATTCCTTTGGTGCCATATCAATTTTTTTACCATCTATGTATACAATTCGACCAGTAAAATCAACAGTTATGCCATTCAGCTCAATTATGTCACGTATTTCTTCATCAACTGCATTTTGGCTTCTTTTAAGTATGGCCCCAATACGCATCATAAGCTCCTTGGGGCTAAAAGGCTTCACCACATAGTCATCACTGCCTAGCTCAAAACCGTGTATCTTGTCATACTCCTCTCCACGTGCCGAAAGCATAATAACAGGAATATTTTTAAATTTTCTAATCTCTTTGCAGGCAGAAAACCCATCTAGTTCAGGCATCATTACGTCCATAATAATTATGTCATAGTCATTTTTTCGACAAAGCTCAATTGCCTCCATACCATTTTGTGCCTCAAAAACCTCATATCCTTCAAAACGTCCATATTTGCATATTATTTGTCTTATATTTTCCTCATCGTCTACAATAAGAATTTTTTGCATTGAAGCCCACCTCCATAAATATATTATATATGATAATACTATAATGTGATGGTTTTTTGAAGAAACATAATAATTTTTTAATATCTATTGACAAAAGCATATAATGGGTTTAGACTTGAAACAATAAAAAAAATAATTTGGTTTGGGAGAATTTTCATGTTTAATTTTAATTTTACAGAAAACTATATTATTAGCATTATTTACCTCATCATTGATGAGGCTATTTGTGTAAATAAAAAGTGGTTTGCTGATAAAAACATCCAAATGGTTTAAGATGAAAATAACCCTTAACCTTGAAGGCTGTGCAGTGTAACCACACTGTACAGCCTTTTTAGATACAATCAATACTATACTTTCATAGGAGGTAATTAAAAATATGCAGCTTACAGGATGTCAAATAATAATGGAAATCTTAATTGAACAAGGTGTAACCACAGTTTTCGGCTACCCCGGCGGTCAGGTTCTAAGCATATATGACGAACTTTATAACTATCGCCACAGAATTAACCATGTCCTTACTGCCCACGAACAAGGAGCAAGCCACGCCGCAGATGGATACAGCCGTGCAAGTGGAGAAGTTGGTGTCTGTATAGCCACCTCAGGTCCAGGTGCAACGAACATTATTACAGGTCTTGCTACCGCTAATGCGGACTCTATACCTATGGTTGCCATTACAGGCAACGTGCCAATGGAACTTATAGGAACCGACAGTTTTCAGGAAGTGGCAACTATATGCCTAACAATTCCTGTAACAAAGCACAACTTTTTAGTTAAATCTGTAGACGCTCTGGCAGATACCTTGCGTGAAGCCTTTAGAATAGCAAAAAGCGGCAGACCTGGGCCTGTGCTGGTAGACATTCCAAAAAATGTTCAGCTTTCTTCAACTGAATATACACCAAAGCCAAAGGCAGAAAAAACACCAGATGAAAAACCAGACACTGCTCTTTTGGAAGAAGCCCTTCAACTTATAAAGCAAAGCCAACGTCCGCTTATTTACTGTGGAGGAGGTGTTATAAGTGCAAATTGTCATACACAATTACAAGCTCTTGCGGAAAAATGTGATGCCTATGTATCTTTTAGCATGATGGGTCTTACAGCAATGGACGGCGACCATCCAAAATACCTTGGTATGAACGGTATGCACGGTCGTTTCGCTGCAACAAGAGCATTTGGTGAAGCTGACCTTATAATTGCTGCTGGTGTACGTTTTACTGAACGTGCTACAGGGAATAAAAGCAGGTTTGCTGAAAATTCAAAAATAATACATCTGGATATTGACCCAGCTGAGCACGGCAAAAATATAGATGCTACTTTAAAAATAAAAGGCTGCCTTGCAGATGCACTTAAATACCTTACAGACAATACAGAGCAAAAGGATAACCAACAGTGGCGAGATATTATGGAGGGCTACAAAAGCCAGACAAAACCACAGGAACCTCAAGCCGGCTGTATGCTCCCGTGGGAAATCATAAATGCAGTAAATAAAAAATCCACACCTGAAACCAATATAGCAACCGACGTAGGTCAGCATCAGATGTGGGTAGCACAATATTATAATTTTAAAAAACCACGCACACACTTAACCTCAGGTGGACTTGGTACAATGGGTTATGGCATGGGTGCAGCAATAGGTGCAGCAATGGCAACAGGCAACCGTACAGTTCTTTTCACAGGCGACGGAAGCTTTGGAATGAATTTAAACGAACTGGCAACTGCTGTAAGCCAAAATATTCCCTTAATAGTAATTATTTTTAATAACGGAGTGCTTGGCATGATACGCCAGTGGCAAGGTCTATTTTTTAATAATCATTATATGTCAACAGTTTTGAACAGACGTACTGATTTTGTTAAACTTGCTGAGGCATTTGGTGCAAGTGGCTACCGTGCCACAAACGTTGACGAGTTAAACTCAGCTTTAGACAGTGCCCTTGCCCTTAACTCACCAACTGTTATAGATTGCTATATTCCGTCAGAAGAAAATGTGTTTCCAATGATTCCTCCAAACGGCTCTTTAGATGATATGATATTGAAATGAGGGGAAAATATGATAAATAATGAACATTTTGCAGTTTCAATAATTGTTACCAATCAGTCGGGTGTGCTTACACGCATTTCGTCACTATTTAGCCAGAGAGATTTTAATATAGATACTTTTACCTCTGGCGAAACAGAAAATCCCGATTTAACACGTATTACCATTACCGCTTCAGGCGATAACCGAAAAAAAGACCAGCTTATTAAACAAATAAGCAAGCTTTACGATGTTAAAAAAGTGGTATTAATGACACCCGAAAATACTATTTTACGAGAATTATTAATAGTAAAAATTAAAGCAACAGGTGAAAGCCTTAGACAGGTTCTGGACGCATCAAATGTATTTCGTTCAAAGGTTGTGGATATGTCACCAGGCTCAGTATGTATAGAAATGACAGGCGAAAGCAGTAAGCTTAACGCATTTCTTAAATATGTAGAGCCATATGGAATAATTGAATACTGCCGTACAGGTCTTATAGCCGTTGAACGTGGCTCAACCTGTTTATACAATGCTAAAGACAACAACAATTAAACTACGTAAACCTGTAGGGCATCGCCTTACATTATAATTATACAAAAGGAGAGAATTAAAATGGCTAAAATGTATTACACAGAAGATGCGAAACAAGAAATGATTACAGGTAAAAAGGTAGCAATCATTGGCTATGGCTCACAGGGACATTCCCATGCACAAAACCTTAAGGACAGCGGCATTGATGTAACAATTGGCTTATATGAGGGTTCAAAAAGCAAGGCTAGAGCAGAAGAAGCTGGATTAAAAGTTATGAACACAGCTGAGG
>DPJA01000032.1:0-170 GCA_003543235.1 Lachnospiraceae bacterium
ACGATTTCCTTCGTATTTACTCAAGTGAATATGAAGAAACAACAGCACGTAATTCATGGTAGTTTAAGCGGTTCCTTCACGGTCAGTGTCGATGCCTAACTCCCTGCGAAGCTGTGCAATCTCGTCCTCTATAGCCTCGTTACTTCGGGTGTCCTCGACCTTGGCCTCGA
>DPJA01000032.1:277-3321 GCA_003543235.1 Lachnospiraceae bacterium
TCGTGTCCTCACCTCCTTTCCAGTTGCTTCTATTTCATGCCCTCGAAATTCCACTGTTTTTATCGTGTCATACACCCCAACGAAAGCTCACTTTACTTTTCCGATAACCAACGAAGAAAGACACCCAGTTTTGCCCGGTTAATTATCGTCATACAGCCTTAACGCCTAAATGATAGGTTATCGTAAGCCATCATATTCCAACTAAACACCTAGGCTTTCCAGCGAAACACATCGAACGGCCAATGCCACCATCGACAATATAAGGTATGCCTCGTTAGCTTAACGCGACCTTGGCCCCCAAAATAAAAAACATCCCGGTACTAATACCAGGACGTTTTACTCCCTCATCCTATATGTCACCTACGTTCATGTCATACAAGGTGCGAGTGCTATATTCTCGATAGTATCGTAAGTGACGATACTATCATATATAACGATACTATCTCTATTAACGATAATATAGTTATAGAGTGTGTTTATAGTTTGTGAGTAAGTTTTACCCAAGGTATGGTTAACCATTACTCATATATAACTCGATGGTCTTTTAATAAACCTTAAAGAAAGAGGGATGGCTCACCCCGCCGCCCGCAGAAACTCCTTTATTAACTTTTATTATGGCTATTGGCGGTCATACTTTTAAAACTCGTTTTAACCAAGCACCTTCTATACAAGCTCAAGCATCAAGTCAACCCCGGTTTATTTGTCCGATATAATGGGTCGCACTTATGCTTTCTTACCCTTATAGCTGGCTGGTAGCGTAGGGTACAAGCTCTTTTACTCGATATTTTCGATATTCTGGCCGATATATTTTATAACACACTCTAACTGGTCGCTTTCGCACAAGCTCAAGCATTAAGTTAGCTCGAATGTGAAATAGGCGACTCATCGCTTCCCCACGCTTGAAGGGTACTCATTACAAGTCAAAGTGCAGATATCTTAACAAAAAATTACATACTTGTATTTTTTAAGCTAAGTTTGATTTTACTATTATTCTTCGGTATTCTGGCCTAGATTTGTTTTCACTGCCATTGGCGGTAAACAACTTACCGCCAAACAGCATGATTTACTACAGCCAGTAACTAAATTGCACTGAACTAAATCTAATAACTATTAGTAAAATAGCTGGTACTAAAAATATAAGTATCCCTACAATAAAACATGCTAAAGAAATGATGAGGATTTTTTTGCTATTTTTCTTTTTAGTTTTCAAGTAAAGTCCTATACATAAAAATCCAATAGATATAAGTGCAAATAAATATGGCAAATATACAAAAATCGTAAAACAATTTTTCTCTAAGTTCCCCATCTTTTTATCACTTCTTTTCTTTTTAAACTTCGCTTTTTTCAACTACTGGAAAATATATACCTATACAACAAACTCCGGACGTTTATAATAAATTATAGGTTTCACATTGTAGGAAATGATTTTCTTGGGTTCGATTAATATAGAAAATTAATCGAAGACATATTATTATTAAATACACCCAACAAAATTCGCTTCGCTCATAACTTTAATACACTCTATTTAAAGGATTCGATACCGTCAAAGAGGCCATAACCCTTTATAATCACTTCAGGTTTTGTTTCAGGTTTCATAATACCTGTTACACATTTCTCACATGTAGACTGGTGATATCCTTTCCTTGTAATAATAATTGTTCCAGGTTTTTTTCATCAAAATATTCAATTACATCAAACGGAATTAATTCTTTTGCACCACAACTAGAACATACATACTTGACGGTATTCTCTAATTTCTTTTTGTTGTTCGATAACTTTTTCTTTTTCATGTTCTAACCCAAGTTTCGATTTAAAGTGCCAANNCATTTTTGGGTGTTTTTGAACCCTTAAACCCAGTAAATACGGGATCAAAATTTTATTTTTGGGCTATTTTTCAGCTGGAAAATCGAAACTTGGGCTAAGTATACTGGTATATAATTAGTAGGCCCACTTATTTTGATGAATATAAAAAGCGACTGGCCGTAGTGACCAATCGCTTTCCTTACTGATCATATCTTTAACTTATAACTGCTCACCATATAGGCTGGCTAAATAGCGGCCCTAAAGCATCTTAAACAACTATTTTACTATTTTCCAATAGGGCTGCTCCAATCTGTCCCCTGCTTTCCGATCAGTTCGTAACCATAATTTTCTCCAGTCTCAGCGTCCCAAAGCTGAGTTACCTTTGCATCTGTTACGGAACCATATTTAGTTAAATATATAGGGGATTTAGTTTTTACTACCCAGATCATTCTTTCAGGATGTATAGTAAGGTCATGTACCTTTATGTCACCTGAATGATTAACATTTTTCCAGGGAAGTAATTCTTCACTAATGCGCATTGCACCATTTAATAATTCATCCTGTTTTTTAGATCCTTTAATTTTATTTAATGGTAAAAATTCCTTAGCATCGGAATTACCCTTTAAAATTGGTTCAGCGAGTTCATAATTTTCTTGGTTGCTAGCCTCATCAATAGAAGCAACTGCAGCACCAGCACAGAAAATCAAACTTAGAACACATATCAATAATATTAGCTTTCTACCCATTCAATTATACCTCCTAATATATATATTAAAAAAAGCATTTTTTAGGGCTTATAATATTTAGCCGCCGTCGGATTGGTAGTCCATACAGATCTATAGCCAGTGTTCAAATTATCAGAAACTCTAATACTGCCGGATGGCCAGGCAGACCATACCCCACTACCATTTTTAGTCTTGTGTTCGGTACTATAATTAGTTGCCCAATATGATCCTGAATAATTTGTTTCTAGCCCAATTTCCATGAACTGACCACCAGGTGCAAATCCACTAAAACTCTTATATATAACTCCCCCGACTACAACATTGTATTGGTTATTCCCAACATAAGTTACTTCATATTTATAGTTTTTATTATTTGACGTATCCGGACCGGTAATCTTATATTCGTGATAACTTAGATTACCATTGGTTACCATTCCATATGCACAATAATAGCCATGATGATATTCGTCGTTAAGAACTCCATCCATATATCCGTTTTCTATCCAGTCATCACTG
>DPJA01000038.1 GCA_003543235.1 Lachnospiraceae bacterium
TGAGGACCTGTATTGCCAGTTGTTCCAGTGGCTCCAGTAGCACCAGTATCACCTTTAGGACCTGCTGGACCAGACGGGCCAGTAGCACCAGTATCACCTTGAGGACCGGTAGAGCCAGTAGCACCTTTAGGGCCAGGGATACAACAATATGGTTGCGTACAATCTTGACTATAGTGTATGCAACAAGGTTCTGGACGATGTTTATTTGAACAATTTGTTTCGTCAATATAATCCATTTTATTACCTCCTGTATTTCTTAGAAAGAACCAAACATTTCGTACTACATATTATGTAACAATATTATAATTGTTCTAAAGAACATTGGTATAAGAATGCAGTATAGGAATTGAAGTAGCCGAGAAAACACCCCACACCTGAAAAGGTTGAGGTAATCACCCGTATTAGTTTGTAATCTTTTCTATTTGGAAGTATACTGTAAATATATAGCGGTATACAGTGAGTTGTTATGAAGCCAATGGATTAAAGAAGAAAGTATGGCAAGGTTTTGGGGGTTATGAGGATGGGGAAAATAAAAAAAAATGACACAGCGGCAGTCTACCTCACTACTGCTTTTAAGATGCAAATGCAAATGGTGATACAGTATCCATGTACTCTTGTGGAGGCTCCAATGGGATACGGAAAAACTACTGGGGTGAAGGAGTTTTTGAAAAACATGAAAGTCCGTGTTATGTGGCAAAGACTTCATGATAATTCACTGTCAGGATTTTGGAAGGACTTCTGTGGCTTATTCCGTGAGTTGGACGTTGACTGTTATGAGTCCCTCCTACAAATTGGGTTTCCTGAAAGCAGTAATGCCAGAGAAATGGTTACGGGTTTAATTCAGAAGACGCTGCAATTGGAACCTACTATTTTAGTACTAGATGATTATCATCTGGCTGATAACCCTGAAGTTAGTGACTTTATGGAATATCTGCTTTGGAACGAACTGCCGGAATTACATATCGTTTTAACTGCACGTTATACACGTTTGACCAATTTAGATGAACTGATTCTGAAAGGATATTTACAGCATATCCAAAAGGATGCTCTGGAATTTACGCCTGAGGAGATTAAGGCGTACTACCGACTGTGTGGAGTATCCTTGAATGAGAAAGAAGTCAAAAATCTTCTTAATTATACAGAGGGGTGGATTAGTGCCTTATACCTCTTAATGTTAAATTACAAAGAAGAAGGGATTCTAACGGCCTCCTCTAACATTTCCCGACTGATTGAAAAGACAGTCTATACTCCGTTCTCTGAAGAAATCAGGGACTTTCTTGTGCATATCTGTTTTCTTGATACCTTTACTTTGGAGCAGGCGGCACATATGTGGCAGAAGGAAAACTCCGAAGAACTGCTGGATGCAATCGTAGGTAGGAATGCCTTTATCAGCTACGATGAAAAAACGGGCATTTATCAGGTACATAGAATCTTTTCTGAGTTCCTCAGGGAATTAATGAAGCACATGGAGCCAAAAGAAAAGGACGAATTATACCGTCGTACAGCAAAGTGGTATGAAAAAACTGGTGACTATATTTCTGCATTACGGTATTACTATCTTGCAATGGATTGGGAAGCCCTGCTTGCTGTGCTGGAGGAAGACCAAGGACATAGTATGCTTAATGAGCATCACAAGGAACTGACTTCTTTCTATGAGGAATGTCCGCCTTCTATTCGGGAGAGGCATCCCGTGGCATTGCTGGTCATTGCAATCTGCTTTTTTTCCTATAATGAAACAGACCGATTTGCAACGATATGTGAAGAAATAGGCTTGCTTTTGCAGAAAAACCCAAGCCAAAAAAATCACCAACTGCGTGAAATTCAGGGGGAATTTGAGCTTCTTCTTGGTTTTACGGAATATAACAATCTTGAAAAAATGGGAGCTCATATCAAAGCTGCCTGTAATCTTATGGAACGGCCTGCCAAGTTTATGGATACTCGTGGCGGCTGGACGTTTGGCTCTCCCTCTGTGCTTTATATGTTCCACAGGGAAGCAGGACAGCTTATGCGTGAACTGGAACTCATGAAGGAAACCTTGCCTTACTATGACCGCATAGCAAAAGGTCACGGTGCAGGTGCCGACCACATCATGGAAGCAGAAATCTCTTATTTCCGTGGAGAATTTGATAATGCGGAAATTTTAGCCCATAAGGCACTTTATCATGCAAATATCTTTAAACAGCAGGACATTTTGATTTGTGCGGTTTTTCTCCAAGTCAAGATTGCGTTATATAAGGGCGACTATGCCTATGCAGCATATAATCTCCATCGAATTAGAGAGCAGACAGAGAAAGGAAAGTGGTATCATTTACTAGATACTATTGAGCTTTGTCAAGCCTTTTTGCTGGCCTCTCTGGGACAGAAACAGGACATTTCTAAATGGATTGCAAACGGCAATTATGAATACAGCAAGCTGCATTTTCCTGCATTTGCTTTTTTTAACATCATATATGGGAAGGTGCTGTTGGTACAGGAGGAATATCACAAGCTATTGGGAAGTATGGATTATTTTACGGAGAACGCCGCTGTGTTCCCCAATCTTCTGGCACATATATACACCCACATCTATGCGGCAGCCGCTAATGAGAAACTGCACAGGAGGGATGATGCACTGGAGGAGCTTACGAAAGCCATGGAACTGGCAATTCCCGATTTGCTTTTGATGCCATTTGTGGAGAATTGCGGACTGATAGAAACTTTATTGACAGAACTGTATCGTAAAGGAATGCAAAGAGAATTCATTTCATCCGCTTTGGGATTATATGAGCGTTACAAGGAGGCAATCAGCAATATTACGGCAGAATATTTTACCAACGAGAAGCCTGCTCTTACTGAACGGGAGGCGGAAATTGCACAGCTGGTTGCACAAGGACTCTCCAATAAGGAGATTGGACAGCAATTGTATATTTCAGAAAACACGGTGAAAACCATTTTGAAGCATATTTTTGAGAAATTGGGTATTGGTTCACGTGCTTTGCTAAAACAACATATAGCTTTGTAGCCAAAGAAATAAGCATCCGACCTTTTATGATTTACCAAAATCACCCATAGGGTGATATAAAACATAAAAAATCCACTGTACAATATGTATGGTGGATTTTTTATGCAATGGAGGTGATTGATGTGAGCCAAATAATCAATGTCGTACCAAAAGAGGATTACTGTCTGGATATTATTTTAGATAATGGCAGTAGTATACATTTAAGCTTGAAAAGTCGGCTGGAAACAATTCGCTTTGGAATACTTGCAGATGCAGAGTTGTTCAAGAAAGCGACTACCAATGGCATTTGCATAAATTGGGATGGGAAAGTAGAAATATCGCTGAGCGAGGCTTTCCAACTTGCACAAAAATAAGGAGTATTTTTGGGAATAAAAGCATCTGAACCTCTTACAGGTGCCCCTTACTAATAAGTAATTTTAAATTGACATTTATTATATATTTCTATATAATAAAAATGTGGGAATGAGGTTCTCCCAAGGCTATATGCCTAAACTGCTTATTTAGCTGATGACTTCTGCATTTATTTGCAGAGTTATCAGCTTTTTTGGCTTAAAAAGGAATGTATAATCCAATGTTTGCAGCCATGTTGCAGTAGCAGATAGTATGAAACAAGATAAATTATTATTAATGGGTATGTTAAAAAAGGAGCGAAAAATTATGAGAAAAATATTACTTCCAATAGACGGAAGCGAAAGAAGTATGAAGGCTATTGATTGGGTGGAATCCAGATATTCTCCTGAAGATATTGACATTACAATACTGATTGTACGAGAGGACTTAGTCGATATGTGGTCACAAGATGAATATGAACAGGCTAAATTAGAATCACAGCTAATACTACAAAAGAATGCAAGCCTATTAAATAAATTTGCCGTTAATACACAATTCAGATTTGGACGTGCTGGAGAGGAAATAGTAGCTTTTGCTAAACGAAATGACATTGATACTATAGTTATAACAAAATCAACAAAAAGCGGATTGTTACGTTTTATCGGTTCCGTAACAACTCATGTTGTAAAGTACGCAGATTGTGTTGTTGTAATTGTACCAGAAAGGTGAGGCGTTTAAATGTTAACAAGTCTTGCACTTATTTTTTTGGTTGGCATGAGTATTGGTTGGATTTTCACAAAGCTAAGGTTACCTAGTCTTTTGGGAATGATTATTACTGGGATTTTGCTTGGACCATATGCTTTAAATTTGTTGGATGGGTCTATATTAGAAATATCAGCTTCTTTGCGTCAGATGGCACTAATAATAATTTTGACACGTGCAGGGCTTTCTTTAGATATTAATGATTTGAAAAAAGTAGGCAGACCTGCAGTATTAATGTGCTTTGTTCCAGCCTGTTTTGAAATTATTGGCATGATTATTATTGCACCAAGACTTTTAAATATTTCAGTGTTGGAGGCTGCTATCATGGGTTCTGTAATAGCGGCAGTTTCGCCTGCAGTAATTGTGCCTAAAATGTTAAAGCTGATGGAGGAAGGGTACGGAGTAAATCATAGCATTCCGCAAATGATTTTAGCGGGAGCTTCAGTAGATGACGTATTTGTTATTGTAATGTTTGCTTCTTTTACAGGGCTGGCACAGGGCGGAAGCATTTCGCCTATTACATTTGTTCAAATACCTGTTTCTATTGTTACAGGTATTTTGGCAGGTATTGTAATAGGTGTTCTATTTTCCGTTTTTTACCAAAGACTTCATGTAAGGGACTCTGTTAAGGTAGTTGTTTTGTTAAGTATTTCCTTTCTTGTCGTAGCAATTGAAAGCAAATTGAAGGGAATATTTCCGTTTTCAGGATTATTGGCAGTTATGAGCTGTGGTATTGCCATACAACGTAACAGACCAGAGGTTGCTAAGCGATTGTCAGCTAAATATTCAAAATTATGGGTAGCTGCGGAAGTAATATTATTTGTACTTGTAGGAGCAACTGTTGATATAAAATATGCAGTATCTGCTGGTTTTGCAGCCGTTTTAGTAATTTTGGGGGCACTTATATTTCGTATGATTGGTGTGTTTATCTGTATGCTTAAGACAAATTTACCCATGAAGGAACGCCTGTTTTGTATGATAGCCTATACACCTAAGGCTACAGTTCAGGCGGCAATAGGTTCTATACCTCTTACTATGGGACTACCGTGCGGTCGGATTGTACTTACGGTAGCTGTGCTTGCAATTTTAATTACAGCACCATTTGGTGCATTTAGTGTAGATATGACATATGGACACTTACTTAAAAGGCAGTAAATTCAATACCACAATATACAAATATGTATTTTTGATTTTTTTAGTGGGTTTCGATTTCCAAAAAATTCATAATTAAAGAGAATGTTTTTGTAATTCCTAATGCAAGTATTTTGTATTTTTTCCATAATGCTATGAATTGTTTATCTAGTAATGGGCGTTTTATTGTAGCTGCTCATTTGGTTGAGTAACGATGAAGGTGAGGGGAGTACCAAATTTTCTGATAAAGCAATCACCTTGTATTATCGCCCATAATGTGTTATAAATAGATACTAAAAAGATGAAAATAAATTTATTGATAATATGGCTAGGTGGGAGAAAAATGAATTGTGGAGATTTACTTAATATAAAGCAACTTAAAGAGGGATTAGAGCTTATTACGGGTGAGAGTGGATTAAACCGTTACATAAGATGGCCATATTTTGCTGATTGTATCCAATGTTTAAGTGAGGATTATGACTTTTCTGAGTTCATACATGGTGGAGAGCTGTTTATTATAACTAATGAAAGTTTAACAGGAAACGAGAAAAGAGTATTAGAAATTATTAAAAAAGCTGATGAACTAAAAGTAGCGGGAATTGTCATAAATGAAGGACAGATTTTAGATTCAGTTAAAGATATTTGTGAACAACGTGAAATACCTCTCTTTGAAATAGCTATTAATGTACACTTAATTGATTTTTCTCAAATTATATGCAAAGCATTAGTAGAGGAAGAAAGTAATGCAAATTCAATGGAAAGAATTTTATCTACTATTCTTTATGTTGATAATTTTTCGGCAGAGAATATAATTGAACAAGCTCAGTTTTACGGAATTAATTTAAATAAAAGTTATCAAATAGTAGTATTTCATATTGATAATTTAAATAAAGAATTACAAGATATGCAAATTAAAAATAATGGTTATATTAATGAAATTAAAGAAAATATAAAAAAAAGTATAAAAAGAGAATTTAACCATTATGGACTTAGATATATCATGACGTTAGTACAAGGTGAATTTGCAGTAGCACTAATTCCTGCGGAGATGTTTAGTGATGATTTATTAACAGTTATACTGAAAAACATTGTGAAAAAAGTTCAAATGTCATATAATTTTCCAATGATTGTGGGAGTAGGAAGCGATTATAACTATATAGAAGAGATGAAGCTTAGCTATCAGGAAGCAAAAAATACAATTAAAATTTCAAAAATTCTAAATTCTAAAGAACAGGTTTATTTTTATAATAATCTTGGAGTATATGCGTTTTTAAGCCAAATTAAAAATGATAAATTTCTTGATAATTATATGAATAGTAAGTTAAAAAGATTAGAAGATGCTGATAAAATTCAGGATGGATGCTTATGTGATACGTTAGAATCTTATTTAGATAACAATTGCAATGCAAATGCAACGGCAGAAGCATTATTCATCCATAGAAATACAATGCGTTACAGAATGGACAAGATTAAAAAGATTATAGGAACTGAGTTAACAGATGTATCCTTTTTTCTAGAGTTGAAACTGGCATTAGCAATTAAGAAATATCGTGAGAATATTAGTAGTTAATGCTGTCTTTCATAGTATATCAATTTTTTAGTCTACAGTCATTGTGCAATTAGCACAAGTATAATTATGGAGTAGTTCCATTGTAGTAAGATGGAATAGATATTATAATTTAATCATGGAAATAAGGAAAAGCAAAGACGCTTATAATATTTTATATTTAGGCGTCTTTGTTTTTTTATAAAGAATATGAGATGAGAGCTAATAAAAGATGAAAGGAAGTCTTAATAATGTTGAAAAATGAATTACCTAAAATAATTACAGGTTCTGTACCTGGACCAAAATCAAAAGATTTATTGAACCGTAGAAATGCAGCTGTACCTAAGGCGTTAAGTGGAAGTACTTATCCAATTTGTATTAAAAGAGGTGAAGGTGCAGTTTTAGAAGACTTAGACGGAAATATTTATCTTGATTGGATTGGAGGCGTTGGAGTTTTAAATGTTGGTTATTCAAGACCCGAAATAATAGAAGCCGTAAAAGAACAGTCAGAAAAATATTTCCATACAATTTTCAATGTTGTGGTACATGATGGCTATGTTGAGCTTGCTGAAAAATTTAATGAGATAATGCCTTGCCGTGGAGCAAAGAAAAAGACTTTTTTTGCAAATAGTGGTGCCGAAGCAGATGAAAATGCAATTAAAATTGCAAAAGCTTATACTAAACGCTCAAATGTAATTTGTTTTTCAGGAGCATTTCATGGTCGCACTAATTTAACTATGGCATTAACAGCTAAAAAAGCTTATTCCCTTGGAATGGGACCTTTCCCAAGCGGCGTCTATAGAGCAGAGTTTCCATATCTTTACCGTGCTCCAAAAGGCTATACAGAAGATGAAGCTATTAACTACTATCTAGAAAAATTGAAAAAGATGTTTGACGAGGCAACTCCAGCTTCTGAGGTTGCAGCTATGCTCATAGAGCCAATTCAAGGAGAAGGTGGCTTTGTACCAGCACCAATTGAATGGGTAAAAGCGGTAAGAAAAATTTGTGATGAAAATGGTATTTTGATGATTGCAGATGAAGTTCAATGTGGTAATTGCAGAACTGGAAAATATTTTGCTTCAGAGTATTGGGCTGAAGCTGGAGCTGCTCCTGATATTGTTGCTACTGCAAAATCTATGGGTGCAGGTGCACCAATTAGTGCAATTACTGCAAGTGAAGAAATTATGGATTCTGTAATTCCAGGTACAATTGGTGGTACTTTTTGTGGAAACCCACTTGCTTGTGCTTCAGCATTAAAAACAATGGAAATAATGAAGGAAGAGGATTTCTCAGGAAAAGCTGTTAAAATTGCAGATAAAGTAATGAAAGCTTATATGCAATTTAAGGAAAAATATGAAGTTATAGGTGACGTTCGTGGTCTGGGTGCAATGATTGGAATTGAGTTCGTAAAAAATAAAAAAGACAAGGAACCATATCCAGAGCTAGTTAATAACTTAATTCAAACTGCTATTCAAAAAGGATTATTACTTGAGAATGCAGGTTCTGAAGGTAATGTCATTAGATTTCTTGCACCGCTTTGTATTACAGATGAACAATTAGACAGAGGATTAGAAATATTTGAAGAATCATTAAAGGAAACATTAGATAAATTAAGTTGATTATATTGTAACAGGAATGCCCAGTTAGTATTAAATTGCTTATTGGGCATGATTTATTTATAAAATATTAAACAAATAGGAGAAGATGATATGAATTTTAATTATAATTTGCCAGTTAATTTGATTTTTGGGCGTGGAAGAGTAAATGAAGTTGGACAAATAGCTTCAACGTACGGTAGTAAAGCTTTGATTGTAACAGGTCATAATAGCACTAAAAACTCTGGTTTATTGGACCGCACTATTACATATTTAAATAATTCTAATATGGATTGTGTTGTTTTTAATAAAGTAAGTCAAAATCCATTAACTACAACAGCACTAGAAGGAGCAGAATTTGCAATAAATGAAAAATGCGATGTGATTATTGGCCTTGGCGGCGGAAGTATTATGGATTGTGCTAAAGCAATAGCATTTATATGCAAAAATGATGGTGATATTAATGATTATATTTTGGGAAGATTGAAAAGTGATAATGCACTTCCCATAATTTTAATTCCTACAACCTGTGGCACTGGAAGTGAAGGAAATGGTTTTGCAGTTTTAACAAATCCTGAAAATGGCGATAAGAAATCCCTTCGCTGCAATGCCATTGTCGCAAGTGCTTCCATTATAGATTCGGAGTGTATGATGACTATGCCTAAAAGCATTTTAGCTGCAGTTGGTTTTGATGCACTTTGTCATTGCATGGAAGCATATATTTCAAGGATTGGACAGCCTATTACAGATGTGATTAGTCTGCATGGAATTGAATTAATAGGAAAATATCTTATACCTTTATATGAAGGCAGTGATGATCCAGAAGCATGGGATGCCATAAGTCTTGCAAGTACATTTGGTGGCATGGCTATTAATACTGCTGGCGTAACACTTCCGCATGGAATGGAACACCCAGCAAGTGGGCTTAGAAATATTGTTCATGGAAAGGGACTTGTAGCACTTGTTCCTGTTGTTTTTGAAGAAAGCATTAAAGGATGCCCAAAGAAATTTGCAGAGATTTCAAGACGATTAGGCGGAAAAGATGAAAATGATTGTGTTGAAAAAATAAAAGAATTAATAGATAAACTAGATTTGAATACTACATTATCAAAGCAAGGAATAAAGGAAGAAGATGTAGATTGGATGGTTGAAAACTGCTTTAAGGTATCAAGTGCTGGTATAAATTATCATCCAGTAGCTTTTAACCATGAAGATATAAAAAGACTGTATTTAAAAGCATTATAAAAATAGGTTTAGTAATAAAGCCCTCAAGCACTAAAATGTTTGAGGGCTTTATTGCGTGCTATTTTAAAATTTTGTTATATTTTAATAGTTCCGATTTTTACAATTTTTCTTATCTAAAACTGTGTTAATATAACCATAGATTTAAAAATAACATTTAAAACAATTTTGACAAAGGCGTCGGGTAAGCAAATTGCTACCGATGCCTTTTAGTTTATTGAATTATAAGGAGGATTATATTATGTCAAGAACAAACTACTCATCTGGTGCACCTTTGGAAGAAACAATTGGATATTCAAGAATGGTAAAGGTTGGAAACATGGTATTAATTGGAGGAACAACTTCAGTACAACCTGATGGCAGTGTATATGGCGAGGGAAGTGCTTACGAGCAAGCAAAATATATTTTTGAAAAACAAGTTAAATTATTAGAACAAGCTGGAGCAAGTGCAAAAGATGTAGTTGAAATTGATGCGTTTCTTACACATATGTCAGATTGTAAAGATGTTGCAGAAGCATACTCTGAAATTTTCCATGATATACGTCCATTATTTACAGCGGTTGGTACAACAGAACTAAACAGAATTACTCAACTTTGTGAAATAAAAATAATGGCTATCATTGAAGATTGAAAATAAGGGGCGATAAATATGAGCGAAAACAGAATAGCCGAACATCCTATTTTAGGAATACCTGAAAAAGGGAAAAAGATAAAATTCACATTTGACGGAAAAGAAGTTGAAGGGTATGAAGGCGAACCTGTTGCTGAAGCGTTGAAAGCTGCTGGTCTTATGGTTCATCGATATACAAAAAAACATCACGAACCAAGAGGTGTATTTTGTGCTATAGGTCGTTGCACAGATTGCGTAATGGTTGTTGATGGTTTACCAAATACAAGAACGTGTATAACACCTCTTCAAGAAGGTATGACAGTTCAAACACAGTATGGCGTAAGCACAAAGCCAGAATAGGAGGTGTAATATATGAAAAGATATGATTTAATTATTGTTGGAGCTGGACCTTCTGGCCTTTCCGCCGCAATTGAAGCCGCAAAACATGGTTTAACAGTAGTGGTTTTTGACGAAAACCATAAGCCAGGCGGACAACTTTTTAAACAAATACATAAATTTTTCGGTTCAAAAGAACACATGGCAAAAATACGTGGGTTTAATATAGGTGAAGAATTATTAAAAGAAGCCTCTGCTGTTGGTGTTAATGTAAAATTAAACGCAACCGTAACAGGAATGTACGGCAACAAAGAGATTGTTGTTCAAACAGAAAATTGTGTTGAACATTTTAAAGCAGATTCCATAATTATAGCTACAGGTGCAGCAGAAAACGTTGTTACATTTGACGGGTGGACACTTCCTGGCGTTATGGGAGCTGGTGCAGCACAAACTATGATGAATTTACACGGTATAAAACCAGGAAAACGAGTGTTAATGCTTGGTAGTGGCAATGTTGGTCTTGTTGTAAGTTTTCAGCTTTTACAAGCTGGTTGTGATGTTGTTGCTTTGGTTGATGCGGCACCAAAAATTGGTGGATACGGTGTCCATGCCTCAAAAATTGCTCGTTGTGGGGTACCATTTTATTTATCACATACCATATTAAAAGCCGAAGGCGAAAAATTTGTTACAGGTGTGGTTATAGGTGAAGTTGATGATAAATTTAATGTTATAAAAGGAACGGAAAAGCATTTCGATGTTGACACAATTTGCTTGGCTGTTGGTCTTTCACCTATGTCACAACTTTTAAAAATGGCAGGTTGCGAAATGGAAGACAATGCTCAAAAAGGCGGTCAAGTTCCAATTGTAAATGAATATGGAGAAACATCGGTAGAAGGTATTTTTGCCGTAGGTGATGTTTCTGGTATCGAAGAAGCAAGTTCAGCTATGATAGAAGGAAGAATGGCAGGCGTTTGTGCCGCTGAGTACTTAGGTTATTGTAACAAAGATGAAATGGTAAAACGACATACAAAACTTGAAGATGACTTGGAAAGTCTTAGAGAAGGAATGTTTGCTCCTAAAAATAAAGGCAAAAATATAGAATTAACTGAAGAGGGAATACCTGTTTCAAAATCTTTGCTTAAAAAAGGCTATATTTCAGAAGACGAAGTGGAAAGTTTTCCTGGTGTAACCCATAAAAAAGGATTGCATCCTGTTATAGAATGTACACAGAATATTCCATGCAACCCATGTCAAGATGCTTGTAAATTTAATTGTATACACATCGGAGAAAAATTAACATCCCTACCAGTTGTCAATGAAAAAAGTGATTGCACAGGTTGTGGAATGTGCGTTGCAGCCTGTTCAGGTCAAGCCATATTCTTGGTAAACGAGGAGTACGATGAAGAAAATGCAACAGTTACACTGCCTTATGAATTTTTACCATTGCCTAAAAAACTAGAAAAAGGTGTGGCATTAGACAGAAGTGGCAATGTGGTTTGCGAAGCAGAAGTGGTTGATATAAGAAGTACAAAGGTATTTGATAAAACAAATCTTTTGACAATAAAAGTACCTAAAAACATGGCAATGTCAGCAAGATTTTATAAAAACTTAGATACACAAGTTTGACGGAAAAGAGGGAAGCAAATATGAATAATGTAAACGATAGATCTCGTAATATTGGTCCTTTTATACCCGAGAGTGATGATGATATGATTATATGTCGTTGCGAAGAAATTTCCAAAGGCGAAGTAAGAAAAGCTGTACACGATGGAATGTATACTGTTACGGAAATTAGAAGATATTTAAGATGCGGTATGGGGCTTTGTCAAGGACAAACTTGTTCAAAAACAGTAAAAAGACTTGTGGCTAAAGAATGTGGTGTTTCTATGGATACAATTGAACCTGCAACAAGCCGTGCACCAATGCGGCCCGTAGCTATGATGGTCTTAGGAAACGAAATAGGAGGTGAATAATCGTGAATAATAAAGCAGATGTTGTAATTGTTGGTGGAGGTATTATCGGTTGTGCAACAGCCTACTATTTAGCGAAAAAAAACATCTCCGTTATAGTTTTGGAGGGCAGCGACTATATAGGAAACGGTGGTTCTTCCAGAAATGGTGGTGGAGTTAGACAATCGGGACGTGACCCAAGAGAATTACCAGTTGTTATGTGGGGTATTAAAAATCTTTGGCCAACACTTTCTGAAGAATTGGGTGTTGATGTTGAATACACTCAAAATGGAAATTTACGTCTTGGCAAAACTGAAAAGCATTTACAAATATTAACAGAGCTTACAAATAAAGCAAAGGCTTGTGGGTTAGATGTAAAAATGATAGACTCTAACGAAGTTAAAAAAATAAATCCTCATCTTTCAGAAGAAGTTATTGGTGCAAGTTGGTGCCCTACAGATGGTCATGCAAATACCCTTACAGCAACTTTGGGATATTACAAAAAAGCAAGAGAGCTTGGTGTTCGATTTATCACAGGAGAGAAAGTTATAAAATTAAAGACCATTAAAGGTAAACTAAGGCAGGTTATAACCGAAAACAATGTTTATGAAGGCGACAAAGTTCTTGTTGCTAGCGGGTTTGAAAGTCGTGAAATAACAAAAACAGTAGGTATAGATGTACCTATACATAAGCTGAAAATGGAATGTCTTGTAACAGAGATACAACCACCTATGTTTAAGCAAATGTTGGGTACTGCTGAAGCCGATTTTTATGGTCATCAGACAAAACATGGTTCCTTTGTATTTGGCGGTTCAACAGGCTTTGAGGGCTTTGAGGTAGACGGAGATACATTGATATCCAATAGCATTGGTGCATCCTGCACTTGCAGAGGTATTATGAAATATTTTCCTGAATTGTCCAATGCAAAAATTGTTAGAACTTGGACAGGGTGGATAGATGAGTGTGCTGACAAAATTCCAGTTATGAGCAAAGTAGATGAAGTTGAAGGATTATATTTGGCTTGCGGTTTCACTGGTCACGGTTTTGGCATTGCACCTGGTGCAGCTTATAATTTAGCTGAACTTATTGCAGATGGTAAAACAACCGTAGATTTATCAGAGTTTAGGTATGACAGGTTTAAATCAAAAATCTAAACATAAAAACATTACATTTAAAATTAAGACAACGGTGTCTATATATATTAACCGTTGTTTTTTTATAAACTAAAATTATATATTAGGGGGAAAATTATATGGGTTATCCAAATGTAGATTTATTGTACTTGAACGAAAAAGATATGATAGAAGCAGGTGTTGGTGATGTTGTAAGATGTACGGATTGTATGGAGGATTTGCTTAAATTATTAGACAAGGGTGATTATAGAATGGGTGGAGAAAACGGAAATTCTCACGGTTGTATGATTACATTTCCAGAAGAATCTGAATTTGAAACAATGCCACTTAATGCACCTGATAGAAGATTTATGGCTATGCCAGCTTATGTAGGCGGTAAATTTGATGTTGCAGGTATGAAATGGTATGGTTCAAATGTTGAAAACAGAGAAGCAGGACTTCCTCGTTCTATACTGATGATGATGCTAAACGACAAAAAAACTGGTGCACCGCTTTCTCTTATGTCTGCAAATCTATTAAGTGCTTATCGTACAGCAGGTGTTCCTGGCGTAGGTGTTAAACATTTAGCTATTAAAAATGCAAAGGTACTGGGTGTTGTTGGACCTGGAGTTATAAATTGTATGGCAATTCAAACATTTGCAGCATTAAGACCAACATTAGACACATTGAAAATTAAAGGCAGAGGCAAAGAATCCATAGACCGTTGTATTGATTTTGTAAAGGAAAAGTGCCCACAGTTTACAAATATTATTGTTTGCGACACTCTTGAAGAATGTGTAAGAGATAGCGATATTTTAACTTTTGCTACATCTACACCTATGGGTTCTGGTGAAGCTTCTTATCCATTTGTAAAAACAGAATGGATTAAAAAAGGTGCATTATTCTGTGCACCTGGTTCAGTAAACTTTGAAGATGACTTAATTATAAACGGTGCAAAACTTGTAGTGGATAATATAAAACTTTATGAGGCTTGGGCAGAAGAATATTCATACCCAACATTTAATATTGTATATATCTTAGGTTCAAAGTTTATGGATTTTATCCATGATGGAAAACTGGATAAAAACCGTATAGAAGATATAGGTGCTATGTTAAACGGAAAAGCTCCTATGCGTAAAGATGATGATGAAATTATATTATATTCCATTGGTGGTATGCCTGTTGAGGATGTTGCTTGGGGCAAGGAAGTTTACGATTATGCTATTGAAAACAACATTGGAAAAAAACTGAACCTTTGGGAAAAACCATATTTGTATTAAAAATTATCTTGAAAGATAAAAAATAATAATGAATTATAACCATTGAATTGTAATTGGTACAAAAATGGAGGGAGTGATTGCTATGAATGAAAAGAAATTAGGGCTTGGAAGTGGCGTTGCTGTTTGTGTAGGACTTATAGTAGCAACAAGCTGTCTTGTTTCCTTGGGAACAGGAATGGGATTGGCAGGTAAAGCATTTATTATTCCATTGTTCTTGGTAATGTTTTTAAATATATTTATAGCCTTGTCTTTTGGTGAACTTCATAGCCTTATGCCAAAAGTTGATGGAGGCACAGGACAATATCTCTTGGTTGGATTAGGACCTTTATTATCTATGATTGGAAATATTTCCGCCTATGTAATAACAATGATTCTTGCCTCAACAGCTGAACTGGCAATGAGCGGAACTGTATTAAAACAATTGTTTTTCCCAGCAGTAGATGCAAGAATAATTTCATTAGCAATTTTAGGATTATTTTTTCTAATAAACTGTTTTGGTGTAGAATTGTTTGCTAAATTTCAAAATACAGTTGTTGTATTACTTATAGGTTCAATGATAATTTTAGGCTTCTTAGGTACATTTGGTTTGGGTACAGGTGAAGTTGTTTCTGCAACAGAACAAGTAGCACCTGCTGTGCAAGGCTCAGCAAATGTTATGGGATTAGCGGCAATTGCCTTTTGGCTTTATATAGGCGTTGAATTTGTTATCCCTATTGCAAAAGACATGAAAAATCCTAAAAGAGATGTTTTGTTGTCTATGATTATTGGACTGGTATTGTTATTTGTTGTACAAGCACTTCTTGGCTATGGTATGCAAAAATATGTGTCATTAGACATTTTGGCTGCAGACCCTTCAGGGACACCTCATATGACTTATGCTTATAACCTTTTAGGTGATTTTGGAAAGTATTGGATGGGATTTGTTACAATTTTAGCTGCTGTAAGCACAGTTAATACAGTTTATGTTTCAACATCTAAAATTTTGGAAGGCATGGCTCAAGAGGGTATGCTGCCAAAGGTTTTTGCTAAAACAAACAGACATAATGCTGCATATTACGGATTAATACTTATGGGCATTTGTGATGGTGTATTATTAATTTCAAATGTTGCTAATTCACAAGGTATTACATTTATAATCCTTGCTGCATCTTGCTTCTGGCTTGTAACATACTGTATGATACATTTAACGGTTCTTATTTTAAGAAAGAAATACCCAGATGCACCAAGAAACAAAAAATTAATATTTTCAGGTATACCACAGGTTATTGGTTTAATTGGTAACTTCTATATGATTTGGAACATAGCGTCAGGAGATGCAAGAATTAAAATATTTGAAGTTTTTGCTGTTCTCATGGTTATATTGGTTGCATATTCCACAGTTTGGGTATGCGTAGTTATGAAAGTCAGACCATTTGAACCTGTTGATTTGGATTTAATTAATGGTGAAGATAAAGGATTTATGGATATGGTTGTTGCAAGTCAAAGTATGAAAGTTGAAAATGATTACTAATTGTTGATGTAAAAAAGCCAAAACTCATATAAAACTTCTTGACAGTGTTAACAAAAGTTTATATAATAAGTCATGTTTATGATATAAACTTATGCAAAGGGGCGTATTAGACCCTCTTTGCATTTTTTTGTTTCATTGGAAGAAAAGAGGTTTTAATTATGAAAGAAATGATGATATTAAAAACGATGCAACCATATTTTGTATTGGGAACAACTGCCTTTGTTCAACGTATAGTTTTTGAAAACGGTATATCCCATTTTTTTGAGTTTACTATAGACAATGAAAAAGATGTTTTTGTTATACCTGATGGCTGTATAAATTTTATTTTTGAATATGATTCCCAAGAAATGAAAGCATATATAATTGCAAGTCACTTAAAAAAGATGACGTTTAAAGCTAGAAAAGGTATAACCTATTTTGGTGCAAGACTTATGCCTGGAGAATTCCCGTTATTGTTTGCAAAAAATATTGCAAGCAACTGTTTGGATTTAAAATATGTTGTAGGTATGGAAAATTTATATAATGCAATGAAAAAAACAGAAGGGTTTGATAATAGAATTCTAAAGTTCACGCAGGAATATAACCGTATAAATCATAAAATGCCAAAAAAAGAAAACGCTCAAATGCTGTTTCAAACGACTAAAAATATTATTATTGAAGAACAAGGTTCAATCAAAGTAAAAGAATTGGAAGAAATAACAAAATATTCCTCAAGATATTTAAGTCGTGTTTTTGCAGATTCAATAGGAATGAGCACAAAACAATTTTGCGATATTGTAAAATTTCAAACTATATTATTTAGAATGAAACAAGGAGAGGTGGAAAATTTAACATCTTTAGCAATGGAATTTCAATATTTTGATCAATCCCATTTTACCCGAGATTTTAAAAATTTATTGGGAATATCCCCTAAGCCTTACTATAAAATGATTACAAATAGCCATTTTGAGGATAAAATTATCAATTGTTAAAAATTTTTAAACACTTAATTATTATTCATTCAAAAAAAGGAAATCCCCCAAAAGTATTCAGATTTTTTCATTTAATCTGTCAACTCCAAGGGGATTGTTGCTTATCGTTGTAAAGAATAATAATTTAAAGTAACTTAATAAGCTCTTCTAACTCTTCTGATAATTTTTTTGCAGCCTCAAAATTAGCATCTTTCAAAGCCAATTCTATTTTTGTTTCAACTGCTTTTTTCTTTTGTTCAATTTCTAAATAGTCTTTATCAAAATGACTGGCATAAATCATTTTTCTAAATTTTCGCATACTCATTTTTCTAATTGTTTTATCTTTAATAATTAAAACATAATCCATACAGTTTGTTATAGAATAGTAATCATGTGAAATCATTAGGATTGCACCGTTATAGTTTTCTATGGCTTTTTCAAGTGCTATTTGTGAATAGGTATCCAAATGACTTGTCGGTTCATCCAGAAGCAACAAGTTTGCTTTACCAGCAGCAACTTTAGCCAATTGAAGTATATTTTTTTCTCCGCCAGATAAAGATTCTATCTTTTGCTCAATGACTTCTTCGTCAAAACCGTAGTTTGAAATATATAATTTAATATCTTCATAAGTTTTAAATCCTGCAGCAAAGAATTCTTCAAGTATTGTGTTGGACTCATTTAATATTTCTCCGTGAAGCTGAGATAAATAAGCTACTTCAACATCACAATTTATTTCAATGGAATTACAATTGTTTTTAAAGATTTCACGCAATAAGGTGGTTTTGCCAGTGCCATTTGGACCGATTAGAGCCACTTTATCAGTAGATTTAATCTCAAAGTCAACATTTTCTAAAAGCATTTCATCAAAAGAGATACTGTGATTATTAACTTTTAAAGCAATAGTTTCTTCAATTTCGTTGTCGGTAACTAAATTAATATCTGGTTGTTTAATATCTACAAAAGGTGCTTTAATTCTACGTGCTTCTAATCTTTCTTGAATTTTAACTCTAGCTTTCAGAGATTTCCCTTTTGAAGCTTCAGCGTGATTAGTTGCGATAGTTCTTAGTTTATTAATTAAGATTTCGTTTCTCGCAATTTCTTCATTATCAGCAATGGCAAGTTCTTGTAATTCAATTTTGGTTTGAAGTAATGATAAGTTATAATCAATATATCTTCCATCAAACTCTTGCAGCTCCATGTTTTCAAGATGTATAATCTTGTTAAAGCAATGATTCAATAAATATCTGTTGTGGGTAATAATTAACATTATTCCTTTGTGAGAATTAATTAGATTTTTGAGGGAATTCAGGTTTTCAAAATCCAAAAACACGTCTGGTTCATCCATAATCATTAAGTCTGGGCTATTAAGCATTTCCTTAATTACTTGAACAAGTTTAAATTCTCCGCCACTAAGTTCGGACATCATCAAATCTTTATGCTTAATTAGGTTTGCTAGATTTAGCTTCTTATTAATGTTGCTTTCAAAATTATCCCCACCAATTGCATTAAATGCGTCTAATACTTGCTGGTATTTTTCTAGTAACAAATCAATATCTGAAGCTGTTTCCATTTCAGTACAAATAGCTGTTAATTCATTTTGCAGCTTAATAAATTCTTCGCCTATATACTGGAAAACTGTGGTATCTTTTGTTTTGTCTAGTCGTGAAAACTGACTTACATACCCAATTCTGCAATTTTGGTCCATCTCTAATTTACCATCAAACATATATCCTTCAGGATTCATAATTATATTTATCAGTGTACTTTTTCCACTGCCACTTGTTCCTATAAAAGCACAATGTTGGCCGTCTTCTAAAGTAAATGAAATTTTATTATATAAATCCTTTTGCGGAAATGAGTAGGACAAGTTATCAACTTTTATCATATTATTACCTCTCTTTATCACTTAAAAAGAGCCTATAAAAATAAGCTCTTTAACATACAATCTTACCATTCGCATTTTTGCAATTAATTATTATGTAAAAACGACATTCTTTTTGTTTTTACCGTTGATAGCATAACATTTTTTTTGCATAATTTCAATCATTTCATTTTAAAGATTTTCCTGACAGCATTTAAATTGACAAACTAAATAAAATTTGCTATTATTATTTCAGAGTGTTGATTTTTAAGGTCACACGAAGGGGCGCACCACCATTGGTACGTTCTTTTGTGTGGCCTTTTTTAGTTTTCCAAAAAAAGGAGGTGTCTTTATGGCTAGAATAAACGGCAAAAATATTGAAATTTCTCAAAATATTACTGTATTACAATATATTGAACAACAGGAGCTTAACCTATCGGTTATTGCTGTAGAATATAATGGTAATATTCTTCCTAAATCACAATATGGGGAAAAAGTAATAAAATCGTGCGATGTGATAGAAATAGTTAATTTTGTAGGTGGTGGTTGATGTGAAAATTATTTTAAATGGAAAACCTTGCAATATCCAGTGTTGTTCAATCTACAAACTATGTGATATTTTTTTCAAAGATATTCAAAAAACTGCAGTTATTGTCAATGGTTTTCAAATAAATGAAGACAGAGATTTAAAGGAAAATGATGAGGTTTTCCTTATTGATAAACATAAAATGCCTAATGAAAATGAATTTTCTGCTATGCTTTATGCAAGGCATACACCTAATGTTCACCAAAAAATCAAAAATTCTAGAGTTGCCATTGCGGGCTTGGGTGGGCTTGGTTCACATATTGCCATTTCACTTGCAAGAACAGGCGTAGGATGTCTTCATCTTATTGATTTTGATGTTGTTGAGCCTAGTAATTTAAACCGTCAGCAATATATGATTTGCCACTTGGGAATGGCTAAAACCGACGCTTTAAAGGCAGAAATAGCTCAAATTAATCCATTTATACAAATAATTACTCATAACATAAAAATAAATGAAGGCAATATTTGTGAGATTTTCAAAGATGACCCTATTATTTGTGAAGCATTTGATAATCCAAAAGAAAAGGCAATTCTTGTTAACGGAATTTTATCTCAATATGCTGACAAAAAAATTGTTGCTTCTTCGGGTATGGCAGGTTTTGACAGCTCAAATTCCATTGTTACACGCAAAATAAATGACAAGTTTTATATTTGCGGCGATGGTGTTACGGAAGCAAAAGAAGGCAGGGGACTTATGTCGCCTAGAGTTTCAATTTGTGCAGGGCATCAGGCAAATATGATATTAAGGCTTATTTTAGGCTGCGATAATGTTTAAAGTTTAATTAATTAAGGAGAATATATAATGAATAATCAAAAAGATTTACTAACAATTGGTGGACACGAATTTACATCTCGTTTTATTTTGGGTTCGGGGAAATACTCACTTGACTTAATCAATGCAGCAGTTAAAAATGCTGGAGCTCAGATGATTACATTGGCTCTAAGACGTGCCAATGGCGGGAAAGTTGCCAATATTTTGGATTACATTCCAAAAAATGTAACACTTCTTCCTAACACTTCGGGTGCACGTAATGCAGAAGAAGCTGTCCGTATTGCACGTATTTCAAGAGAACTGGGCTGTGGAGATTTTGTTAAAATTGAAATCATAAGAGACACAAAATATCTTCTTCCAGACAATGCAGAAACAATTAAAGCTACAGAAATTCTTGCAAAAGAAGGATTTATCGTAATGCCTTATATGTACCCAGACCTTAATACCGCTCGTGACCTGAAGAATGCAGGTGCTGCTTGTATTATGCCTCTAGGTTCTCCTATTGGAACAAACAAGGGTCTTTGCACAAAGGAGTTTATTCAGATAATTATTAATGAAGTTGATCTTCCTGTAATAGTTGATGCAGGCATTGGCAGACCTTCACAAGCCTGCGAAGCTATGGAGATGGGTGCGGCCGCTGTTATGGCAAACACAGCTATTGCAACAGCAGGTGATATTCCGGCAATGGCAGAGGCATTTAGAAAAGCTATTGAATCAGGACGTACTGCATATTTATCAGGTCTTGGTAGAATTCTTAATGAAGGCAGTTCAGCTTCTTCGCCTATTACAGGATTTTTGCAGGATTAAGGAGGAATTTAAAATGGAAGAAAGAATTAATCATATGGAATATCTTCCAGGGATGGAAGTTATAAAGTCTGAAATAATGGATAAGGTTATTAGCTATAGGAATGAGTATGACAAAGATAACTACACAGACGAAGACGTAAAATGTGCATTACAGAAAGACGTTTTATCTCCTGATGATTTTGCGGCTTTGCTTTCGCCAGCAGCTTTAGACCATCTTGAAGAAATGGCACAGAGGGCAAAAGTGGAAACGAATAAGCATTTTGGTAACTCAATTAATATGTTTACACCTCTTTATATTTCAAACTACTGTGAAAACTACTGCATTTATTGCGGATTTAACTGTCACAATAAAATCAACCGTTCATGCCTAAACACTGAAGAAATAGAACATGAAATGAAGGCAATTGCAAAGACAGGTCTGCAAGAAATACTTATTCTTACAGGTGAAAGCAGGTACAAGTCTGATGTAAAATACATAGGAGAAGCTTGTAAAATTGCACGAAAATATTTTAAAGTCATAGGTGTGGAAGTTTATCCTATGAATACGGATGAATATGCCTACCTTCACCAATGTGGCGTTGACTATGTTACTGTTTTTCAGGAAACATACAACTCCGACAAATATGAAACACTTCATCTTGAAGGTCACAAAAGAATTTTTCCTTACCGTTTTGATACACAAGAAAGAGCTATTATGGCTGGAATACGTGGTGTTGGTCTGGCAGCACTTTTGGGTCTTGATGATTTTAGAAAAGACGCATTTGCAACAGGTATGCACGGTTACCTTTTACAGAAAAAATATCCTCATGCAGAAATTGCTTTTTCTTGTCCTCGCTTGCGTCCTATTATAAACAATGAAAAAATTAATCCGAAGGATGTCCATGAACGTCAGCTTTTACAGATTATCTGTGCTTACAGAATTTTCATGCCATTTGCAAGCATTACTATTTCCACACGTGAACGTGAAGGGTTCAGAAACAACGTTATAAATATTGCTGCAACCAAAATATCAGCAGGCGTTAAGGTTGATATTGGTAGCCATGATGAAGAAAGCCAACACGCAAAGGGTGATGGTCAATTTGAAATTTCCGATAAAAGAAACGTTGAAGAAGTGTTTAACGCAATTTTAGAAAAAGGTCTTCAACCAGTTATGAGTGATTACATTTATGTGTAATGAGATAATTTGTGTAACAAACCGCAAGCTATGCAAAATAGATTTTCTAAAACAAATTGAATTGGTGGCTTCATCAGGAGTGGATAAAATAATTCTAAGGGAAAAAGATTTATCAGAAGAAGAATACCTTTCTATTGCCAAAAAGGTTATAAATATTTGTATGAAAAATAATACTGAATGTATACTTCATTCATTTATAAATATTGCGAAAAGACTTGATTATAAAAAAATACATCTTCCTCTTCACGTTTTACAAAGCAAACATGGTGAAATCAGTGATTTTGACGCAATTGGAGCATCTACACATAGCTTAGATGAGGCTGAAGAAGCAATAAAATATGGAGCAAAATATATTACAGTTGGTCATATTTTTCAAACAAATTGCAAGAAAGGTTTACCTCCCAGAGGATTGGAATTTTTATCATCTATATGCAAATCGGCAAATTTACCCATTTATGCCATTGGTGGAATAAACGCAGAGAATGCACATTTAGCATTTGAAAATGGTGCCTCGGGAGTATGCCTTATGTCGGAATTTATGGAAAGCCTCAAGCCTTATGAAATTGTGCAAAAAATAAAAAATGCAGAAATTCAAGTATAAAAATGTGCATACAACCCTAGAGAAAAATAACATTTAATGTATATTAAAATTTATATTATTAAAACTCCTATAAAATAACTAGCAAATCTTAAATATTTATTAATCCAATTAATTCCATTGAATTTTAAGGAAATTATGTTTATAATTAGCACAGTATTAAATATTTAACATATAGGAGATTTTATATGAAAAAGCTTATTAGCATACTTTTGGCAATGTCAATGATATTTAGCATGGCAATGACTACTATCTTTGCTTCCGACAATACTCAGGACATGAGGGCGGTTTGGATTTCATCTGTATACAATATTGATTTTCCATCGGTGAATAACAAGGGCAATGCGGCAGCACAAAAGGCTGAGTTCTCTGAAAAATTAGATAAATATAAAGCGGCGGGAATAAACACTGTTATTGTGCAGGTTCGTCCTATGGGCGATGCACTATATTCGTCAAACCTTAATCCATGGAGTGCGGTTCTTACAGGAAAACAAGGCAAAAATCCTGGGTACGACCCATTGGAATATATGGTGCAGGAGGCTCATAAACGTGGAATGAAGATACAAGCGTGGCTTAACCCATACCGAATCACTACATCTGGCACAGATGTGTCCGCTTTGGCAGACGGAAACATTGCCAAAGAACATCCCGAATGGCTTTTAAAATATAACGGTGCATTAACACTTAACCCTGCAATTGAAGAAGTTAAACAGTTTATTTGTGATACAGTTGCTGAAATCGTTGAAAATTACGATGTGGATGGAATACATTTCGATGATTATTTTTATCCAGCTGGCTATCCACTTAAAAATGGTGAAACCAATGACGGAAGCGAAGCAAACCAACGACGTACTGACGTAAACGACCTTATTAAGCGAGTACACAGCACTGTCAAAAGCTGTAATTCATCAGTGGTTTTTGGTGTAAGCCCTATGGGCATATATAAGGATGTAACTACCGACAGTTATACAATTAAAGGCTCACAAAGTTATTACACTGTGTTTGCAGACAGCCTTGCATGGGTAAATAATGGATGGGTAGACTACATAGTTCCACAGGTTTACTGGGAAACAACTCATTCTACAGCGGCATATGAAAATGTTGTAAATTGGTGGAATAGCCAAATGAATGGAACAAATGTAAAGCTTTACATAGGTGAGGGAATATATAAGGATGCTATTGCATCGGAGATAGGAACGCATCTTTCCATATGCGATAAATATTCAAATATAAGCGGAAATTTCTACTATAATTCAAGTAATCTTTTAGCCAACAGAAAAGAGTGTTTAGATACATTAACAAAAATCTATAGTTCAGCAGCATCTGTTCCAGACAATACAGATGCAACTAATGAAAATTCTTCAACTGTAACACCGCCTTTAGTTAACAACAAACCTGTTGAGGCGGTAAGTACCAAGTCAACAGTGTTTATAGATGGAGTTAAAACTGATTTTGAAGCTTATAACATAGAGGGCTATAATTATTTTAAACTTAGAGATATTGCATATGCTGTAAGTGGAACAGATAAGAAGTTTGACACCATTTGGAATGAAGATTCACAATCAATTAATATGGTTACAAAAAAACCATACTCAGTCGTAGGCGGAGAACTTGTAGCAAGCAGTTCAGCAAAAACTAAAACAGCCATAACCTCTGAGGTGTTGCTACAGGTTAACGGTGTGCGTACATATTGTGATGTGTATAATATAGACGGATACAATTATTTTAAACTAAGGGATGTGGCAAAGGCAATTAATTTTGGTGTGGTTTGGAGTGAGGAACTTAATTCCATAGGCATAATTACTTTAGTTGGATACAATGAATAAACGAGAAAAAAGTATAGAAATTAAGCATTGCTTGCATTAGATAATATTGAAAGTGGTATCTACCAACATTTTGTAGATGCCACTTTTTTTATTGACACCTAAGGCTTTGTACTATAAAATGAACATAATTTTAATTTTTTGGAGGTAATAAAAATGAGCAAACAAATGGAACAATTTGAAGGAAGTAATGAATATGTTGTGTCACCACAGCTTATGAATTCTGTTAATATAGCAATAGCTCTTGAAAAGCCACTTCTTATAAAAGGTGAGCCAGGAACAGGAAAAACAATGCTTGCCGAGGCAATAAGCAAGGCACTTGACAAGGAACTTGTAATTTGGAACATTAAATCTACAACAAAGGCACAAGATGGACTTTATGTTTATGATGTTGTTCAACGTCTTTATGACAGCCAGTTTGGTGGCGATGGCGTAGACGATATTAAAAAATATGTTAAATTGGGCAAAGTTGGGGAGGCGTTTAATTCCGAAAAACAGGTTATTTTGCTTATTGATGAGATTGACAAGGCGGACTTAGAATTTCCAAACGATTTGCTTTGGGAGCTGGATAAAATGGAATTCCATATTCCAGAAACAAAGGAAACGGTTAAGGCTAAAAAACGTCCTATAGTTATAATTACATCCAATGCGGAAAAAGAACTTCCAGATGCGTTTTTAAGAAGATGTATTTTCCACTATATCGAGTTTCCATCTCAGGAGTTAATGGAGGAAATTGTTAAGGTTCACTTTGATAATCTTGATGAAAAGCTGTTAGCACAGGTTATAGAAGCCTTTTATTGGATAAGAGATATGGAGATTCAGAAAAAGCCAAGCACATCTGAGGTTATAGACTGGATACAGGCTTTAGAAATAGGTGGAATTAACCCAGAAATTATTAAAAAGGAAATTCCATTTGCAGGCGTGCTTTTGAAGAAAAATGAAGATTTGGATACTGTGGAACGAGTAAAAAGAAGATTTAAATACTAGATACTAATATGAGGTGAGAATATGTTTAGTGCCTTTTTTTATCTATTGAGGGCAAAAGGACTGGATGTTTCACTTAACGAATGGCTTACACTTATTGAGGCACTTGACAAGGGTTTAGCTTACTCAAGCCTTACTTCTTTTTATTATTTGGCAAGGAGTATACTTGTAAAAAGTGAAACAGAATTTGATAAATTTGATGGTGCATTCCTTGAATTTTTTAAAGATATTCAATATTTTGAGGAAATACCCAAGGAGCTTTTGGACTGGCTTAATAATCCGTCAGAAAAGAAAGATAATTACGACAAAGAGCAGGACTTATTTAACAAGGGTCTTAGCATGGAAGAAATACAAAAAATGCTGTTAGAAAGATTACAGGAGCAAGATGGAGAGCATAACGGTGGGAAGTATTGGGTTGGCACGGGAGGAATGTCTGTTTTTGGTAATGCAGGCAATGCTACAAATGGCATACGTGTTGGTGGTCAATCTATACGACACAGTGCTATGCAAGTGGCAAGTGAGCGTAAGTTCAATGATTTCAGAAATGATACTGTTTTAGATACAAGACAGTTTCAGATGGCATTTAGGCGGTTACGACAGTTTTCAAGCCGTGTGGATGCACCAAAAACTGAGCTTAATATAGATGGCAGTATAGATGAAACTTGTAATAATGCAGGCAATCTTAAGCTGGTGTTTGAAAAGCCAAGACAAAATACTGTAAAGGTGCTTTTGCTTATGGATAGCGGTGGGTCTATGGATTATTATTCTAATCTTTGCACTTCACTTTTTCAAGCAGTAAGCAAATCTAGTCATTTTAAGGATTTGAAGGTTTATTATTTCCATAATTGCATATATTCGAAGCTGTATACAGACCCTTATTGCATACCAGGCAACTGGATAGATACTGAATGGGTACTTAACAATATAAGCAGTGAGTACAAGGTTATTATAGTTGGCGATGCCTCTATGGACCCTAGCGAATTACTGGGTGTCAGCTATTATAACTATGGAGCACGTACATCGGTTACGGGCATGGAATGGCTTAAAAGATTTCAAAATAAATATGAAAAAATGGTGTGGCTTAACCCTATTGTGGAGATGGGATGGCGGTCAGGCTTTTGGCGACAAACGTATAACACCATAAATGACCAATTTGATATGTACCCATTGACCATTGCGGATTTGGAAAGAGCGTTAAAAAAGCTGATTGTTGCAAAATAAAATAAATATGATGCAAGCAAAGACCTTGGAAAATAGTTCCAAGGTCTTTAATATTTACATATACTTTCGCATATGTTTTAATGCACTTTTTTCTAAGCGGGACACCTGTGCCTGACTTATGCCTACCTCGCTGCTTACCTCCATCTGTGTCTTTCCTTCAAAAAATCTAAGGCTTAAAATATGCTTTTCTCGGTCACTTAAATGGTTCATTGCCTGGGAAATAGAAATATTTTCCAGCCAGTTGTTATCTCCATTTTTATCGTCTTTTATTTGGTCCATAATGTAAAGTGTATCTCCACTGTCGTGGAAAACAGGTTCAAAAAGTGAAACAGGGTCTTGTATAGCATCCAATGCCATTACTACATCTTCTTTAGGTAAATTAAGCTCTTTGGCTATTTCCTCTATTTTTGGCTCACGTGAAAGAGTGGAGGTAAGGAACTCTTTTGTTTGTAACGCTTTGTAGGCCGTATCTCTTATGCTTCGGCTTACACGTATGCTATTGTTATCACGCAAATACCTGCGTACCTCACCTATAATCATCGGTACAGCATAGGTGCTGAATTTTACGTTTTGCGTTACATCAAAATTATCTATTGCTTTCATAAGACCTATACAACCAATCTGAAATAAGTCATCCATTTGCTCTCCACGGTTGGAGAACCGCTGAATAACACTTAATACCAGACGCAAATTTCCGTATATATATTCCTGACGTGCCTGCTTATCGCCTTTTTGAATACGTTCGAACAGTTGTTTTTTCTCATCATTACTTAAAATAGGTAATTTAGAAGTATTTACACCGCAAATTTCAACTTTATTGTAAATCATTTAAATTTCCTCCTTCAATTGGAAGTGTATATAAAAATCATTTCCACATGAGTGCAAATTATACAGATAATAAAATTTTCCTTTTGCAGAAATTTAAAGATAATATAGACTTTTGTAATTATTGCAAGTATAATTATAAGTGGTAATGTTGTTATGTTTTTCAATAAGAGGAGGACCTTAATGGGGCTGATTGATGAAAACAGCTTAAATATGAGCGGATATACAATTGACGAAATTTATGTTGGTATGAGCAAAAGCTTATCAAAAACAATTTCAGAATCTGACGTTTACACCTTTGCCGGGCTGACAGGCGATATTAATCCTGTGCATTTAAATTCCGAATATGCTAAAACAACACGTTTTGGTGAAAGAATTGCACATGGAATGCTTACAGCATCTTTTTTTTCAACAATAGTTGGTATGTTAATACCTGGTGTAGATGCAATTTATTTGGGTCAAACTTGTAAATTTTTACTCCCTGTAAAATTTGGTGATACAATCACCGCTAAGGGTGAGGTTACAAAAGTAGTTCCTGAAAAAAGAATTGCTTATATGCGTACAACAGTTGTTAATCAGCGTGGCGAATTGGTTATTGATGGTGAAGCAACGGTTATGGCAAACAAAATTAGAGAATAAAATTTAATTACACAGGAGGATTTAAATATGAGATTAATGGCTGAAAACACTATGGTTATCGTTGTGGACTACCAAGAAAAGCTTATTCCTGTTATCTATGAAAATGAAAAGGTTGTAGCTAATTCTGAAATACTTATAAAGGGAATTAAAGAATTTGACATCCCAATTATAGTAAGCCAGCAATATACAAAGGGTCTTGGCGGAACAGTGCCTGCAATTGCAGAAGCGTTGGGTGATTTTACACCATATGAAAAGTCATCTTTTAGCCTTTGGAAAGACAAGGAAATTAAAGAGGCTATTAAAGCAACAGGCAGAAAAAATGTTATTATCTGCGGAACAGAAGCACATATATGTGTTCTTCAGACTGTTATTGACTTGCGTGCAAAGGACTATAATGTGTTTGTAGTTGAGGATTGCGTAGGTTCAAGAAACCCTAATGACAAAAAATTTGCTTGCAAGCGTGCTGTTGAAGAGAAAGCATTCCTTTGCACTTACGAGTCGGTTTTATATGAACTTACAGGCGGAGCAGCAAGCCCAAAATTTAAAATAATATCTAAATTAACAAAATAATAATTATTAAGACACTGAATTTAATTTGGTGTCTTTTTTTGTGCCAATTTGTATGAATAAATCTAAAGGATAAATGATGTCGTTAAAGAAGAAAGACAAAGAGGGTGTGTGGATAAATTTTGCATATTCAGGAGTGTATTTAAAATATTTAGGAGGAAGCAAAATGGATATAAAATTCAAAAAGGTAAAAAACTGTCTTATTGTTTATCCAACAGGGGAAATTGACCATCATACATCAGAGGTTTTAAAAAAAGAGATTGACCGACATTGTGAAAGTACAATGTCTAAAAATATTATTGTGGACTTCGGTAATGTTAATTTTATGGATAGTTCAGGCATTGGCATGATAATAGGACGCTACAAATATACCCATGGAAAAGGTGGAAAAACAGTTGTGACAGGCGTAAGTGACAATTTGCGAAAAATATTTACCCTTTCAGGTCTTGGCAGAATAATAAAAATTTATCCAACCGTAGAAGATGCGGTAGAAAATATTTAGGAGGTAAGCTTTATGATATTCGATAATGAAATGATACTCCGTTTTAAAAGCAAAAGCCAGAATGAAGGTTTTGCAAGAATGACAGCAGCAGCTTTTTTGCTTGAACTTGACCCAACAATTACTGAAATATCAGATATAAAAACTGCTGTTTCTGAAGCGGTTACAAACGCAATAATACATGGATACGAGCGAAAGGAGGGTATGGTTACCATGCACTGCGGCTACAGTGGTGCAGATGTTTACATAGAAATTATAGATAACGGCAAGGGCATTGAAGATATAGAGCAAGCTCGTGAACCTCTGTATACATCAAAACCACACGAGGAACGAAGTGGTCTTGGATTTACAGTTATGGAAAGCTTTATGGACGAGGTAATTATAGAATCTGCCCCAAACAAGGGTACAAAAATAGTGATGAGAAAAACACTTAAAAGCCTTTTGTGATGAGGTGAGCTTATGGCAGACACGATGGAAACAATAAAGCTTGCTCAGGAGGGTGACATGGATGCAAAAGGCCGACTGGTTAAGGAAAACAGCGGCCTTATATGGAGTATTGTGCGTAAATTTATCGGACGTGGAGTGGAAATGGACGACTTATTTCAAATAGGAGCAATAGGTCTTATTAAGTGTATAAACAAATTTGACACCTCATTTAATGTTAAATTCAGCACATATGCAGTTCCTATGATAATAGGTGAAATAAAGCGATTTTTACGTGACGATGGAATGATTAAAGTTAGTCGTTCCCTTAAAGAACTGGCACTGAAAGCAAAATTTATGCAGGAGGCACTATATTTAAAAAACGGTGTTTATCCAACAATAAATCAGCTGGCAGACGAAATGAATGTAGAGCTCGATAGGCTTTTGCCAGCTCTTGAAGCAACCAAGGATGTTGATTCAATTTATGCAACTGTGTTTCAAAGTGATGGAAGTGAAACCTATTTGTTGGATAGGCTTGCTGATAAAACACGTGGAGATTATCTTTGTGAGGATAAAATAACAATAAAAGAAATTATAAAAAATTTAAGTGCAAGAGAACGGCAGATAATAGCCCTTAGATATTTTGATGATAAAACACAAACACAAATAGCACAAGCAATGGGTATATCACAGGTTCAAGTTTCAAGATTAGAAAAAAAGATATTGGAAAGCATAAAAGAACAAATGAAATAATTCTTAATAATACTTGTTTTGAAAATTTTGTTTATTAATGTGCCTTTGTATGCTATAATATACCATGATAAAATAGATTAGTTCTGCAAACAGAATTATGGGAAGGATTGTATTGTATGGCATATAAAAACATGGTTTCAGTTAGAGTATGTGGAAAAGAAATGACTCTATCGGGTAATGAATCCGTTGAATACATAACAAAGGTAGCAAATTATATTGAAAACAAGGCAGAAGAATTGAGAGGCAGCGAAAGTTCTAAAAATTTAAGCCCTAATTTGGTTTCAGTTCTCACATCAATAAACATTGCCGATGATTATTTTAAGGAGATTATAAAAAACCAAGAACTTTCATTGGAATTAGCAGCTGCTAAAAAAAGTATACCTACCGAACCAGTTGTGGCAAAAACAGTTTCAGATAATTTGAGGGCATTGCTTGAGGGCATCAAGGTTGAGTGTTCAAAATTAAAAGATGAAAACCAAAAGCTTAAAGCCGAGCTTGAACAAGTAACAAATGAAAGAAATGAACTTGATAAAGAACAAAAAAAAATTGAAATCATAGCAAATGACTTGAAGGATGAACTTAAACGTAAAGTTGCAGTGATTGACCAGCTTACGCTTCTTGTGCAAAGCAGAACATCTTCTCATATAGAAGAAAAAGCGAAGATTGTTGAAGAACCATGTAAAGAGCTAGAAAAAGAAACAAACAAAGTAGATGTGCCAGATGAAAAGCAGGCGGAGCCTTTGGAAGAAAAAAATGAAGTCGAAAATCCCGTTGGAGATAGCTCTAACCAGGAGAATGATACCGTAAAAGCAGAACCTCCAAAAGTAGAAAAATACAAGCAAATAAGCAAAAAAAATTTAAAAAGACATAATAAATACCCACACAGAGGTTAAATTGGAATAGCAGATAGTCTGCTGTTTTTTTACTTGTTATTTTACAGGAAAATGTTAATAATAAGTTTTACAGGACTAAACACTAAGGATTAGTACAGAAATTGAGATATAACGATAGAGATACAATATGTCGGCTCGGTGTTCTGAAAAGAGAGGAAGAAAACTATGCAGGAAATAAAAAAACCTGAGCTTTTGTCACCAGCAGGCTCTATGGAAAGCGTTAAAGCCGCAGTAAACAATGGTTGTAATGCCGTTTATATTGGAGGTCAGCAGTTTAGTGCAAGGCAATATGCCAGCAATTTTGATATTGAAGAATTAGAGAAAGCCGTGGATTATTGTCATCTTAGAAATGTAAAGGTTTATGTAACGGTTAACACTATCTATAAGGATAAGGAAATGAAAGATTTGCTTAAATTTGTGGCAAAGCTGTACGAAATGGGTGCTGATGCACTTATTGTGCAGGATATTGGTGCGGCAGATTTAATTCACAAAAATTTCCCGGATTTAAAGCTTCATGCAAGCACACAGCTTACAAGCAATAATCTTGCAGATGTGAAAGCTCTTGCTGACAAGGGATTTTGCAAAGTTGTTTTAAGCCGAGAACTTAATTTGGATGAAATTAAAGCAATAACTTCAAATACAGATATTGAAATTGAAACCTTTATACATGGTGCACTTTGCGTATCCTATTCGGGTCAGTGCATAATGAGCAGTATGCTTGGTGGACGAAGCGGAAATCGTGGACGTTGTGCCCAAACTTGCCGTTTGCCATATTCTCTTTATAATGATTACACTAAGATTGAGGAGGGGCATTTGCTTTGTCTTAAAGATATAGAGACAATAACAATTTTACCTAAGCTCATTGAAGCGGGAATTTCTTCATTCAAAATTGAAGGAAGAATGAAAAATCCTGAGTATGTATCGGGTGTGACTCGTGTATATAGAAAATATATTGATATGTATTTTGCAAATCCAGATAATTACAGAGTCGATGAAAAAGACATGAAAATTCTTTTACAGCTTTTTAACCGTGGAGGTTTTACGGAAGGGTACTATAACAATCATTCGGGCAGTGATATGATGAGTGTTGAAAGGCCAAAGAGCTGGGGCGTAAAGGTTGGATTTATAGATGTTTACGATAAAAAATATGGACGTGCTTCAATACGTACAAGAGAACCACTTATGCCTGGTGATGGAATTGAAGTATGGACACAAAAAGAGCCGCACACAGGATGTAACATAAACAAAGCTTCACGCCCAGGTGAAATTATAAGCGTTATGGTTAAGGGCGATGTAAACAAAAATGATGCTGTATACAAAACCCACGATAAGACACTTTACGACGAACTTAAAAAAAGCTATCAAAAAGATGAGCGTACCAAAGAAATTTTTGGTAAGTTTGAAATGTTTATAGGAAAACCTATGGAACTTACTCTTTGGGACAACGAGGGTAATAAGGCATCTGCAAAAGGTGATGAGGTTCAGCAGGCACAAAATCAGCCTTTAAGCAAGGAAAAGATTGAAACACAGCTTATGAAAACAGGCGGAACAGCATTTGAGATGACAAGTATTGAAATTGTTGGCGATGAAAATGTATATATGGGAATGAGCCAGCTTAATCAGATAAGACGTGATGCAGTTGCAGCTCTTGAAAATGCAATAGTAACATCTGCAAAGCACAAAAATGCAGAAGTTACTGTAAAACCTTTTGAAAACGACCAGCAATTTATATATGAGAAAAAAATGAATGTACTTGTAAATGATATTTTGCAGTTTAAGGCTGCAATTACTAATGATGGCATAAACATACTTTATTTTGAACTTAATGATGATTTTGAGGAAAATTATAAAGAATGTATTGCTGAATGCCATGAGGTTGGAATAAAGCTGTTTGCTGCTGTTCCACGTGTGTACAGACAGTACAGCGAGAAAATATATGGTGCTTTTCTTGAAAGCCTTAAAACCAGTGATATAGACGGTTTTTTGGTGCGTTCAATAGGACAGCTTGATGAATTTAAGGCTACAGGCAAGGCTGTAAATATTGATTTTGGACTAAATGTGTTCAACTCTGCCGATGTTGCTTTTTGGAAAGAGGCAGGTGCGTCAGAAATATGTATTTCTCCAGAACTTAACTTGTCTGAAATAAATTCCATGGCAGATAAAAGCTGTGAAATGTTGGGATATGGCTATCTCCCATTAATGACAACACATCAATGTCCAGTTGGTGCATTTGCTGGTAACAAAAAAGAAGGTATGTTCTGTGAACTTAAAAACAGTAGCGGAAATTATTATCTTAAAGACAGAAAAGGAGAAACATTTCCACTACTTACAGACTGTAAGCAGTGTGTTTGTACAGTGCTTAACGGCAAGCCATTGTTTACTCTCAAATTTTTCAGCGAAATACTTGCATCACCTACAGGCAGTATGCGTTTGATGTTTACCAAGGAAACTGCAAGTGAAACAAATAGAATTATAAGTGCATATAACGATTGCCTTAAAGACTGGGTTAACCCAAGTATGAGGTCAATTAGACTTATTACCGAAATGTCTGAAAAGGGCAGCACGAAGGGTCACTATTTCAGAGGAATAGAATAGAAGTGATATAATGTTTGACTTATTTATTAAATTTAGTAGTTATTTATTCATGGTATATATTGTTTTGTTTTTATACAATGGTGTTGCGTTGGCGTTGGACTATGCTGGTCTTACAAAGCAAAGTCATACCCATGCTGTTTTTACAGGACGCACACTTATTGTGCTTATGCATATAACTGCATTTTTAATTCTTTCTTATAACCGAGAAACTTTGTCCTATAATATACAAATACTTATTATAGGTGCACTTGCTCTGGGTTTTATTATGGTTGTAAATTTTTTGGCTAATTTGATATATAAAGATAGTTGCCCACTAATATGGAATTGTGTCTTTTTTTTACTGGACGTTGGCATTATTATGTTGCAACGTCTTAATTCAGCCCTAGCTTATAAACAGCTTGTATGGATTATGCTTGGCTTTTTTATAGCTATGTGGATACCCATTATTTTAAAATATATTCCTAGGTTAGAGGCATTTGAAATTGTATATATTATATTAAGCTTTGGACTTATTCTTTCTACACTTGTGCTTGGAAAAAAAGAATATGGTTCAACAAATTGGATTTATATTGGTTCATTCAGCTTTCAGCCATCTGAAATAGTTAAGTTTCTTTTTGTTTTTTATCTTGCCAGTAGTTTTAGAAAAAAGGTTGATTTAAAAGAACTTGCAGTAACAAGTGGGCTTTCGGCTGGAATAGTTGTACTTTTAGTATTGCAGAAGGATTTGGGGAGTGCCCTTATTTTCTTTCTTACATATATGACAATGCTTTATATAGCCACCTCAAATGAAATATTGTTTATGGGAGGCATTGGGATTGCGTCTGTGGCAAGCGTTGTTGCCTACAAGCTTTTTAATCACGTACGTGTACGTGTTTCTGCGTGGAAAAATCCATGGGCGGACGTGGACAGCGGAGGATACCAAATAATTCAATCGCTTTTTGCAATAGGAACTGGTGGACTTTTGGGCAGCGGACTTACAAAAGGAATGCCCCTTAGCATACCTGTAGTTAGCAAAGATTTTATATTTGCGGCAGTTTGTGAGGAGTTTGGTACAGTATTTGGTATTTGCATTGTTGGTATTTTTATTCTGCTTTTTTCAAGAGGCTTTGCCATTGCATTCAGCAGCAAGCGTAGGTATTACAGCCTTATCGCAGCAGGCTTTACAGCAATGATGGCTTTCCAGACGTTTCTTATTATTGGTGGTGTAATTAAGCTTATTCCACTTACAGGCGTAACCCTTCCTTTTATAAGCTATGGTGGTAGCTCTGTTATAGTTAGCATACTTACAATAGGAATTTTACAGTGGCTTTGTGGCTGGCAACGTGCCCTTGATAAAGAGGAGGGGACAGATGATGAATAGCAGCAAAAAGAGCATAAAAAGAATTTTTATATTGATTATTTTAATGTTTTTGCTTGTGATTTTCTATCTTCTTAAAATAGTGGTAGAGGACAGCAAAACAATAATAACCAATTCATATAATCCTCGTATCAATGCAACTGATAACTCCATTAAGCGTGGGTCAATTAAGGATATTAATGGCACAGTTATGGCTTATAGTGAAAAAAATGGAGGTACCTACGAAAGAAAATATGTAGATGGAATATATTCTGCCCACGTGCTTGGATACACAGGTGTAGGCAAAGCAGGGATTGAAGCAAATCAAAATTTTACACTTCAAAAGCTGGATAACGAAACCTTTCAACGTGTAAATGCCTTTTTAACTGGAAGTGAGGTTGAGGCAAACAGTGTAGTGCTTACTGTAGACGATAATCTGCAAAAAATAGGCACCGATTTGTTACGTACAAATAAAGGTGCTGTTGTTGTAATTGAGGTGAAAACAGGTCGTATACTTTGTATGGTAAGCAAGCCTAATTATGACCCGCAGACAGTTGCTGATAACTGGGATATTCTTAGAGAAAGTGAGGATAGCCCAATTTTGAATAGGGCAACACAGGGGGTTTATACACCTGGTTCTGTTTTTAAAATAGTTACAGCAATTGCGGCAATGCGTAACATTAGTGATATTGATAGTTTTACATATAACTGTACGGGCGAAGATAGTTTTAAGGACAAGGTAATACATTGTTATAATAAAACAGCTCACGGTGAGGTTAACCTTACAACGGCTTTTGCAAAAAGCTGTAATTGTTATTTTTCGGAACTGGGCATGAAGGTAGGTGCAGCGAAACTTCGTGAAACTGCCGATAGCCTTGGGTTTAATCAAAATTTCATTTTCGACCTTGATGCAAGTAAATCTACGGTACAAATTGGTGCAAAAGCAACAGAAAGTGAGTTGGTGGAAACATCCATTGGTCAGGGTAAAACAACAGTTACGCCTTTGTTCATGGCATCACTCACGGCAGCAATTGCTAATGACGGACTTATGATGCAACCATATATTGTGGACCATATTGAAAATTACAGTGGCAAAACTATTTCCACTTCACTGCCTAATTCAAAGGGTAATGTTATTTCATCAGATGAAGCGAAAAAACTTAAAGAGATGATGGTGGAGGTTATAAATGACGGAACTGGATTTAATGCCGAGAGTCAATATTTTCAAATGGCAGGAAAAACAGGAACGGCTGAAAACCCTAATGGTGCTGACCATTTATGGTTTGTAGGCTTTGCACCGTCAGAAGACCCAGAATATGCAGTTGCGGTAGTGCTTGAAAACGGTGATGGAAGCATGAATGCAGGAGTTATTGCAAGAAAAATGCTTTATAATGCAATAAACCGAGAAAAAAATCAATAAAATATAATTTTTTAAGCAGACTATAAGAAATACAGTCTGCTTTTTTTGTTAGGAGGTTTATATGCTTGTACAGCTTGCTCTTGCTCCTGTTTTATTGTTTCTTATTTTCATGTTTATAAAGGACAAATATGAAAAAGAGCCGCTTCTTTTGCTTTTTATTGGTGCGTTATATGGTATTTATTTAGCAGTACCTGTGCTTTTAAATGATATGTTATTTATGCGTATTGAGATTGGAGAAAAATACCCTGTGCTGTTTTCCGCTTTCGTTACATCATCTGCTAATGAGGAGGGCATTAAACTGTTATTTTTGATGTTTTTAATGCACCGAAATAGAGAGTTTAATGAGCCTGTAGATGGCATTGTATACAGTGTTTTTATTGCCCTTGGTTTTGCAGCAGCAGAGAACCTTATTTATGTTTTAAGTCCTAGTCTTGGAGGTGTTGATACGGCTTTACAACGGGCGATTTTTTCAGTGCCTGGGCATGGACTTTTCGCTATAGCAATGGGTTATTATTTTGCACACTGGCACTATTATAAAAAGGGAATACAATATCTTTTTCTTTCATTTTTAGTTCCCTGGCTGTTACACGGGTTTTATAATTTAATTCTGCTTATTGATATAAGTTGGTATTTATTTATCTTTATTCCTTTCCAATTGATGCTATGGAGGGGCGGAATTATAAAAATTAATACCTTGCTCAAAGCTTCACCATTTAAATCCTTGAAAAAACAGTAAAAAAGAGTTATAATTGCTTTAATGGACGATTAAAACTGAAATACGGAGGGCTTAAATGTGATTGAAGCAGTGAGTTGCGGAGGCATAGTAATTCACAAATGGAAAATACTGCTTCTCTACAAAAATCAAAATGGCAAATATATGGGTTGGGTACTTCCTAAAGGAACTGTTGAGGATGGGGAAAATCACAGCCAGACGGCATTAAGGGAGGTTAATGAGGAAACAGGCTCTATTGCTGAAATAATTAAATATGTAGGGAAAACCCAGTACAATTTCCGTGGTGATGAGGATATGGTTAATAAAACGGTACATTGGTACCTTATGGAAACTGACTCCTTCTATAACAAACCGCAAAGTGAAGAGTTTTTTGCTGATGCAGGGTTTTACAAGTTCCATGAGGCTTACCATCTGCTTAAATTTAACGATGAACGGCAAATTTTAAAAAAAGCTTATCAAGAGTATAGCGAGCTTAATAAAAGGGGATTTTTTAACAAAAAGAATTTTTTTAAAAGTTATAGCTAATAATAATCTTTGGGAGGTATTTTAATGAAAAATTTTAGTATTGAAGAATTAAAAACATTGTTAGCAGATGTTAAAAACACAGATGATAAGAAAACTCTTTATGTTATTCTTGGCGTGTTTGTTTCTATGTTGGCAATTACAGCTGGGCTTATCGCAGTGCTTGTTAAAAAACATTGTGAGTGCTGTGATTATGAGTGCTGTGATTGTGATGATTGGGACGACGAAGATGATGAAGAATACTTCGAGGACGATTTTGAGGACGAGTCTGGTGTTGAAACAAAATAACAAAATGAAAAGGTGAGCCTTGCTCACCTTTTTTGTATTCAAGTTTTTTATTGCCAAAATCTTGAAGTGGTGCTATAATATATAAGCAGTTTGATGGCATAATATAATTGTAATAACAGCTATTAGTAACAATAACATTAATTTATTACAACTAAATGTTATATGCTGGCGTGGCTCAATGGTAGAGCACTTCACTCGTAATGAAGGGGTTGTGGGTTCGATTCCCACCGCCAGCTTCATAGTGATTTTTTAAGAGAAGTCTATCTTTGAAAGGCGATTTATTTGTAATTAGTATGTTAAGGGTTTTATACCCTTTTCAAGCTGAATTATGCACTTTACAACTCAGTCTTTTGGCTGAGTTTTTTTGTATGCTTATAAAAAAACTGTATATTTTTTAAAATGTGCTTGCTTTTATACAGTTAACCATTTATCATAGAGGTCATATTTACCTAAAAAAGTAGGTGTTTATTTTGAATGAAAATTATTATATGATGTGGTTGTTTCGCAGCATGGGTATGAATTTGCGTAAGACTTATATTCTGTTAGAGCACTGTGGCAGTGCAATGGAAATATGGAATGCTGATGAAAAAATGCTATTGCAGATAAGCGGAATTACGCACCAAACAATATCTGATTTAAATGAGGGAAAAGAATTGGTTACAGACTGGATAAGAGAACTTAATGCCCTTGGGCTTAGGTATATATCCATAAATGACAGTTGTTATCCTAGGATGCTAAAAGAAATACCAGACCCTCCAGTAGGGCTTTACATAAAAGGAGAGCTTCCTAATGAAGATAGTGTTATGGTTAGTGTTATAGGAGCAAGGCGATGTACAGATTATGGCAGAAATATGGCCTTTAAGCTTTCAAAGGATTTGGCAAAAGATGGAATAGTTATAGTAAGCGGCATGGCTCGTGGCATAGATTCCATGGGGCATAGAGGTGCTCTGGAGGCAAATGGTAAAACAATTGCTGTTTTGGGCTTTGGTCATAAAAATTGCTATCCGCCAGAAAACAAAAGTCTTATGGAAGAAATAGGAGCAAATGGTTGTCTTATCAGCGAATATCCACCAGACACTGAGGTCACAAAGTATAATTTTCCTCAACGCAATAGAATTATTGCAGGTGTTTCCCAAGGTCTTATTGTGGTTGAGGCAGGAAAAAAGAGTGGAACTCTTATAACTGTAGATTTTGCACTGGACGATGGTAGAACAGTTATGACTTTGCCAGCTAATATAACAAGCAAGGCAAGTGAAGGTACAAATGAACTTATTAAACAGGGCTGCCCTATAGTGACTTGCACCGAGGACATACTTTTTGAACTTGGTGTAGAGAAGATGAAGAAACAGCAAAAGAAAGAAGAAAAACTGGCTTTTGATTTATCTGATGAAGAAAAAAAGATATATGCACTGATTAGTAGCGAACCAGTTACACTGGATTATATTACAAAAATGCTTAAAATTCCAGTTCAGGACATACAATATATACTAACAATGCTTGAACTTGGTGCAGCAATACAAAAACTGCCTGGGGAAAAATATATTAGATGCTTATAGGAAACATTGATTATAGAGGTGTGGAGATGGCAAAAAATTTAGTTATAGTAGAATCACCTGCCAAGGCAAAAACAATTAAAAAATTTCTTGGCAGTAATTACAAAATTGAGGCGTCAATGGGTCATATACGTGACTTGCCAAAAAGTCAGCTTGGTGTTGATATTGAAAATGACTTTGAACCTAAATACATTACCATACGTGGTAAAGGTGATTTGTTAGCAAAGCTTAGAAAAGAAATTAAAACCGCAGATAAAATTTATCTCGCAACTGACCCTGACCGTGAGGGTGAGGCAATCAGTTGGCATTTGATACACGCACTCAGACTTGAGGGCTTTAATTACAGCAGAATAACATTTAATGAAATTACAAAAACTGCCGTAAAAAAATCTATTAAAGAAGCAAGAGAAATTGATATGGATTTAGTAGATGCACAGCAGGCAAGGCGAATATTGGACCGTGTTGTTGGTTATTCCATAAGCAGACTTTTATGGAACAAAGTTAAAAAAGGTCTTAGTGCAGGGCGTGTGCAGTCCGTTACATTAAGGCTTATATGCGACCGTGAAGAGGAAATTTCAGGCTTTATTCCAGAAGAATATTGGACTATTGATGCAAACCTTTCGGGCCATGGTAAAACGGAATTTTTAGCAAAATTTTATGGTACAGCAGGCAAAAAGGTTGAACTAAAAACTGAAGAAGAAGTTATGGAAATAGTTAAAACGGTTGAAAAAACGGAGTTCATTATTTCCGAAATTAAAAAAGGTACAAGAATTAAAAAGCCACTTCCTCCATTTATAACAAGTACATTACAACAGGAAGCCAGCAAATATCTTAACCTTACCGCACAAAAAACAATGATGATTGCTCAGCAGCTTTATGAGGGTGTTGACATCAAAGGTGAAGGAACAACAGGTCTTGTTTCGTATATCCGTACCGATTCTGTAAGAGTTTCGGATGATGCTTACAATGATATTAAAAGTTTTGTCAGCGAAAATTATGGTGATGAGTTCAACAGCAGTGAGAGAATAATTTATAAATCCAGAAACAAGGCTCAGGATGCCCATGAGGCAATAAGACCAACCTATATAGATAAAACTCCAGACAGCATTAAAGGTTCATTATCTCGAGAACAGTATAAGCTTTATAAGCTTATTTGGGAAAGAACTGTTGCAAGTCAGATGGCATCGGCAGAGTATGAAACACAGCACATAAGCATTTCGGCAGACAAATATATATTTAAATCATCTGGTTCGGTGTTGAAATTCAAGGGTTTCCTTGAGGTTTACGATAAGGTTGAGGAAGAACACGAAAGCATAAAAATGCCTGTTCTTAACGAAGGCGACATTGCATCTGTAAAGGAAATAGAGCCGTTGCAGCATTTTACACAACCTCCTGCTAGGTTTACAGATGCATCACTTATTAAAATGTTAGAGGAAATAGGTGTTGGCCGACCAAGTACCTACGCTCCTACTATAGCAACAATACTTGCACGAAATTACGTAATAAAAGAAAAGAAAATGTTTTACCCTACTGAGCTTGGCGAGGTTGTTAATGATATAATGAAGAATTACTTTACTAATATTGTTAATGTAGATTTTACTGCACAGTTGGAGGATGACCTTGACTGCGTGGAAGAAGGCAGCGTTGAATGGAAAGACATTATACGTCGCTTTTACCCTGTATTTGAGCATGATATGAAAAATGCCGAGGACAAGCTAAGTAAAATTGAGATTAAAGATGAAGTAACGGATGTTATATGTGAAAAATGTGGACGAAATATGGTTATAAAATATGGACGTTATGGTAAGTTTCTTGCTTGTCCTGGATTTCCAGAATGTTCAAATGCTAAGCCGTTTTTTGAAGATGCAGGAGTCGCTTGCCCTGAATGTGGCGGAAAAGTGCTTATAAAGAAAACTAAAAAAGGTAGAAAATATTACGGATGTGAACACAATCCCGATGATTGCACTTTTGTAAGTTGGAATAAGCCTGTTGAAGAAAAATGTCCTCTATGCGGAAGTTTTATGGTTGAAAAAGGCTCTAAAAACATTAAAATTGCCTGCAGCAACGAAAAATGTGGTTTTGTAAAAGAAAAGGAACAGACAGAGTAAATTTCAGATTGAACATACGTAAATGTTTTGAAAATGGGGTAGGATATTAGTTTTGCCTCATTTTTCTATAAAAAATTATAAGTTTTATAGCAGAAACTATTGTTTTAAATAATAAACTGTGATATAATCGCAAGCGTTACTGAAAACACACCTATTTCTGTATACAATACTGGTGCCATTTTTACCGATGGTCGTATTTGCTAAAGTAATGGGGAGGATTAACCAAAAGGAGGAAATACAATGAGCGTTATTTCAATGAAACAGTTATTAGAAGCAGGTGTACATTTTGGACACCAGACAAGAAGATGGAACCCTAAAATGGCTCCTTATATCTTCGCAGAAAGAAATGGTATCTACATTATCGACCTTCAGAAAACAGTTAAAAAGGTAGATGAAGCTTACTACGCAGTATCTGATGCTATTGCAGACGGCGGAGAAATTCTTTTTGTAGGTACAAAAAAACAAGCTCAGGATTCTATCAGAGATGAAGCTTTAAGATGTGGTATGTACTTTGTTAACCAGAGATGGTTAGGTGGTATGCTTACAAACTTTGAAACAATTAAAACAAGAATTGCAAGATTAAAAACTCTTGAAAAAATGCAGGAAGACGGCGTTTTTGAAGTATTGCCTAAAAAAGAAGTTGCAAACTTACTTCACGAGATGGAGAAGCTTGAAAAGAACCTTGGCGGTATTAAAGAAATGAAGAAAATTCCAGACGTTATGTTTGTTGTAGACCCAAGAAAAGAAAGAATCGCTATTCAGGAAGCTCATACACTTGGTATTCCTGTTGTTGGTATCGTTGATACAAACTGTGACCCAGAAGAAATTGACTACGTTATTCCTGGTAATGACGATGCTATCCGTGCCGTTAAACTTATTGCAGGCAAAATGGCTGACGCTGTTATTGAAGCAAGACAGGGTGCACAAGAAGAAGTTCCTGCTGAAACAACACAGGCTTAATTTAAAAGAATTTAATTTGTAAACCGCATATTGTAAAATGCGTGGGAATACATTTTGGTATTTATATTTGTAATTTATCAGCTTCAGCCTACGGTTTAGGGGCTGCGGCTGATTTTAGTTTGCGAAATTATTAGATTTTTAAAATACAGGAGGATAAAAAATTATGGCTATTACTGCTGCAATGGTTAAAGAATTAAGAGAAGCTACAGGCGTTGGTATGCTTGACTGTAAGAAAGCTTTAGCAGAAACAGATGGCAACATGGAAGCTGCGGTTGAACTTTTAAGAGAAAAAGGATTAGCTGCTTCTCAGAAAAAAGCAGGTCGTATTGCTGCTGAAGGTGTTGTTACTGCATTGGTTTCAGATGATAACAAAACAGGCGTTTTAGTTGAAGTCAACTCAGAAACAGATTTTGTTGCAAAGAACCCAGTTTTCCAGGAATATGTAGGTCAGGTTGCACAGCAGATTATTGCATCAACTGCTGCTGATGCAGAAACTTTACTTACAGAAACATGGAAATTTGACTCAAGCGTAACTGTAGCTGAAGCACTTAGCCAGAAAATTGCTGTTATTGGTGAAAACTTAAAAATCAGACGTTTTGAAAAATTTGAAAAATCTCAGAGCGGTAAAATTGTATCTTATGTACATGGTGCAGGTAGAATTGGTGTTTTAATTGAGCTTGCGTGTGCAAATGAAGCTGAGGAATTGGCTGAACTTGGTAAAAATATTGCTATGCAGATTGCAGCTTTAAATCCAAAATTTATTGCATCTGAAAATGTTCCTCAGGAATTTGTAGAGCATGAGAAAGAAATTCTTACTAAGCAGGCTATGGAAGACCCTAAAAATGCTAGTAAGCCAGAAAATATTATTGAAAAGATGATTGTTGGTAGACTTGCAAAAGAATTAAAAGAATATTGTCTTATTGAACAGGCTTATGTTAAAGAAACAGATATGACTGTTAAACAATACATCGATTCTGTAGCTAAGGCTGTAGGTGCTCCTATTTCCATCGCACGTTTTGTTCGTTTTGAAACAGGCGAAGGTCTTGAGAAAAAAGAAGAAAATTTTGCTGATGAAGTTGCAAAGGCAATGAAATAATTAAAGCTCGATATTGGAGTTTATGTTTCAACAATTTTTAACATTAAGCTATTGAAATATTAAAAAAGAGCTGTGCACTAGAGGTTATGCAAAACCTATGGTGCTCAAGCTCTTTTTTTGTTTGAAAAAGGGTGACGTATTTTTTCAGTTGTAAATATGTTAAAATTTTAATATATAGTAAAAGCATGTGATAGATAAAAAATCATGAGTCAGAACAAAATTAATTGATTATTTGCTTATTAAATGGTATTATTTATGGTAATTGGTTTACGATTTATTTTTATTTTTATAATAATTAATTCATTAATTGATAAGTTATCAATGAATAATCTTTAGGCTAATAGATATACAATGTTGGTTAGGCTGTGAATAAAGGATAGATTTTAACCGCTTTAAAATGAATTTTTAAGAATTACGACATCTTGTAATAGACATTTTCGGATAGAGATTTGGGGGATAATTTATGTCAGAGAAAAAGACAATTTTAGTGGTTGATGAAAATATATCCAATAGAAAAATATTATACAAAATTTTTAGTGATGACTATGAAATAATTGAAGTTGAGAACGAAAAACAGGCTGTGGAAATATTGAAAGAGAAATATAAATATATTTCTTTAATTTTGATTGACATTGTTTTATCTGTCATTGACAACTATGCTTTCCTGAAAAAAAGCAAGAGTATGCCAGAATTGGCCATTATTCCAGTTGTTGTTACTGCACAAAAATACTGCGAATATGATGAGGTTAATGTTCTTTCAATGGGAGCGGCTGATTTTTTTGCAAACCCATACAAGCCGCAAATCATTAAATACCGTGTAGCAAATATTATAAATCTGCGTGAAACTGCTGCATTTGCTAACATTATAGAAAATGATATGTTGACTGGACTTTATACACAGGAAGCATTTTATAAAGTAGCAAAAGATTTATTGCGTGAAAACCCAAATAAGCAGTATGATATTGTGTGTATGGATATTGAAAACTTCAAATTGGTAAACGATATGTACGGTGAGCTGGAAGGTGACCGCTTATTGTGTTTCGTTGGGGAATGCTTTGAAAAGTTTATCCAGCCTACGGGTGGGTATGCAAGCCGTATTTGCAGCGATGTTTTCTTGGGTATAATTCCGTGCTTTGGACAAAGTTATGAAGTTGATATGGTAAAAACAATAAATGATGCGTTAGCATTTTATATGGCTAATATGAAAATTGTGATTAAGTTTGGAATTTATAAGCCTTCTGGGTTACCGTTAACTATACGTGCTATGTGTGACAGAGCTAAGCTTGCAGTTGAATCTATAAAATTTAAATATGACGTATTCTATGCTTTTTATAATGAAGAAATTGGCATTCATCTGTATGAAGAACAACAAATTACAGCTGAAATGAAATATGCACTTGAAAAAAAACAGTTTCATGTATATTTTCAGCCTAAATATAATTTACAGAACGATAGGATTGCAGGAGCGGAAGCTTTGGTTCGGTGGATACATCCTAAAAAAGGTCTTATATCACCTGCTAATTTTATTCCTTTATTTGAAAGAAATGGTTTTATTACAGACCTTGACCGATATGTATGGGATAATACCTGTAAAAAAATTCGTGAATGGCGAGATAAAGGATACAAAACCGTACCAATATCTGTAAATGTTTCTCGAACCGATATATATAACCCAGCTTTGCCTGACATATTAATGCAAATAGTTGCTAAGCATGGTTTAATTCCTAAAGAATTACATTTAGAAATAACCGAAACAGCGTACACTGAAAATCCAAAACAAATTATACAGGCAGTGGCACATTTGAAAAGCCTGGGTTTTATTATAGAAATGGATGACTTTGGTTCGGGATATTCTTCACTTAATATGCTCAGTGAACTTCCTATTGACGTTTTAAAACTTGATATGAAATTTATCCAATGTAATTCTCAACAAAGTAGTTGTAAAAACATTCTTAGTTTTATCATCAGCCTTGCAAAATGGCTAGACCTACTTGTAGTTGCAGAGGGCGTGGAAACACATGAGCAAGTGGAACGGTTAAGAAATATGGACTGTAATTATGTGCAGGGATTTTATTATGCAAAACCCATGCCAGCAGAAGATTTTGGAAGTCTTTTAAAAAATTCTGAAATTGATGATGAAGAAGATTTTGAAAATATGCACTTTAATACTGGGCACGTTGAGGCAAGTATACCCACGGGCGTAAAAAAAATGAAGACCATGCTTATAGTTGATGATGTTGAAATTAACCGTGCCGTCTTGGTAGAAACATTCAAGGAACTATACAATATAGTTGAGGCCGATAATGGTTCTGTAGCATTAAACTATATTAATGAACACTACAATGAAATTGAAATTGTCCTTCTTGACTTAATAATGCCTGAAATTGATGGTTTTCAGGTGTTACGAGAAATGAGAAAAAACGAAAATACAAGGTGGATTCCAGTTATTATAACTTCACAGTCTGGTGAAAATAGTGAGGCGAAGTCTTTGTTATTGGGTGCATCAGATTTTATTGCTAAACCATATGATACAAGCGTTTGCATACGAAGAGTTGAAAACGTGGTTGCATATGCAATGATGAAAGAACAGGAAAGACACAAAAATTGATTGTCAATCTATATCCAATAAGCATATATTAAAAAGGAAGACCATATAAAGAGGTTTTATTATGAATAAATATTATCCCTTTGAAAACCCACCTTTACCGTATTCCTATGATGCGTTGAATCCGTATATTGACACCAAGACAATGGAACTTCATCATGATAAGCATTTGCAGACATATGTAGACAATCTGAATAAAATATTAAAAGATTCTGGATTTCAGAATCTATCATTGGAACAGTTGATTTATAACGCAGACAAACTGCCTGAGGATATAAGCGAACCTGTTAGGAATAATGCTGGTGGAGTATATAACCATATTTTCTATTTTAATGGCATGATTAATTCGCCACTAAAGTCACCAGTTGGTAACTTGTTGAATGCAATAAATAAAGAGTTTGGTAATTTTGAAAATTTCAAAAAGGAATTTAAAAATTCTGCTATGTCAGTATTTGGCTCAGGCTATGCGTGGCTTGTAAAAGATAAGGGAAAACTTAAAATTATCACTACACCAAATCAAAACAGTCCCATAGAGCAATGGCTATGTCCTATTTTGAACATTGATGTTTGGGAACACGCATATTACTTGAAAAACTACAATGTTAGGTCAGACTATATTGAAAATTGGTTTAACGTTGTGAATTGGGAAGCTGCTGAAAAAAATTATAATTTGTGCAGCTAATAAAACAACAAAAAATCACTAACTACATTTTAATAGTTAGTGATTTTTTTATTCTCAAAACATAAATTTACTCTGCATTGTAACAAGAACCATCTTGCAAGCATCTTCCACCTGAACCGTTATTATTCATATATCTGCCAGTTCCTGTGCCACGACTAGCACCACCAGTGCCAAGGCCTGTGCCGTTTGAACCAAATCTTGCACCAGACATTTTTCCTATAGAAGATGATTGTGTGCCATCGCAGTTTGCTTGATTGTTTTCAAGTTCCTTAATTATGGCATCTGCTTTTTCCTGAGTAATTATACCAACTTCTACTTGTTTATAAAGAGCTTGTTTTTTCCCTTCCAAATTTTCAAGTTTAAATTCATTAAGCTTATGAGCTTCTACGGCAATTTCGCCATAGGTTTTGCCTGTTTCATTTTTTTCAGCAACAATACTTTCAACTGTTCTGCCTGTAATTTTTGCAAGTGCATCGGCAGGTGTGGTATAGCCTGTTGCACCAAGTGCTGTGATTGATGTTGCTAATATAATGATTGATGCAGTTGAAATTGCCATAAATTTTTTCTTTGATTTCATAAAATCGTCTCCTTTTTGTTTTTAGATTTATTTACTGTAACTACATTCTAACGCTTTATTGTGGCAAAATTATGTTTTTATACTTGTTTTATTATGTTAAAATAATAGAAGATGACACAGAAAAAACATTTTAGAATTATAAAATATATTTAGAAAAGGTGGTGTAAATATGCCTAACATATTGATTGTAGATGACAATAAGCAAATTGTTTCTATTTTGAGTGAATATGCACAAAAAGAAGGCTATACAGTTTTTATTGCAAATGATGGAGAACAAGCTTTACAAATATTTGAAAAAAACTCATTTAGTGTTATCCTATTGGATGTAATGATGCCCAAAAAAGATGGTTTTGAGGTGTGTAGAGAGATACGACGAAGTTCAAACGTACCTGTTATTATGGTTACGGCAAGGGGAGAAGATTTTGAACGTATTATGGGTCTTGATATAGGTGCGGATGACTATATAGTGAAGCCTTTTTCACCTGGCGAGGTTATGGCAAGAGTGCGTGCAATCTTACGGCGTATTGAACGTACAAAAGAAAATGAAGAAAAACAAAAAAAACTTGTATTTGATAATTTAACTATTTGGCTGGATAATTTTATAGCTAAAATTGATGAAAATATTTTGCCTCTTACCAAAAAAGAAATTGAGATGTTGTGGGTTATGGCAAGCAACAAGGGGATGGTATTTACAAGAGAGCATCTTTTGAATACGGTTTGGGGGTATGACTATTTTGGTGACAACCGTACTGTGGATTCTCATATAAAGCGTTTACGTGCAAAGATAGATAAATATCAACATCCTCACTGGAACGTAACAACTATATGGGGAGTTGGTTACAAATTTGAGGTGATAGCAGATGAAGCTTAATATCAAGAATCAACTTATAGCTTATTTTACATCGGTGTTATTATTTTTTGCAATTATTGTGGGAATGCTTTTTTCCAGTATGTTTTATTATCAATCTGTTGAGATATATAAGAAAGAATTGTCCATGCGTTCTATTAGAATTGCAGATAAATTATCTGAGTATATGCAGGCAAATAACGCAGATAGAGGTGTTGGTTACGGGCAAGGCGGCGGATATGGTGCATATTTGAATTTGCTTGATGATATTGCCATGAGCGATGTTTGGATTGTTGACCGCCAAGCAGAAACGGTTGATGTTGGAACTGGAAAAAATAAAATTGCCTATACAGAACTGCCAAGGGAAGAACTAGCTCTCCTTGCAGATGTATTTAATGGGAAGGTTGCTGTTATTGATGGGCGAACAGGTATTATTGAAAGTCCATGGATTTCTGTAGGTGCACCAATTTACAATGCCAATGGTGATGTAACGGAAGCAGTTATACTGCATACACATTTATCTGATATTGATTCGTCTGTTAAATGTGGAACTAATATTTTATTTATTAGTATTTCAATTTCTTTGATTTTAGGCATTATTGTTGCAGTAATACTTTCAGGAAATTTCACAAAGCCACTGAAAAAGATGCAGCAAACAACACAGGAATTAATATGTGGAAATTATACTGTTCAAACAAGTGTGGTAAAAAATGATGAAATTGGTTCTCTTGCATATAATATTGATATATTGGCAAACAGATTGCAGGCAGTCAAGCAAGAAAGTGATTCATTGGAGCAAATGAGAAAGGATTATATTTCAAACATATCTCACGAGCTTAGGACACCTGTTACAGTAATTCGTGGTTCATTGGAGGCATTATGCGATGGTATAATTACAAAGCCTGAAAAGGTGAAAGAATATCATACCGAAATGCTTCGAGAAAGTATTCATTTAGATAGAATGGTAAATGATTTATTAGAGCTTTCTCGACTGCAAAATACTGATTATGCTATTGAAAAAACACCTATAAATCTTTTGGATGCTCTTTCTGATGCAGTGCGTGCGGAAAGGCACATAGCTATGAAGAAACAAATTGAAATACATTATACAGATAATGAAACTACGTGTACAATTGACGGTGACTATGGCCGTTTAAGGCAGATGTTTTTAACTGTTTTAGATAATGCAGTTAAATTTTCAAAAGAGGGTCAGGTAATAGATATTGAGGTATACAAAGCTGATGAAGAGTGTATTATAAAAGTGTGTGACTATGGTGTAGGAATATTGCCAAAGGATTTACCTTATATTTTTGATAGATTTTACAAATGTACCGATAAAGAGAATCTTACAGGCACAGGCCTTGGTCTTGCTATTGCCAAGCAAATTGCACAAAGGCATAACATTGTAATTTCAGCAGAAAGTACACCGAAGGAAAAAACGGTATTTACTTTTATGTATGCTACATAATATTACATTTCTAGTACAATTGTTGAAGTGTTAAAGGAATAAGAGCTAATCTATTACAACGTGTACCACAAAGTATTGTATAAATATGTGTTTTGGTGTAGAATAAAAGAATTGACTATATAGTTATAAGAGGAGGATAAAATGGCTAAAAGAAACATTAGATTAAGCACAGAAGAAATCTTGAGAAAAAAATGTAAAGAAGTTAAGAATATTACACCTAACGTAATTACCCTTCTTGAGGATATGGCAGAGACAATGTATGCTTCCAACGGCGTTGGTCTTGCAGCACCACAGGTAGGTGTACTTAAAAGAGTAGTTATAATTGATATAGGAGAGGGATTAGTAGAGCTTATTAACCCTGAAATTATTGAAACAAGCGGCTCTAATATAGATTATGAGGGATGCTTGAGTATTCCAGGTACAAGTGCTCTTGTAGAAAGACCTGAATATGCAAAGGCAAAAGCATTCAACAGAAATGGACAGGAAATATTTGTTGAAGGCAATGACCTTATGGCACGTGCAATTTGTCATGAAATAGACCATCTGGATGGAGTGCTTTATATTGACAAGGCTATACCAGAGGAAAACGAATAATAAGAGGTGAACTTTATGAAAGTAGTATTTATGGGGACGCCAGAATTTGCAGTAAAATCCCTTGAAATGCTGATTGAGAAGCACCAAGTAGTTGCAGTTGTAACTCAGCCTGATAGACCAAAGGGAAGAGGCAAAAAAATGGTTTTTCCTGCGGTTAAGGAAAAAGCATTAGAGCATAATATACCTGTTCTTCAGCCCGAAAGTGCAAAGAATGCAGATTTTATATCAGAGTTAAAAAAGTATGAGGCAGATATTTTTGTTGTAGCGGCATATGGTCAGATACTTACTGAAGAAGTGCTTAATATGCCTATGTATGGCTCGGTTAATGTGCATGGCTCATTGCTCCCTAAATATCGTGGTGCAGGGCCAATACAGTGGTCAGTTATAAACGGTGAAAAGATTACTGGTGTCACCATTATGTACATGGCAAAGGGTCTGGATAGTGGTGATATGATTAGTAGTGTGGAAATGGAAATATCCGATGACGACACCTACGGAACCCTTAGCGATAGAATGGCTGAAGTTGGGGCAGAACTGTTGGGAAGAACTTTAGTGGAAATTGAAAATGGCACTGCAAAAAGAATACCGCAAAATCATGATGAATCTACATATGCACCTATGCTCACAAAAGAAACAGGGCATATAGATTGGAATAAAACATCAAGAGAAATTTCGTGCCTTATAAGAGGACTAGACCCACAGCCAGGGGCATATACAATATATAACGACGAAGTATTAAAGGTATGGAAAGTGGTTATTTTAGAAAACACATATCCTAATGCTTTATGTGGTGAGATTGTTGAAACCAACAAAAAAGGATTTATTGTGAAAACGGCTGATAAAGCAATTTTGGTTGCCGTTATACAGGCAAAGGGTGGAAAAGCAATGCCTTCAGATGCCTATATGCGAGGTCACGCAATTGAAACAGGAGTTGTGCTAAGGTAAAATTTTTAATGTATTACTATAACGTAAAGTGAAATTAAAGGAGCGTAATTATGTATTTTAATTTTCAATACTTATATGTGCTTTTTCCAGCAATGATTTTGGCTATGTATGCACAGTCTAAGGTGAAAAGCACCTTTAACAAATATTCTCGTGTAGGTAATTCCTATGGTCTTACAGGGGCAGAGGTTGCTGAAAGATTGCTTAGAATTGCGGGAATAAACGATGTTAGTGTGGAGCGTATAGGTGGAAATCTTACTGACCATTATGACCCAGGTCACAAAGTTTTAAGATTGTCAGAGTCAGTGTATTCATCACAGTCATTGGCGGCTATTGGCGTTGCAGCACACGAAACGGGCCATGCAGTTCAGCACGCAACAGGCTATGCGGCACTTGGTATTAGAAGTGCTTTGGTGCCTGTAACCAACATAGGCTCAAAATTATCAATGCCAATGATTTTTATTGGTGTTCTTTTGGGGTCACAGGCTGGGTCAGATATGGGATATATGCTTGTGCAGCTTGGCATAGCATTTTTCTCGTTGGCGGTAGTTTTTGCACTTGTTACTCTGCCAGTAGAGCTTAATGCTTCGGCAAGGGCGGTTGAAATGTTGGATGCAAACGGAATTTTAAATAGTAGCGAGCTTGCACCAGTTAAAAAAGTTTTAAGTGCAGCTGCACTCACTTATGTTGCAAGTGCAGCAGTAGCAATTGCACAGCTTTTAAGGCTTTTGCTTTTGTTTGGAAGAAGAAGAGATTAACTTTTATGGTAAAAAATATAGGTCAAAACATTTTAAGATAATGGTCATTGCTCCATTGCTTGGTGTTTTGGCTTTTTATTTGGTAAAAATGACAAAAAGGTTTGCGGATAGTTGATAATTGATGTAAAATGTATTATTAGTGAGAATTATGCAGATATTTAAAAAGGAAAGGATTAAAATATGATAATAATTAACCCACGTGAGGTGGCAGCAGAGGTGCTTGTTTCTGTTACTAATGATGGTCAGTACAACAATATGGCTTTGAAAAAAGCACTTAAGCAAAATGGAGCAATGCCAATAAAAGATAGGGCATTTGTTACGGAAATTGTAAATGGAACTTTGCGTAATATTTTTTATATAGACTATTTAATAAACTCAGTTTCCACCGTTAAATGTGAAAAAATTAAGCCATGGGTTCTTGCAGTACTCAGAAGTGCTGTGTATCAAATGGTATTTATGAAAGTGCCTGACAGTGCGGCTGTTAATGAGGCAGTTACCCTTGTTAAAGAAAAAGGTCTTGGCAAATTGGCAGGCTTTACTAACGGCGTTTTAAGAAATATTGCAGTTAATAAAGATACTATAGAATTACCTGACGAAGAAAAAGACCCGTCTAAATATCTTGAGATTAAATATTCTCATCCACAGTGGCTTATAAAAATGTGGCTTAGCCAGTATCCATATCAATTCGTAAAGGAGCTTTGCATTGCAAACGGAAAGGCTTCGGCAGTTACAGTTATGGCGAACCCACTTAAAACAACAGTGGATAATCTTAAAGACGATATGAGAGAAGATGGCATTATAGCTGAAAGTGGTGCATATATAGAAAATGCACTTCGCCTTACAAAGCTAAGTGACTTATCGGCACTTTTTTCTTTTAAACATGGAGATTTTCATGTTCAAGATGAAAGCTCAGCCATTGCTGTTAAAATTCTTGACCCTAAAGCGGGAGAAAAAATATTGGATGTGTGTGCCGCACCAGGTGGAAAAAGCTTGCTAATGGCTGAAACAATGGACAATACTGGAGAAATAATTGCCCGTGATGTGTTTGACCACAAGCTGGAACTTATTGACGAAACAGCAAAGCGTTTGGGTATTGATATAATTAAAACAGAGCTTAAAGATGCTTCAAAATGCTATAACGAGGATAAAAATGTCTTTGACAGGGTACTTATTGACGCTCCATGCTCAGGTTTTGGACTTATGCGTAAGAAAGCAGATATAAGAATTAACAGAAGTGGCAACGATATAGATGGATTAACAAAACTGCAACGTGAAATTCTTACTGCGGTGGCAGAATATGTTAAGATTGGTGGCACACTTGTTTACAGTACCTGCACTATCTGTAAAAAAGAAAATATTGGCAACATAAACTGGTTTCTTCAAAACTTCCCATATGAGATGGAGGATATTACAGACCTTCTTCCCTGTGGTATTGAATCAGAAACTGCAAAAGACGGGTACATCAGCCTGTTTCCACATTTACATGGAACAGACGGGTTCTTTATAGCTCGTCTTAGAAGAAAGGGGTAACAAAATGAGAAAAGCTGATTTAAAATCAATGACATTTACAGAACTAGAAGAGGTTATAAAAGAAATTGGAGAACCAAAATTTAGAACGAAACAGGTATATGACTGGATACACAACAAATTGGTAACAGAATTTGATGAGATGACTAATTTGTCCAAAAGTCTTAGAGAAAAATTGGAACAGAATTACAAAATTTCAAAGCTTGAGATAGTTGAAAAAAGAGTGTCCGAAAAAGATGGAACAACAAAATATCTTTTTGGCCTAGAAAATGATAATCTTATTGAAGCAGTTGTTATGAGATATTCTTATGGTAATGCTGTTTGTGTATCTACACAGGTAGGCTGCCGTATGGGATGTACCTTTTGTGCTTCAACCTTAGATGGTGTTGAGGCCAATTTAAGCACAGGCGAAATGCTTAGTCAGGTTTATGAAATACAAAAAGATTTGGGCGAAAGAATTTCTAGCGTTGTGCTTATGGGTAGTGGTGAACCATTGGATAACTACGATAGTGTAATTAAATTTATAAGAATGATTAATGACGAAAAAGGTCTTGGTATAGGTCAACGCCACATAACGCTTTCAACCTGTGGTCTTGTGGACAAAATGAATATTCTTCAAGATGAAGATTTACAGATAACTCTTGCTGTTTCCCTTCATGCACCAAATGATGAGATAAGAAATCAAATTATGCCTATATCCAGAAAGCATGATATGGATAGCCTTATACTTGCCTGCAAGCAATATTCTGATAAAACAAAGCGTAGAATTACGTTTGAATACGCTCTTATTAAAGGTGTAAACGACAGTGAAGAATGTGCAAGAGAGCTTACACAAAGACTTAAAAATATGTTGTGCCACGTTAATCTTATACCTGTTAATGATGTTAAGGAAAGAAACTATTTTAAAAGCAGCGATGAAACCATTGCCACCTTTGCAGAAATTTTAAATTCTAAAGGAATTGAAACTACTATAAGAAGAAAGCTTGGTAGTGATATAAATGCGGCGTGTGGACAGCTTAGAAAGGGTTACAAAAACAGTAGGAGGTGATGCCTAAATGGAAGTATTTGGCAACAGTGTAACTGGAATAATCAGAAGCAACAATGAAGATTCTATATACATTTGCGATGAAAATGACATAATAAAAAATCTTTATATAGTTGCAGACGGCATGGGTGGTCATAATGGCGGAGAAATAGCCAGCAAAAGTGCAATTGAGTTTTTTTTACAGTATGTAAACAAATATGCAGATGAAAATGAAATATCAGAGGGTTTGTCTGATTTGCTTGTAGGAGGTATTACTTATTGTAACAAAGAGGTATATCAACAAAGCATAGAAAATGATGACTTAAACGGCATGGGTACAACATTTACCTGTGCGGCAATAGCCAACAGCAAAGTTACTATAGCCCACGTTGGTGATAGCAGAGTATATCTTCATAGAAAAAACACCTTAGTTCAACTCACCAAAGACCACTCTTACGTTATGGAGATGGTTAAGCAAGGGAAAATTACCCTTGATGAGGCAGCAACGCACCCAAAAAGAAATGTAATTACCAGGGCTATAGGCTCGGAAGCTACTGTTGAAGCTGATATATTTGTAGAAAATCTTGAAAAAGATGATATTTTGCTTATTTGCACCGATGGTCTTTATTCTATGGTTAAAGATGATAAAATTTCAGAAATAATTGATGATGGAAAAGAACTACAAGGCATTTTAAATAGACTTATTAGTGAGGCAAACAATAACGGCGGACGTGATAATATTTCGGCAATAATTATTAGATTTGAGGTGGAGGAATGACACTGGCAATAGGTACCGTATTAAGCGGGCGTTACGAAATAATAGAAAAAATAGGAACAGGCGGCATGGCTGTAGTTTACCGTGGCAAAGACCAGAAGTTAGATAGAAATGTTACAGTAAAGGTTCTTAGAGAAGAATTTGTAGGTGACGAGGATTTTAAGGCTCGTTTTAAAACTGAGGCAAAAGCGGCAGCAAAGCTTTCGCACCCTAACATAGTTAATGTATACGATGTTGGCGAGGATAATGGTATACAGTATATAGTTATGGAGTATGTACATGGAGATACCCTTAAACAGGTTATTGTTAACAGTGCACCGTTTGATACGGTTGTTACGTTAAGCATAGCTGTACAGATGGCATCGGCACTTGCCCACGCACATAAAAACGGTGTTATACACAGAGATATTAAGCCACACAACATACTTGTAAGTGTTGATGGAACAATAAAAATAACTGATTTTGGTATTGCAAGGGCGGCGGCAGTTTCAACTGTTACAACTACGTCAAATGCACTAGGCTCAGTTTACTATTTTTCACCAGAACAGGCAAGAGGAGGGTACGTTGATTCTAAAAGCGATATATATTCTCTTGGCATAACTATGTATGAAATGCTTACTGGCAAGGTTCCTTATGACGGAGAAACAGCCGTTTCCATTGCACTCAAACACCTAAATGGCGAGTTGCCTGATATAAAGCAATTTAATCCTAATGTAAACGATACAATACAAAATATAGTACGCAAGGCTACACAGAAGAAAAAGGATGATAGATACCAGAATGTAGAATTGTTGCTAGAAGACCTTAAAAAAGCACTTTCTGAAGCAAGCCTGGGTTATAAGGCTAGTCCTATTGTTGTGCCTATGGTAGAACCAAATGCTGAAAATATTGAAGTAACAAGCCTTGATGAAGCAGCAGCAACAGCGGCTACAGTTGGAGTTGCTATGGCGGCGGAAAAAGGCGTTAAGGCTGCTATAGAGGAAGACCCAGAGATTAAAGTTGAAATTTCTAAAGCAGGTAAAAAGGAATACAATATTCCTGAAAGAGCTGTGGGTTTTGAAAAATATAGCAAAAAATTCAAAATTTCAAAGGATGATGAATTTGAGCCTGAGGTAGTGCCTTCAAAATGTGCAGAAAAAATAAACACAACAAATCAATTATCAAATAAAAGTGAGAAAAAGGTATCTGATAAAACAAGGACGGCGAAAGCTATGGAAGATAATGATGATGAATATTACAGAAATAAAGAACGAAAGGTAACTATAGCGGCAATTATAACTGCTATTGTTATCATTATAATTATTTCTGTTTTTGGAGCAAAATTTATTAACGGTGACGGTGTTTTTGGAATTGGAAATAAAAAAGTTGAAACTTCAAATATGCCCGATTTTACAGGCATGACCCTTACAGATGCACAAAAACAGGCAGAAGATATGGGAATTACTCTTAATGTAAGTGAAGAACAGTATACAGACGAATATGCAGAAGGAATAATTATATCTCAGTCTATTGCTGAAGGTCAAAGTGTTGGTGACGGTGACACCGTTGATGTAGTTGTAAGTCTTGGAACAAAGAGCTTTACTATGCCCGACGTTGCATATGAATCAGAAGCGGATGCAGTCGCAAAAATTAAGAGCCTTGGTGGTAAAGACCCAATAATTGAATATGAATATGACGATACCGTGTCTGCTGGAACGGTTTTAAGTCAATCACCAGCGGCACGTACCGAAATTAATTCTGGAACAAAAATTACTCTTAAAGTAAGCAAGGGACCAGAAACAACAACTGTAACTGTGGCAGATTACAAGGGTCAACAGCTTAGTAGTGTGGAAAATCATCTTACAAGTGATGGTCTTAAACTTGGTACAGTCACTGAAAACAACACCGTTGATGGAAATAAAGGCGAAATTATTTCTCAGTCGCTTACTGCAAACCAAAAGGTAGACAGAGATACTAAAATAGACTTTGTTGTTGTTGGCGAAAAGTTAAAAGAAGAAGAACCTGCGGAAGAAACAACACAAGATGCAGCTGAAACACCTAAAAAAGCAACATCAGCAGAAACGTCTTCATCAAAAAGCTTCAATATTGCTGCACCAGAAAGCTATACAAATGAAAAGAGCATTTCTGTAAAAATGCTTAAAATAACTAATGGCAGTTCAGTAGACGTTGTCTATAATGAAACAAGAGCTATTTCAGATTTTCCATTTGACGTAACTTTATCGGGTTCAGGGCAAGTGGAAATACAGCTTTACATTGATAATGTGTATCAATGGAGCCAGATGGTAGACTTTTCGGAAGGTGCAAATTAATGAAAAAAGGAACGATAGTTAAAGGCATAGGTGGGTTTTATTACGTGAACACCGAAACAGGAGTTTACGAATGCCGTGCTCGTGGAAAGTTCCGAAAGGAAAAAGTAACACCTCTTGTAGGAGATTTTGTTGAAATATCTATTTTGGATGAAGTAAATAAAAAAGGTAGTTTGGACGTTATTTTACCTAGAAAAAATGAGCTTATACGTCCTAGAGTTGCCAATGTTGAACAGGCGGTAATTGTGTTTGCGGCTCAAAGCCCTAGCATGAATTTAGATTTGCTAGATAGGTTTATTATACTTGTTGAGCAACAACATTTAGACGTTTTGATTTGTATTAACAAAATAGACCTTGATGTAAATGAAGATTACAAAAGCATTGTTAAAACCTACCGTGACGCAGGTTTTAGGGTTGTGCCAATTTCTGCTGATAAGGGAATAAATATGGATTTACTCAAGGAAGAATTAAAAGGCCGTATTTCAGTATTTGCAGGTCCTTCAGGCGTAGGCAAAAGCAGTCTTATAAACGCAATTAATTCAGAGCTTAATCTTAGCACAGGCACTCTTAGTGCTAAGATAGAGCGTGGTAAGCATACAACACGCCATGCAGAGCTTATGGAGCTGTTTGAAAACAGCTTTATTGTAGATTCACCAGGATTCACTTCACTTTTCTTTGAGCATATACTGTCAGCTGACTTGCAGTATTATTTCAGAGAATTTGAGCCATATATAAACAATTGCCGTTTTACTGGGTGCAGTCATGTTAAAGAGATTGACTGTGCCATAAAAGAGCATATAGGCGAAACAATAAGCCCAATTCGCTATGACAGATATGTATCAATTTACAACGAGCTAAAAGACAATGAAGAGAGGAAGAAATAATATGATTATTTTAGCACCATCACTGCTTTCTGCAGATTTTTCTAAGCTTTCAGAGGAAATTAAAAATATAGAAGAGGCAGGGGCACAGTACCTTCATCTCGACGTTATGGACGGTCATTTTGTACCTAACATAACATTTGGTGCACCAGTTGTTAAATGTATAAGGCCTATATCTAAAATGGTTTTTGATGTTCACCTAATGATTGAAAATCCTGAAAAATATTTAGAGGATTTTGCAAGAGCAGGGGCTGATATACTTAATGTACACGCTGAAACTGTTGATGACCTTAAGGCAGTTATGAATACAATACACTCCTTGGGTTGCAAGGCTGGAGTTACAATTAAGCCCGACACACCTCTTAGTGCCATTGAAGGTGTGCTTGAAGATGTAGATATGGTGCTTATTATGACGGTTTATCCTGGCTTTAGTGGTCAAAAGCTTATACCAGAAGCATTGGCAAAAATTCCTACTCTTAACCAAATTAAGAAGGATAAGGGTCTTGATTTTGACATTCAGATTGACGGAGGAGTTGGCATTGGCAATCTAAAAGAAGTTTTGGATACAGGCGTAAATATTATTGTTGCGGGTTCGGCTGTGTTTAGTGCAGAAAATCCTGCACAGGCCGCAAAGGACTTTTTAACTGTATTTAAGGAGTATGAATAAAAAATGAAAGCTGTTGTTTTTGGCGGAGCAGAGATAAGCAATTACAATTTTTGTAACGAATACATAAAAAACAGCATTATTGTGTGCTGTGACAGTGGTGTGCAACACGCTTTTAAGTTGGGCATTATCCCTGATGTAATTGTTGGAGATTTTGACTCTGCTGATGTCTGTACCATTGACTATTTTAAGGGGAAAAATGTGCCATTTAAGACATATCCTACCCATAAAGATGAAACGGATATAGAACTTGGGCTTGATGCAGCAATGGAAATGGGTGCCACAGATATTACCATAATAGGCGGAATAGGGAGCCGAATGGACCATACAATGGCTAACTGTCACTTGCTTTTGTATCTGCTTAAAAATGGCATTAATGCACGAATGGTTAACGAAAATAATGAAATTCAAGTTATAGATAAAAAAGCTGAGCTTTTAGGAAAGTCTGGAGATTTAGTTTCTCTTATTCCCCTCAGCCTGGAGGTGCGTGGCATTACCACAAGAGGTCTGGAATATCCGCTTAATAACGCTGTGCTTACATTAGATGACAGGCTTATAGGTGTAAGTAATGTTATGCTGGACACTACTGCGGAGATAACGCTTGAAGAAGGCTATTTGTATGTGATGAGATGTATAGATTAAAATTGAACGGTGTTCCTATTAAAGGAATGCCGTTTTTTTAGTATTACAGCATAGTATAAGGAATAAGATATATAAGGTGGTTATGGAGGTGCGGCTATGCAGAAAAGAATTTTGGGTATAATAATGTGTTCAATGGGGCTTGGAATGTTATTTGTTATTTTTTTGCCTTGGTGGGGCTTTATAGCCGCAACAATTATGGTTATAGTGGGCGGACTGATAATATTTGGAAGATGGTGTTAAATTTATTTAAACTAGATGGAAAATGGCATAAAAAAAACTCCCAACAATAACAGTCGAGAGCTGATTTTATTATATAGCGCGAGTAACTTTACCAGAACGCATACATCTTGTGCAAATGTAAATTGATTTCACTGTACCATTGTCAATGATTTTCACTTTCTTTACATTAGGCTTCCAAGTTTTGTTAGCACGTCTACTAACCTGGCTACGATTAATACTAATTCTATGTCCTGTACGCTGATTTTTTTCACAAATCTCACATTTTGCCATTACCTTGCACCTCCTCAGTTTCTTTCTATGCCACAACAAAAATATTCTAACAGAAATGTCATTATATTGCAAGCAAAAAAGCAAAATTTTTTATCAAATTTTAAAACAAATGAAAAAAAACAAATAAAGTAACATCAATTTAGTCAATTTAAAAAAATTCATTTAAAATGTGACCATTTGGTGTTATAATATACAGAAAGATTGATAAAGTTGGAGGGTGTGCATATGTCAGCTGAACTTGAAAATGAATTAGGTGTTATTACAATAGGCAATGAGGTTATAGCAAAAATTGCCGGCATTACCGCTATGGAGTGCTACGGCATTGTGGGAATGGCTGCCAAAAATGTTAAGGACGGCCTTTTTCAGTTGCTTAAAGTTGAAAGTCTTACAAAGGGAATAAAAGTTTCTGTTGAAGAAAACAAAATTTCTATTGATTTCCATATAATAGTTGAATATGGAACAAATATATCTGCAATTGCAGATAACATTATTAGTACAGTTAAGTATAAGCTAGAGAAAGCACTTGAGCTTGAAGTAGAACAAATTAACATCTTTGTTGAGGGTGTTAGAGTGGATAATTAAGGAGGAACTTCAGTTGGGTTTAAATAGCATAAATGGGTTGCTTCTAAAAAAAATGATAATTGCTGGGGCAAACGAGCTTAACAACAACAAGCAGCTTGTAGATTCATTAAATGTTTTTCCTGTACCTGACGGTGATACAGGAACAAATATGTCGCTTACTGCTTTAGCAGCGGCAAAAGAATGTGAAAAAAATAATTCTTTAAGCATTGCGGAGGTTTCAAAAACTGCAGCAAGCGGCTCACTTCGTGGTGCAAGGGGAAATTCAGGAGTTATATTAAGCCAGCTTTTTAGAGGCTTTTCTAAGGGTCTTGAGGGCATTGAGGAAGCAGGAACATTAGAACTTGCTGGTGCGTGCAGAAAAGGTGTTGAAACAGCATATAAGGCTGTTATGAAACCTAAAGAGGGTACTATACTTACGGTTGCTCGTGCCTGTGCTGATGCGGCTGAAAAATATGCGGCTGAAACAGAAGATATTGAGGTTTTTTTAAGCAAAATTATTGAAGATGGCAACGAAATGCTTTTAAAAACTAAAGATATGTTGCCTGTGCTTAAACAGGCAGATGTTGTGGATGCTGGTGGCAAGGGTTTGTTATGTGTTCTTTTTGGTGCATTCAAAAGTATTAATACATCAGACGATATTGTGTTAAATGACAATACAAAGGCACCTGAAGTAGATTTTTCATTACCTGTTGATGTAAATAATGTTGAAATTAAATTTGGCTATTGTACAGAATTTTTTATCATAGAAAAAAATGTTTCAGAAGAAACTGTTAATGAATTAAAAACATATCTTACATCTTTAGGCGATTCACTTGTGGTGGTTGCAGACGAAGATATGGTTAAGGTTCATGTTCACACAAATCACCCAGGCAATGTGATTGAAAAAGCTCTAACAATAGGTGCACTTAACGGTCTTAAAATTGATAATATGCGTATTCAGCATACAAATAAAATTGATTTTACCGCAATAAATCAAAAACCTATAGTTGAAGCATTAGAAAAAAAGGAAATAGGCTTTATTTCAATTTCTATGGGTAGTGGGTTATCTGAAATTTTCAAAAATCTTGGTGTAGACCAAATTATTGAAGGCGGACAAACCATGAATCCTAGCACAGAGGATATTTTGAATGCCATTAACAAGGTTAATGCTAAAAATATTATAGTGCTGCCTAACAATAAAAATATTATTCTTGCTGCAGAGCAGGCAGCTAAGCTTACAACTGACAAAACCGTTTTTGTTCTTCCAAGCACAACGGTGCCTGAGGGTATTGCCGCAATGATTAATTATGATGCGGCAACGGATGTTGATAACTGCTTTCAAATTATGAAAGAAAGTATAGGTCTTGTTAAAACTTGCTCAGTTACTTATGCAGTAAGAGATACATCACTAGGTGAAATTAAAATTACTGAAGGCGATATTTTAGGTATACTTGGTGGTGAAATTGCGGTTGTTGCAAAGAATATTGAAGAAGCAACAAAGGAGCTTGTTGCAAAAGCCATAAGCGATGAAAGCGAAGTAATAAGTGTGTTCTATGGTGCAGATGTAGAAAAAGAGGATGCAGAAAAAATAGTAACTTTCCTTAATGAAACTTATCCCGATTGCGAGGTAGAACTTCATCTTGGAAACCAGCCGCTTTATTATTACATAATTTCTATAGAATAGATGCTTTATATTAGGGGAGATATTTATATCTCCCTTTTTTAATATAACGGAGGTGATAAAATGCAGCTTAGTAGTTCTGTTTCGGAGGTACATAACGTTGGTAAACAACGTCTTTTATACCTTAATAAAATGGATATTTTCACTGTTGAGGACCTTATTGAACATTTTCCTCGTGAATATGACGACAGAAGTGATGTAAAAACTGTTTCAGACCTAGTTCCTAACCAAATTAACACTTTTATAGGAACAATAGATGGTAATTCAGACATTATGCGTATAAAAAATATGGTTATAACAAGGGTAAAAGTAACTGACGGGACGATAGCAATTAATTGTGTGTGGTATAATCAGCCGTACTTAAAAAATACTTTTAAAAGTGGTCAAAAGTATATTTTTACAGGAAAATATCAGCATAATTACGGAAAAAAGCAAGTAATATCTCCAGAGTATGAGCTTTTAGAAAAAGGTGAATTATTAAGCGGTGGCAGAATTACGCCTGTGTATAGCATTACAACTGGAATAAGTCAAAAGATTTTTCGTGCTCTTATTAAAGATACTCTCGAAAAAACAAAAAATCAGTTGATAGATTTTATACCCAAAAGCGTTCGTATGGAAAATAAATTGTGTGACAGAAATTTTGCGGTGCTTAACATACATTTTCCCGAAGATGATGATAGTTTTTTTATTGCACGACGAAGATTAGTTTTTGAGGAACTCTTTGTACTTCAAACTTCATTGTTAAAAATGAAAGCCTCTGTAAACCAGGGCAAAACAGGGTTGGTAATTGAAAATACCGACGCTGAAAAAGAAATTATTAAAGCAATAGGCTTTAAATTGACAAATGCTCAAAAAAAGGTAATTGACGAAATAAAAGCAGACTTTGCCTCAGGTAAGGTTATGAATAGGCTAGTTCAGGGGGATGTGGGCAGCGGCAAAACAGCAGTTGCATTGATAACGGCATTTATATCAATAAAAGAAGGTTTTCAATCCGCACTCATGGCACCAACCGAGGTTTTGGCAAAACAGCACTATTATAGTTTTAAGTCTGTTTTTGAGCAATTTGGTATCAAGGTTGTTTTTCTTTCAGGAACAATGAAGAAAAAGGAGAAAACAGAAGCTCTTAATGCTATTGAAGATGGAAATGCTCAGATGATTATAGGTACTCATGCCGTAATTCAAAAAGGTGTGGCATTTAAACGCCTAGGTTTTGTTATTACTGACGAACAACATAGATTTGGTGTTAATCAGAGAATTATGCTTTCTCAAAAGGGTGATAATCCCCATGTGCTTGTTATGACAGCAACACCTATACCACGCACACTGGCACTTATTTTGTATGGAGATTTGGATATATCAATAATAGATGAACTTCCGCCTGGGCGACAGGAAATTGAAACAAGGGCAGTAAGCACCTCATATCATAAGCGTATATACACATTCATTAAAAAAGAAATAGATAAAGGCAGACAAGCATATGTGGTTTGTCCATCTATTGAAGAAAGTGAAAAACGTGAAACAGAGGCAGTTATTGAGTATGCTCAAAAACTTATGGATAATGAGTTTAAAAATTATAAGGTTGCTGTACTTCACGGAAAAATGAAAAATGATGAAAAACAAATAGTAATGGAAGACTTTTCAAAGGGTAGCATAGATGTACTTGTGTCTACCACGGTAATTGAGGTTGGTGTTAATGTGCCTAATGCAACCATAATGCTTATTGAAAATTCTGAAATGTTTGGTCTTTCCCAGTTGCATCAGCTTAGAGGCCGTGTAGGGCGTGGAAGTCAGCAAAGCTATTGCATATTGGTGTCAGATTCAAAGAACAAGGTAACAGTGGAAAGAATGAAGGTTATGCAAAAAACCAGTGATGGCTTTGTTATTTCTGAAACAGACCTAAAATTACGTGGCCCAGGTGAGTTTTTTGGAACAAGACAGCATGGTTTACCTATGCTTAAAATAGCAAATTTGTATAAGGATATTGATATATTAAAAGAGGCACAAGTGGCGGCAGCAAAAATTATTGAAAAAGATAGTGATTTTAAACTGGATGAGAATAGTCTTCTGAGAGAAAAAATACAACTATTTTTTAAAAACAGTGAAATTGGAATATAATTTAAAGATTATCATGTAAAATATTCATAATTTCTTACAAAAGTAAATTTTTGTTGTTTTTTAAATCACGGTTTGTTATAATGAAACGTGTATAATCTTAGTATATAAAAATACAAGAAAATTTGTATAATTTTAGGAGGAAACTTGTATGCGAGTTATTTCCGGTAAAGCAAGGGGACATAAGCTTGCTGCCCCTGAGGGGTTGGATACAAGACCAACTACGGATAGAATAAAAGAATCTTTGTTTAATATAATTGCACCTGATATTTACGATTGTGAGTTTTTAGATTTGTTCAGTGGCTCTGGTTCTATAGGCATCGAAGCACTTAGCAGAGGTGCAAAAAAAGCAGTGTTTGTAGACAGTGGAAAAAAAGCATTAGAGGCTATTGAATATAATCTTAATCACACAAAGCTTATAGATAATGCAAAAATTATAAGAACAGATGTATTTGCTGCAATAAAAATGTTGGGAAATGAGAATGCCAAATTTGATATTATTTTTATGGACCCACCATATATGTCTGGTTTATATAAGCCAACATTAATGGCAATTTTGGCAGCAGATATTTTAAACAAGGATGGTTGCATTATAGCAGAACATCCTGCAAAGGTAGAACTTCCTGTTGCAGAAGGTTTTAAAATTGTGCGAACAAAGGATTATAAAAAAACAGTTATGTCTTTTTGGACTTTGGAGGATTAGTAATGTTAAAAGCAATATATCCGGGTAGCTTTGATCCGGTTACAAATGGTCATCTCGATATTATCGTTAGAGCATCTAAGCTTGTGGACAGGCTTGTGGTTGCCGTGTTGGAGAATCCTAGTAAAACTAGTTCGCTTTTTACAGTTGACGAAAGAAAAGAGCACTTAAAAATAGTTACAAAGCATTTGAAAAATGTCGAAATTCAATCCTTTAATGGTTTGATGGTGGATTTTGCAAATAAAATTAACGCTAAGGTTGTTATAAGAGGTTTGCGTGCTGTTACAGATTTTGAAAGTGAATTTCAAATGGCACTTATTAACAAAAGCCTTAATAGCGAAGTGGAAACATTTTTTATTTCTACAAGTGTAGAGCATCTTTATTTAAGCTCTAGTATGGTTAAAGAGATTGCCATGTTTGGTGGAAATATAGATACCATGGTTCCATTCCCTATTAAAGACTTTGTTCTTGAAAAATATAAGAAATGAGGGTGTATAAATGGATGCGGTTTTAAAATTATTAGACGAACTTGAAGATGTACTTGACCAAAGCAGAGCTGTGCCTTTTTCAAGCAAGGTAGCTATTGATAAAGATGAAATTTACGATATTATTGCAGAAATTAGATTAAGACTGCCTAATGACATAAAGCAGAGTAAGTTTATTGTTCAGGAAAGAAACAAAATACTTATTGATGCACAAAATGAAGCAAAAGAAATTGAAAAATCAGCAGAAGAAAAATTGGCAAGGCTTGTGGATGAACATGAAATCACCAAAGCAGCATATACCCAAAGCACTGATATAATTGAAAAAAGTAAAAAAAATGCCAAGGAAATGCGTATTGGTGCAACCGAATATGCAGACGAGGTATTGGCTATGGCAGAGAGCAGATTGAAAGAAATGATGGAAAATTTGCGTCGTGAGAGCATTGATATTGATGACTTTTTTAACCATAGTTTGGATGTTATTTATGAAAACAGGCAAGAATTAAGAGGAACAAACAGATAAATAACCAAAGTCCACAGGCTATATAATAAATTCTAAGAGAAATCTTTAAGCTTAGAATTTATTATATAGCCTATTTTTTGTATTTTTTTAAGAAAAACGAAAATAATAGGTTTTACAGAGGTGATGAAAATGGATATATATATTAAGCCCGTAAAAAAATATAAAGCTGAAGCCAAAAAAATTATTTATCTTAAGGATGTAGCCGAGGTCTATTGTGCTGATGTTAAAAATGAAACATTTAAAAATGCTGTTGTGCTTAAAATAAATGGCGATAAACGGCAAAATTATCTAGTTTCGATTATGGACATAATTAAGGCAGTTACAAATTTAGAGCCTAAGGCAACAGTTGTAAATACAGGGGAAACTAATGTAATTGTTGAGTTTGAACCATATCCACGTAAAGAAAATAAGTTGTTTACGTGGTTCAAAATAGTTGCTATTAGTTCAATTTTGTTTTTTGGAGCGGCAACAGCTATTATGAGCTTTCATACAGACGGGGAAATACCAAAAATTATGAAGGGTTACTATTATATGTTTTTTGACATGGATGAAGAAGTGCCATATATTCTGGAAATTCCGTATTCTATAGGTTTGGCGGTTGGCATTATCGTGTTTTTTAATCATTTTTCTAAAATGAAAATTACAATGGACCCAACTCCTATAGAGGTGCAGATGACTACTTACGAGGATTCAGTTATAAAAAACGAGATAGAAACTCTAATGAAGAATAAGGATGGCAACGGTTAATGGTGATTTTTAAAAATATGGTTCTTGCTGTTATAGGTTTTGCCTCTGGAACCATAGTAGCAGGAGGTATATTTGCTTTCATTGCCGTAATTGGTATTGTGCCAAGATTTGCTCAAAAAACAGGAACACAGGATAAAATAATGCTATACGAAGATGCAATAATTTTAGGCGGAATTTTGGGTAGCTGTGAGTCATTTATACATTACACTTTGCCTATTGGTGATTTTTTTGCAGTAATAATTGCTCTTTCAGTAGGAGCGTTTGTTGGAGGTCTTGCTGTGTCGCTGGCTGAAATTATTGATGTAATACCTATTTTTATGCGAAGGACAAGACTTACAAAGGGCCTTTCAATTTTCGTATTAGCACTGGCATTGGGAAAAATGTTTGGCTCACTGGCGTATTTTATGCTACCTAAATTTCATTAATGGAGGATAAACATGGAGGAAAATAATAAAAGCAAGCAGGAATACAGCAAAATGGTTGATATGGTTTCACCAAACAGCAGTTTAGTGATGAACTGCATTAAGGCATTTGTAGTTGGTGGGTTAATTTGCGTTGCTGGCGAGGCTATGAATAAATCATTTTCCAACTATAATTTTACAAAGGACGAAGTTTCTTTATTAGTAAATGTTGTTCTAATTGGCGCTACTGCACTTCTTACTGGACTAGGATTATTCAGCAAGCTAGGCAAGTTCAGTGGTGCAGGCACATTTGTGCCAATAACAGGCTTTGCAAATTCTATGGTTTCACCAGCAATTGAATTTAAAAAAGAGGGCTGGGTCTTTGGCATGGCAGCAAAGATGTTTACTGTGGCTGGGCCTGTAATTGTGTATGGTCTGGTAACATCAATGGTTGTTGGATTTATATATTTTGTTGCAGAGAAGGTGATGTAATGAGTAAAAAAATGGGAAATCAAACTATTAGGTTTGCAAATCCGCCAATTATCGTTTCCGCAGCGGCTATTGTAGGTAAAAAAGAAGGCGAAGGGCCTTTAGCAGATTTTTTTGACAAAGTCGTAGATGACCCAAACTGGGGTGAGGACAGTTGGGAAAAAGCCGAAAGCAAATTTGTTCGTGAAACAATGGCATTGGCAATAAACAAGGCATCCATTAAAACAAAGGATATTGACTATGTTTTTTCTGGGGATTTGCTTAACCAATGCTGTGGTTCAACATTTGGAATAAAAGATTTTAAAATTCCGTTTTTCGGACTTTTTGGTGCTTGCTCAACTATGGGTGAGTCTATGAGCCTTGGTGCAATGGCTGTTGATGGAGGGTTTGCAACAAATGTACTATGTGGTGCTGGAAGTCATTTTTGCTCTGCAGAAAAGCAGTTTAGGTTTCCTCTGGGAATGGGTACACAAAGACCTCCATCAGCAACTTGGACTGTAACGGGAAACGGAGCGGTTGTAATTGGCAACCAAGGAACTGGTGCTAAAATAACTCACATAACTACAGGAAAAATTATGGATATGGGCATTAAAGATGCCGGAAATATGGGAGCAGCAATGGCACCAGCGGCATGTCAGGTAATAGCGGCACATTTTCAAGATACAGGCCGTCACCCTGATTATTACGATGTTATAGCAACCGGAGATTTGGGATACATTGGCAGAACTATTTTAAGAAAGCTTTTGAAAGATGAGGGCTATATTTTAAATGAAAATCTTACAGATTGTGGAATAGAAATATTTGATAGAGATAAACAGGATACCCATAGCGGAGGAAGTGGATGTGGGTGTGCGGCAGCAACATTTTGCGGCTATTATAATACACTAATTAATTATGGAAAAATTAAAAAATTACTGCTAGTGCCAACAGGTGCACTTATGAGCACTACCAGCAGCCAGCAAGGTGAATCAATACCAGCAATTGCTCATGCAGTAGCAATAGAGATGGAGTGATAAAATGGATTATATTAAAGCTTTTATTGTAGGTGGAATTATATGCCTTATAGGACAGATACTGGTAGATAAAACAAAGCTTACATCAGGAAGAATACTAGTTATTTTTGTAAGTCTTGGTTGCATTTTGGGCGGGCTTGGGTTATATAAAAACATTGTAGATTTTGGCGGTGCTGGGGCAACAGTACCTCTTACGGGTTTTGGATATGTGCTTAGTGAGGGCGTGAAAGAAGAGGTGGATAAAATAGGCTTTCTAGGTATATTTACAGGAGGTTTAAAGGCATCTGCAGGAGGAATAAGTGTAGCTGTATTTTTTGCATTTTTGTCAGCACTTTTATTCAATCCAAAGTCGAAAGGATAAGTTTTCACAAAAGAACTAAAAAAGTATGAACATTTTGTGAAAATAATAAAAAAATTATTAATTTTTGAAAAAACTGTTTATTTTATGTTAACTATATGATATACTCAGTTTGTTGTATAAAGTCGATAGAATAGGGTGGTTAAATAGATGAGAAGAGCTATAGGTTCTAAAATTAATTTGCATAATACATCTGATGATACGGCAAGATTGTACTGGGAATGTGTAAGTGATATTATAGACTGTGATAAAATAAAAAAACTTGAAAACTGGGAACAGCATAACCATACAAGCCGTCTTCAGCACAGTATCAATGTTTCATATTATAGCTTTCTTGTGTGCTTGAAAATGAATTGGGATTACCGTTCCGCTGCAAGGGCAGGTTTATTACATGACCTTTATTTTTACGACTGGCGTATAAAAAAGTTTTTAAGAAGCAACCACGCATCATGGCACCCACGCATTGCTGTTGACAATGCTAAAAAGGTATGTGAGATTAATAATATAGAAGAAGATAGCATAAGAAAACATATGTGGCCATGCACATTGGTTCCTCCACGTTACAAAGAGGGGTATGTGCTTACATTTGCGGATAAAATATGTGCTGTATTTGAAGTTTTTTCTAAAGTGGAAGCTAAGGTAGAAGCCAAGGTAGAAGTTAATGTAGAAACAGTAGGTTAAAATTCAAAGGCGTTTTAGAGTATAAATCTAAAATGCCTTTCTTTTACGGAAAAAGGGAGGAATATTGCTATGCGTATTGGCCATGGCTATGATGTACATAAATTAGTTGAAAACAGAAGTCTTATCTTAGGAGGAGTAGATATTCCATTTGATAAGGGCTTACTTGGGCACTCTGATGCAGATGTACTTATACATTCAATTATGGATGCACTCCTTGGGGCTGCAGCTTTGGGAGATATTGGAAAGCATTTTCCAGATACTGACGAGAAATTTAAAGGAATTTCAAGTATTAAGCTTTTAAAAGAAGTTTTTTGCTTGCTTGATGGCAAAGGATATAGTATAATAAACATCGATACGACTATAGTTGCACAAAGACCAAAGATGTTTCCACATATTTATGATATGCGTTGTAATATTTCCAATGCACTTGGCATAGATATAGACCAGATAAATATTAAGGCTACTACCGAAGAAGGACTTGGTTTTACAGGTAGTGGCGAGGGCATATCCGCAACTTCGGTTTGCCTTATAGAAAATAAATAATAAAAGCTGTGACGGAAAGAGTAGCAGGCTATAAACCTAACAGAGAGAACCGCCTTGTAGATTTTTTGCTTGGGTGTAAGCGGTTTAAGGTTAATATTTGCGAAGTGCATTCCTGAGCTGATTAGGTGAACACCCGTTGGGTTTAGCTTGATACGTATGCCACGTTACGGTAGCTTAAAGTGGGGATGATTGTCCCAATAAGAGTGGAACCACGGAGTTTGTAGCTTCGTCTCTGATTAATGTCAAAGACGGAGCTTTTTATGTTTATAAAAAATAAAGCATGGAGGAGTTAATGGTGTCATTTTTAAAAGATGAAATTAAAATAATTAAAGAAAAAGATCCTGCCATAAAAAGCAGTATAGAGGTTTTGCTTTACCCAGGGTTTTGGGCAAATATAAATCACCGCTTTGCACACTTTTTTTATAAGAAAAAATGGTTTTTTCTTGCAAGATTTATTTCTCAGTTTTCAAGGTTTCTTACAGGAATAGAAATACATCCTGGTGCTACAATTGGCAAAGGTTTTTTTATAGACCATGGTATGGGAGTTGTAATAGGCGAAACCTGCGAAATAGGAGATAATGTACTTCTTTATCAAGGTGTAACCCTTGGAGGTACGGGCAAAGATAGTGGAAAGCGACATCCTACAATTGGTAACAACGTACTTATTGGCAGCGGCGTTAAAGTTCTTGGCCCAATAACTGTTGGGAATAATGTGCGTATAGGTAGTGGCTCGGTGGTGCTTAAAGATGTACCAGACGATGTTACAGCAGTTGGTGTGCCAGCAAAATGGAACACCAGCGATAAAAATACTCAAGAAGCACATCCATCTGATACACTAGACCAGCTTAAAGTACCCGATATTGTTGAAGATGAAATTAATCAGCTGCAAAAAAGAGTTGAAAATCTTGAAAAATTGATTTTTGCAAAAGAAATGGAAGGATAAAATATAAGGGGAGATTACAATGAAGTTATACAACACACTTACTAGAAAAAAAGAAGAGTTTGTACCAATTGAAGAGGGAAAAGTGAAAATGTACGTTTGCGGACCAACTGTTTATAATTATATACACATTGGTAATGCAAGACCTTATGTAACCTTTGATACGGTACGTCGTTATATGGAATACAAGGGCTATGAGGTTACTTATGTTCAAAATTTTACTGATGTTGATGACAAAATAATAAAGAAAGCCAACGAAGAAAATACAACCATGGAAGTTATTAGCAATAGATATATCGAAGAATGTTTCCGAGATGCTGATGGCCTTAATGTGAAAAGAGCGTCATATCACCCACGTGTTACAGAGGAAATGGATTACATTATTGAGATGATAAGTAACCTTATTGAGAAAGGTCATGCTTATGAGGATAATGGAACCGTTTATTTTGATACAAAATCTTTCCCTGAATATGGTAAGCTTAGCAAGAAAAATTTAGATGAACTTATTGCAGGTGCAAGTGACCGTGTTGCTGTTGACGATGCAAAGAAAAACCCTACAGACTTTGTGCTTTGGAAACCATTTAAGCCTGGTGAGCCAAAATGGAAATCACCTTGGGGCGAGGGAAGACCCGGTTGGCATATAGAATGTTCAGTAATGGCAAAGCGTTATTTAGGACCAACAATTGATATTCATGCTGGAGGCGAGGATTTAGTATTCCCTCACCACGAAAATGAAATTGCACAGAGTGAAGCGTGCAATGGAGTACCTTTTGCAAAATATTGGATTCACAATGGCTTTATAACTGTTGATAATGAAAAAATGAGTAAATCTGCTGGTAATTTTTTTACAGTAAGAGATATTGCGGCAGAGTTCCCTTACGAGGTTATCCGTTTTTTCATACTTAATGGACAATATAGAAGCCCTATAAACTTTAGCCGTGAACTTATGGAAAGCTGCCAAAATGGTCTTGAAAGAATTAAAAACTGCAAAAAAGATTTGGCATATTATATTGAAAACTGCTCCGATATAGACCTTAAGGAAAATGAAAATCTTGATGAAATAGAAAAGTTTAAACTACAGTTTGAAGAAGCCATGGACGATGACTTTAATACCGCAGATGCTGTAAGCGCTGTATATGAACTTGTTCGCTTTATAAACAAAAACAGTAAGGATGGGGTTTCAAAAGCATATGCAAAAAAAGAAATGGATATGTTCAAAACCCTTACAACAATACTTGGCATAGCAGAGGACAAAGAAGCGGCGGTAGATAAAGATGCCGCAAAAATTGAAGAACTTATTGCAAAAAGAACTGAAGCAAAAAAGAATAAGGATTTTGCAGCGGCAGACGCAATAAGAGAAGAATTAACAGCTATGGGAATAACAATAAAGGATACACGTCAGGGCGTGCAATGGTTTAGAGGTTGATTATGGATATAATAAATATACAAAAATCATATGGTGGTGAAAACCCAAAAGAGCTTTCACCGCTGGTTCTTGCCTACATTGGAGATGCAGTGTTTGAACTTTTTGTTCGCACAATGGTGCTTTCACTTGGCAATGCTCCTGTAAATAAAATGCACAAGCGTAGCCGAGAAATTGTAAAAGCAAAAGGTCAAAGTGATATGTATTTTAAAATAGAGGACAAGCTTACGGAAGAAGAACAAGGTGTATTTAGGCGTGGAAGGAATGCAAAAAGCCATACTATGCCAAAAAATGCAGATTTAATGGACTATAAACACGCAACAGGGCTTGAGGCACTATTTGGCTATTTATATTTGCAAGGAAATATGGAAAGACTTACAGAGCTTTTTAACAGTGGTACTTCAAAAGATGAGGAGAATTAATTTGGAAAAAACAAGATTTAACGGCAAAAACGAGAAAAATGAAGGTAAACAAAAATTCAATGGTAAAAACGAAAGGAATAATGACAAATCAAAATTCAATAACAGAAGTGAAAGAAATGATGATAAAACAAGGTTTAATGATAGNNTTTAATGATAGGAATGATGATAAAACAAGATTTAACACCAGAAATGGCAGGAATGATGATAAGGAATTTAACGAAAACCAAGTTGAGGGCAGAAATGCTATACTTGAGGTGTTTAAAAGTGGCAGAGATGTAGAAAAAATTCTTATTGCTAGGGGAAATGTTGAGGGAACAATAAGGCGTATAGTGGCTACAGCTACTGAACGTGGTATCGTTGTACAGCAAACAGACCGTCAACGCTTGGATGACATGAGCCAGACAAAAAATCATCAGGGCATTATTGGGTTTGTATCTGCACATCAGTATGTTGAGGTTGAAGATATTATTAAAATTGCAAGAGATAAAGGAGAAGACCCTTTCATTATATTGTTGGACGGAATTACAGACCCTCATAATCTTGGTGCTATAATAAGAACTGCAGATGCTTGTGGTGCACACGGTGTTGTAATACCCAAAAGACGTTCAGTTGGGCTTACAGCAACTGTTTCCAAAACATCGGCAGGAGCTATTGAATATGTTCCTGTGGCAAAGGTTGTTAACCTTGGAAATACCATAGATGAGCTTAAAAAGCAAGGCATATGGGTTGCCTGTGCAGATATGACAGGTAAAGACCATTTTGATTCAGATATGAAAGGTCCTATTGCCCTTGTAATTGGTAGTGAGGGTGAAGGAATTAGCCGTCTTGTTAAAGAAAAATGTGATTTCAATGTATCTATACCTATGAAAGGTCAGATTGCATCACTTAACGCATCTGTTGCTGCGGCATTACTTATGTATGAGGTTGTTAGACAAAGAAAAGGCTGACAGAAAGGATTATTCTATTGAAAAAAGATTTTTTACTAGTAGACGGCTACAATATAATATATGCGTGGGATGACCTTAAGGAATTAGCGGAAATAAGCCTTGAAAGTGCCAGAAACAAGCTTATTGATATAATGAGCAACTATCAAGGCTATAAAAGCCGTCTTACAGTAATAGTTGTTTTTGATGGTTACCTTGTTAAAGGGAATATTGGTAAAGCCTATCAACATAATAATATTTTTGTTGTGTTTACAAAGGAAGCTGAAACTGCTGACCACTATATTGAGAAAACTGTCAATAGATTTCCTCGTGAGTGTAAAATACGTGTTGCAACATCTGATGGATTGGAACAGCTTATTATTTTAGGTCATGGTGCTGTGAGAATGAGTGCAAGGGAACTTAAAGTAGAGATTGAATATGTTAACCATCATGTTAGGGAAATGTATATACAAACAAGACCACCAAAAAACAATTTACTTATGGATAATTTGGACGACGAAACACAAAAAATCTTGGAGCGTATGCGGCGTGGAGAGAATTAAGGTATAGTAATAAACTTGAATGGGGTGCATTAAACTGTTACAGGCAGATTTTAATAGCTATAAAGACGAAGAAATTATTGACTTAGTAAAAAAGGGAAATGATAGAGCTCAGGAATTTATAATGAACAAGTATAAAACCATGGTAAAAAGCCGAGCTAGAGCTTATTTTCTTATTGGTGCAGACCGTGAGGATATAATTCAGGAGGGAATGATTGGTCTTTATAAGGCTGTAAGAGATTATCAAACGGATAAGAATGCCAGTTTTAAAAGCTTTGCAGAGCTTTGCATAAACAGGCAGATGATTACTGCCATAAAAACCGCTGGCAGGCAAAAGCATATTCCGCTTAATTCTTCGGTTTCCCTAAATAGACCTGTTTTTGATGATTTGGAAGAACATACATATATGGATATGCTGGAAAGTATAGAGGTTACAAGCCCTGAAACTTTATTTATTGGACAGGAAGAGAAGAGTTTTATTGAGGAGCATATTGCTAAAAATTTAAGCGGCTTTGAAAATAAGGTGCTTGCATTTTACTTGCAGGGAAAAACTTATTTGGAGATTGCAGCTTTAATGAATAAGCCTGAAAAAAGCATTGACAATGCACTTCAGCGTGTTAAAAAGAAAATAGAAAGATTTATTAATAAAAGAAAACTTGACGACTGACAAAATTTGTGATACTATATTTTGCGTTGACAAGTGAATTTTGTAGTCGGGTTATTGTAAAAATCCAACGTAACGAGATACTAGTCAATTGCTGTATGCTGTTGTAGCTCAGTTGGTAGAGCACCGCATTGGTAGTGCGGAGGTCACGGGTCCGAATCCCGTCAACAGCTTACTTTTATTAACTTAAAGTAACGTTGATTTTTTAAGGAAACCGGCACATATAAGATAATTTGCACTCCCTTTTGGGGAGTGTTTTTTTGTTCCTAATGGTGTGAAAAAGCACCAAAAGAGTATCAGTTACGTATGGATTGTATATTAACGCAAATTTAAAGTTATTGATTTTTCTTATTTGTTGGTATAATATCATTATGAGTAGGAAGAATTTTACATTAACATTCCTTTATTTTAAATAAACTTTAAGGAGGCACTACTATGAATAGGATAATTAAAGCTGCGGTAATAGTATGTATGACTCTAACTATTTTGTTAGGCTCGTCATTAGATATTTTTGCGGCAAATAAATCAGCAAAAAATGTTATTTGTTGCACAGCCTTTGCTGATATAATTCTTGATGAAAATGGAACCTTATGGGCATATACACCACCTATGAACGGTAATTCTGAAAAGAAACTTAAACTTTCTGAAAATATTGCAAGTATGGATGAGATTGGGGGCGGATCATGCGGAGTATTTGTTTTAAAAAAAGATAGTTCATTATGGGAAATAAGTTTTAAAGCAGATGGTTCTTTTGACGGAATAAATTATATTAATATTGCTCAAAACGTTAAAAGCTTTGACTCAGAACTGGACACTATTCTCGCAGTTACAAATAATAATTACCTGTATTATATAGGCATGAATTCTGGAGTGGCAGCATATAGCGTAACTCCTATGGAAAGATATAATTATACGAAAATGGATTCAGATGTCGAAAAAGCATTAAATTATGGAATGTATTTAAAAACTGATGGAAGCGTTATGGCAAAAGGAATATACTGTTATTATGACGGGAATATAACATGGCAAAGGCTTAAAGAATGGACAAAAATATTTGACGATGCGAAAGATATTTGCAAGCTATGTGCTGGCATTGAAAGAAGTTATTATATTATAAAAGAAGACGGAAGTCTTTATTCTTTTGGAGGCAATAGCTATGGTCAGCTTGGAAACGGAGGACAATATCTGACTTGGGGTTCGAGTGTATGGGGTGTTGGAAACGCTGGTCCCATAACTGGTGTATTTCCTCTTGAACTTACCTACGAAGAGCCGCTAAAAGTGTTGGACAATGTTTCCTATGTTCTTCCAGATGATTACGGAAATAGAATTTTTGCCTATTGCAGTGACGGTAGTATATTTGTTTTAGGAGGAAGTGAACGTGGACAGGCGTCATATGTAAACAGTAAGGCTGATAAAATTGTTAAGAATATAGATGCTAATAAATCAAAGCCTCAAAAAGTAACAGAGGCGGAGGCTACGAAAGCTCTAAGCAACTGTGAAAATATTGCTTTTGGTTCTCCCTTATTAGAGAGAGTGTATCAAATAGCTGATGATGGAACAGTAATTGTAAGCGGAAATTATTTGATTTCTCGGGCATATCGTGACGAAAAAGAAAATTTACATGAAGCTGTACAAGGACGAGTTGATAACGTTGCTATTTCAGGAATAAAATGCTCCATTAAGTAACAGAACCCAAAAAGGTCCGAAGTTGAAACTAGCACCACATAGACTGAATAAAATTAAACTTTTTAGCACTCTCATAATGAGGGTGCTTTTTTAGTGCCTTTTAAGGTTATTAAATTAAGTTGAAAGATTTTTTATTAAACATACTGAATTAATGCTTGACATTATTCAGAAAAATGTTGTATTCTTAGTTAGCTAAGTATTTATTAAGCTAACTAAGAATTATTGAAAGGAAGATTTAATGAAAAATTTTTGTGAAAGCAGAATGAATAAATTTCAGATTATATTTCATCACCTTTTTAAACTTCATAGAGCATTGTTTATAAGTCTTATAAGTGATATTGAATTATTTCCTGGGCAAATACCAATACTTGCATTATTGAATAAAAATGATGGCTGTATACAAAAAGAAATAGGTGAAAACTTGAGGTTTAAACCAGCTAGCATAACTGATTCTCTTAAACGCATGGAAAAAGCATCACTTATAATTCGTAAGCAGGACGAAAAGGATTTACGTATTACTCGAGTTTATATTACAGATACTGGCAGACAACAGCTTGAAAAAGCAATTGAAATTAGTAATAGACTTGAAGATATATGTTTTGCTGGGTTTACCAAAGAAGAGAAGGAAATGTTTATTAGCTCTATGGAAAAAATGAGTAGAAATTTAGACAAAGAAGGGGTCGACTAGATGTTAAGACTGGCTAAGTATTTAAAAAAATATAAACTGTACGTTTTTCTTGCACCACTACTTATGGGAGTTGAAGTTATAAGTGAGCTTTTACAGCCAAAGCTTATGGCAAAAATTGTGAATATTGGCGTTGCAAATAATGATATTAACTATATTATTAAAATTGGTGGATTTATGCTTTTAGTTTCCATTTTAGGTATAGTTGGTGGAATTGGATGTCTTATATTTTCCAGCCTTGCAAGCCAAAATTTTGGTGCCGATGTAAGGGAAGATTTATTTATAAAAATACAGCAGTTTTCTTTTTTCAATATAGATAAATTTAAGACATCATCACTTATAACAAGGCTTACCAACGACATTACACAAATGCAGACTATAGTACTTATGAGCCTTAGAATTCTGGTTAGAGCACCACTTTTATCTATTGGCGGAATTATTATGGCTTTTAGCGTAAACAAAAAACTTACAATAGTTTTTCTTGCTATTATTCCTATTAGTGCTATAACAATTGCTGTATTAATTAAGCACAGCTTTCCTCTTTTTAAGGTAGTTCAGAATAAGCTGGATAAGGTGAACACCGTAATGCGTGAAAATTTATCGGGCGTTCGAGTTGTAAAGGTTTTTGTGAGAGGCAAACACGAAATTGCAAAGTTTGATGAAGCAAATGAAGATTATAAAGACACAACAATTAAGGCTTTTCGCACTATTGTTTTGCTTATGCCTGTTATGATGCTCCTTATGAATTGTGCAGCTATTGCAGTTATTTATTTTGGAGGCTTGCAGGTGGTTGCAGGAGATATGCTTGTAGGGGATGTAATGGCTTTTATAACTTATCTTAGCCAAATACTTATGTCACTTATGATGGTTTCCATGTTTTTTATGGTTTTTTCAAGAGCAAAGGTTTCTGGTGACCGTATAATAGAGGTTTTGGAAACAGAAATAGAAATTGTTAATCCTCAAAATCCTGTTGAAACACCTATTACAAATGGTAAAATTGAGTTTAGAAATGTATCGTTTAAATATGAAGGTGGAAGCGGTGAGCCTGTACTTGAAAATGTAAATTTTGTAGCTGAGGCAGGGCAGACCGTTGCTATTTTAGGCGAAACGGGTTCCGGAAAATCATCACTTGTTAACCTTATACCAAGACTATATGATGTTTTAGATGGAGAAATTTTAATTGACGGAACAAATGTAAAGAATATGGATTTAACTGTTCTAAGAAGCGATGTATCAGTTGTTTTACAGGAATCAATTTTATTTTCAGGAACAATTAAAGACAATTTGCTGTGGGGGAAAGAAAATGCCACAGATGAGGAGATAATAAGTGCATCAAAAAATGCACAGGCACATGATTTTATAATTAATTTTCCTGACAAATATCAAACCAACCTTGGACAAAAAGGTGTTAATCTTTCAGGCGGACAAAAACAGAGAATTTCCATTGCAAGGGCACTTATCAAAAAGCCCAAAATACTTATTTTTGACGACAGTACAAGTGCTGTAGATATGGTTACAGAAAAGAAAATTCAAAAAGCACTTTCTTCAGACCTTAAAAACAGTACAAAAATTATTATTGCACAACGCATAAGCTCAGTTTTAAATGCAGACAAAATTTTAGTATTGGGCAATGGCACAATTGTTGCGGAGGGCACACATAACGAATTGCTTAAAAACAGCAAAGATTATCAGGAAATTTACTACTCTCAGGCAGGAAAGGAGGCAGCCATAAATGATTGACAATAGACAAAAAATGAGAGGTCCAATTGTACCTGGACATCAACCAATTATGAAGCCGCAAAAAGCCAAAGATATAAAAGGAACGACAAAACGGCTTTTGAAATATCTGGGAAAGCACAAAATTAAGCTTGTAATAATTTGTGTTCTTGTAATTATATCAACTCTTATGACCACCATCGCAACAAGAATAATGGGTATTGCTATTGATGAATTAATTGGCAAAGGAAACATAAGCGAACTGATAAAGATTTGTTTGGTGCTAGTTGTGCTTTACGTATTAGCAAGTGTTTTTACATGGTTGCAAAGTGTAACCATGATAAATATTGCACAGCAAACTGTTGTGGAAATTAGAAAAGAAGTTTTTGATAAGCTTCAAAGACTTCCACTAAAATATTTTGACACAAATGCTCATGGTGATGTAATGAGCCGTGTTACAAATGATGTTGATAATATATCTTCCACCCTTAACCAAAGCATTTCACAGGTGTTTTCCAGTGTTCTCACAGTGCTTTTTACTGCAGTTGCCATGCTTTTGTTAAGCCCTGTGCTTACCCTTATAAGCATACTTATTATACCTGTAATGATAGGCTTAACAAAATTTATCACAGAAAAATCACGTAAGCACTTTTCAATGCGACAGAAAAAGCTTGGCAAACTTAATGGCTATATAGAAGAAGTAATTTCTGGACAAAAGGTTGTTAAAGTTTTTAACCGTGAGAAAAAAGAAATTGAAGGATTTAAAGTTATAAATAGGGATTTACTTTCTTCAGGTATAAAGGCGGAAATATATTCAGGAATTATTGGACCTCTTTCAATGTCACTTAACAGTATCAGTTATGCTCTTATTGCAGGCGCTGGTGGACTTATGATGGTTTTAGGGTTGCCAATGTCCTTGGGCACAATTTCTGCGTTCTTATCTTATTCAAAACAGTTTACAAGACCTTTAAATGAAATTGCAAACCTTTACAGTGCAATTATGTCAGCCTTAGCAGGGGCAGAGCGTGTATTTGATGTACTTGATGAAAAAGAAGAGTTAGCTGATGTTTCCAATGCCTATAATTTAAAAAAAGTTGAGGGGACTGTTATTTTTGAACACGTAGATTTTTCATATGAAGAAGGAAATCCTATACTTAAAGATATAAATTTGTATGCAAAACCAGGTCAGACCATAGCCCTTGTTGGACCAACAGGTGCAGGTAAAACAACCATAATAAATCTGCTTACAAGGTTTTACGATATACAAGACGGAAGTATAACCATTGATGGACACAACATTAAGGATATACAACGTGACAGTCTTAGAGCTGCATTGGGTATTGTACTGCAAGACACATACCTTTTTACAGGAACAATAGAAGAAAATATTAGATATGGTAAACTTGATGCCACCTTTGAAGAAATTAAAGAGGCATCAAAACTAGCAAATGCTCACGAATTTGTTAAGCGACTTCCAGAAGGGTACAATACTGTACTTACAGACGGTGGAGGTAATTTAAGCCAAGGTCAGCGACAAATGCTTAGTATTGCTAGGGCAATTCTTTCAGACCCATCTATACTTATTTTAGATGAAGCAACAAGCAGTGTGGATACACGAACGGAAATGAAAATACAAGAGGCCATGCACAACCTTATGAAGGGTAGAACAAATTTTGTTATTGCCCACAGGCTTTCTACAATTAAGGATGCTGACCTAATTGCTGTAATAAATGACGGTAATATTGTTGAACGAGGCAATCACCAACAGCTTTTAGAGAAAAAAGGATTTTATTACAAGCTTTATATGAGTCAGTTTGCCTAGCCAATAGAATAATAAAAATAAAACCACCCTATGCTGAGTCTTAATTACCAAAGCATAGGGTGGTTTGTAGTTGTTTAAATATTTATATTATATTAGTAAGTAAAAAACTGTGTCCATGCAGTTCCATCTACACCAATACCTATGTATTTAAAGTTAGGATTCATGATGTTTTTTCTATGGCCCTCGGAATTCATCCATGCAGTCACAACTTCTGATGGTGTTTTTTGTCCTATAGCAATATTTTCGCCTGCACCACTGTAGCTTGCACCAGCTTCAGCAAGGGCTGTAAAACAGCTTCTTCCATCAGGTCTTGTATGGCTAAAGCTTGTTTTAATTTCGGCAGCTCTAACCTGTGCCGCTGCTGCTACCTTTGCATCTACAGAAAGAGCAGAAAGACCCTCTTTTGCACGTTCAGCATTAACTAAATTTACAACCTCTTGAGCATAGGAAGATGCAGATGTATTGGTGTTAGTTGTTACAGTGTTTTTAGTAGTATCTTTTGTTGCAACAGTGTTTTTAGTAGTATCCGTTGCTGTTGCAGTGTTTTTAGTAGTATCTTTTGTTGTAGCGGTATTTTTAGTAGTATCCGTTGTTGTTGTAGTATTTTTAGCAGTATCTTTTGTTGTAGCGGTGTTTTTAGCAGTATCTTTAGCAGTATCTTTTGTTGTAGCGGTGTTTTTAGTAGTATCTTTTGTTGTAGGAGCATTGGTTGAACCGCAGTTGTTACCAACACAGTTAGTCTTAGTTGTCTGGGAATTATCAGCCTTACACCCGAGATTAATAAAGTATTGTAAATTTTCTTTAATGTCAGCTGTACAATTCTTTGCTAAAACAGAATGGATATTGCAGTTTGCAGAACCTCCCGTACATTTAAGAACATTAGTGCATAATGTACTAGTGCATAATGGAGCTGCCAATGCACTTGCGGATATAGACATAACCGCTGCAATTGTTATTATTGCTGTGTTCAATTTTTTCATGTTATTTCCTCCTAATTTTTTTGCAAATTGAATGCAAATATTAATAATGTATTATGTAAATGTTACATATCTGTTACACAAATATAATAACATATTATAAGAAGTTTTAAAACCTATAAAATATGGAAAAAACAGAACACAAAAAGACCCAAAATATAAATTATTTCGGGTCTTAGTTTTAGAAAAATTATTTAAGTGTATCGTCTTTTTCTTCTTTCTTTTTGCCAAAGGCACCTAACAAAGATTTCTTTTCAGGCACTTCAACTTCTTCAACCTTATTTGTAAGGTTAGGTTCTTTCTTTGCATAAACTTCTTGTTTAAGTACAGGAATACGCACACCTCTATTTGTTCCAAACTCAATGATGTAGCATTCTGCTGTAATATCTACAATTTTGCCATACATTCCGTTTGCAAGCAATACAGAGTCATCAACGGCAATGCTTTTTCTCATTTCCTCAATAGCGGCTGTTTTCTTTTTTTGTGGTCTTACAGAGAAAACGTACATAACACCAAAAATAACAACACAATATAAAATAATTAACACAACTGGGTTAAGACCCCCAAGTGTTGTTGTTGATGCTGTTGAACCTGATGATGAACTAGATGCTGCTCCGCTTACAACTGTTGATAATAGACTGAAATTCATTAACTATCTCTCCTTTGAATTAAATGATTTTTCATTAATATATACGCAATAAGTAAAATTAGTCTACCCATAACATTATCATTATAGTTAATATTTTACAATACGTCAATAGCTATCATTTTCGTGTCTTGCTTGAAGGCTTGCCCTCAACCCCACGTTTGAAGCCTTCAAGCTTTTGTTTTTTGTATTCCACAAATCTATCTTCATCAAGGGCAGTACGTATTTCTTCCATTAGTGTATTGAAATAATAAAGGTTATGCAATACGCAAAGACGCATTGCCAACATTTCTTTTGCTTTAAAAAGATGCCTTATATATGCTCTAGAATATCGTTTGCAGGCAGGACACTGGCATCCTGGTTCAATCGGTTCGTCGTCAAGCTCAAATTTAGCATTAAGCAAATTTATTTTGCCATAATTGGTATACACGTGAGCGTGTCTGCCGTTTCTTGCTGGAAGCACACAGTCAAAAAAATCAACGCCACGTTCAACGGCCTCCAAAATGTTTTCAGGCGTACCAACACCCATAAGGTAGGTAGGTTTATTTTTAGGAAGATACGGAACAGTTTCTTCTAATATATGATACATCTGGTCATGAGTTTCACCTACCGCAAGACCACCTATTGCATAGCCATCCAAATCAAACTCAGATATTATTTTAGCGTGTTCAATACGAATATCTGGAAAAATTGCTCCTTGGTTGATACCAAAAAGCATTTGTTGTTTATTTATGGTATCGTCAAGAGTGTTAAGTCTGTCCATTTCGTTTTTACTGCGTATAAGCCAGCGTGTTGTTCGGTCCACTGAGTTTTGCACATATGTTCTATCCGCAACAGCAGAAGGACATTCATCAAATGCCATAGCTATGGTTGAGGCAAGATTAGACTGTATTTGCATACTTTCTTCAGGACCCATGAAAATTTTACGTCCGTCTACGTGAGAGGCGAAATAAACACCTTCCTCTTTAATTTTTCGCAGTGCTGCCAGCGAAAACACTTGAAAACCACCGCTATCAGTGAGAATTGGCTTGTTCCACGACATAAATTTGTGAAGCCCACCAAGTTGATGCACTATTTTATCACCAGGTCTTATATGCAGATGATAGGTGTTGGAAAGCTGCACCTGACATTTAATTCCCTCCAAATCCTCAGTTGACACCGCACCCTTAATTGCCGCAAGTGTCCCTACGTTCATAAATACAGGCGTTTGTATAGTTCCATGGGGTGTTGTAAGCTCGCCCCTTTTTGCTCTTCCACATTGTTTTAATAATTTATACATTAAATTTCTCCTTCGTAAAACTATTCTTATCATAAGAATATACAATTAAACAAAGAATATTTCAAGATAATTTCACAATTGTCTTAATTTCTGTTATAATAGAGCTCAATATATAAGGATATGGTGATTAACTATGGAAAAAATTAACTTAATTGCAACAACAACTTTCGGTCTTGAGGCATGTGTAAAACGTGAAGTAATAAAACTCGGGTTCAGCGATGTTAAAACATTTGATGGACGTGTGGAATTTACAGGGGATGAAGCCGACATCGCCAAGGCAAATCTTTGGCTTAGATTTGCAAGCAAGGTACTCATCAAAGTAGGTGAATACAAAGCAACTACCTTTGACCAACTTTTTGAAGGTGCAAAAGCATTGGACTGGGGAGAATGGATTACTGAGGATGGAAAATTTACTGTTACAGGAAAATCTGTTAAATCCACACTTTTCAGCGTACCAGACTGTCAGGCTATAGTTAAAAAAGCAGTGGTAGAAAAGCTTAAAATGAAATACAATGTAGACTGGTTTGACGAAACGGGAGCAGACTATACCATTCAGGTTGCTTTACTTAATGACGTAGCAACACTTACTATTGACACTACAGGAGGCGGTTTACACAAACGTGGCTACCGTGAAACAGCAATGGTTGCACCACTTAAAGAAACTTTAGCGGCAGCAATGGTGGATTTAAGCTACTGGAAACGTGACCGTATTCTGCTTGACCCACTTTGTGGTTCAGGTACAATACCAATTGAAGCGGCTCTTATTGCAAAAAACATTGCTCCAGGGCTTAACCGCAAATTTGCATCCGAAGAATGGGAAAGAATTGACAAATCCATATGGAAGCAGGCAAGAATAGCAGCATATAAGGCAATAGACCACGAATTTACGCCTGTTATATATGCAAGCGATATGGATGAAGAGGCGATTGAAGTTGCCCGTGAGAATGCTATAAAAGCTGGTGTGGATGATTGCATAGAATTTTCAGTTAAACCTTGTCAAGAGGTAAAGCTGATTGGAGATTACGGTTGCATGATTACCAATCCGCCTTACGGTGAACGTATCGGTGAGCTTAAGGAAGTTGAAAAATTATATCGTGACATGGGTGAGCTTATGAGGACAAATCCTACATGGAGTGCTTATGTTATAACATCAATGGAATATTTTGAGAGCCTTTTTGGACGAAAAGCAGATGCAAAACGAAAGCTGTTTAATGGTCGTATTAAAATTGACTACTATCAGTTTTTTGGTCCTAAGCCTTCTAACAACAGAAAATAAAAAGATAAATAAAACTATTTCCGTAAATTGAAATGAATATGCCTTGTTTCAAAAGATGAAATAAAGAAAAAGCAGAGTGAAGAAGTGGTAGGAAAGAATTTTAATGGTTCTTAATGATACAGTAGAATTTGATTATGACTATGTTATTCAATTTCCACCGTGTGCAGATAAAAAATTCATTGAGGAAATGCTTGGGTTTAATTGCTCTTTTCTTAATGAAAGCGTATATGAGGGCATGATGAATATTCTGTTTGTAAAGGATAACAAAGCTGTATGCTACATTTACGGCTATGGTGAAAACAATAAATTTTATCTTTCAATACCAGAGGGTATAAAAATTCAAAGAGAAGAAACAGGAACTTTCTTAGTAAGCAATAAAAATGGTTATCCCTCTTATGTGAGTAACGATTTAAATTACGGGGAAGGTACTGCACTTTTGACTAGAGCTGATGAACTGCTTGATGCTAAAAACCGATATATTGGTGATGCTTCAGCAAATAGCAAAATAATACGTCTGCTCACGTGGCCTGAAGAAGCTAAACTTAATTGCACTGAATTGCAGACCACCACACGCCTCTATGGTATTACAATTGATATACTTACCGATAGTGATATACAAAACTTCGTTGAAGAGAAAATCGGCTAATCACTATATTACCAAAATACACTGGTTATGTTTGCACTGATTGATAATTGCGACAGTGTTTCATTCCGTTTTAATAATAGCACCACAGTTACTTATACAAGGGAGCAGATTGGGAAAAATGTTGGCTATGATGTAAGGCTTATGACCTTAAATGCTAACGATTTTTCAGTATTCTTAAAGTATTGTGTATCAGCAGAGGATTGCGTATAAAATTCTTGATGACTACCTTGTGCAGTATTTGCATCAAAATGATATAGACAATTTAGCGTAGGAAACAATAAAAATTATGGATAACGTTACAAAACAAAGATGTGGGCATATTATATAACAATTTGATTTGAGGATGTGAAATATATGCCACGAGTTTTTTTAAGCCCATCAGTGCAAGAATTTAATCCATATTTAACTGGAGGCACAGAAGAGGAATACATGAACTTAATTGCAGACGCTATTGAACCCTACCTTGAGGCAAGCGGTATAGAATTTGAACGCAACGAACCTAACGAATCTCTTGGGGAGGCAATTAATAAATCTAATGAGGGTGAATATGACTTACACTTAGCAATACATTCCAATGCTTCAGCTGAGAGCTTGGCGGGAACCCAGAGTGGAACTGACATTTATTACAGCCCAAACAGCTTTTACGGAACAGAGTTTGCTAAAATCCTTGAAAAAAACTTTAAAAACATTTATCCAAATCCTGATAAAGTAAAAATCGTACCTACCACAACACTTAGAGAAATTCGCAGAACAAACGCACCTGCTACACTAATTGAGGTTGCATACCACGATAATTACGAAGATGAAGCGTGGATTAAAAATAATACTAGCCTCATTGGTGAAACAATAGCAAGGTCTATAGCTGAATATTTTGGTGTTCCATTTGTTGCTCCCCTTGCTAATGAAGATGGTTTCGTGGTATATAATCTTTTTATTTAATACTGAAGAGGATTAATTAAATCAGTCTACAATACCAAATCTCACAGCTTGTTCTTAAATAAGCATTGAAATTTGATATAAAAGGTGAGGTTATGTTTTACTGTAAAAACATGGCCTTATTTTTTTTTATTTTTTAATGTTCCTCGAAAGGTATCACATTGAAATTTATTTTTAAAAAACACACGAAAACTTCAGATTGTTTTGGTTGAGATTGATGATAATTTAAAAGTAATTGACGGATAAGGTGGATAGCATATATTATTGATATTGCACAATAATTTAGGCGTGCAAAACTAATTTACTGTGATAAAGCGATATAGTTATAAAAGCATAAAGTGGAGGAAAATGAATTTATGGAAAATCATCTAGAGAAAAGATATGGTCTAGTTACAGCAATAGCAATGGTTGTTGGTATTGTTATTGGAAGTGGAGTGTTTTTTAAGGCAGAAAAAATTTTGCAGGCTACAGGTGGAAATCTTCCACTTGGCATACTTGCTTGGCTAATAGGTGCAAGTATTATGATTTGTAGTGCCTATACTTTTGCCGTTATGGCAACAAAATATGTTCATGTAAACGGTCTAGTAGATTATGCAGAAAACATTATGGGCGAACGCTATGCCTATCTTTTAGGCTGGTTTATGGCAGCTATTTATTACCCAACACTTACTGGGGTGCTTGCGTGGGTTTCAGCAAGATATGTTTCAGTACTTTTTGGTTTTTCAATAACAGGCGGAGAATGTATGGTAATTGCTTGTTTTTTCCTTGTGGCAAGCTATGCAGTTAATGCACTTTCCCCTGTACTTGCAGGCAAATTTCAGGTGTCTACAACAGTAATTAAGCTTGTGCCTTTATTTGCAATGGCTATTATAGGCACAATTAAAGGCTTATTTACAGGAATGACAAGCTACAACTTTTCTAATGTAGTAGTTCAAGGTGAATCATCTGGGTCATTATTTGTTGCTGTTGTTGCAACCGCATTCGCATATGAAGGGTGGATTATTGCCACATCTATAAATGCTGAACTTAAGGATGCAAAGAAAAATCTTCCCCGAGCATTGATGATTGGAACATTTATAATTGCATTGGTTTACATTAGTTATTATATTGGTCTTTCAGGCACAGTTAAGAACGAAGTGCTTATGGAAGGTGGGGAAGCAGGAGCAAGGCTTGCATTTAGTTCTATTTTTGGCGAAACTGGCGGAACTGTAGTATTTGTTTTAATAATTATTTCTTGTCTTGGAACCCTTAATGGTCTAATGCTGGCATGTACCAGAGGTTTTTACGCCCTTGCTGCTCGTAACCAAGGACCTAACGCTGAAATGTTTTCGCAAATTGATAAAATAACAAATATGCCTACAAATGCGGCTATTTTTGGCTTGCTTGCGGCAGGTGCATGGCTGTTGTATTTTTACGGTGCAAACCTTACAACACCATGGTTTGGTGTTTTTTGTTTTGATTCATCAGAACTACCTATAGTTACTTTATATGCGGGATACATTCCTATGTATATTATGTTTATGAAAAAAGAAAAAGATTTGAATACATTCAAGAGGTTTTTAATGCCTACACTTTCTCTTTTTGGTGCAATATTTATGGTTATTGCCGCAGTGTTTGCACACAAAATGTCAGTAGTATGGTATTTAGTTGTTTTTTCTGTTATAATGGCAATCGGAGCTTTTTATTACAAAAAAAATAACAAAGGATGGAATTTGTAATGTCTGACACAATTCATATTTTACTAATTATTTGCCCACTGGTTTTTTTGGCTGGTTTTATTGATGCTATAGCTGGAGGTGGTGGGCTTATTTCTTTGCCGGCATATTTGGCAATAGGTCTTCCACCTCATTTTGCGGCGGCAACCAATAAATGCTCATCAACATTTGGTACACTTGTGGCAACCAAAAAGTTTTTAAAAAGCGGAAAGGTGTATCTTCCAGCGGCAATACCAGCGGCAGGTACAGCTTTAATTGGCTCAAGCATAGGTGCATACCTTAATATGATTTTAGATGAAAAAATACTGAGATACATAATGCTTGGGGCAGTACCGGTTATTGCCGTGTTTTTGATGGTTAAAAAAGATTTTGGCAGTAAAAATACCACAGACAGATTTTCTAAAATGAAATTGATTATACTTTCAGCAGGCATTGGTTTTACTATAGGCGTTTACGATGGATTTTTTGGACCAGGGACAGGCACATTTTTAATTATTGCATTTACTGGGATTGTGGGTTTCGACCTGCTTACTGCATCTGGCAACACAAAGCTTGTTAATTTAGCCTCCAACATTGCGGCGTTTATAACATTTGCAATTGGAGATAAAATAATTTGGCACATAGGGCTTCCTGCCGCAGCGTTTGGCATTGCGGGCAATTATTTTGGTGCATCGTTTGCACTTACGAAAGGGAAAAAATTTATAAGACCTATGTTTTTTGTAGTTTTGGCAATACTTATAATTAAACTTATAATAGATACGCTGAGATAACGGTATCAACATATAATTTCACTATTGATTTATGGTGTTACTTATGATAAAATCACCTTTAGCTTATAAATTAAAAAGCATTGATAAGGAACAGTAAGTTTTAAGATACTTTCAGAGAGTCGTTGGATGGTGTGAAGCGACAGTATGCTAAGACTGAACTCGCCTTTGAGCTTCACACTGAAAAGAGTAGGTGCTGACGTAATTCTGCGTTAAAGATATTTGAGTGTGCTGTTTTATTTTCAGCAAACTAGAGTGGTAACACGGAGTAGCCCTTCGTCTCTAATATACGTGAGATGGAGGGCTTTTATAGTATTCAAAAGAAAATTAATTTTAGGAGGATACATCAATGAACAGCAAATATGAATTTACCACCATAGAAAAAAAATGGCGTGCGGAATGGGAGAAAAATCCCATTAATAAAGAAGATGATAAAAAACCAAAATATTATTGCCTTGATATGTTTCCATATCCATCAGGCACTGGTTTGCACGTTGGTCACTGGAGAGGATATGTTTTAAGCGATATTATTAGCCGTTATAAGGTGCTTCAGGGCTATCAGGTACTTCATCCAATGGGCTGGGATGCTTTTGGTTTGCCTGCTGAAAACTACGCTATTAAAACAAATACTCATCCAGAAATAAGTACAAATGCAAATATAACCAACGTTAAACGCCAACTTCACGAAATAAGTGCTATTTACGATTGGGATAAGGAAATTAACACAACAGATAAAAGCTATTATAAATGGACTCAGTGGATTTTTGCCAGAATGTATGAAAATGGTCTTGCATATGAGAAAAAAATGCCTCTTAACTGGTGTCCAAGCTGTAAATGTGTACTTGCAAATGAAGAAGCTACAAACGGTACCTGCGAGCGTTGTGGTGCCACTGTAACAAAGAAAAATCTTCGTCAGTGGATGCTTAGAATTACACATTATGCAGAAAGACTTCTTAATGACCTTGATAAGCTTGACTGGCCAGAAAAGGTTAAAAAAATGCAGACTGACTGGATTGGCAAAAGCTATGGTGCAGAGGTTGACTTTAAGGTTAAAGATACAGATAAAGCAATAACTGTTTATACAACAAGACCTGATACTCTTTATGGGGCAACATTTATGGTGCTGTCACCAGAACATCCATATGTAAATGATATTACAACAAATGAATATAAAAAGGCAATGGAGGATTACTGCTTTGCAGCTTCAACTAAATCTTCAGTAGACCGTATGACAGACAAGGAAAAAACAGGTGTGTTTACAGGTCGCTATGGCATAAATCCATTAAACGGCTCATTGGCACCAATTTGGGTATCCGATTATGTTTTGGCAGATTATGGTACAGGTGCAATTATGTGTGTTCCTGCCCATGACGACCGTGACTTTGACTTTGCAAAGAAATTTGACCTTCCAATTATTCAGGTTATTATCCCTGAAGGAGATGAGGAAAAAGAACTTACCGAGGCATACATTGGCGATGGTAAAATGATTAATTCTCCTATTTTTGAAGGTATGACAGCTTTTGAGGCAAAGAAAAAAGCACCACTTATACTTGAAGAAAAAGGATTTGGTAAAAAAACAGTTAACTATAAGCTTCGTGACTGGGTTTTCTCTCGTCAGCGTTATTGGGGCGAGCCTATTCCGCTTGTTCATTGTGAGCATTGTGGAACTGTAGTTGTTCCTGACGAGCAATTGCCTGTTGAATTGCCTATGGTAGAAAGCTATCAGCCAACTGATAATGGTGAATCTCCACTTGCTGCTATTGAAGAGTGGGTTAATACAACGTGTCCTAAGTGTGGAGCACCTGCTAAGCGTGAAACAAACACAATGCCACAATGGGCAGGTTCTTCATGGTATTTCTTGCGTTATACCGACCCACATAACGATAAAGAGCTTGCAAGCAAGGAAGCACTTGAAAAATGGGCACCTGTTGATATGTACGTAGGCGGAATTGAACACGCTGTTCTTCATTTGTTATACGCACGTTTTTACACAAAATTCCTTAATGATATAGGTGTTGTAAACTTTGACGAGCCTTTTAGCAGATTATTTAATCAGGGAATGATTAATAAAAATGGTGCAAAAATGAGTAAATCAAAGGGAAATGTTGTTTCACCTGATGAATTAGTTGAAAAATATGGTTGTGACGCTTTAAGGATGTATGAACTTTTTGTAGGTCCACCTGAGATTGACAGCGAATGGGATGATAGCGGAATTGACGGTGTATATCGTTACCTTAATAAGGTTTGGAAACTTTTTGCAACATATAAAGACAAAAATGTTGAGCCTACAAAAGAGTCCGATTTTGCCAAAAACTTAATGATTAAAGAAATTTCATCACGCCTTAACGCCCTTACCATGAACACTGTTGTAAGTGGCTTTATGGAATATACTAACAAGCTTATTGATGTAGCAAAAACACAAGATGGAATTGATAAATCTTGTCTTGATGCACTTACTGTTCTTCTTGCACCGTTTACACCTCATATTGCTGAGGAGCTTTGGAGAGAATTGGGCAACACAAATACAGTTTTTGCAGCAAAGTGGCCTGTATGTGATGAGAGTAAGCTTGCTGTAGACGAAGTTGTTATTCCGTTGCAGGTTAACGGAAAAACAAGAGATAACATCACAGTTTCTAAATCTACGTCAAAAGATGAAATTCTTGCAAAGGCTAAAGCAATTCTTGCTTCAAGAATTGCAGATAAAACAATTGTTAAAGAAATTTATGTTCCTAACAAAATTGTAAATATAGTAGTAAAATAATTTTTCAAGATTTGAAATTTGAGTAAAAGCACTTGTTTTGCAATATTCTTTAAGGACGCCAATTATTATTTGGTGTCCTTAATTTTTTTTATACTTTTAAAATCATACCATTGTAAATAACGCAAAATTAAAGTATAATTGTTTTATTATGTCGTTAGAACACAAAAAATGGTTATAATATTTTCTGATATTTTCTAATATACATAAAGATTTTATTGGATAATATATATATAAAATTATAATTTATGAATTAGTGTAATGAGAGGAGAACAAAAAATGGCTTTTTATTATGATAAACCGTCACATACTTTTGCAGAATATTTGCTTGTGCCAGGTTATTCTGATGCGAATTGTATTCCAAACAATGTTTCATTAAAAACACCTTTGGTTAAATTTAAAAAAGGGGAAACTCCATCACTTAGTATGAATATCCCTTTAATTTCAGCAACAATGCAGTCTGTTTCTGATGATCGCATGGCAATTTCACTTGCAAAGGAGGGCGGCGTTTCCTTTATCTATTGTTCACAAACTGTTGAACAGCAGGCTGATATGATTCGTCGTGTTAAAAGTTACAAGGCAGGGTTTGTTTCATCTGATGCAAATGTAAGCCCTGATTCGACGTTAGGTGATGTTTTAAGAATAAAAGAAGAACTAGGTCATTCAACCATTGCAGTAACTGCTGATGGAACTGCAAATGCAAAACTTGTTGGTGTTGTAACAAGCCGTGATTACAGGGTTAGCCGTATGTCATCTGATGAAAAAGTGCATACTTTTATGACACCTTTTGAAAAACTTGTAACTGCACCTAAGGGTACAAGCCTTAAAGAAGCAAATAACATAATTTGGGACAACAAGCTTAACGCATTGCCAATTATTGATGAAGATGGCTGCTTATTTTCTTTTGTTTTCCGCAAAGACTATGACCAACATAAGGAAAGACCTTGCGAACTGCTTGATGGTGACAAAAGCTATATTGTTGGTGCAGGTATAAACACAAAAGATTATGCAGAGCGTGTACCAGCTTTAATCGAAGCCGGAGCAGATGTTCTTTGCATTGACTCAAGTGAGGGATTTTCAGAATGGCAAAGCCGTACAATAACATGGATTAGAGAAAATTACGGCGATACAGTTAAAGTTGGTGCTGGAAATATAGTTGATGGAGATGGCTTTAGATTTTTGGCTGAAGCTGGTGCAGACTTTATTAAAGTAGGTATTGGCGGTGGCTCAATCTGCATCACACGTGAGGCAAAAGGCATTGGCCGTGGTCAAGCAACTTCTGTTATTGAAGTTGCAAAGGCAAGAGATGAATATTTTAAGGAAACCGGAGTTTACATTCCTATTTGTTCAGACGGCGGAATTGTCCTTGACTACCACATAACTCTTGCATTGGCTATGGGCAGCGATTTCTGTATGTTGGGAAGATATTTCTCAAGATTTGATGAAAGCCCAACAGAGAAGGTTATGGTTAATGGTAATTATATGAAAGAGTATTGGGGTGAGGGCAGTGCCCGTGCCCGCAACTGGCAACGCTATGATATGGGTGGTGCATCAAAACTTTCATTTGTAGAGGGTGTTGATTGTTATGTGCCATATGCAGGTTCGTTGCACGACAATCTCGATGTAACTCTTAGCAAAATGCGTTCAACCATGTGCAATTGTGGTGCTCTTAATATAAAAGAGCTTCAGGATAATGCAAAACTTACACTAGTAAGTGCAACATCTATAGTTGAGGGTGGAGCACATGACGTTATGGTAAAAAATAGCCAAAGCGGCAATAAATAAATTAAACTTAAAATAAAAAAGTGTCTTGCCAAACTTTAATATTTGTCAAGACACTTTTTTATTTTTCATTTTTCTCTAAATGAAATGTACTTTTTTGAAACGTCAATATTCCCTCATCACGAAGTTTGCATAACTCGTTAGACATTGCACTTCGGTCTACTGAAAGATAGTCTGCCAACTGTTGTCTGTTAAACGGTATTTCAAAAGAAGCTTTTCCACTTTTTAAAGATTGTGTTGACAGATATGATAAAAGTTTTTCTCTTGTTGTTCTTTTTGTTATATGCACCATTTTTTTTGTAAGCATAAGATTTTTTTCAGCAAGCACTGAAATTAGATTACGAATAAGCTTTGTATGAAACTGGCAGGCAGATGTGCAGACAGTCATCATTTTGTGTATATCCAAAAAAAGAATATCGGAATTTTCAGATGAAACAGCACTTACTTCAAGTGATTCTCCTTGAACGCAAGCATAGGTTTCGCCAAACAAACTACCAGCAGATACCTCGGCAATTATGGTTCTATTTCCCCAAAAATCTTCTTTAATAATGTGAACTTGCCCTGAAAGCACCATACCCACGTATGAAATACTTTCACCACTCCTAAATATAAACTGTCCTTTTGTATAATTACTATGTTTCGCAGATAAACAGTTTAAAACAGCACTTATTTCTTGGTTATTTATACCTGTAAAAAGTGATGATTTTTTCATAACTCCCAAATATTTTTCCATTTTATCTCCTTCTGTTGTAAAAACAACTGATTTGTTTTATTTATTGTATTATAGTATAAATACAAAGTCAATGTATTGTAAATTTAAATTTCACAGCATAAGCGAAAAAAAGCGAAAAAAAGGAGAAGTGAGTTATGGATAATAAAATGTTTTGTTATCAGTGTGAGCAAACAGCAAGATGCACAGGATGTACAGGAAATGCAGGAGTATGCGGAAAATCCGCCAGTACCGCTGGGTTGCAGGATGAATTAACAGGTGCTTTAATAGGGTTAGTAAGGGCTTGTGAAAAGGGTGAGGCTACCGAAAAAACAAACAAAGTTATTATTGAAAGCTTGTTTACAACCATTACAAACGTTAGCTTCAATGACCAAACATTAAAAGAGCTTATTGAAAAAGTTAACTTTGAAAAGGAAGCAGTTTTGCAAAACTGTGGTTCTTGTGATAATTCATGCGAAAATTATAACATGAATAATTTATGGAATGAAAAAAATGAAGATATTCGTTCCCTTAAATCTTTAATTTTGTTTGGCATTCGTGGTATTGCTGCATATGCCTACCATGCAGAAATTTTGGGCTATACAGATGCCTCAGTAAATAAACTGTTTTACAAGGCATTGTTTTTTATAGGTGAGGACTGTACTATGGAGCAGCTTTTTCCAATCGTTATGGAGGTTGGCGAGGTAAATTTAAAATGTATGGAGTTACTTGACCGTGCTAACACTGAAACCTTTGGTACGCCTGTGCCTACAACTGTTCAGCTTTCAGTTGAAAAAGGTCCATTTATTGTTATTACTGGACATGATTTATATGATTTAAAATTACTTTTGGAACAAACAAAAGATAAAGGGATAAACATATATACTCATGGCGAAATGCTTCCAGCACACGCTTATCCATTGCTTAAAAAATATCCTCATTTAAAAGGAAACTTTGGAACAGCATGGCAAAATCAGCAAAAAGAGTTTGACAATATACCTGCACCTATTTTGTTTACAACAAATTGCCTCATGCCAGTAAAGAAAAGTTATAATGATAGGGTGTTTACAACAGCGGTTGTGTCCTATCCAGAAATGGTGCATATTGGTGAAGATAAGAATTTTGCACCAGTAATAGAAAAGGCTTTGGAATTAGGCGGATATAATATTGATACTGTATTTACGGGTATAAATGGTGGTAAAGAAGTCATCACAGGATTTGGCCACGGCACGGTGTTATCTGTAGCAGATAAGGTAGTTGAAGCTGTAAAAGCAGGGGATATAAGCCACTTCTTTCTTGTTGGTGGGTGTGACGGTGCAAAGACAGGTAGAAATTACTACACTGATTTTGTAAAACAAACACCAACTGACACAATTATTCTTACTTTAGCTTGTGGAAAATACCGTTTTAATGACCTTGACCTGGGTCAAATTGGTGGGCTTCCAAGAATTATGGATATGGGACAGTGCAATGATGCTTATAGTGCAATTAAGGTTGCGGTAGCATTGTCAGAGGCCTTTGACTGTGAAATAAATGATTTGCCACTTTCAATGGTACTTTCTTGGTATGAACAAAAAGCAGTTTGTATTTTGCTTACATTGCTTTATCTCGGTATAAAAAATATCTACCTTGGACCAACATTACCAGCATTCATTTCACCTAATGTTCTTTCATATTTGGTAGAAAATTTCAACATTTCTCCAATAAGTACACCAGCAGAGGATTTAAAAAAAATATTAGGCTAATAAATATATATTAAAAAACCTACTGTATAATTTAAATTTAATACAGTAGGTTTTTATTTATATAATTTATTTTAAAATATAACACTTTGTATATGATGAGTAGAAACGCCTGTTAGGTACTATTCGCAAAACGCAAGTTTTACGAATAGTTAGTGTGTTTTTTCCAATACAGTCGATTTATTGGATTTATTTATCTCTAACCGCACACGTCTTACAGTTCTTATAAAGCTTTAAAACCTACGTCCACCACGCTTATTACTTTTAAACTTATACCTATTTTTTGGTGCACGACTTCTGTTATAAAAAAATCTTGCTATTAGCACCAACGCACCAATACCGACAACCGTACCAACCACTGTCAATAATCCTTTAATAGTAAAAATCTTAGAAATTATCCTTTTTGCAGTATAACCAATTTTTTCAATTAGTGTTGCTTTTTCAATTGATTTTTCAGCATATATTTTTGATTCTGCTAAAACCTCACCATTAAGTGAGTATTTTACTGTGCCAAGCTCAGTGTCTTTTTCAATTGGTGCTTTAATTTTAATATTTGTGTCACTTTCATCCTTACTTTTGTAAATATATTCGTCGTTTGTAATATCAATTTTGGTTTCAACTGCACCAACATCAGTTTTTTCAAGAAAAAGTGAAACATCTTCTTTTATTATAAGCTTTAAATTATTTCCATCAGATACTTTATTATTATATAATTCAACTTCGCCCACTGATGTACCATTTTTAGCTAACGTAAAAAATCCAAAATTTTCAAATCCATAATCAAATAGTTTTGCGGCATCTTCCCAACGCCCAGGGTCTTCGGAATTAAATATTACGGCAATAAGTGAAACTCCATCCTTTTCTGCAGAGGCTGTTACACAATTTCCTGCCTCATCAGTAAATCCAGTTTTCATTCCTGTTGCATATGGATAAGCATATTCACCCGATGTAATAAGTAAATTATGGCTTGTCCAATCATATTGATTAGTTATAAGGCCTGTTGTATCTGCACTACCCATGCCATTGCCAGAATATTCTTTTTCTCCGCAAATTCTTTTTAACAAATCAATTTTAAGTGCTGCGGCAGCAATTTTTGCCATATCTTCAGCAGTAGTATAGTGCCTTTCATCATGGTATCCATGTGGATTAACAAAATTTGAATCCGTACAGCCTAATTCTTTTGCTTTTTTATTCATCAACTCGGCAAAAATTCTTTCACTTTCACGGCTGCTTAAATCTTTATTACCAGTTTCTTTTTTTGCCACTGCACTTGCAACAACTGTAGCCGAGTCATTTCCACTTGGTATAATTAGTCCACGTACAAGGTTTTCCATAGTAATTGATTCTCCATTAACATGACCTGCCTTGCTAGAGTCAAGAGAAACATCATTAATTTCATTACCAACAACGATTACATCTTCGGGTTTAAAATAATCCAACGCAACAATAGTTGTAAGTAATTTAGTCATACTTGCAGGATACATTTGTTTTGTAGAATTTTTTTCGTATAAAACCTTTCCTGTTGATGCCTCAACTAAAATTGCTGATTCAGCCTTAATTTCAGGTGCTACAGGCTTTGTTGCTCCAAAAGCAATAGTATTTACACAAAATGTCAAGGCAAGTAACAAAGAAATTGCTCTCAATTTTTTTCTCATTTTATTCTCTCCTAATATTATTTTTTATTAAGTTTTTCACTTATATCCTTAAAAATATCTGTATATTTTAGTGACTTTATGTTTGGAAATGCCGCAAGAATACGTTTTTCTACATAGCCCCTATTTGTAATTAAATTTCGATATTTTGTATAGCGTTCTTTTGCTTCTTCAAACATCTGTTCAATTCGTTCAAGACCTTCTTCGTTTGCTTCTTTAAACCTATCAATGCGTTCTAGCAATTCTTCAATATATTCATTTTCGCTAAGTTTACGCTGAAGGGAAATTTCTTCTTTTGTTTCATAAAATGATATATTTTCAAGGCGTGTAAGCAAATCATGCCTTGCTTTTACAAAAATTTCAAGTTTTTTATTGAGCTTAGTTACATGGTAAACCGTAATTGTAAGGTCAATTAAAAACACCACAATAGCAACACTTGCTATTACTATTCCCATTTTGTAAGGAATTTTTTCTATAAAAGAGTATACAATCGGGTGAAAAACGTGCATCATTATAACTGAAAATAATCCCCAACAAATAGAAACTTGCAAGCAAATTCGTCCCTTTAAGTTGAATTTGCGGTCAGAATAATCCCACCAAGTAGTATGAAATAAGCTTTCCATAATTGAGCCAGTTATGTATTCAACTGTTGTAGATAGAATAATGCCTCCTATGAATAACAGTCCTAAATTATATGCTACAGGCGACAGGAACAAATAAACCATTGTTGCTCCAATACCATAAATTGGGCAAATCGGACCATTAAGAAAACCTCGGTTAACCAATTTATCGGTATCTAAAAACACATAAAATACTTCCCATATCCACCCAATAATGCTATAAATAAGTAATAAATAAAACACATGATAAAAGTCACTGTTCATAACTTTTGCTGACCACATAAAATCACTTCCTAATCAGTTAAATTTTTAAAAGGCTTTTATCTACCAAAGTTTGCAACCCTATAACTATGCCTATTTTTGCGTGGTGCCAGCTTAAACCTCCTTGAAAAAAGACATTATATGGCGGCTTAACAGGGGCATCTGCACTAAGTTCTATGGATGACCCTTGAACAAACGCACCAGCTGCCATAATTACGGGGCAATCATACCCAGGCATAGCCCATGGTTCTGGCTTTACATAGCTGTCAACAGGGGCACCTTTCTGTATTCCTTGGCAAAAGGCAATTACGTTCTCAGCTGTTTCAAGCTGAATTGCTTGTACAATATCTGCACGTTTTTCTGTAGATGAAGGCAAAACTTTGAAGCCAAGACCTTCAAAAAGGCTTGATAGGAAAACTGCACCCTTCACGCTTCCCCCAACTACTTGCGGAGCATTGAATAATCCTTGAAAAAGTGTTGAAGTAATACCAAGTGTTGCTCCAACCTCTTTGCCTAAGCCAGGTGATGTAAGACGAACTGCTGCATTTTCCACGTATTCTTCTTTCCCAACAATGTATCCGCCTATAGGTGCAAGACCACCTCCAGGATTTTTTATAAGTGAACCAACAATAAGGTCTGCACCAACATCAGTAGGTTCAATTATATCCACAAATTCACCATAGCAGTTATCTACCATACAAATAAGGTTTTCATCTATGCTTTTAATAAAGCTTATAAGCTTTCCTATTTTTTCAACAGAAAGGCTTTCTCTCCACTCATATCCCTTGGAACGCTGAATAGTAACCAGCTTGGTATTTTTATTTATTGCTTTACGAATATTGTCAAAATCAAACCCACCATCAGGCAATAAGTCCACTTGTTTGTAGGTTATTCCATATTCACTTAATGAGCCACGCTCTTTACGTATGCCAATAACACCCTGCAAAGTGTCATACGGTATTCCCACGGGAGATAAAATTTCATCACCTGGGCGTAGATTACCTGCCAATGCAACAGTAAGTGCATGAGTACCACTTATAAGTTGAGGTCGTACCAAACCTGCTTCGGCATGAAAAACATCTGCATATACTTGTTCAAGAGTATCTCTGCCAAGGTCGTTATAACCATATCCGGTTGTTGCGGCAAAATGTGTATCACTAAGTTTATTTTTTTGCATAGCCGCCAGTACCTTAAGCTGATTATACTCTGTGATTTTGTCAATCTCTTTAAACCGAAATTCAATTTCTTTTTCAATTTTTTTAGCGTAGTCCCAAACTTCTTTACTAATGCCAAAATTTTCTTTTACAAAGCTGTCAAATTCCATCATCATTAACTCCCTACAAATCACTTTCTTTATCACTGTTAATATATTCTTCTATTTCCTTAACCGCCGTAAACTTATCTTTTTGAGTCAAATCTATCCACAATCCTTTTGCTTGACGTCTAAACCATGTAAGCTGACGTTTTGCGAAATGCCTTGTTCCCTGCTTTAATTCTTCAATTGCGGAGTCGAGGCTTATTTCTCCATTAAAATATGGTATAAACTCTTTATATCCTAGCCCTTGCATAGATACCAGTTCGGCTGAATAACCTTTGTTTAGCAGCCCCTTTACTTCATCCAAAAGACCGGCTTTCATCATAAGGTCAACCCGTAAATTTATTCGTTGGTATAGCTTTTCACGTTCCATATTAAGCACCACAAAGGACACGTCGTATGGAGATTTACGTTGCTTCGCTTCCTTATTATGCTCGCTCATTTTTTGTCCTGTCTGGTAATAATATTCTATTGCACGAATAACACGCTTCACATTGTTTTGATGGACAATGTCAGCATATTCGGGGTCAACTGCTTTAAGTTTTTCATAAACAAATTCTTCTCCCTTTTCTTCGGCCTCTTTCATAAGGGAATCTCGAATAGAAATATCATTACTAGTTGACATAAAATCGTTATCGTAAACCAATGCGTTTATATAGAATCCAGTTCCACCTACAATGATGGGGATTTTGCCTTTAGCATAAATTTCTTCAATATATATTTTTGCTTTCTGCTGAAAAATCATTGCATTATATTCTTCATCGGGCATAAGTTCGTCAATTAGATAGTGTTTAATACCATCCATTTCCTCGTTTGTAACTTTTGCTGTACCTATATCCATAAACTTATAAATCTGCATACTATCAGCAGAAATTATTTCGCCATTAATTTTTTTAGCTAGCATTATAGATGTATCCGTTTTTCCACAGGCAGTTGGGCCTGCAATAATAACAAGTGGTTTTTTCATAAAATCTTCCTTATTGTATACGTTTAAACTTCTTCTCTAATTCATATTTAGTAAGTTCTATAATAGTTGGTCTGCCGTGTGGACAGCTAAATGGATTGTCTAGCTTTAAAAGCTTTTCCACCATGCTGATTGCCTCTTGTATACTAAGTTTATCATTTGCTTTTACAGCAGCTTTGCAAGCGATAGTTGCAATTGGATAAATTTTAGTATCGTAAACGTTAGCTACTGACCCTGTGTCAAGGATATCCAGTATTTCTGTAAAAAATCCAATTTGTTCTGGATTTTTAAAAATATATGGAACGCTTCGTACTGCATATGATACTCCGCCAAAATCTTCAATTTCAAATCCAAATTTTTGCATAAGCTCCATATTATCTTTTAAGAGTTGCTTTTCTCTTTCACTAAGGTTCACCACAAGTGGATGAATAAGCCTTTGTGAAACAATTTTACCACTTCTGAATTTATTGCTTATTTCTTCAAAAAGTATACGCTCGTGGGCAGCGTGTTGGTCTATAAGATAAATGCTTGCATCCTGCTCTATTATCCAGTAGGTTGAAAAAATCTGACCTGTAATTTTATAATTTTTAAAAAAGCTTTCTTTTTTAGGCTCTTCTTTTACAGGCGGATTAGCTAAACTATCGGCTGGCATAATGCTTTGCTGAACTTCTTCTTGGGGAAGATAGCTTAAAGGTTTTTCTTTAAGTATGTTTTTGCCGCCATTTATTTCATCAGACATCATTCGGCTTTTGTAAAGCTTTTGCAAATCCTCAATGTTGGACTCTATAGGCTTACTTTCACTATATTTCACAGGTTCATGCTTTGAAGCAATAACATCTTGATTTATAATTTGCTGAACAGATTTATCTGGCACATACGCAGGCTTTGGCGTTCCTTCCATAAGCTGTTTTACTTGTACCGACGGCTTACTGTTCCAATCCGCCTCGGGTATAAGCACACGATTTTTAAGAACTTCTAGAACTGCATTGTATACAAAATCGTAAATTACATCGTCGTCCCTAAACCTTACCTCAAGTTTTGCAGGATGAACATTAACATCCACCATGTCGGCACTAAGGCTTAAATTAAGTACAAACACAGGAAATTTGCCAACCATAAGCCTTGCTTTGTAGGCATCTTCAACAGCCTGTGAAATGGTATCGTTTTTTACAAATCTTCCATTAATAAATAGGTTTTCATAATTACGATTTCCTCTGGAAAGCTCAGGCTTGCCAAGTAAGCCATAAATACGAAAGCCATTTTCTGTACAGTCGATATCTATCATTTTTTGGCTTATTTCTTTGCCATATACATAAAAAATAGACGTTTTAATGTCACAGTTTCCACTGGTGTGAAGCATTACATTGCCATTATTTATATATTTAATTGAAATTTCTGGATGTGCCAAAGCAATCTTATTTACTATGTCTGAAATATATCCACTTTCAGTGGTTGGCTTTTTAAGAAATTTTCGCCTTGCTGGTACATTGTAAAAAATATTCTTAACATTTATTGTTGTACCATCTGTAGCTGCATATTCCTGTTCGCCTATGATATTTCCACCGCTAATTTCAATTTTATAGCCTTCTTCTTGTTCATGTGTTTTTGTAACCATTTCCACTTGACTTACGGAAGCAATACTGGCAAGTGCCTCACCTCTAAAGCCCAATGAATATACCGTATCAAGATCATCAATTTTTTCAATTTTACTGGTGGCATGGCGTACAAATGCAGTTTTAACCTGTTCTTTTTCAATGCCTCTGCCATTATCACTTATTTTAATAAGCGTTGTACCACCGTCACGTATTTCAACTGTTATAGCACTTGCTCCAGCGTCAATACTGTTTTCAACTAACTCTTTCACTACCGAACTTGGGCGTTCAACGACTTCACCAGCTGCAATTTTGTTTATTGTGTTGTTATCCAATAAATGTATTTTATTCATAGGTCAATCACATTCCCTTTGTTTTCTTCTGCAAATCAAACAATACCTGCAAAGCCTGTATAGGCGTAAGGCTCATTACATCAATTTTATTTATTTCGTCTGCAAGCTGTGTATCGTTAATGGTGAAAACGTCCATCTGCATGGTGGTTAAAGAACTGTTAACCTCTGCCTCTTTTGCTAAACGCTTAGCTTTTTTTGTAATATCAGCCGCATTAAGCTGTTTTAAGATTTCATTAGCACGTTTAATAACTTTGTTCGGAAGCCCTGCGAGTCTGCCTACTTGCACGCCATAGCTGTGGTCAGCACCACCTCTAACAATTTTTCTAAGAAAAATAATATCCTCGCCCTGCTCTTTCACAGTTATGCAATAATTTTTGACACCGCTAAGTTTACCCTCAAGTTCTGTTATTTCGTGATAGTGCGTTGCAAATAAAGTTTTAGCACCCACGCTTTTTTTGTCTGTTATATATTCCAAAACAGCCCATGCAATAGAAAGACCATCAAAGGTGCTTGTACCTCTTCCTATTTCATCTAGTATAAGTAAGCTGTTATTTGTCGCATTATTAAGTATATTTGCTACCTCTACCATTTCTATCATAAAAGTGCTTTGACCAGAGGCTAAGTCGTCTGAAGCACCTACACGAGTAAATATTCTGTCTACAACACCAATTTTTGCCGACAATGCAGGCACAAAGCTACCTATTTGTGCCATAAGGACTATAAGTGCAGTTTGACGCATATATGTGGATTTACCTGCCATATTTGGTCCTGTTATAATGGAAAGTCGGTTGTCATCATTATCCAAATATGTGTCATTTTGAATAAATGGGTCATTAAGCATTTTTTCAACCACAGGGTGTCGACCATCTTTAATGTCTATTACTCCATCCGTGGTTATTTCGGGCTTAACATAGTTTTGACATTGAGCAACTTCCGCCAGAGAATGCAAAGCATCTATCGTGGCACAAATGTGTGCTGTTTTTTGTATACGGTCAACCTCTATGGCAACAGAATTTCTTACTTCGCAAAAAATATCATATTCCATGTCCACCATTTTGCCCTCAGAACCTAAAATTAACTCTGCAAGGTCACTAAGCTCGGTGGTTATGTATCTTTCGCAGTTTGCCAAGGTTTGTTTTCTAAGATACCTTTCAGGCACTTCGCTTATGTTAGATTTTGTAACCTCTATGTAATATCCAAAAACCTTGTTATATCTAACTTTAAGATTTTTTATGCTAGTCAATTCTTTTTCCCGTGCTTCAAGGTCTGCAATCCATTGCTTTCCTTCGTGTTTTGCACGCAAAAGTATGTCCAGTTCGTTGTTAAAGCCTTCTTTTATCATTCCGCCCTCACGTACTGTGAATGGTGGGTTTTCATCATTTATTGCTTTTTCAATTAATTCAAATATATTTTCAAGTGTATCCAGTTCATTAAAAAGCTCTTGTAAATATCCACTTTTGCATTTTTCTAAAATATTTTTTAGAAGTGGAAGATTTTCTAAAGAGTTTTTTAGTGCAACTAAATCTCTGCAATTTGCTGTGTTATAAATCACCTTACTCATTATACGTTCAAAATCGTACATAGAATTAAGGATGTCTTTTATTTCTTCGCGTATAAAAAGTTCGTTTTTCAGTTCTTCAACGCCATCAAGACGTTTGTTTATTTGGTCGTTGCTTATAAGCGGCTGTTCCACCCATTTACGCAAAAGTCTTGCACCCATTGCTGTTTTTGTTTTATCTAGCACCCACAAAAGAGAGCCTTTTCGCCCCTTTTCTCTAAGGGTTTCTGTTAATTCAAGGTTTCTTCTGCTGCTTATATCCAAAAGCATAAACTGATTGCTTTGGTAAATTTTTATATGTGCAATATGGCTCAAATCAGATTTCTGTGTTTGGTAAAGATATTCCATTAAACTGCCTGCTGCACAAACCGAAAAAACCTTATCTCTAAGTCCAAGCCCATCCATCCTGTCTACATTAAAATGACGACAAAGGCGTTTGTTGGCTGAATGATAGTCGTACATCCAGTCATCGCATACGCTAAGCTTAATATTAAAGCGTTTTTCTATGATTATGCCTTCAGGCGTGGTTTTAAACCCTTCGTTACATATTATTTCCGATGGAGAAAATTTTGCTAATTCGTCTTTCAGCCTTGTGACTGCATTAACCGATACAAATTCTGTGGTCTGAAATTCTCCTGTTGTTACGTCACAAATACTAAGGCCATAGCCATTTTTGTCGCAGTAAACTGAGGCAATGTAATTGTTTTTCTTTTCATCCAGCACGGAGTTATCAATAATTGTTCCAGGTGTAATCACACGCACTACATCACGCTTTACAATACTTTTAGTAAGCTTAGGGTCTTCTACTTGCTCGCATATTGCCACTTTGTAGCCCTTGTCAACAAGACGTGCAATATAGCCATCAGCACTGTGGAAAGGAACGCCACACATAGGTGCACGTTCCTCTTGTCCCCAATTTTTGCCTGTAAGGGTAATTTCTAACTCTTTACTAGCTATAAGTGCATCATCAAAAAACATCTCATAAAAGTCACCGAGGCGGAAAAAAAGCAAACAATATTTGTAGTTTTTCTTTATATTAAAATATTGTTCCATCATAGGTGTTATCTTTGCCATAATGCCCCTCCGATTACTTTTAAAAAAGTTTTATTGCATACATTAGATAAACTAAACAAAAATCATTTTCTTAAATCAAGTTATTGGTATTAATATTAGTGACAACCGCTGCAGCTTGAACAAGCACTAGGGTCGCAACTGCCATTTTGTGGTGTTTCTTCGCCCTGAACTGTAGCACTAATAAGGCTGAACACTGAATTTACAAATGCACCAAACTGGCTTTCTGCCTGCATAAGGTTAAACGTTATAGTATGATTTTTAATTTCTTCTTCTTTAGCCATAATTTCTTCGCCTAATTCAGTAAGGATAGATTTGTCAGCCTCCTTGTCTTCCATAATTGCTGTCCATTTGTCTTTAAGTTTTGCATACTGGTCTACAAGCACTTTGGCGGTTTCATCTTTTTCAAAAGACTCTCTTGCAGCATAAAGTTTCTGTGCCTCTTCACATTCTAATATGTCCTTGCCTAATGCTCTTGCCTGTTCAAAAATACTCATTTTTTCAAATCCTTTCTCCAATTAAATAAAATGTTTTGTTACCTACTATTTTTATAGGTACAGTTTGCCCTATAAGTGTTTTGTCGCCTTTGAAGTGAACAAGACAATTGTTTTCACTTCTTCCGGAAACTATATTATCATCCTGCTTGCTGACACCCTCAACAATTACTTTTAAAGTTTTGCCAACAAGTGCAGAGTGAATATCAAAAATTATTGGGTTAAGTACACCCAAAAGTCTGTTAAAACGGTCATGTACAACCTCTTCATCTACTTGATTTTCCATAGTTGCAGCAGGTGTGCCAGTACGTTTTGAATACATAAAGGTAAATGCCGTTGAAAAGCCTACTTTTTTTGCAACATCAAGAGTTTCTTGAAAATCCTCTTCTGTTTCCCCAGGAAAGCCAACAATAATATCGGTGCTTATTAGTATATCCGGAATTTCTTTTTTAATTTTTTCAATTAGTGTAAGGTATTGTTCTTTTGTATAACCTCTGTTCATTTTTGTAAGTATCTTTGTACTTCCACTTTGAAACGGTAAATGAAGATAATTGCAAACCTTTTCGCAATCTCTCATGGCATATATAAGCTCATCAGATAAATCCTTTGGGTGGCTGGTCATAAAACGTAACCTTTCCAAACCATCTATTTCGTTAATTTCTCTTAGTAACTGAGCAAAGGTAACAGGGTTTTCGAGATTTTTACCATATGAATTTACATTCTGCCCCAAAAGCACAATTTCTTTCACTCCATCGGCAATAAGTCCTTTTATTTCGTTTTTTATATCTTCTTTTTCTCGGCTTCGCTCTCTGCCTCTTACATATGGAACAATGCAATATGTGCAAAAATTGTTACATCCATAAACAATGTTTACAGATGCCTTATATGGAAATTCACGCAAATAATTGGTATCTTCAATAATTTCGCCATGCTCATTCCATATATCTATAACCCTATCTCCTGTTTGGAGGTGTGTTTTAAGTAATTCAGGTAGTTTATGTAAATTAAAGGTACCAAAGATAATGTTAACATGACGGTGTGACTCTTTGATTTTTTGCAATACTGTTTCCTGTTGCATCATACATCCACAAATAGCCACAATAAGATTTGGCTTTGTTTGTTTTATATGCTTTAAAAAACCTAGTTTGCCATAAACCTTAACCTCTGCATTTTCACGTACACAGCAAGTGTTATAAATAACAAAATCTGCTTTTTCTTCATCATTTGTTTCTTTATAGCCCATGCGAACAAGCATACTTTTAAGCTTTTCGCTGTCATGGGCATTCATCTGACATCCCATTGCCAGATTATAAAAATATTTATCTTTATTTTCAGCATTATTTAATGCTCTTATCTCTTCTATAAAGCAATCTTGACGAGCAAGTTCTAATTGTGAAACTTCATCTCTTTTTTCTGTAAGCATTTGAAAATCACCTTAATTCTATAGTCTTTAAACACATTATAACGCATTACATTATACCACAAAATAGGGGCATTCTCAATGTTTATTACGTTACTTAATTATTTTTTTTGAAATTCACGTTTTGTTTACATAATAATCATATTGCGTTAATATTTATACTTTATAGTAACAATTGTAGGCAAGATAAACCAAACTCCAGAAGAGAAATTCATAATACAACCCTTCCTAAAAGCCATGTTCCCAAGCATGGCTTTTCCCTTGCAATTTTATCAGAGTATTTTTTAAGCTAATATTGCTGAATTAAATTTGAAATTAAATAAGACATACCGAATCAATTTTGAAACGGTATGCCTTAATTTTCTAAAGTTTTTATATTTTACTCCATTATATCAACATTTTCTCCACGTAAAATTTTATTGACATTTCTGATAGCACACATTTTTCCGCACATCGTACAGGTATCTTCTTTTTCAGGAGTTGACTCAGCACGATATCTTCTTGCTTTTTCTTCATCCATTGATAGTTCAAATTGTTTTTCCCAGTCCAAATTGCGTCTAGCTTCACTTATGTCATAATCCCATTTTTTTGCACCTTTAATACCCTTTGCAATATCTGCAGCATGAGCGGCAATTTTAGAAGCAATAATGCCTTCTTTAACATCCTCAACGGTTGGCAAACGTAAATGCTCGGCTGGTGTAACATAGCAAAGGAAAGATGCTCCATATGTAGCAGCAATAGCACCTCCAATAGCGGCGGTAATATGATCATATCCTGGAGCAACATCTGTAACCAATGGTCCTAAAACATAAAAAGGAGCACCTTTGCATACTGTTTGCTGAATTTCCATGTTTGATTTAATCTGATTAAGGGGCATATGTCCAGGTCCTTCAATAATAACCTGTACATCTTTTTCCCACGCACGTTGTGCCAGTTCGCCAAGTGTAACAAGTTCCTCAATTTGAGATATATCTCCTGCATCTTCAATGCTACCAGGACGACAAGCATCACCAAGGCTAAGTGTTACATCATATTGACGACAAATATCAAGTATTTCATCATAATATTCATAAAAAGGATTTTCATTGCCTGTTAGCTCCATCCATGCAAAAATAATTGAGCCACCTCTTGAAACAATGTTTGTGTGTCGTTTTGCAGCTTTAAAACGCTTTGCGGTATCCTTATTAATTCCACAATGAATAGTCATAAAATCAACGCCATCTTCGGCATGAATTCTAACAATGTCTAACCATTCTTTTGAAGTTATTTTTTTAAGTGCTTTGTTATAATATACTACTGCATCATAAATTGGCACTGTTCCAAGCATAGCTGGACATTCTGCTGTCAATTTGCGTCTGAAAAGTTGTGTATCGCCATAAGAGCTTAAATCCATTATTGCTTCGGCACCCATATTTACAGCAGCCATAACCTTTTCCATTTCTACATTAAGGTCAAGGCAATCTTTTGAAGTACCAAGATTTACATTTATTTTTGTTTTTAATTTATTTCCTACTCCATAAGGTTTAAGACTCTTATGATTTTTGTTTGCTGGTATAGCAACTTTTCCTTCAGCTACCAGTACCATAAGCTCGTTTACAGGCATTTCTTCATACTCAGCAACAGCCTGAATTTCTTTTGTAACTATACCTCTTCGTGCAGCGTCCATTTGTGTTGTATACATTTTTTTGTTCCTCCCTGCCTAAAAAGGCAATAAAAATACTGTTACCTTCTTTGAAATGCCAAAGAAAATAACAGTACAGTATATACAGTATAGAAATATATAATATATTCTTGTTAACTTCCTACGTTGGCATTATCCAAATCAGGTTATAGGGTCGAAAATTACATTTCCTCTCAGCAAAAAGCTCCCCTGTTAATATTAATTTCACAGATGATTATAAGTCAATTCTTAAATTATGTCAACATCTAAATAAAATAAGTAGACTAAATTTAATGTGCCGTTTGTTCCTGTGTTAGTTATAAGTTTTCAAGCATTTCTTTGATGTTCATTTTTCTCGTTGGATGAATTAGATATGGCTCTATTTCAAACAATGGTTCTAGCACAAACTTTCTCATATACATTTCAGCATGAGGAATTGTAAGTTCAGGTGTAAATATCACACAATCGCCATACATTAAGATGTCAACATCAAGTGTTCGTTCGCCCCAATGACGTTTTCGTTCTCTGCCTGCCGATTGTTCTAGTTTGTGTATGAATGACAATAGTTCCATTGGCGTAAATATTGTTTTTATTTTCATGGCAGCATTTAAAAATGGAGGTTGGTCAAGCACTCCGTAAGGTTCAGTTTCAACATAGGAAGATTTTGAAATTTCAACTATTCCTTTTTCTAAAGCTATACTCTTGCTTACATCATCAAGATATTTTTTTCTATCACCAAGATTGGAGCCAAGGGAGAGATAGCAGATATTCCATCCACGTGTAATTGTAATGGTTACGTCATCAAATTTTGTTGGAATAGGAGCAGATGGCTTATGGACAGTAAGGTGAATATTATTAATTAAACTATATTTTAGAAGCAAATGTTTAGCTAAATTATTTGCCAAAGTTTCAATTAAATCGTATTTCTCGCTTTGGCAAAATTCAACAATATCACAACTCAAATCACTGTAATTAACTGTATTATCAAGGATATCATCACAAAGTGAAGTGTCCAAAGTAAAATAACAATCTATGCTAAAATATTGCCCTTCTTGTTTTTCCTTTTCTAGCACACCATGATAGGCATAAAATTCAATTCCTGTTATTTTTATTTCGTCCATTTTTGTTCTCCTAAAATTGATTTCGTCATTTTTATTGCATCAATATTGGCCTCAATATCATGTACTCTGACGAAGCTTGCACCTTTTGTAACGCCAATTACTGTGGTTGCTAAGGTTCCATAAACTCTATTTTCTATTGGCTTATTAAGGGTTAATCCAATTACCGATTTTCTTGACGTAGCTAGCATTATAGGACAACCAAATTTAGCCAGCTGTTCTGTTTTGTTAATTACTTCAAGATTTTGCTCATAGGTTTTTTGAAAACCCACTCCACCATCAATAATAATATTGCTTTTATCAATTCCTGCTTGTTTTGCAATTTTTAAACTTTCATCTATGTCTGCCAAAAAATCATCAAAAAAATTAACATAATCATTTTGTTTGCGATTGTGCATTAAACAGCATGGAAGTTTTGATTTTGCAACAATTTCAGCAATTTTCGGGTCATATTTCAGTCCCCATATATCATTAATAAGGTCAATATTATCAATATTTGCACTTATTACTTCACTTTTGTAGCTGTCCAAGGAAATAGGAATATCAATATTTTCCTTTATTTTTTCAATAATTGGTGCAACTCGTTCAATTTCTTCCTGAACGGAAATCTTTGTATGGTTAGGTCTGGTTGATTCTCCACCTATATCTATAATATCCACACCGTGTCTTTGCATTTCTTCTGCACGAAAAAGAGCCTGGTCTATGCTATTAAACTTTCCACCGTCAGAAAATGAATCTGGTGTAACATTCAAAATGCCCATTATATAAACATTGTTTTTAGTATCAAAATTCCTATTACCTATTTTCATAATGTAACTCCCTTGTTTTTCTTAAGGTCATCCCAGTTACAATCATCAAAAGCAGGGCAAATAAAGCAATTTCTACTTATTCTATCTGCATATTTTAAAAGATTGTTAATGTAATTATCGTCATTTGCAATGTTATGCTTTGAAATGGCCGAAGTAATTATTTCAATTTCATTGCTGCTATATTGACACTTTTCTAAAATCTCTTTAGCAATTTCTGCACTTGCTTTTGAATGATTAATGCCTTTTTCATACTGTAAAACTCTTCCTATGTCATGCAAAAGAGCAATAGCATAGATAACATCTTTATCTATATTGAAATTTTCTTCTTGATTTTTTATCATCATAATTCTAGCAACGCCGAGAAAATGTTCTATATCGTGATGGCAAAATTTTCTGTCTTTCTCAAAGCACATTAAACGGTCAAGATAATTTCGATATTTTTCGTTTTTTAAAATATTATTTATTCTGCTCATGATTTTATCAAATTAAGTATGTTGTTTTGTAATGCAACATCTTCTACAAACTTGCCTCTCATAGAATAGGTAACTGTTTTTGACCCAACTTTTTTAATTCCCCTCATTGTCATGCAAGTATGTTCTGCTTCAATTACAACCATTATTCCACTAGGTGACAGAAATTCTTCAATACTGTCAGCAATCTGATTTGTCATTTGTTCTTGTAGTTGTAATCTTCTTGCAAAAGTTTCAACTGTTCTAGCCAATTTGCTTAAACCTACTACTTTTTCATTTGGCAAGTATGCAATATGAACCTTTCCAAAAAACGGCAGTAGATGATGCTCGCACAATGAATAAAATTCAATATCTTTTTCCAACACAATATCGCTGCTTTTGACATTGAAAATTTTTGTTAAATGTGTTTTAGCATCTTCATCGTAGCCCTTTGTTATTTCCTCATACATTTTGGCAACACGCATAGGAGTTTCAACCAGCCCCTCACGAGTTACATCTTCACCAATAGCTTCAAGAAGCATGGTTATAGCTTTTTCTGCCTTTTCCTTATCAATCAATCTTTACATCTCCTTAATAAAATTATTGGAGTTAGGTATCTAAAATACAAAAAGGGATAGATATATAGACACATCTACCCCAACTAAAATATATTTTTTTATACATATTTGAAAATGAATACGTTACGACTATTGAAAATTATTCATCAAATATATAATTCTACAAATATAACAGCGGGATGCAAGATAAATACCGCAGGAAATAACCTTTCGTTCTTTTGACAACTCCCCGTTCAAAAGACCTTTTACGTGTATATCTTTACTCTGTGAATATTAGAAATTATACTTTATAGCCTTTGCTTTGTCAACCTTGATACTGGATAGAATGTCAATAAAAATTAATCATTAAAAATCTCATAACCCTTTGTTATAAGAGCTTTTTTTATATCCATAACGTGCTCAAGGTTTTTTGTTTCAAGCAACATTTTAACAATACAGGAATTCACTTCGGATTTCTTATCCCCTCTTTCGTGATTAACACTAATAATATTAGCTCCTGTTTCGGATATAACCTGTAAAAGATTAATCAGCTGACCTGGTTTATCCATTACCTTTGTAGTAATTTCACTAATGCGTCCTGTTTTGTTAAGACCTCTGGTAATTACTCGTGAAAGAATGCTTACGTCAATATTCCCTCCAGATACGATGCAAACTACTTTCTTATCCTTAACATCAATTTTATGGAACATTACTGCAGCTACGGTAGTTGCTCCTGCACCCTCTGCTACAGTTTTTTGTCCTTCCATTAATGCAAGTATAGCAGTAGCAATTTCGTCATCATTTACTGTAACTATGTCGTCAACATATTTCTGGCACATTTCAAATGTAATGTTGCCAGGTTTTTTAACTGCAATTCCATCTGCAATAGTGAATACACTTTCAAGCTCCGAAATCTCACCTTTTAATCTTGACTCATACATACTTGGTGCACCTGCCGCCTGTACACCAATTACTTTACATTCAGGCTTGATTGATTTAATTGCATATGCAACACCACTTATAAGACCGCCGCCGCCTATAGGAACAACTACAACATCAACCTCTGGCAGCTGGCTAAGTATTTCCAAACCTATAGTTCCTTGTCCTGCTATCACTCTTTCATCATTAAAAGGATGTGCAAATATATACCCTTTTTCTTCAACAAGTTTGGAAGCTTCTGCATAAGCGTCATCATACACTCCTGGAACAAGCATAACCTTTGCACCATAATTTTTTGTTGCCTCTATTTTAGATAAAGGAGCACCGCTTGGCATATAAATTATAGATTCAATACCTTCTCTTGTAGCCGATAATGCCACTCCCTGTGCATGATTGCCTGCTGAACACGCAACAACTCCCCGTGACTTTTCTTCTGAAGTGAGGTTGTGTATTTTGTAGTATGCACCTCTAAGTTTGAAAGAACCTGTAAGCTGAAGATTCTCCGCTTTAATATAGATGTTTTCACCAAATTTTGGTGCGGAGGACATTGGAGTTAGCCTGGCAACATCTCTTATAACACGTTGTGCATCATAAATCATTTCTAGTGAAATCATTTTTTACCTCCTTTTTTATCCAAATACTCTTTTATACAATTATCTCCCTGTTGGTTTTGCCGTCAACTAAGCCTTAGCTGTTTCCTTAAATGAAGTTCAGCTTTTTTATAATCACATTATATAAGCAAAAAAATTTTTAATCAATGCAATTTTGCCGTTACATTTTACCTACAGAACTATTCAACTAAATTACAGCAAATTATATTTAAAATTGCCTACTAAGCAGCCTCGTTTTTGTCCATATTTAATAAATCATATTAATGTACAACTGTAGTATTATTAATAATAGATTAAAATATTTACTTATTTAATTACAACTTTTTTATTGCAACAAAAAAACTGTGGCAATAAGCCACAGCTTTAAATTTTCATATATTATCTTAGTACACGCCTTGCTGTTACATACTTTGTATCATAGTAATTTTCTGAAAGGCTGCTTGTTGTTACACCCCATTGTTTACCTGAGGATGAATGTATAATTTTTCCATCGCCCATATAAATGCCAACATGAGAAATATATCCTTGATTTGTAGAGTTTGTAGTATCAAAAAATACAAGGTCACCCGCTTGCAACGCACTTCTTTCAACGTAAACACCGTTAGAAGCCATAGCTGCAGAACTTCTGTTAAGCGTTACACCAAAATTTTTCATAACCGAATATACAAATCCCGAACAGTCAACACCAGAATCAAGGCTTGTCCCGCCCCATGAATATGGTGTTCCAATAAACTGTTTTGCATAATCCACAACTTTATCACCCTTTGAGGATGCACTTCTGGATGGCTTTTCGCCTGTACGCACTGCAATATATTGTGCACTTACATATCCTGTAGAGCCGTTATTTGTTTTAACCTTTACCCACTGATTTCCGTTTTCAAGAACGTCTAAAACTTCATCACTTTCAAGTGTAGTTATAATTGCACCGTCAGCCGAACCCGAAGCTCTTAATCTCAATCCCGATGATGCTGTAACAATTGCATATGTTTGAACTGCTATTACCTCGCCGCCTGTAAATGCTGGAACAAAGGAAAGCATTTTTCCACTAACAAAATTTTTACTTATGTATGCTGTATCGCCATTTAATCTTTGTATTCTGTACCAGGTGGAATCCTGACCAGTAACTGTAACTATATCGCCCTTCTTCACCTGTGCTACAGCAGATGATGAGGTTGATGCTTTACTTCTTATGTTAACACCTGTACTGGTAACTTCACCTGTTGCTTCTTTAATGGAAATAAAGTCTTTGGCAACATATGCTCCGTTAACTTGTCCATAAGCAACCTTGTACCAGCCTTGGTTTTCATCAAGAATCTCAACACCGGCACCGTTATCCAATGTATCAATTTTAACTGAAGATGCACTGCTTTGGGAACGCACATTTACATTGCTGCCTACTATATTACCCTTTACTGCTGCAAAGGACTGAAAACTGAAACCAACAGTAAAAATAGAACTCAATATTACAGATGTTGTAATAACTTTTTGCAATTTCATAAATTACCTCCGTTCAATTCAAATTGTTACGTATTTGTTACATGATTATTATACGAGAGATTAACATAATTGTCAACGTTAAAATGAAATTTGCGTTATTTTAGTCAATTTTTGAGCATTTTGTATCATAAGAACAATAAGTTCCTTAATTTGCAATGTATTTTTTGTAATAAAGTTTTAATATATTTCAAATATTAAAAACTTGTTAAATCTGTTAATCAGAGTTTCCTCAATAATATAGCAATATAAATAAGCTGTATACACTTTTATAAGTATATACAGCCAAATTTCAACTTTTCTTATATATGCTCCTTAACGAAACACTGTTTTTTTCCGCAAGTTCCCTTGCACTTTCATATTCTGGGTAAAGTCGTTCCCCCTCTGGCGTCTGCACAGCCTTAACTTTCAGTTTTCCATATTGTGTTTCAATTTCCTTAAAGCTCCTTACCAAAATTGTACGTTCCTCTTTATGTTTTCTTATCCCTATGGATGTAGTTTCCATAAAAATTATATCTTCCAATATATCCACTTTGTCATTAGCACAAAGTACAGTAAGTTTATATGCAGGACGGTTTTTCTTCATATATATTGGAACATAAAAAACATCCTTTGCTCCATTTTCAAAAAGCTTGTCCATTACGTACCCTAAAATTTCCCCTGAACAGTCATCCAAATTAGTTTCAAGCACATTTATTTCATCATGTTCTTTATAGTTCATCAGTCCTCAACCTTTTCACCTAACATAACACGCAGTACATTTGGAATTTTACTACTTCTTTTACCAGCACCATATCCTGTTTTAATCACCTTCATTGTTGGGCAAATACCATAGCTTTCTGGCAATTCCGCAATAATAGCTGCTCCAGTAGGTGTTACTAACTCCATTTCAACATCTATCTGACGTGAAATAACTTTGGAATTTGCAAATATTTCTACAGTAGCCGGTACAGGAACAGGAATTTGACCGTGTTGACACATAATAAAACCATACCCATCATTTACAACAGAAGAATAAATTTTGTCCGGCTTCAGCAAATCAATGCAAATGGCAGTACCAATAATATCTACAATGGAATCCAATGCACCAACTTCATGGAAGTGTACCACCTCAATATCTTTGCCATGAACCTTGGCTTCTGCAAGAGCAACACGCATAAATATTTTCTTTGCCAAATCCTTGGCATTGTCGCTTATTCTACTTTCATCAATTATCTTGTTTACATCAAACAAGTTTCTATGAATATGTGAATGTTGGTCAGTATGTTCATTGTGATTATGTTCATGATGGCACTCATGCCCATGCCCATTATCATGATTACCGTGATGATGAGCATTTTCTTCTTCTAACCCATCAAGAACCACATCAACATTAAATGCGTTAATACCGTTTTTATCAACTCTTCCAAATTCAATCTTAAAACCATTGACATTTATTTTTGAAATTTCCTCAACAAACTTATCCTTGTCAATGCCAAGGTCTAAGAGTGCACCAATGGTCATATCTCCGCTTATTCCTGCAAAACAATCAAAATATAATATTTTCACTTACGCCTTGCCCCCAATTTATTTATACTGTTAGCAGTATAGCCTGCACCAAATCCATTATCAATATTTACAACAACAACACCATTTGCACAACTGTTAAGCATACATAAAAGTGAGCTTAGTCCGCTAAAATTCGCACCATAGCCAATAGAAGTTGGAACAGCAATAACTGGCTTGTCCGTTAAACCGCCAATAACACTTGCCAATGCCCCCTCCATTCCAGCAACTGCAATAATCACATCTGCCTGTGCAATTAAATCCAGTTTGCTTAAAAGCCTGTGAAGCCCTGCAACGCCAACATCATATGCTCGCATAACCTCATTACCCAAATATTCTGCTGTAATTGCTGCTTCCTCTGCAACTGGTATATCACTTGTTCCTCCTGTTGCAATAAGTATTTTCCCACCTGTTTTTTCAACAGGTTCTCGTTCCACAAGTATTATTCTTGCATTCTCGTGGTAAACGGCATCTGGGCATACTTCCTTAATACCATCATACATTTGCTTTGTTGCACGAGTTCCAAGTATATTCTTAGTGCCTGCATCTAGCATATTAAGCACAATGCCCTTAATTTGCTCATTAGTTTTGCCAGCACAATATATAACCTCAGGACAACCATTCCTTAAAGCCCTTTGATGGTCTATAACGGCATAGCCTAAATCTTGCAACGGTGCAAATTTAAGCTTTTTTTCAGCATCCTCTACCGTTATCTTACCGTTCTTTAAATCATTAAGTAATTTTTTTGTATCCAAGGCGAAATCCTCCTTTCAGTCCAGACTTCCACTTCTAAATCCTTCCAAATCAAGTGTAATATATTTAAATCCAATTTCTTTAATTTTAATAATCAATTCATCATTTTTCATAAACTCTTCAAAAAATTCCTTTTGCATTTCTATTCTCGCAATGTCCCCTTGCAAACGCACTCTTACGCTTTTTATTTTACAATCAGCAATGAGCTTTTCAGCTCTCTCAACCATATTTAATTTTTCAGCAGTAAGAAGTGTATTGTAAGGAAACCGTGTTGCAAGGCAACTGTTTGATGCCTTGTTCCATGTTTCAAGACCCAGTTCTTTTGCCACACTTCTTATCTCAGCCTTTGTAAAGCCTGCTTCAAAAAGTGGGCTTACTATACCCATTTCTTCCGCCGCCATAGCTCCAGGACGATATTCTCCACCATCATCAAAATTTTTTCCATCGGCAATGGTGGAAAACCCTAATTCTTCAGCCTTTTTTATAATTCCGCCCATAATATTTTTTTTGCAATAATAGCAGCGTTTTTTACTGTTGTACCTAAATTCCTGAATCTCAAATATATCAACATCAATTGTATAATACTCTACACCAATGCTTTTTGCAAGAATTACAGCGTCTTCATAATCCTTGCCAGATACCATTGCTCCATTGCCTATTATGGCAATCACATTATCCCCAAGGACTTTTTTAGCCACATTAAGCAAAAAATCTGAATCTGTGCCTCCTGAATATGCCACGCAAATTTTTCCATACCTTAATAATATATCTTCTAATACTTTGAGTTTATCCAAAATACTTCCTCCTGAAAATTTACCCCATGTAAATCATACTGTTTTACTATTATATATTTATCTTGTTAAATTAACAAGCTATTTTATTTCTAAATAGTTATTAGGAATTTTACCTTCTATGACAGTATCTATAAGCATTACCTTTCTTTGTGAGCTTGTGGTTTCAGCTTTAATGGGATTAACAAGGTGTACCATTAAATTTACAGTAAGCCATGCCTTATAATTTGTTTGGTTTATACCTGCCTGTGCAAATTCAGTTTGATAGTCAACGTCGGCTTCACCCATCTGCCTTATTTTAAAACTAACACGAGGGCCGCAGTTTGCCAAAGCATCCCACCCAGTAAGGGCTCCAATTGCTACAGAAATTTTACGCTCGTCTAAAGTCTGCATTTCACTGTTTATATTTTTACTTACCTCGGCACATAATTCATTTATAAGCAAGGTATTGGCAGATATATTTCCGCCATTTTGGGTGTAAGTGAAAAAATCCTCTGTTTTAAGCCCCATATTAGTAATACTTGTTCTAACAGCAGTGTCAATTGCGTTGTTTGCCGCCTGCTTTGCCTGAACTTGACCTATAGCAATAAGCGATGGCATAACTGATTGTTCAACAACTGAGAAAAAAAATATAAAGGCAACCATTAAAAAAACAACCCTAATTATCACTTTTCTTTTTTTAGCTTTTCTGCTAAGTTGCATAAAATCACCCCGTTATAATCTATGCAAACACAGCGTATAATCTACTTTTAATATATAATTAAGAAAATTGTACGCAATATTGCTTAGTATTTTATTAAATTTACTTTAATATATTACATTTTTCTGGTATAATTCTAATTTGGAAAGGAGGCATACCATGAATTATTCTGAAAATGCCAATGAAAAAAATACCAACTCTAAGCGTTCTAAAAAAAGAAAACGCAAAAATACAGTTGGGACATTTATACTACGAGTTTTTATAGTGTTAGTTATAGTGGGCGGCTTTGCCTTGGGAGGTGCTTTTTTAGGTGCTTACATGGGTATTATAGAAAGTTCACCAACTCTTAACACAACCGATGCAGTACCCCAAAGTTATACATCTATCCTTTACGATAGCAACGGTAACGAAATTGACCGTCTTCATGGCGAAGAAAACCGAGAGTATGTTAAGCTTTCATCTATCCCTGTAGACCTACAGCACGCTGTTGTTGCAATTGAGGACGAAAGATTTTACGAGCATAACGGTGTGGATATTAAAGGTATGGCAAGAGCCCTTGTAATTAACATAAAAGATATGGATATGACACAAGGTGCAAGTACAATTACTCAACAGCTTATAAAAAACGAGGTGCTTACTTCAGAGAAAAAGCTTAAAAGAAAAATTCAAGAACAGTACCTTGCCGTTAGGTTTGAAAAAGAACTTGAATCCAGCCTTGGCTCAAAGGAAAAGGCAAAGGATTATATTTTGGAGCTTTATCTTAATACTATTGCTCTTAATCATGGACTTAACGGTGTTCAGTCGGCAGCAAAATATTATTATGGCAAAGATGTATCCGCCCTTACTCTGGCAGAATCTGCTTCAATAGCAGGTATAACAAAAAATCCATCTGCCTATAGCCCTATTTCAAATCCAGAAAATAATAAGGACCGTCAAACCCTTGTACTTAAAAAAATGTTAGAACTTGGGTTTATTACACAAGCTGAATATGACAGTGCAATTAAAGAGGACGTGTACTCTAAGCTTGTAGGCTCTACATCTGACACAGAAGAAGGTGATGCAATTCACAGTTACTTTGTGGACAGCACTATTGTTGCCCTTGCCGACCAGCTTATGGAAGAAAAAAATATGAGCCGTCAGCAGGCATATAACACCATCTACAGTGGAGGACTTAAAATTTACTTAACCATTGATGATGAAATGCAGTCTGTTATGGAAAGCTCATTTGCAAATGATTCACTGTTTCCTCCATCATCAAATACACTAACTGTTTCCTACACAATTTCTGTAATGGATAATGCTACCGAAAAGCAAAGCCATTATACCCGTGAAAAGCAGATTTCTAGTGAAGATGAAGTAGCTGCCTTTGTAGATTCTGTTAAGACTGAGTTACTTAACAGCTCTAACACATTTGTTGCAGATAAAATATCTGTTTCAAAATCCTTACAGGCGGCAATGACAATTATGGATTATCACACAGGAGAGGTTAAAGCTATTGTTGGAGGTCGTGAAAAGCAAGGTGACCTTGTATTTAACCGTGCAACACAGGCACTACGTCAACCTGGTTCATGCTTTAAGGTGCTTGCTGCATATGCACCAGCTGTAGATTTGGGCATTGTAATGCCTGGCACACTTATACGTGACGAACCATTTACCTATAACGGATGGACACCTAAAAACTGGTATTCAACAGGATATAGAGGTCTTTGTTCTGTGCGTGAAGGTATTAGGGACTCCCTTAATATACTTGCGGCAAAAACAATTGTTAATGTTGGCGTAGATACAGCTTATGATTATCTGCTTAATTTTGGTTTTGAGAACCTTGTTGAAAGTCGTGAAGTGGACGGGAAGATATACAGCGACAAAGGACCAGCAATTTCTCTTGGTGGACTAACAGACGGTGTAACTGTCCTTGAACTTACGGCAGCATACGGAACCATTGCCAACGGTGGTGTTTATAACAAACCTATTTTTTATAGCAAAGTTCTTGACCATGACGGCAATGTTGTAATTGATAATTCCACCCATGAAAGCCATCGTGTTCTTAAAGAAACTACTGCATACCTACTTACAGACATGATGGAAGATGTTATTACAAAAGGTACAGGAAAACTTGCAAGGTTTACTAATATAAGTATGCCTATAGCTGGCAAAACAGGTACAACTAGTGATGACAAGGACCTTGTATTTGCAGGCTATACCCCTTACTATGTGGCTGGCATTTGGATGGGTTATGACATTCCTAAAAAGATGGATTACAATAAAAGCTACCATTTGCTTTTATGGAAGGATGTTATGGAAAAAATACACTCAGGTCTTGAAACGAAAACCTTTACAAGGCCTGATGGAATAGTTACTCGTAGCATATGCTCCGTTTCAGGCGGAACATCTAACGGACTTTGTGAAAGTGACTATTTTGGCAACACGGTTACATCTGATATTGCAGCGGCAGATTCCCCTGCTCCTCCTGTATGTACTGCTCACAAAAAGTTTGCCATTTGCAAGGATGGACTTTGCCTGCCTGGGGAAAATTGTCCTAAAAGCAGCATAATTGATGTTGTTCTTGCAACTGATAGTAACGGTAATGTTATTAATAATCCTACAGAAGGCGGCATAGACCTTAAAAAGGTTTGTACATTTAATCATTCTGCAGCCATTGAAAAACCTGAAGTTACTGAACCTACAGTACCTGATGATGATGATGCCTCACTTCCCGGTCTTGACACAACTGAACCGGAAACTGATGTAGTTAAACCAGAAACTGATGCTCCTTCAGACGGCTCTTTGCCTGGTCTAACTGGTCTGCCAGGACTTTCTGATTAAATTTATAAAAAAAGATGGTTTCTCAAATTGAAAACCATCTTTTTTTTAATTGAGCTAATTTACCTTTAATGCTCTATCCCATTGCAAGTAATTGATTTAGCTTTTCTTCAGCCTGAGAAAATACGTTAGAATCTGCAAACTCGTTTATAACCCTTCCGTAATATTCCTTAGCCTGAGCATAATCTTCCTGTTTCTCACTTAACTGACCAAGCAAATATAAAGTGTCATCAACAAAGTCCTCTTTACCACCAAAACTCATTGCTGTTTCTAAATAGCCTTTTGCAGTTGTATAATCTCCAGCATTGAAAGCTTTTTCACCAAATTCAAAATAATGTCTGCCTGCAACAGGGTATGTTTGCGACCTAAGGGCATCTATTTTATTTTTTTCATCTTCTGAAAACAATTCTTTATCAAGTTTTACAAGTATACCAGCTGCTTCGCCGTATCTTCCCGCAACAGTATATACCTCTGCCAGTTGTAAACTTGCATTTTGGTCCCTTGTGTTTTCAGCAGCTTTATATTTGTTGTTTTCTGCCTTAAGCGTTTCATTTTCGTCTTCCAAACTGTTATATTTAACGGCAAATTTTGATGTACCGTTGGCATTTTCATCCTCTAGCTTTACTATCTGTGATTCCAAATCGTTTATTTTTCTACCCAATTCATCTTTTATAGCTGGTGCAATGAGTGCTGCTGAAACAGCCGCTGTAATGACAACGCCAACAAGAAATGTAACCAGTTCAGGTCTTATGAAACTTTTAAGCTTAGCCCAGATTCTTGCACTGTCATCATAACCTGTTTTGTAGGCAGTCTTTTTTTCTTTATCTATTTCATCAGAAGATACCTCCGCTAAATAATCCAATGCTTTTGAATTTCTCTTGTCTATCCTTAGTGCCTTATCTATATAAAACTTAGCCTTATGTTTATCTCCACAGCTTATAAAATATGCCGAAAGCAAGTTACAGCCCTCAACAAATTTGGGATTAAAATCCACCGCTTTTTTAAGCTGAATTACTGCCAAGTCATCACTTCCGTTTTTAAACTGCTTAAGTGCCTTATTATACATAGCAATAGCATCGTCATACTTTTCAAGGGTTCGTGCATTGTTTTGCAGTGACGCAATATATTTCCCCGCAGGATTTTTTTCAATTTTAAATGAATCACTTATAATCCATTGCTTAAGGGCATCCGAAACCATTCCCACTTGATAATATGCAATACCCAGCAAATTTCTTGCAACATAATTTCTTTTATCAAAAAGTATGCACTGATTAAGCGAGTCAATTGCAGCCGAATAATCTCCCTCTTTTGCAGCCGCAACCCCTTTGTTATACTGCCTAAGTGATGAATTATGTGCTTTGTTTAAAAGCACAGCATCGCTTTGACAAAGTGGACATATGCTTCCTATATTAAATTCATGCCCGCAATTTTGACAAACCATTTTTTTCTCCTTAACTATTTTTATTTGTCGACAGATGATTTTTTTTGTGGAATTTCTCTGGTTTTTACAATATAATCAAGCATATCCATAATGTCTTTAAGTTCTGTAGAATGTATAGACTGCTCAATTTCTCCCATTTCCAATATCTGACCATATTTTTTTATTTCTTCATCAAAATCAATCATATTTTACCTCCTGCAAACTTGCACAACTCACCAATAAGGTATAGACTGCCAGCACAGCAAAGCACATCTTCTTTAGCTGTTATGCTTTTAGCTAAACTATATGCTTTCTCAATATCCTTTTCACGATAAGTTTCAATTTTGAAATTTGCAATAGTTTCTGTAAGTGTGTCAATATCCCATTTTCTTGAGTTGTTAGGCTCTGTAAGTACAATTTTACTTGCCAATGGCAAAAGCATTTCAATCATTTTTTCATATTCCTTATCACCAAGTATGCCAATAAGAAGTGTAAGCTTTTTGTTTTTGAAGTAATGCTCCAGCGATTGTGCAAGCAAATGTATACCATCTATGTTATGTGCCCCATCCAAAATAACAATAGGGTCTGTTTCAACTATTTCCATTCTGCCGCTCCACTTGACTTTTTCAAGACCTGCCAAAATGGACTTTTTGCTCAACTCAACTCCGCTATCCCTAAGAGCTTTACACGCTAAAAGCACGGTAGCGGCATTGTTTATCTGATAATCACCTAAAAGCCCCAGCCTAACCTTGCTGTAACTTATATATTCATTTTCAATATCAAAAATAGTGCCTGCAATATTCTGACTTAAAACAGTAATTCCCTGTTCTTTTGCGAAGTATAGTTTGGCATTTCGTTCCTTGGCAATGGCCTTTTCTGTTTCATACACCTCATCACCTTGAGTATATAAAACAACAGGGCAATTCTCCTTAATTATCCCGCCCTTTTCAAAAGCAATGCTAGTTAAAGTATTGCCCAAAAATTCCATATGGTCCATACTTATGCTAGTTATAATGGAAAGCACAGGCTTGCGAATTATATTTGTTGCATCAAATCTTCCGCCAAGACCCACTTCCAATATAAGATAATCCACCTTTTGCTGTGCAAAATAATTAAAAGCAAGGGCTGTAATCACCTCAAAAACCGTAGGTTGTGTAATTATTACTTCTTTCACAAGTTCATCACAGCTTGTTTTAACAATGCCCATATGCTTGGCAAAATCATCGTTTGAAATATACACATTGTTGACTGTGTATCGCTCGTTATAATCCTTTAAGTGCGGAGATGTATACACACCAACTCTGTAGCCCTGTTCAATAAGTATATTTGAAAGCATTGCACAAGTAGACCCCTTGCCGTTTGTACCTGCAACATGAATTATTTTTATATTTTCTTGTGGGTTGCCCATTTTTTCCATAAGCACCTCAACCCTTTTCAGTCCAAGGTCACTTCCAAGACCGTAAATTAAATCAATATATTCAAGTGCCTCTGAGTAATTCATATTCGTTACCTCAATTCAAATTAATATGTTATAGTAATTTTATACACTAAGAACACCTTTTTACATCTTTCATTATAAAAGGTGTTCTTTTTTAGAGTATATCGCAATAGCTTTTGTTTTTAAATTACACATTCAAAAATTGGTCAATAAACTGATTTTCTGTTATTATTGGCACGTTAAGTTCTTTTGCTTTTTTATTTTTTGATGATGCTGAAAAGGCATCGTTATTGATAAGGTAACTGGTTTTTGAGGTAACACTAGCTGTAACTTTGCCACCCATGCCTTCTATCTTTGCTTGCAATTCTTTTCGGTTTTTAAAATGTTCAACATCACCCGTTATAACAAAGTTAACTCCTGCAAGACTAAGGTCTTGGTCTGTTTCCTGAACATTTTCCAGTGTAATATATTTTAGTGCTTTTTCTAGTAGCATAAGATTTTTTTCATTGGAAAAATAGTTTTTAATACTATGGGCAATAACCTGACCAAAACCATCAATTTCAATGAGTTCTTCTTCTGTTATATTTTTAATATTTTCAATGTTACTTTTGGCGTTTTTGCATAAAAGCTTTGCATTGTTTAAACCAACCTGATTTATACCAAGAGCATATATAAAGTTTGGCAGTTGTACATTTTTTGCTTTCTCCACAGCCGCCATTAAGTTACTGTAAGATTTTTCACCAAAACCTTCCATAGCCTTAATTTTTTCTTTAAATCTGTTAAGAGTAAATATGTCTGTGTAATTTTCCACAAAACCATTTTTAACGAATTTACTTAGGGTTTCTTCTGATAAACCCTCAATATTCATAGCATCTCTTGAGGCAAAATGTGTAAGACTCATAACTATCTGTGCATTGCAGTTTGGATTTGTGCAGTAAAGAGCCTCTCCATCATTAAGTTTTCTAACTTCAGTTTCGCCACTGCAAACAGGACATTTTTTTGGTATTTTCATATTACCTTTTTTTGTAATATTTTCTGCAATCTGCGGTATTATCATGTTTGCCTTGTATACCTTGATTTTGTCACCAATGCCAAGCTGCAACTCTTTCATAATGCTAAGGTTGTGTACACTTGCTCTGTTTACTGTAGTTCCCTCAAGCTCCACAGGGTCAAACACAGCCACAGGATTAATAAGCCCTGTGCGTGATGTACTCCAATCAATGTCACGCAAAATTGTTTCAGCTGTTTCATCCGCCCACTTAAAGGCAATGGAATCCTTTGGAAATTTCGATGTTTCCCCCAGCCCTTTGCCATAACTTATACTATTAAATGTAAGTACAAGACCATCCGAGGCAAAATCGTTATCCTTAATTTTTTCCTCAAATTCAACAACAGTATTCTCTATTGTTTTTGATGTAACCACTATATGCTCCACCACGTCAAAACCAAGGGATGTAAGCCAATCTAGCTGTTGCGTTTTGGTATCACCAAATTCTTTGCCCTCTGCACTTACAAGAGTAAAAGCATAAAACATTACATTTCGTCTTGCAGCTATTTCACTATTAAGCTGACGCACTGTACCGCTACAAAGATTTCTAGGATTTTTATATTTTTCATCATCACTTAACTCTTCATTTATTTTATTGAATTCACTGTAAGCAATAACGCCCTCACCACGAAGAACCATTTCTCCACTGAAAGCAATTTTAACAGGCACATTTTTAAATACTCTTGCATTGTGGGTTATATCTTCGCCTATTTCGCCATTACCACGGGTTACAGCTTGAATTAGTTCACCGTTATTATATTTTAACACAATAGTAAGACCGTCTAGCTTCCACGAAAGAATACCCTCGTTGTTCCCAAGCCACTCCTTTAACCTGCCTACTTCCTTAGTCTTATCAAGACTTAGCATACGGCTGTCGTGCTTAATTTTTGTAAGTCCGCTTAAAACTGTGTACCCCACATTTTTGGTGGGACTTCCCGAAAGAGTAATGCCCGTTTTGTTTTCAAGGTCAACAAGCTCATCATACAGCCTGTCGTACTCATAATCCGTCATAACGGTATCTGCAAGCTGATAATAATGCTTTGAGGCATTATTAAGTATGTCAATAAGCTGCTTCATTCGTTCCATTTTATCAGTCCACCTTAATAAGTTTGGAAAGCTTTGCCATAAATTTCTTTGTTCCTTTTGCTTTGAATTCTACCTCAATTTCAAAATCTGCACCAGCAGGCTTAATGGCTTTTACTTTGCCAACGCCATATTTAGGTGCACGTACATTGTCGCCTTCAGCAAAGTCAAGTGAAAAATCTTTTGGTGCAGGTATAAAGCTGTCTGCAGCAGTACCAACGCCATATGCTTTATTTAAGCCTACTCCACCTGCCATATTAAAGGCATTTTTTGCTCCTCCTGCCTTACGAGGAGAAACAGGCGTATATGCCGTAGGACGTTTTTGTTGTTGTTCAAGCACTTCTTCTGGTATTTCCATTAAAAATCTTGCTGGTTGATTATATTGAGTCTGTCCATTTTGCATTCTACTTCTTGCATGAGTAAGAAAAAGTTCTTCCCTTGCCCTTGTAATACCTACATAACAAAGTCGTCTTTCCTCCTGAACATCTTTTTCATCCCCTGTAACTATGCTTCTGTAGCTTGGAAACATACCTTCCTCCATACCAGTCATAAATACATATGGAAACTCAAGTCCCTTAGCGGAATGCAGTGTCATAAGAACAACAGCATTTTCATTTTCAGAATAATCGTCAATGTCTGCAACAAGGGCAACTTCCTCCAAAAATCCCTCTAGTTCAGCACCCTCAACTCGTTTTGCATATTCTGCCGCCTTAGATATAAACTCCTCAATATTTTCCTTGCGTGTTTCTGCCTCATCTGTTCCTTCAAGCTCAAGTGCTTCATAATAGCCAGTTCTTATAGCCACAGCTTCAATAAGCTTAGGTAACGGAAGAACTCCTTTTTCGCATTTAAGGTTTTCTATACGGTTGTAAAATTCTTCAAACTTTTTACCCCTTGTTCCAAGCTTATCTATTTCACTTATGCGTGTAAGTGCTTGATAAATGGCAATTCCATTTTCTGTTGCAAAATCCGCAACACGTTCCACCGATGTATCGCCTATACCTCTTTTAGGTACATTGATAACACGCTTAAATGCAATGTCATCTGTTGGGTTTGCCATAAGCTTAAGGTATGCAAGTATGTCCATTATTTCCCGTCTATCATAGAACCTTGTTCCGCCACAAAGTCTGTAAGGAATACTCTTTTTCAGAAATTGTTCCTCAATAGCACGGCTTTGTGCATTCGTTCTATAAAGCACAGCAAATTCTTTATATTCACGTCCACGCCCAATAAGAACATCAATTTTTTCTGCAATAAATTTTCCTTCTTCATATTCATTCTCTGCTCTATGAAGATGAATTATACTACCACGGGCATTTTCTGTCCAAAGTGCCTTTTCTTTACGCTCATTATTATTTTTGATAATGGCATTAGCGGCTTCAAGTATGGTTTTTGTTGAACGGTAATTTTGCTCTAGCTTAATAACCTCTGCCCCAGGAAAATCTTTCTCAAAGTCAAGAATATTCCTTATATTGGCTCCTCGCCAACCGTAAATGCTCTGGTCGTCATCACCAACAACGCAAAGATTTTTATATTTTTTAGCTAACATTTTAACAAGCATATACTGACTTGTGTTTGTATCCTGATATTCATCTACCATTATATATTTAAAACGCTCTTGATAGTAGTCCAAAACATCAGGCTCAGTCTGTAAGAGCAAAACAGTTAAATAAATTAAATCATCAAAATCCATTGCATTACTCTGTTTAAGCTTTTTTTGATACTCTCTATAACATGATGCAATCCTTGCACCTCTGAAATCCTGTCCTACTTGTTGAGAATATTCAGATGGAGAAATGAGTTCCTCTTTCTGACGGCTAATCTCTGCCATAACGCTTTTAAGTGTAAATGTTTTATCTTGCAAGCCAATGCCAAGACGTGTAAATACTTCTTTCATTACTTTTTCAGAATCTTTTGTATCATAGATAGAAAAATTTCTGTCATAGCCCAGCTTGTCCGCATCTCGCCTTAGCATACGCACACAGCTTGAGTGAAAAGTACTTACCCAAATATCTTCAGCACCTAAACCAACAAGACCGTTAACTCTCTCTCGCATTTCCTTCGCAGCTTTGTTTGTAAAAGTAATTGCCATAACATTCCAAGGCTTAACACCCTTTTCAATAAGGTGTGCAATTCTAACAGTAAGTGCACCTGTTTTACCACTGCCTGCACCTGCCAGTATTAGCACTGGGCCCTCTGTTTTGTCTACCGCTTTTTTCTGCATTGGATTTAGCTTGTCATAACCTATCATAAATATTCTCCTTAACTAAAATTGTGTGGTTTCCAGTCCTTTAAACACGTGAAAAAAGCCCCATTGGGGCAATTTTAGAGAAATTACATTTCAAGACGAATAATAAAAAGGAAGCTTTATGCTACGATAAAACTTCCTGATTACCGCTATCTGTCGTTGTTTTTTTGTTTACCCTATTAATCGCCAGCTTGTACCCATCTGTTCCGTAAATTAAAGCCCTATTCACCCTGCTTATTGTAGCGGTGGAGGCTCCAGTTTTTTCAGCTATTTCAATATAGGTACATTTTCTGTCCAACATCTCTGCAACTGCCATTCTTTGAGCTATTGCATTAATCTCATGCACTGTACATAGGTCCTCAAAAAGCTGATAACACTCTTCAACGGTTTCCATACTAAGAACATACTCAAATAGTTTATCCGTAAAATCACTTTTAATTTTTTGATTCAATATTATCACCTTCGCTGATTAATGTTAATATGATTTTAACATTTTACAGCAGTAAAGTAAAGCCATATTTTCAAATCTGTCTGTTTTATTTATCTTTAATGGCAAAACCTGCAGTAAATTTATCCCAGCAATGCTCACATATGTCCACACTTTGTTCTTTTCCATCTTTTTCAGAGGTGTATCCCCAACGCTTTTCGATATGCACAAAATCTTCATAATAACCATGTTTGTCAGTTTTTAACTGTCTTCCGCACATATTACAGTAAATATTTCCAACAACCTCGGTTTCCTGCGTCCTTTTTTCTGTTTTAATCAACATAATCCCCCCGTTTCTTATATAAAAATTTTAGCACATAATCCGCAAAAAACCTATATATAATATTTAACTTTGATGTTAAAATAATGCAGTAGGAATAATTAGGTGGATGGTAGGACTATTATATTATATATGACAAGCTGCATACTTTTCCTTAGAAGATAAATGGTAAACCATACCCGTTACCCCTTGAGATTTTAAAATTACAAAATTATCGATTTTTAAAATTTATCTATAAACAAACACAAATAAATCTAATAAATATGGTATAATAAAAGAAGGGTGTTAATGTATAAGATTTCAAGTATTAAAAAACTTAACTACAAAATAATAACATACAAATATAATTCTGTTATAGATGTTTTTTTAAACAGAATTAAAAAAAGCTACACGCAAGCACGAATTTTTGCAAACGTAGCTATAAACAAAAATTTTACCTAATGGCTTAAAAGGAGTTTGATTATGAAAACAGTTACCCAACGATTTATAAAATTTACAGCTCTAAATACAATGTCCAATGAAGACTCAAAATCTTGTCCAAGCACACGAGTACAGCTTATTTTTGCCTATTATATGGCAAAAGAATGTAAATCTATGGGCCTTAGTGATGTAAAAGTTGATAAAAACGGCTATGTAACAGCTCGCTTACCAAAAAACGCCGAAGGGTTTTCAAAAATTGGATTTATTTCCCATATGGATACAAGCCCAGATGCAAGCGGAGAAGGCATTACTCCTGTTATAACTGAAAAATATGACGGAACACCTATAGTTCTTAATGGCGTGACCCTGTCCCCTGCTAGATTTCCAGTGCTTTTAAATTACATTGGTCAAGATATAATTTCCAGCGATGGCACCACTCTTTTAGGAGCTGATGATAAAGCAGGCATCGCAGAAATTCTTACAGCAATGGAATACCTTATAACACATCCTGAAATTGAACATGGTGATATTTCAATTGGATTTACGCCAGATGAAGAAATTGGCAGAGGTGCAGATTTTTTTGATGTGGAGCAATTTGACTGTGACTTTGCCTATACTGTAGACGGAGGAAAAATAGGCGAGCTAGAACACGAAAATTTTAATGCTGCAAGGGCAAAAATAACTATAAAAGGCGTAAGTGTTCACCCTGGTTTTGCCAAAGGAATTATGAAAAATGCCGCCCTCATTGGCACAAAGCTTGCCGCACGTTTGCCTGTAGACGAAACACCTTCAAAAACTGATGGCTATGATGGTTTTTACCACCTCACGTGCTTTAATGCAACTCCAAGCCAATGCAAAATGTCCTATATTATAAGGGATTTTGATAAAGATAGTTTTGAAAAACGTAAGGCTACCATTACAAATATAGTTGCGGACCTTAATGAAAAATATGATAATATAATAGAACTTAATCTTTGCGATGAATACTATAATATGTCAGAAAAGATTAAAGAATGTATGCACGTAATTGACCTTGCAAAAAGAGCCATGGAAGAATGCAATATCGAACCAATTATTCGTCCAATACGTGGTGGAACAGATGGAGCAAGGCTTAGTTACATGGGGTTGCCTTGTCCAAATATTTTTACAGGCGGTCACAATTTTCACGGAGTATGTGAGTTTATACCAGTGCAAAGCATGGAAAAAGCTGTAGAAGTAATAGTAAAAATTGCACAGCTTGGAAAAAAACCTTGATTTTATATTTTTTTCATGTTAACATACCGTCATGTGAATATTAAGCAATGACTGAGTTGACGGATTTCCGTTGAGTTGTATAGGTTACAAATGCAGAGAGTAAATCGGTTGGTGAAAGGTTTACAGCACTACTACAACAAATTACCGCTCACAGCTTTCGGCACTAAACTGCCGACGGTCGCCCGATAAAGCAATTGAGGCGTGTATTCTTTGCACGCAAATTAAGGTGGTACCACGGGTTCTCTCGTCCTTTGCAGGATTAGAGGCCCTTTTTTTGTACACATCATAAACCATAGAGATAACAAGAATATAAATTTGAAAAGGAGAAAATAAAATGAAAAACGCTTTTGAGGTACTTGAAGAAAGAGGTTTTATTGCACAAATGACACATGAAACCCAAATAAGAGAGCTTTTTGAGAAAGAAAAAATTACATTTTACATTGGCTTTGACCCTACTGCCGACAGTCTTCATGTTGGGCATTTTCTTACAGTAATGGCTATGGCACATATGCAGCGTGCAGGCCATCGCCCTATCTGCCTTATGGGCGGTGGTACAGGCATGATTGGAGATCCAACAGGTAAAACAGATATGCGTAAAATGATGACTACTGACACAATTGATTATAATGTAGAATGTTTCAAAAAGCAGCTTTCCCACTTCATTGATTTTACCAATGATAAGGCTATAATTGTTAACAACGCAGATTGGATAAGAAACCTTAACTACATCGACTTTCTACGTGAAATAGGTGTACATTTTTCTGTTAACCGAATGTTAGCCGCTGACTGCTTTAAAACAAGAATGGAGAAAGGTCTTTCATTCCTTGAGTTTAACTATATGCTTATGCAAGCAAATGACTTTCTTGAATTAAATAAAAAATATGATTGCATTATGCAGCTTGGCGGAAACGACCAGTGGAGTAACATTATAGAAGGTGTTGACCTTATAAGGCGTAAAGAATCAAAACCAGCCTTTGGCATGACTTTCCAGCTTTTAACAAATAGTGAAGGCAAAAAAATGGGGAAAACTGAAAAAGGTGCTGTGTGGCTTGACCCAGAAAAAACATCTCCATATGAATTTTATCAGTACTGGAGAAATATAGGAGATAAGGATGTTGAAAAATGCCTTGCTCTTCTAACTTTTCTGCCGATGGAGGAGGTTCATCGCTTAGGTGCTCTTAAGGACAGTGAAATAAATAAAGCTAAGGAAGTTCTTGCATTCGAGCTTACAAAAATTGTTCATAATGAAGAAGAAGCAACGAAAGCTCAACAAGCGGCACGTGCGTTATTTGCCGGTGGCACAGCGGGCGGTTCGATACCTGAAACCATTATTTCTGCATCAAATCTCGATGACGGAATGAACATCCTTACTATACTTACTGAAGTTGGTCTTTGTGCATCACGTGCCGAGGGCAGACGTCTTGTTCAGCAAGGTGGTTTAAAGATGAACGAATCTAAAGTTGACAATTTTGACCTTGTAGTTACAAAAGATGATTTTAAAAATGGATTGCTTATGCTTCAAAAGGGCAAAAAAGTATTTCACCAGATTAAATTGGGCTAAAAATATATAATTACAATAACAACCGTATAAAGAGTAAATTAAAAGGATTGAACCCTATTCAATATAGGGCTCAATCCTTATTAGTTGTGTAGCATCTGCTTTTGTCTAACATTTTGGTCAAACCAGTGGTAAAATCAACGTATGCAGTGCTTTTTTAAATTAGTTTTATAACACATATATAAACATAAATATTACATGAAATGCAGTTCCCGCCAATACAAATAAATGAAAAATTTCGTGAAATCCAAAATGTTTGAAATTGAGCTTGGGCCATTTAAGTGCATATATAACGGCTCCTAATGTATATGCAATTCCTCCAGCTAACAGCATTAAAATTCCGCTTATGGGTAATGCTTTACCTAGTGGATAAAAAGCAACAACAACAAGCCAACCCATAATTACATAAATGGCTGTGGACAACCATCGTGGTGCGTTAAACCACACAGCTTTAAGTATAATTCCTCCTAAAGCAAATCCCCAAACAAGTGCCAACAATGTCCAGCCCCATGCACCCCTAAGGCTTATAAGGCAAACAGGTGTATATGTGCCTGCAATAAGCACAAAAATCATCATATGGTCTATTCGCCTTAAAACCGCAACAGCCTTGGGCGAAACAGGAAGTGCATGATAAATTGCACTAGCACCGTAAAGCATTAATAATGAAGCACCAAACACTGAAAAAGATACAACATGATAAATTGTAGCTTCTTTAGCACTGTAAATCACCAATATTATAAGGATAGGTATTGCTGCCAAAAATCCAATAAAATGGGTAAGCGCACTTACAGGGTCCCGTAACCTTTCGTAAAAATTTCTCTGTTTAATATTTTCCATATTAGACGCCTCCAATACAAGATGTAGTTTTTATAACTATGTGTTATTGTATCTATATATTAGCACGTTTATTCTTAAATGTAAATAATTAATATGACAAATTTTTACTAAAATCAATTAAGCAAAGAACCTGTCAATAAACTATTTCTTCTATGGAATCTACTTCAATATTGTTATACTCAGCACTCTCAAAAAACGTCAGACTTCCTGAAACATTACTTCTAGCTCTTGCATCATATCTTAAACGAATTTCCATTGGTATCTGTTCTCCAGCGTCGTTTACAACTATTACTCTCAATATTCCTTTGCGAGGAACCGTTTGGTCCAGCACCGGAGGGTCAAAGTAAGTTGATTGTTGATAAAAATTTAAATTCATTAGCAGTAATGATGCTGGTATAATATTATAATTAACTAATCTCAGAAGGGCATCTTGGGATTCTGGTGTTAAGATAAATTTAGCACTCCCAATAAATTCATTTGTATAATCATTGTAAATTACTATACTTGGGTCAATAATCTTTGTATACATCATTTTTCCCCTTTCTTTTCATAGTATTCCTGTGCATACTAATCTGATATAAACTTTTCACTAATTTAAATGTTTATCCCTTTTAATGTGCTTAGTTTTTTCTTCCTACTAATATCCCACTTTCCTCAGTAGAAATATACTTTACACATAGTTATAAATACTATATAATATTTTTTGGAGGTGTTTTAAATGGAAAATAACAAAAATATACCTTCTGAAATAGCCGATGGTGATAATTATACAATTATAACTATTTTTGATGAAATTTCCCATAATGGAGAATTACCAACGAAAATAAATGATATTTTTGGAGTGATTGCATAAATGAAATTTAATGATGAATTAAAAACGCTGGCACTTGAAATAACAGACCTTGAAACCATAGAACTGTCTGACATTCCAGATATAGACCTGTATATGGATCAGGTTACTACTTTTATGGAAACAAAGCTTTCTTACTACAAGCGTGGTAAAGATGACAAAATACTTACAAAAACAATGATAAACAACTACACAAAGGCAAAGCTTTTTCCTTCTCCTGTGAAAAAGAAATATAACAAAAATCACATTATGTTACTTATTATCATCTATCATTTAAAAAGCATACTTTCTATAAATGATATTAATATTTTACTAAAACCAATTACAACCCAGCTTGTAACAAATGTTAAATCCAAAACCCTTGAAGTGGTTTACAGCAATTTTGTTGTTATACAAAAAAACATTAAAACCACCGAATTAGAACAATCTTTTACAAATCAGCATATTTTAGGGGCTTTGGACATTGATCAATCCATGGAAAATGTTGAGATTGTAGAAAATATTTTACTGGTGCTTTTTTTTGCAGTTATTTCCAATACAGAAAAAAGACTGGCAGAAAAAATTTTGGATACCAAATTTAAATAATCTGTTTAAATTACTTATATAACATAAAATCCCTGTTGATATATTCAACAGGGATTTTATTATCTAATTTTTAGAATACACAATATTTAGCCATGTAATCTTCCATTTTTCCAAGCACATCGCCGTATGTACCCTTTTCTTTAAGATACTCGTAAATATCCTTAACAGTAATGATTGCATGAACCTCAATGCCGAATTCTTCCTTAACTTCCATCACAGCCGTTTTATCACTGTTTTGACCTACCTCACAACGATTTACAGATATAAACATATCCTTTACAACAACTTTAGCTGCCCCAAAAAGAACAGGCATTGTTTCTCGTATTGCAGTTCCTGCTGTAATAACGTCTTCAATTATTATAATATTGTCGTTATCCACAGGTTTATATCCTACAAGACTTCCGCCCTCGCCGTGGTCTTTTGCTTCTTTGCGGTTAAAAAAATATGGTTTGTCTATATCATATTCTGTAGCAAGATTTGCCGCTGTTGCTGCTGCAAGTGGAATCCCCTTATACGCTGGACCAAACATTGCATCAAATTCTTGACCTACAGTTTCTTTAATAAGCTTAGAATAGAATTTTGCAAGGGTTGCAATTTGACGACCTGTTTTATAATTGCCTGTATTAACAAAGTATGGTGTGTTTCGCCCACTCTTAGTTACAAAATCTCCAAAACGAAGTACATCCGCACTCATCATAAATTCTATAAATTCAATTTTAGCTGTACTTAACATAAGACACCTCCGTGTTTGCTGATTCTACTCAATAATTCCTCGTATCTCAGCTAAATTATTAATACCATTGGCTTGCATATATTCTTCAATTCCCTTTACAATTTCCACCGTTGCTAATGGATTTGTAAAATTTGCAGTACCAACAGCTACTCCTGTTGCCCCAGCCATAATAAACTCAATGGCATCCTGCCATGAAGAAATGCCACCCATACCTATTATTGGCAAATTAGTAGCCTTTGACACCTGATAAACCATACGAACCGCAACTGGCTTAATTGCAGGACCTGAAAAACCACCCACCTTATTGGCAAGAATTGGTTTACGCTTGTTTATGTCAATTCTCATGCCAAGTAATGTGTTAATAAGTGACAGTGCATCTGCTCCGCCAGCCTCTGCTGCAAGTGCAATTTCTGTAATATCAGTTACGTTTGGTGTAAGCTTAACAATCATTGGTTTTTTGGCATATTTCTTTACCTCAGAAACCACTTTTTCGGCCATTTTAGGGTCTGTACCAAAGGTAATTCCGCCTGCCGATACATTTGGGCATGAAATATTAAGCTCGAACATATCTACGTCAGCTTCGCTCATTCGTTGTGCTACAGAACAATATTCTTCAATGCTGTGCCCGCAAAGATTAACAATTATTTTAGTATCAAACTGTCGCAAAAAAGGAATGTCATTCTCAATAAAATATTCTGCACCTGGGTTTTGAAGTCCAACAGAATTAAGCATACCGCCATAGGTTTCGGCAATTCGTGGTGTATTATTCCCTTTCCAAGGCTTGTCTGCAACGCCCTTAACAGTAACTGCACCTAACATATTAATGTCAACAAATTCTGCAAATTCCCTACCCGAACCAAATGTTCCAGATGCTGTAGTTACAGGATTTTTCATTTCAACTCCTGCAATATTTACCGCTGTGTTTATACTACTCATCCCAAACCACCTCGTTACTCATAAATACAGGACCATCTTTGCAAACCTTAAGATTCTGCCAGTCACTATCGCCCTCTTTTTTAATTTTAATTGCACATCCTACACAAGCACCAATTCCACATGCCATTCTTTCCTCCATAGAAACCTGTGCCGATATACCTCTGCTTTTTGCCCATTGGGAAAGAAAATTAAGCATAATTTTAGGTCCACAGGAGTATATAAAGTCTGCCTTAGGCTGCATTTTATTCATAAGCTCAACAACATTGCCTTTAAAACCAACACTGCCGTCATCAGTTGCAACGTGAACCCTTGCACCAAGCGCTTCAAATTTTTCAATCAAAATAGGCTTACTTCTTGCTCCAAGAAAAACATTAACCTCGCCCTTAAGTGCTTTTACAAGCTCAATAAGCGGTGGAGCACCAATGCCTCCGCCAACAACAACATGGCTAGCTTCTTCCTCTGGAACAATAAAACCATTACCAAGTGGGCCAAGCACCTTGATTTCTTGACCTGCTGTACAATCCGAGAAGCATTTAGTGCCTACTCCAACCACTTGATAAATAAGAGTTAAAGTGCCATTTTCTTTATCAATTTCACTTATTGATATTGGTCTGGGAAGAATATTCTCCCCCAGACCTGTATACACATTTACAAACTGTCCAGCTTTTGCCTCTTTGGCAATTGAATCTACAGCAATAATCATTTCAAAAATTCCGTCGCTTAGTTTATTGTTGGATAAAATTTCAGCTATGGCAATTGATTTCATTTGATTTCCTCCAGTGCAATTACATCCACCTTGTCAGTTGTAATATCACTTTCCATTACGTCAAGCAATGCGTTCATTGTATCCAAAGATGTCATAAGGTTTACGCTGCTTTCTGCCGCCGCACGTCTAATTTTAAATCCGTCACTTACAGCATTGTTACCCTTATTTGGAGTGTTAACGATAATATCAATCATGCCACTTCTAACTATATCAAGTACATTTGGAACACCTTCACTTATTTTTCTTACAACAGTGATGTTCTCAATTCCATTTGCTTTAAGAAATTCTGCTGTTCCATCAGTTGCAAGGAACTTATAGCCAAGCTTGTTAAGACGGTTTGCAATTGGCAGAAAATCAGGTCTGTCAAATTCCTTAATAGTTACAAGTGCAGTACCATTTTTCTTTGGTAAAATTGTACCTGCAGCAATAAAGCCCTTGTAAAGTGCATTTACAAGTGTTTTGCCTACGCCAAGTATCTCTCCTGTAGAACGCATTTCTGGCCCAAGGCTAACCTCAACCTGTGGAAGTTTTTCTGTAGAGAAAATAGGCACTTTTATGCAAACCATTGATGGTTCTGGGCAAATTCCACTTTCGTAGCCAAGGTCTTTAAGTTTACTGCCAAGCATAACCTTTGTTGCTAAATCTATAATAGGCACGCCTGTAACCTTACTAATATAAGGAACAGTACGGCTGCTTCGTGGGTTAACCTCAATAATATTAAGTTCGCCCTTATATTCAATGAACTGAATGTTAATCATACCAATTACTTCAAGAGCAATTGAGATTTTCTTTGTAACATCCATAATTTCTTCTTTAATCCTGTCGGACAAATGTTGTGGAGGATAGATTGAGATAGAATCACCACTGTGAACTCCTGCTCTTTCAAGATGCTCCATTATACCTGGTATTACAACATCAGTACCGTCACAGATGGCGTCAACCTCAATTTCACGCCCCAAAAGGTAACGGTCAATAAGTACAGGGTTTTTGGTGTCCTTAATGAAAGCCGCTTCAAGATATTTAACAAGCTGGTCTTCCATGTAAGTAATCTCCATGCCCTGTCCTCCAAGTACATAAGATGGTCTTACAAGTACAGGGTATCCAAGGTCATTTGCAACTTCGATTCCTTCTTCTACACTCCAAACGCCCTTGCCCTTTGGTCGTTTTATGTCTAACTTTTCAAGCAATTCCTCAAACTTTTCTCTGTCCTCCGCTGCATCAATCTGCTCTGGCTTTGTACCATAAATAGGTATTTCCATTTCACGGAAGAAGTTTGCAAGCTTAATTGCTGTCTGACCACCAAACTGAAGAATAACTCCATCAGGCTTTTCTTTCTCAACAATATTTAATACATCCTCTTCGGTAAGAGGTTCAAAATAAAGCTTATCCGAAGTATCAAAGTCAGTTGAAACTGTTTCTGGATTATTGTTAATTATAATTGTTTCAATGCCTGCACGTTTAAGGGCAAGCACAGAATGTACCGAACAATAGTCAAATTCTATACCTTGACCAATTCTTATTGGGCCTGAGCCGATAACAATAACTTTTTTCTTGTTTGATACAACAACCTCATCATATTCGTCGTAGGTTGAATAGTAGTAAGGTGTAACGGCTTCAAACTCACCAGCACAAGTGTCAACCATTTTGTATACTGGCATGATGTTCCATTCCTTACGAAGCTTGTAAATCTCTGGTGGTGCAACTTGTAAAAGGTCTGCAATACCTTTGTCTGAAAATCCTATTTTTTTGTATTCCCTTAATAAATCCTCGTTAAGGTCTTCAATTGTGAGTGTTTTAAGTTCTTCCTCAAGGTCAACAATCTTTTTAATTTTATATACAAAAAACTTGTCCATACCTGTAATTTCGCAAACTTTTTCAACTCTGTAACCACGACGAAGCATTTCTGCAAGGTCAAAAAGTCTTTCATCGTCTGGCACAACAACTCTCTTTTTAAGCTCGTCCAAGGTTTTAGATTTACTATACTTTCTTTCAAGTGTATACTGACCTATTTCAAGGGAACGAATACCCTTTAATAACGCACTTTCAAAGCTGTTTCCAATAGACATAATTTCCCCAGTAGCCATCATTTTTGTACCAAGAGTACGCTTTGCACATTTAAATTTATCAAAAGGCCACTTTGGTATTTTACAAACAACGTAATCAATTGTAGGCTCAAAACAAGCATAGGTTTTCTTTGTAACAGCATTTTTAATCTCATCAAGCCTATAACCAAGGGCAATTTTTGCACCAACCTTAGCAATAGGATAGCCTGTTGCCTTTGAAGCAAGGGCAGATGAACGGCTAACACGAGGGTTAATTTCAATTACTGCATAATTAAAGCTATATGGGTCAAGAGCAAACTGCACATTACATCCACCCTCAATTTCTATTGAGTCTATAATATCAATAGCAGCTTTTCTAAGCATCTGATACTCTCTGTCGCAAAGAGTTTGTGCAGGAGCTACAACAATACTATCGCCTGTGTGAACACCAACAGGGTCTACATTTTCCATAGAACATACTGTAATACAGTTTCCTGCTCCGTCACGCATTACCTCAAATTCAATTTCTTTCCAACCCTTAATACTTCTTTCAATAAGCAACTGTCCAACACGGCTTAAATGGATACCCTGTGTTGCAATTTCCCTAAGCTGGTCTTCGTCATCAGCAATACCGCCGCCTGTTCCACCAAGAGTGTATGCCGGACGAACAATTACTGGATAGCCAATTTTTTCAGCAAAAGCCACTGCGTCGTCAACAGTTGTAACAACTTCACTTTCAATTATAGGCTGATTAGTTTTCTCCATTAATTTCTTAAAGGAATCTCTATCTTCGCCCTCTTTAATAGCCTCAATTGAAGTACCGATTACCCTAACATTATATTTTGCAAGTATACCTTTATCATAAAGCTCACAGCTAAGGTTAAGACCTGTTTGTCCACCCATGCCTGCAATAATGCTGTCAGGACGTTCCTTTGCTATAACCTTTTCAATAAATTCTACTGTTAAAGGCTCAATGTAGGTATGATGTGCCATATCTCTATCTGTCATGATTGTAGCTGGATTGCTGTTTACAAGCACAACCTCAATGCCCTCTTCTTTTATTGCCTGAACTGCCTGAGTGCCAGAGTAGTCAAACTCTGCCGCCTGACCTATAACGATAGGACCAGAACCAATTACAAGAACTTTTTTAATTGTATTATCCTTAGGCATTATCTCCACCTCTTTCTACTACTTCTAAAAATCTGTCAAACAAGAAGCCTGAATCCAATGGTCCAGGGCTTGCCTCTGGATGGAACTGAACACTGAAAATAGGTAAAGTTTTATGTCTTATACCCTCAATTGTATCATCATTTATGTTGACAAAAGCCGCCTCTACACCTTCAGGGAGGTCGCAAACCACATATTCATGATTTTGGCTTGTAATGTACACTCTGCCAGTTTTAAGGTCCCTAACTGGGTGATTTCCACCGTGATGACCAAACTTCATTTTTTTTGTGTCACCGCCTAAAGCAAGGTTTATAAGCTGATTTCCCATGCAAACGCCAAGGATTGGTTTTTTGCCAACAATTTGCTTTACTGTTTCAATTATTTCGGGTACATCCTTAGGGTCGCCAGGGCCATTTGAAAGGAATACCGCATCTGGATTTACAGCCAAAATTTCCTCTGCTGTTGAAAAAGCTGGAAAGACGGTGAGCTTACATCCACGAGCCTTAAAATCTCTTAAAAGACCACGTTTTGCACCCATGTCAACAAAGGCAATGTGTATTCCTTTGCCTGGAATTTCATATTTTTCTTTAATTGTACATTCTCTAATTACGTTTCTGTTGTTAAGGCTTTCAAATTTAAGTTCAATTTGTTTATCAGAAAGGTCTTTACCTCTTGTTGTAATAATACCCTTCATTGTTCCGTTGTCACGAAGAATTTTTGTTAAGGCACGTGTGTCTACACCTTCAATGCCCATTATTTTGTTTTGTTTAAGAAAACCGTCGATGTCCATTTCACATCTCCAGTTGTTTGGGTAATCACATTTTTCTCGTACCACAAAGCCTTTAAGACGTGGTCCGTCGCTTTCCATATCATCTAAGTTAATTCCATAGTTACCTATAAGAGGGTAAGTCATTGTAACTATCTGACCTGCATATGACGGATCTGTTAAAAGCTCTTCATATCCTGTCATTCCTGTGTTAAACACTACTTCTCCAACGGTTTCTTTAATGTAGCCAAAAGCCTTGCCTTTGAAACGAACGCCATTTTCAAGTATCAATTCAGCTTTGATTGTTTTCTCCATTATATACATCTCCTCAAATCAGCTTTCATATTTAACACTGCGTGTCTTGCCGCCAGTGCAAATTCCATTTCACTGTATTTTGCTTTATATTGTTCCTTTTGGTGTGCTGCAATAATTCCTCTTGAAGAATTAACAATTGCACCAAGCCCGTCTTTGTCGAAACAAACTGCCAAATCCTCTGCTTTTCCGCCTTGTGCTCCATATCCAGGCACCAGGAAAAATGTGTTTGGCATAATTTCTCTAAGCTTTTTAGCCTGTTCAGGGTGTGTTGCACCAACTACTGCACCTACGCTTGAGTAGCCGTATTTGCCCATAAGGTCTTTTCCCCATTCATTTGTAAGTGCACCAACGTGCTGATATAGGGTTTTTCCGCCAACATCCAAATCCTGTAGCTGTCCGCTATTTGGGTTTGATGTTTTAACCAGCACAAACATACCTTTTTCGTAAGCCTTGCAATTAGCCATATATGGTTCTATAGAGTCCCAGCCAAGGTATGGGTTAAGTGTGATAAAATCTTCATGGTAGATTTCAAATTTATTGCCTTCAACGTCAATACGGCCTATATGTCCATCAGAATACGCCTCTGCTGTTGATGCAATATCACCACGCTTAACATCGCCAATAATTACAAGGTCTTTTTCCTTTGCGTACTTAATGGTTCTAATATAGCTGTCTATACCATCTGCACCAAGCATTTCATACATAGCAACCTGAGGTTTAACAGCTGGTATAAGGTCAAATGTAGCATCTATAAGTTCTTTGTTAAACATGAAAAATGCCTCAGCAACAGCTTTTGGTGTTTTCCCAAATTCATCAAAACATTGCTGTTGAATATGTTTTGGCACATATGAAAGTCTTGGGTCAAGACCAACTACGGTTGGATTTTCAGTTGTCTTAATTTTTTCAATAAGTTTGTCAATTATCATTAAGATTGCCCTCCTCGACCTTTATCTTTCCACCTACAAGTGTATATAAAACCTTACCCTTAACCTTGTATCCGTCAAAAGGAGTGTTTTTGCCTTTTGATTTAAAAGCTTTTGCATCAATTTCATATTCACAATTTTGGTCTATAATTGCAATATCTGCAATCTTGCCAACTTCAATACTTCCTTTATCAATACCCAACAGCTTTGCTGGATTAATTGTCATTTTTTCAATAAGCTTGTCTATAGTAAGCCAACTGCCCTCTACGAGCACTGTGTTTCCCAATGCAAATGCTGTTTCAAGACCCACTATTCCAAAAGCCGCCTTGTCATATTCGCAGTTTTTCTCATCAACACCATGTGGTGCATGGTCTGTGGCAATAATTCCAACTGTATCATCTTTCAATGCTTCTCGAAGTGCCATAACATCGTCGCTAGAACGAAGAGGTGGATTCATTTTTGTGTTTGCATCGTAGTCCACAACGTTCATATCGCTTAATGTAAAGTGGTGAGGACAAATTTCTGCACTAACCTGCTGACCTCTTGCCTGTGCATCTCTTATTAAGTCAATAGCACCTTTGGTAGACACATGGCAAAGGTGAAGCTTAGCACCTGTGCTTTTTGCAAGAATAATATCTCTGGCAACAATAACATCCTCACTATCATTTGATATTCCTTTAAGACCCAAAAGCTGGCTTTGAGAGCCTGCATTCATAACTCCGCCTGCCACCAAAGACTTGTCCTCGCAATGGCTCATAACAGGGATGTTAAACATTTTAGAGTAATTCATGGCTGTTTTAAGCATTGCAGCATTAAGAACGCTCTTTCCGTCTTCGCTTATGCCACAAGCTCCAGCATTAATCATTTTACCGATATTTGCAAGTTCTTCTCCATTTTGTCCTTTTGTGATTGCACCTATAGGCAACACATTGCAAAAGGCTTCTCTTTTGGCACGAAGCTTAATATATTCAACCATAATTTCGCTGTCTATAACAGGTTCTGTGTTTGGCATACAGCAAATGGTTGTAAAACCTCCCATTACCGCCGCCATGCTTCCTGTTTTAATTGTTTCTTTGTATTCAAACCCTGGGTCACGCAAATGCACGTGTACATCAATAAAACCTGGTGTGACTATTTTTCCTTCTGCGTTAATGGTTTTATCTGTTTCAGCGGTTATTCCTTTTCTAATTTCAATAATTTTGTCATCTTCAATGAGTATATCCATAATATCATTAATTTTTGTTGCAGGATTTACTAGTCTACCGTTTTTAATAAGAATTTTCACTGTTTTTCGCCTCCCTTTGCAAGAAGTTTTAATATTGCCATTCTTACTGCAACACCATTTTTAACTTGAATATTTATAACCGAATTTCCGCAGTCTACCACCTCGGTGCTTAACTCAACACCTCGATTAACGGGTCCTGGGTGCATAATAAGCACATCTTTTTTGGCATATTTAAGTAAATCACTGTTTATACCAAAAAGGTCCCTATATTCTCCAACGCCGGGAAAACTCATGGTCTTTTGTCTTTCAAACTGTATTCTAAGTCCTATAATAACATCAGCATCAGTAATTGCCGATTTTATATCCGATGTTGTGTTCACACCAAGCTTGTGTAAACCGCCAAGCAATGTTGAAGGTCCCGCAAGGGTAACATTTGCCCCAAGTTTGCTTAATCCAAATACATTACTTCTTGCCACACGGCTGTGGGAAATATCACCTATTATTGCAACTTTAAGACCTTCAAAATTCTTTTTATAATCTCTAATGGTGTAAAGGTCTAAAAGTGCCTGGGTTGGATGCTCGTTAGCACCATCGCCTGCATTAACAACGTGTGCATTAACATTTTTTGCTAGAACATGAGGTGCTCCAGTAAGGGAGTTACGCATAATCATTATCTCAACACCCATTTGGTCAAGAGTTTTTCCTGTATCAATAAGACTTTCGCCCTTGCTTACACTGCTGGTGGCTATTCCTAAATCTTGCACTGTTGCACCAAGATATTTGCCTGCCAACGCAAAAGAGGTTTTAGTTCTGGTGCTATTTTCATAGAACAATGTTATTATGCTTGTGTTTTTAAGTTCACAAACTCTAAGCTCGGGGTTATCAATTCGTTTTTTCATTTCCTTTGCTGTGTCAAGTATTTCTAAAATTTCAGCCTTGCTCATATCCCGAAGTCCTAAAACGTCTTTACGGTTTAGCATTTTTGCCATCCTTTCAATAACCAGTTAAATAACCAGTTTTTATAGTTATTAAAAACAAACACAATTGGTGCACTTTTATAGAATTTCGACTTTTTACAAAAGAAAAGGCAATAAAAAGAAAAACTCTTTTCATTGCCAATAACAATATTCAAAACCATTTGGAAAACCATTAGATGAAACGTAAAAACCGCAGTCCTTAAAAAATAAAGCACTTATCCCGCTGGGCAAAAAACAAATTTCTTTTGTGGCTGAAAGCTTCATCATATCGTTCTATCCTCCTGTGTTTTATATAAAACAAATTGTAACTGTTTGTTTGCATTGTCAAATATTTTAGCATAAAATAGTGTTATTTGTCAATATAATTATAATACACATTTTCAACAAAATTATATTTAATTTCTTTTTTCTTTCAGCAGTATTTTATCATATATAGGTACTTTATTTCAACAAAGAAATGTAAAAGTTGCAATTTATTTATAAACTACATATAATAGTGCTTAGACTTTTAAATTTAAAGTGTTAATTATCATATTTATATAAAGGAAAGGAATTAAACAATGGCATTAAATACAAACTTAGAGGCAATTAACAAAAGACGAATATTCGGCATTATCTCTCATCCTGATGCTGGTAAAACAACCCTTACAGAAAAACTTCTTCTTCATGGTGGTGCAATACGTGAAGCCGGCACCGTAAAAGCAAGGCGTAATTCAAAATTTGCCACATCCGACTGGATGGAAATTGAAAAACAGCGTGGTATCTCTGTAACATCATCTGTAATGCAGTTTGAATATCAAAACAAAATTGTATCCATAATGGATACCCCAGGTCATAACGACTTTGGCGAAGATACTTACCGAATACTTACGTCGGTAGACAGTGCAGTTATGGTTATTGACGCCGCAAAAGGCGTTGAGGCACAGACCAAAAAGCTTTTTAAGGTTTGCAGTATGCGTGGCATACCTATCTTTACCTTTATTAATAAGCTGGACAGGCAAGCTAAAGACCCTCTTGAAATTTTAGAGGACTTGGAAGAGGCTCTCGGGCTTCCATCTGTAAGCGTTACATGGCCAATAGGTAGCGGTCTTACTTTTCAGGGAATTTATGACCGCCTTAAAAACAAGGTATATATTTACCGTACCGATTATGTTATAGAATTAGGTGAAAAAGGAGTTTTTGGTGATGAACTAAATGACGTTATATCTCCAACCAACCTTGAAATTCTGAGAAATGAAATTGAACTTATAGAGGGTGCAGGTAACGAATTTGATATGAACCAGATATTAAAAGGAAAACTTTCCCCTGTATTTTTTGGTACAGCCCTTGTAGACTTTGGTGTTACTGCTTTCTTGGAACATTTCCTTGATATGAGCCCTGCCCCAGCTGCAAGGAAAACAACAACTGGAGAAGTTTCACCTACAGATGACTTTTTTAGTGGGTTTATTTTCAAAATTCAGGCAAATATGAATCCTGCCCACCGTGACCGACTTGCCTTTCTCCGTATTTGCAGCGGAACATTTGAGCGTGGAATGAACGTAACTCTTTCACGCACAGGTAAACAGTTTAAACTTAGCCAAAGCACAATGCTTATGGCAAATGAACGTGAAACTGTAGATACGGCTGTAGCTGGAGATATTATCGGTATTTATGACTCTGGAAATTATCAAATTGGTGATACTCTTACAACCTGCAAGGACAAGCTTTTTTTCGAGCCACTGCCTACCTTTCCGCCCGAACTTTTTATGCGTGTAAGACCTATTAATTCCCTTAAAGCAAAACATTTTCAAAAGGGAGTTCAACAGCTTGCACAGGAGGGTGCAATACAGGTTTACACAAACGATTATAATGAGATTGTACTTGGTGCAGTTGGTGTACTTCAGTTTGAGGTATTTGAGTATCGCCTTAAAAACGAATATAACTGTGATATTCGCATGGAAAGCCTTAATTTCAGCGTTGTACGTTGGGTTAAAACGGATAACCCTTCTAGCCTTAAACAGTACGAAAACGCACGTACTATGATAGTATATGACCACTTTATGCGTCCATTATTATTATTTGCTAACCAGTATACACTGAACACCTTTGCCGAAAGAAATGAAGACGTTGTTCTGGTTGAAGCACTTGATGTTGAAAGCGAGCTTAACTAATTATGAATATATTGGTAAGTGCCTGCCTTGTTGGCATAGGCTGTAAATATAACTGTGAAATTAAAGAATACCCCAATATAACTGCCTTGCTTGACAGACACACAGTTATTCCAGTGTGTCCCGAACAGCTTGGTGGCTTACCAACACCACGTAAACCGTTAGAAATTAAAGGAAATAATGTTGTAGACTCTAGCGGGGAAATTCATACGCAAGAATTTGAAAAAGGTGCAAATGAGGTATTAAAAATTGCTAAGATGGTAGGGGCACAGCTTGTTGTACTTAAAAGCAATAGCCCCTCCTGTGGAATAGGAAAAATATATGACGGTACCTTCAGTTCTACATTAATTGATGGCAACGGAATAACCGCCAACCTATTAAAGAAAAATGGTTTTACACTTAAAACTGAGAAGGATATTTAAAACACAACAACAAAAACACCTTCAATTTTCAAAATATGTATATAAATTTAATTCAAAGAAGTAAACCATGCGAAAAATGTGGATTTACTTCTTTTTTTTGTTTATCCAAATAATTCCTATAAGCATAAGCACAATAAGGCTAATTCCAACTTTGTTGTTTTCAAATAATATAGTTATTTGCTCCCAATGTTCCCCCATAAAATATCCAAGGGAAATAAGAAATGTGTTCCAAATCAATGCTCCCGCTGCCGAAAATCCCAAAAAAGTTAGATAATTCATTTTTGCCATGCCTGCAGGAAATGATATGTAGGTGCGTACTATTGGCATAAGTCTGCCAAAAAAAACTGACTGTTTGCCTGCATTTATGAAATAATTTTCGGCTTTGTTTATGCCTTGACCTATGGAAGAAAAACGCTTTACAAATATTTTGTCCATTACCCCACGTCCAAATCTGCCTGCACCGTAGCAAAAACTGCACCCTACCACGCCACCAATTGTGCTAGACAATACTGCCAATGGTAGGTTAAGCCTGCCCATGTATACTGAATATCCTATAAATGGAAGTAAAAGTTCACTTGAAACGGGAAAACACGCATATTCCAACCCAGTTGTTCCCAAAATACCCCAATATCCCAAATTGTTAATTATTCCAGTTAAATACAAAATAAAATCAGCCATCAGAACACCTCCAATACAATAAGGTATGCTAAATGACTGATTATCTTTACATTAAATATTTTCTATCCAGACTTCGGTATTGTATAACCTCTGCCAAATGCCTTGCGGTAATATTTTCACTTTGGTCCAGGTCTGCAACTGTACGTGCCATTTTCAATATTTTGTGGTAACCACGGGCACTTAAATTAAGCCTATCGAAAGCTGCTTTTAAAAGTGCTTGTTCCTTCTGTCCCAATACACAGTACCTTTCTATCAATGGTGCTGTAAGCTGACTGTTAAACTGAATGTTGTCATCCTTGTATCGTTCCAGTTGCAGCTTGTGTGCCTGTATAACCCTATTTTTAATTTCTGCCGATGACTCCTGTCTTTCACTACTATTTAAATCATCATACTTTATAGCACTTGCCTCAACCTGAATATCTATTCTATCCAGCAATGGACCACTTATTTTACTTGTATACTTAATTATTTCATTTTGGGTACAATGACACTTGTCACCATCACCAAGGTATCCGCATGGACACGGATTCATTGCCGCCAAAAGCATAAAGTCTGCAGGATATGTAACCGTTCCGTTAACCCTAGATATTGTAACATCACCATCTTCAAGGGGCTGACGCATAATTTCAAGGGCATTTCTTGCAAATTCCGGCAGTTCATCTAAAAACAATACACCTTTATTGGCAAGGGAAATTTCACCAGGTTTTGGAATACGACCGCCACCTGTAAGAGCCGATGCCGAAATAGTGTGATGTGGTGACCTAAACGGGCGTTTATTTATAAGTGCACTTTTGTTTGAAAGCAAACCTGAAACGCTGTAAATTTTAGTAATTTCCACACATTCATCAAAGGTTAAATCAGGCATTATTGATGGCATTCGCTTTGCAAGCATTGTTTTACCAGAGCCTGGAGGGCCAACCATAAGAATGTTGTGATACCCGGCTGCTGCAATTTCCATGGCACGTTTCACATTTTCTTGTCCCTTAACATCAGCAAAATCTAATATATCCTTACTGTCATCGCTGCAAAATATTTGCTCTATATTAACACAGTATGGCTCAAGATTTTTTTGTCCATTAAGGTGGTCGCAAAGCTGTTTAAGATTTTCAACTGCATATATCTTTGCACCCTGTACCAAAGATGCCTCATCTGCATTGTCTTTTGGTACAATAAACTTCGTAATTCCACTTTTAAAAGCACTGTAAACCATAGGCAAAACACCGTTTACACCATTTACCGACCCATCAAGTGATAACTCCCCTGTTATCATAGTATCTGCAACACTTTCAGCCGATATTATTCCACTGCAAGTTAAAATTCCCACTGCAATAGGCAAGTCAAAACAAGGCCCTTCTTTTTTCATGTCCGCAGGAGCAAGGTTAACTGTTATTCGCTTTACCGGAAACTGAAACTCGCTGTTTTTTATGGCAGTGCGTACTCTTTCACGGGATTCTTTAACCGCAGAGTCTGGCAAACCAACCAAATCTATAGCTGGCAGACCGTTGCTTACATCAACTTCTACCCCAACCAAAAATCCGTCAACTCCTATTATTCCACAGCTAGTTATTTTGGAAAGCATATTAAAACTCCTTCTTTTGTACATATCATCTTATCACTTGCTAAAAGTTTACCATCTTTCTTCATAAAGTTCAAAGCTTTTTGTTTAATTCCGTACCCTTGTAGTAATATTGCAAAATTTTTACATAGCTTAATCCGCTATCGGCCATACCTTTAACCCCATTTTGACTCATTCCAACGCCGTGACCATTGCCACCGCCTATAAACGTAATTCCGCTTATAAAACCATTTGCATCGTTTGTTACCTCCATTGTAAAAAATGCACTTGGCATAATAGCATAATTTGACATCTCTTTTCCATTATTAAGCACTGTCTTAACCGCTGAACCGCTATAGCTTACTGGGCGAAGTACCGTTCTTATTACATATTCTGTTTTAAGCAGAACAGTTGCTTTTTCACCTACAAGGGAAAGCTCCATAATGTTTCCGCCTTCACCTCGTTTAACTACTGAAATTTTCTTTATTTTGCCTATGTTGCTTACACTTCTGCTTTTATAGCTACCGTCACCCTGCAATGTTTTTACTAAAAGTGGATGATTTTTCCAAGCAACTTCAATATTTTTATTTATTGCTGTTGATATTTCATCACCCGTCATTTTAATACTCCACCTATACCAGTTTACCCAACTGTCATAGCACGATTTTTCTGATTTTTTTAAGAATTCAGCTATGTTTTCCTCATTGTTAAGAGGCTTTGTATAATCACAATGTGCCTTTAAATATTCTTTTGTTTCCGCCGGAAATACTTTCCCACCGTCTGCCGCCCAAACATCTCCACTTGATGCAAAGGTACCACATGATGTAGAAAAAAAGTTAGCACTAATAACTTCACCGTTGTAAGTAAGGCAAAGTCCCTCTGTTTCATCGGCTGATTTCTTTGAAGTTTCATTTGGCTCCACATTATTATAAACTTGGCACAAAACAGAATCATCCACATTTGCACCATAGCTATGATATTTGTTAGCGTAATATTGATTATAGGCATAACTTCTTGCTGAAACTGCCTGAACCTTTGCTGCCTCAACTCCATATAAAGTAGGCATTTCACTTGGCACAACTGCCGTAATATAAGTTTCCATATCAACTTCGTTCACAATAACAAAACCATCTTCACGTTTTTCAATTTCTATAGTTCCTTTGTACTTTGGTATTTTATCCGACCAATTTCTTTCTATGGAATTAATCGAAATAGTTTCGCCATTTTTTTGCGGCGATATATAAATACGCTTTAACTCACCAAAGTAGTCGTTGCTATTTTCTGTTGTAATGTTAAGTTCAGTTACTTCAACTGTTCCTTTTGAGCATACTACTTTCATGGCATTTAAGGAACTTAGGGATACTGTTGAATGAATATATCCCTGAAAATTTGTTGTTCCTATAACCGTACGTATTTTTTTGGGCGAAGTAGTTTTAGTTATAACTGCACCACAAATAATACCGTTTTCACGATAAAAATCTGCAATATCACTTCCACATACAAGGGCTGAAATTCCTTTACATACAACTTGGTCTTTGTCTGTCACATCGTAAACCTTAAGCTTTTCATCTACAGAAATATCACCTGCATCTTCAAGGGATATTTTTTTATTATCTGCCAGCTTAATGGTGCTTCTAATATCGTTTTCGGCAAAAATGGCATTTATAATCTTTCCTTCTTTAATAGTTACTGTACCTATAGGCATAGGCACACTTTCTTCGCAATTCAACACACGGCATCCGCTTTCATATACAACACTGCACTCACTGCTATTTAACTTGCTAACATATGCGTTTTCAAAGCAAGCATCATTACTTACCAAATTCAAAATACCTACTATTTCATCCTCTTTTACCAAAACCTTTATAGTCTTGTCAACATAGGCATCCATTGCATAACCTTGATATTTAAGGACACCCTCACTTGTAGAGGTTATCCACGATGGCATATCTCCGTTTTCGGTAGTTGCAAATATACCTATAGTTTTTTCAGTCAGTTTAAGTTCCTCTAGCCTACCTTCAACTGCCTTTAAAAAGAACTTACACCACAGGCTATATGATATAGCTTTTTTCTTATCACTTTCGTTTACTTCAATCTTTTCATTAGAGATTTTGTTAATAAGCATCTGTGCCTGATATAAATTGAGTGGCTCATTTGGCATAAATCCTTCATCGCTGCCCTGCATATAACCCAAATAGCACACCCTATTTATGTATGGATAGTACCAATCCGTTTCTGCAACATCACTAAAATTTATTTCGTTATCCATAGAAGTTATTTCGTCACAGTCGCTCATAGCAAGGGCAAGCATTTTTGCCGCAACTGCTCGAGAAACAGGTATATTTTCCCCCAAAGTATTGGTTGTTTCTTCATTCTGACCCTCGGTTATTATACTGCCTATTTCTTTTGACTCTTCTTTTTTTGTTGTGCATCCACTAGTTAAAAAGCACATCATAACTAACAGAATGAATATTTTTTTCACAGATATCCCCTCCCCTAAAGGTTTGTACTATATCTATTTTATTTACTTTTAAATTTAATATAACAAAAAAGACGAGAAAATAATTCTCGTCTTTAGTTTTACAATATTGTAACCCAGAATGCCGTTCCTGCCTTTTGACACCTAGCTAACGCTAGGTGGGTATCCGCAACCACTGATAATGCCTTCCCCCGCCCAAAGGGAATTATCTTGGGGCCTGACATATCAAGCAGTGTATGGGGTTCCCTTATAAAAAATGTAGGTTCAAAATAAACAAGTTGTCGAACATCCCAGGTTTTTATTTAATTTTTTTTACAAATGGATGAAATAAACATAATTGTCCCACCCAAAACCACAAAAACATCAGCTAAATTAAATATAGGTGTATGCTTACATTTTATATATATAAAATCAGTAACGCAATTATTCCTAAAGCGGTCAATTAAATTACCTATTGAACCACCAATCATAAACGCAAAACCAGTTTTAATGATTTTAATACCTTTAATAGGTAGCAAAAACATAAATATAAAAAAACTTATTGTAGCAATAACGCCTGTAATAATAGTTATCTGTTTTGGGTAAGCACTGAAACTGCTATAGGAAATACCTGTATTTTTTTTATGCCAAAACATAATATTTGTATTTTTAATTTCACGCTTTTCTTCAAGTTCAAGGTTATCGCAAACAATTTTTTTTGTATATTGGTCTAAAGCTATTATTAAAAAAATAATTAATAAATATACCATGAAAACATTCATCCCTCAAACTTTTTTTGTAGACTCATTATAACACACAATTTAAAAAATTTAAACACTTTTGTAAAATTAATTTACTTGTATAAACTTGGTAAAAGTATTATAATCTATATCGCGTAAACAAATTTAATACCCAAAACGAAAGGTGGTACTTTTATGTCTTTAGTTACAACAAAAAAAATGTTTGAAAAAGCTTTTGCAGGAAAATATTCTATCGGTGCTTTTAATATTAATAATATGGAAATTGTACAGGCAGTTGTTAATGCTTGCAAAAAACAAAATTCCGCAGTAATTCTTCAGGTTTCAAAAAGTGCTTTTAATTATATGCACCCACACTATTTAAAAGCTATTGTAGATGCAGCTGTTGAAGAAACAGGTCTTGACATTGCACTTCACTTAGATCATGGTGCTGATTTTGAAATTTGCAAGAAATGTATAGAAGTAGGCTTCACCTCAGTTATGTTTGACGGTTCACACTTCGATTATGAAGAGAATATAGTTAAAACTAAGGAGATTGTAGACTTTGCACACGCTAGAGGTGTTGTTGTTGAGGCAGAGCTTGGCAAACTTGCTGGCATTGAAGATGAAATTAAGGTTGCTGCCGAGGGTGCAACTTACACTGACCCTGACCAAGCTTTAGATTTTGTTAAACGCACAGGTGTAGATTCACTTGCAATTGCAATTGGTACAAGCCACGGTGCATACAAATTTAAGGGCGAAGCAAAACTGGACTTTGAAAGACTTAAAACAATCACTGAAAAATTAGAAGCAGCTGGTTTCCATAACTACCCTATCGTTCTTCATGGTGCATCTTCTGTAGACCAAAATACAGTTGCAACTTGCAATCAATTTGGTGGACAAATTAAGGGTGCTAGTGGTATTCCTGTTGAAATGCTTCGTAAGGCAAGCGAGATGGCTGTTTGTAAAATAAACATGGATACAGACATACGTCTTGCAATGACCGCTGCTGTAAGAAAAGCGTTGGTTGAAAAACCTGAAGCTTTTGACCCAAGAGGTTACCTTGGCGATGCAAGAAATGATATTGAAGCAATGGTTGAAAAGAAAATTACAGATGTTTTGGGCTCAACAAATTCAATGGAATAAAATTCAATAAAAAAAAGAGGTTCAGCTTAATGCTATACCTCTTTTTTTTATTATAAACTTTCTCTACATTTTGGCAAGTTCTTCTGCAATTACTACATTAACAGTTCCTGGGTCTGCCTTACCCTTAAGCTGTTTCATGCACTGTCCCATAAGGAAACGTGTAACCTTATCATTACCCTCTTTAAACTCAGCAACGCTATTAGGATTAGACTGAAGCACTGATACAACAACTTCTCTCACAGCACCGTCGTCGTTAACCATTTCAAGCCCATTTTCTTTTATATACTGCTCAGGTTCAATATTTTCTTTGAACATTTTTTCAAATACTTCCTTGGCTGTTCCACGGTTAATAACATTGTTTTTAACAAGAAGAATAAGCTTACCAAGGTTTGCAAATGTAAAGTTGATGTCCTCAATATCTGTACTTGTATCTGTTGCAAGTCGAAGTACTTCGCCCATAATCCAGTTTGAAACTTCTTTCGCCTCACCACAAGCCTCAAGTGCCTCTTCAAATATCTTTACAAGAAATTTAGAACCTGTAATAATATCAACATCATATTCTGGCAAACCATAATTTGCAAGGTATCTCTTCTTTTTTGTGTCTGGAAGTTCTGGAAGCTCTCCCCTTACTCTTTCAATCCACTCATCGCTTATTTCTATTGGTACAAGGTCTGGTTCAGGAAAATATCTATAGTCCTGTGCATTTTCTTTGCTACGCATAGCAAAACTAGAACCCTTGTTATCATCCCATCTTCTTGTTTCTTGAACAACTCTCTTGCCCTCTCCAATAAGCTCAATCTGGCGTTTTCTTTCGCCTTCAATGGCTCTCGCAATAGCCTTAAAGCTGTTTATATTTTTCATTTCAGTTCTTGTGCCAAGTTCATCTGTACCAACAGGTCTAACAGAAAGGTTAACATCTGCACGCAGTGAACCCTGTTCCATCTTACAGTCAGACACATCAGTGTACTGTAAAATAGATTTAAGTTTTGTAAGGTAAGCAATAACTTCTTCACCATTGCAAAAATCTGGCTCAGAAACAATTTCAAGAAGAGGTACGCCACAACGGTTATAATCTACCAAAGTGCAGTCGTCCCATGGGTCATGAATAAGCTTGCCTGCATCTTCCTCCATGTGGATTTCTTTAATTCTGATTGATTTTGTAACGCCACCAACTTCAATGTCTATATGACCATTTTGGCAAATTGGTGCGTAAAGCTGGCTAACCTGATAAGCCTTAGGAAGGTCAGGGTAGAAATAATTTTTTCTGTCAAATTTATTATATTTTGTAATCTCGCAGTTGGTAGCAAGCCCTACACGTATTGCATATTCAACTACTTGTTCGTTTAAAACAGGAAGCGTACCAGGCATACCAGTACAAACCTCACAAACGTGAGTATTTGGGTCACCGCCAAACTCTGTTGTACAACTGCAGAAAATTTTTGTTTGAGTAGAAAGCTCAGTATGAACCTCTAAGCCTAATGTGGTTAAAAATTCCATTACTTACGCCTCCTTTCCTGCTTTAAGAACAGGTTTCTTTGTATGATAGTCTGTTGACTTTTGGAAAGCATAGCCAACATTCATAATTTCGTTTTCACTAAACGCCTTACCTGTAAGTTGTAACCCAATAGGAAGACCTTGGCTGTCAAAACCACAAGGCACAACCATTGATGGAAGTCCCGCAAGGTTAACCGATACTGTATAAATATCCCCAAGATACATTTTAAGTGGGTCACTTAAATTTTCGCCAATTTTAAGAGCTGTTGTAGGTGCTGTTGGGCTAAGAATACAGTCATATTTTTCAAAAGCACGGTCAAAGCTCTGCTTAATTATAGCCTTGACTTGCAATGCTTTTTTGTAATACGCATCATAATATCCGCTGGATAAAACAAAAGCACCAATCATAATTCTTCTTTTAACTTCTATTCCAAAACCTTCACTTCTTGATTTGTAATAAAGGTCTGTTAAATCATTAAATTCAGGTGCCGCATAGCCATATTTTACACCATCAAAACGTGAAAGATTACTGCTTGCTTCCGCACAAGCAATAATGTAATATGCTGGTATAGCATACTGCAACTCAGGCATTTCAAATTCTTCAACTATTGCACCAAGTTCTTCAAGCTTTTTAGCCGCTGCAAGAACAGATGCCTTTACTTCTGGATTAAGACCTTCACCAAAATAATCTTTTGGAAGTCCAATTTTTTTGCCCTTTATGTTGTTAGTAAGAGTAATTTTAAGTGAATCCTGCTTTACGGATGTGCTGTCTTTAGGGTCATGTCCACTAATTACAGACAAAACCTCTGCAATATCTTCAACATTTTTGCCAATAGGTCCAATTTGGTCAAGAGAAGAAGCATAGGCAATAAGACCATAACGTGAAACAGCACCGTAGGTAGGTTTAAGACCTGTTACGCCACAAAATGCTGCTGGCTGACGAATAGAACCGCCAGTGTCAGAACCCAATGTATAGTAAGCCTCATCTGCCGCAACAGCCGCCGCCGAACCACCGCTTGAACCACCTGGTGCTCTATTTTCGCCCCAAGGATTTATGGTTGCACCATGCACAGATGTTTCTGTAGTAGAGCCCATGGCAAATTCATCCATATTAAGCTTACCAAGAATTACTGCACCAGCCTCTTCAAGCTTTCTTACAGCTGTTGAAGAATAAGTTGGCTTAAAGCCTGTAAGTATTTTAGATGCACAAGTAGTTAAAATTCCCTCTGTACACATATTGTCTTTCACTGCCATAGGCACACCTGCAAGAGGAGAAGTTAATGTTCCGTCATCAATCCCCTTTTGAACCTTTTCTGCCTGAGCAAGAGCTTTATCAGCACAAATTGTTACAAAAGCGTTATATGCTTTATCTGTTTTTTCAATATTTTCAAGTGCTGCCTTAGTTACCTCAACAACACCAAGTTCTTTAGATTTTATTTTGCTGCCAATCTCTAGGGCAGTCATTTTACTAAGTTCCATTTTTTATGCTCCCCCTATTATTCTACAGTTTTTGGCACTTTAAAGCATCCGTCTTTTTTAGCCGGAGCATTTAAAGTAATAATATCCCTATCTACCGATGGTTTAACAACGTCTTCTCTGAAAACATTATTCATAGGAAAAGCATGGCTCATTGCCTCGATACCTGTTGTGTCAAGTGTGTTAAGTGTATCCATATAGTTAATTATTTTTTCCATCTCCGTTTTTGCAGTTTCTTTCTCTTCATCTTGAAGTTTAAGACGTGCAAGAATTCCGATGTAATCAATCATTTCATCTGTAATTTTCATAAAATCTACCTTTCATGTAAAATTTATAATCAGTTAGACTAAACCTCCAAGGTATTAAGGTTTTATGGAGTAAGTCTTGACATATCTCTTGGGAACATTGATGCTACACGTACATTGCTTTCATCTAAAAGCTTCATGCAAAGCCTTTCAAGACCCATTCCAAGTCCGCCGTGCGGTGGCATACCATATTTGTGTATCATAAGGTAGCCTTCAAAATCCGCTGGGTCAAGTCCCTTTGAAATCATTTTAGCAACCTGGTCGTCATAATTATGAATTCTCTGTCCGCCTGTAGTAATTTCCATTCCTCTAAAAAGAAGGTCGAAGCTTAAAGTATACTTAGGGTCACATGGGTCATCCATAGCATAGAAAGGACGTTTTTTAACAGGATAATGTGTAACAAAAACAAAATCACTATTATATTTTTCTTTAAAAAGTTTGCTTATAAGCTGTTCTTCTTCTGGCTCAAGGTCATAAGGGTCTTTAATTTTTCTGCCATATTCCGTTGCAACCATTTCCTTTGCATCTTTAAACCTAACAGTAGGAATTTCTGTAACCTCAGGCAATTCAAGGTTCAAAATTTTAAGCTCTCTTTCATATTCGCTTTTCAAAAGCTCAATCATATTTTTAATTGCACCTGTTTCCATTTCCATAATTTCACGGAAATCGCTAATAAAGCCCATTTCAAAATCCAAACCGATATATTCGTTAAGATGTCTTGTTGTATTGTGCTTTTCTGCACGGAAAACCGGAGCAACCTCAAATACTCTTTCATATACTCCAACCAACATTTGCTTGTAAAACTGTGGGCTTTGTGCAAGGAATGCCTTTTTACCAAAGTAATCCAGCTTAAAAATATTAGCTCCACCCTCTGCCCCTGTTGCTACAATCTTAGGTGTGCGAATTTCTGTAAAGCCCTCTTTAAAAAGATAATCTCTAAACCCTCTTACAACACCCTCTTGCATCTTGAAAATAGCTCTTTCACGGTTGTTTCTAAGGGTAAGTGGTCTAAGTTCAATATTTTTCTCAATTGTAACACCAAGTTTTCTTTTTGAAAGATTTATTGCAGGTGCTTCCTGTGGTGCAGAAAGTACCTCAACATTAACAAGGTGAATTTCAAAGCCTCCAATGGCTCTTTCATCTTTTTTTATTGTACCTTCAACTGATATTGAATACTCAGGACCAAGGTCTGATATTTCAAACTGGCTTATACCCTTATTATAAACGCACTGTACAAGCCCATTTCTCTTTCTGAGGGTAACAAAACCAAAGTCGCCCATATCTTTTACAGAATAAATCATGCCGTGAGTTTTAACGGTATCACCATCGTTTTTTTCCATCATATCAGCAATTTCCAAGTCTGCATAATTTCTTTTGCCTGAAACTGTTTCCATTATAATCGCTCCTTATTTATAAATCAGTGATTTATATATCAAACCACCTAATAAACCTATTTTATTACAATATCATACCTCGTACCTAAAATCAACTTTTCTTAAGCTAATTATTACAAAAATGACCCTTGTTTGCAAAAATATGTCATACTTAAGTTTATGTAGAAAATTGTTATATGCTTAAAATTGGTTCCATATACAATCAACCTATTCCATTATATTTCTGGTGCTAAAATACAATTTGAATAAGCACCATATAGCATACTGTTCCTGCTGCAATACTTAAAAGTGCATTCCTTCTCCACGCATGAAGCACTGCTACCAAACAAATTGATATAAATTCTGCCATGCCATATGGTGCAGTTGTTACATCAATGCCTTTAAGACAATAAACAACTAATGCCCCTATAACTGCCGAAGGCAAAACCCTTCCCAAATATAATATTCTTTTGGGTACTTCCTTTTTCCCGCCAAAAAGTATGAATGGTATAGCCCTAGTGATAATTGTGCATACAGCAACAACTACAATTATAATTATTGCTCTTCCTGTAGAAATCATACCCCTTCCACCTTCTTTTCTTCAAGTATGTTCCTAAGTAAATTAAGTATAAGCACCGTAACTACTAAAGAAGGTAAAATAAATTTGTCAGGTCCAATTAATATAAGGAAAATTATTGCCGATAAAACCCCCGTTACAGCAGCTATATGACTTTTTGCATCAATCCATTGCTCTACAAAAATAACCATGAACAACGCTGTCATGGCAAAATCTATTCCAGTCAAGTCAAAAGTTATAAGATTACCTATTATTGCCCCTGCAACACTTCCCATTATCCAATAAAAGTGGTCAAGCAAAGCTATAAAAAAATATGTCCATTTTTCTTTATTGTTTTGCGGTGCCACAGTAGCACACAAAAGTGAATACGTTTCATCGGTAAGGGAAAAAACCATATACGGATATAGTCTGCCCATTTTTTTGAATCTTTCAATAAAGCTTAAACCATAAAAAGCATGACGGCTATTTATAAGCAACGTCATTATGACAACTGTTGGCAAGCCAAAGCTTCCTGCTAGTAAGGTTACAAGCACATACTGCATAGAACCAGCATATACAAACAGGCTTATAAAAAATGCCCAAATAAAACTATAGCCTATATTTTGCAAAAGTAAACCAAACGCCAAACCTGTAAATAGATATCCACACATAACAGGAATAGTTTTAATAAACGAATATTTTAGTGCTTCTCTCATATATAAACCCCCATTGGTCAGAGTCTTACTAAAAACATTTTTCAGAAATTTCTATTATTTCTTAATAACAACTTAGGGCAGAGAAAATTTCCCCCGCCCTGCATCTAATTGCTGTAATTTTACAACTATTTATTTATCCCTTAAAATAGCACCAAGCTCACTTTCAAGGGCAAAAAGTATCTTTTTCATAACTGAATTAACATCATCATCTACAAGGGTTCTGTCTAGTGCTCTAAATGTAATTGAGTATGAAACGGATTTAAAGCCCTTTTCAATCTGAGTTCCTTGATATACGTCAAAAAGATTGATGGCTTCAAGGAGCTTTCCACCTTTCTTTTTAATTACATTTTCGATTTCCTTTACAAAGACATTTTCGTCAATAATCATTGAAATATCACGGGTTACAGCTGGGAATTTAGGCAATGCCTTGTAGACGCTTACCATGTGTGCCGCATCAATCATGGCCTCTACATCTAACACAGCAATATAAACCCTTGTTCCTATTGAGTAGTTATTAGCAACCATTGGATGAAGCTCACCCAAATAGCCAAAGTTATCACCGTTTATCGACACGCTTGCAGTTCGTCCAGAGTGCATCCAACTTATATTTTTTTCAGGTGAATATTCAACCTTTTCACTCATTCCAAGTACGTTAAACAAATATTCTACAATTCCCTTTAATACGTAAAAATCCATCTTGCCATACATACCTATTGTAAGTTTATAAGGCTCCTTTGGAAGCTCAGTTAACGGCAATACCTTTGGAATATAAACCTTGCCAACCTCAAAAAGTCCAGCTTCTTCATTACGTCTATTATAGTTTGTTGAAAGTGAATTAAGCATACCATTTAATGTAGTTGTTCTCATTACAGAAAAATCTTCACCAAGTGGATTAGAAATTTTAACAACTTTTCTTAAATCGGAAGTTTCGTCTATATTAAGCTTTTCAAACACTTTAGGACTTTCAAAGGTAAAATTCATAGCCTCGCAAAGACCATTAGTAATCATAGCCTTTTTAATGACATCTGTTATAGTCTGGCTGTATGTCTTTTTGCCAACAGTTGGTGTACCTGACGCAAGAGTCGGAACAATTTTACTGTAACCATAGAAACGTGCAACCTCTTCTGCAAGGTCAGCTTGTGCCTCAAGGTCTGGACGGAAGGTAGGTATTGTAACTGTTCTTGTTGCCTTATCAACCTTTATTTCAATTCTTTCAAAAATTTCAATCATTTCATCTTCTGAAATATCTGTGCCTAATAAACCATTGATCCAATCTGGAGAATAGCTTAACTGCCAGTTTTCTCTTTTGTTTGGATAACAATCTACAGCACCCTTAACAACTGTGCCACAACCAAGCATTTCAACAAGCTGAACGGCTCTGTCCACAGCAATTCGGCTTATGTTAGGGTCAAGACCTTTTTCAAATTTGCTAGACGCATCTGTTCTAAGACCAAGTTTTTTGGCTGTTATACGTACGTTCGGACCATTGAAGTTTGCCGATTCAAAAAGTACAGTAGCGGTATCTCCTGTAATCATGCTATTTTCACCGCCCATAACTCCAGCAACTGCAACTGCCTTGTTAGGGTCTGCAATAACAAGCATACTGCTGTCCAGTTTTCGTTCAATTCCATCAAGGGTGTTGAAAATTTCGCCATCCTTAGCGTTTCTAACAATAATTTTATGTTCATCAAGGGTATCTATGCTGAATGCGTGCATTGGCTGACCAAGCTCACTCATAACATAATTTGTAATGTCAACAATATTGTTAATAGGTCTTATTCCAACTGAACGAAGGCGTTTTCTCATCCAGCGTGGTGATGGTGCAATTTTAACATCTTTAACAACCCTTGCAACATAGCGAGGGCAAAGTTCTGTATTCTGAATTTCAACAGAAATCATTTCGTTTATATTGCCGTCAGCCTCTTCCTTAACAGTAATTTCAGGAAACTTAAATTCTTTTTTGTAAGTTGCGGCTGTTTCTCTTGCCAAACCAATCATGCTGAAACAATCAGGTCTGTTAGAGGTTATTTCAAACTCAACAGTTGTATCAATTAAGTCCAAAACCTCTCTAATGTCAGCACCAAGTGGCGGTTCATTTTGAAAAATATAAATTCCGTTCTCAGGTGCTTCTGGAAAATCATGTCTGTCAAAACCAAATTCTTCAACTGAACAAAGCATTCCGTTGCTTTCAACACCACGAAGCTTGCCTTTTTTAATTTTTACATCGTCCGCAAGATGAGCACCATCAGTTGCAACAGGCACATAAGCACCAACAAAAAGGTTTGTTGCCCCTGTAACTATCTGCAAAGGCTCTTCCATTGCAACATCAATTTTTGTTATAACCAATTTATCTGCATCAGGGTGATTATCTATTGATAAAACTTTGCCAACAACAACCCCTGTAATATCCTTACAAATTTCCTCATAACCCTCTACTTTAGAACCGCTGAGGGTAATATCTTCAACATAATCCTTAATATCTACGTCTACATCAACATAATCTTTTAACCAAGACATTGAAATATCCATTTTTGTTTTCCCTCCTTTTTATTAGAACTGTTTTAAGAACTTAACATCGTTTTCAAAAAGCAGTCGTAAGTCAGTAATGCCGTAACGCTGCATAGCAACACGCTCAAGACCCATGCCAAATGCAAATCCACTGTATACATCAGGGTCAATACCGCTCATTTTAAGCACCTTAGGGTGAACCATGCCACAGCCCAAAAGCTCTATATAACCCTCGCCCTTACACACCTTACAACCTTTTCCGCCACACGCAAAACAAGTAACGTCCATTTCAGCACTTGGCTCTGTAAACGGAAAATGGTGTGGACGAAAACGGACTTTAGTATCTTCGCCAAACAGCTCTTTTGCAAATACAGCAAGTGCACCTTTAAGGTCACCCATAGTAATTCCCTTATCTACAACAAGACCCTCAAACTGATGAAAAATAGGTGAATGTGTTGCATCAACCTCATCAGCACGATAAACAGTACCTGGACAAATTACCCTTATAGGTAAATCACCTTTTTCCATTGTTCTAACCTGAACAGGTGAAGTTTGTGTTCTAAGCAAAATATCTCCGCCAATATAAAATGTATCTTGCTCATCTTTTGCAGGGTGGTTTGCAGGTATGTTAAGTGCCTCAAAGTTATAATAATCTTTTTCAACCTCAGGGCCTTCTGCTACGCTGTAACCCATGCCAATAAAAATGTCTATCATTTCGTCAATAACAATGCTCATTGGGTGTTTATGACCGCATGGTGCAGCTTTACCAGGCATGGTAACATCAAGTGTTTCCTTTGAAAGTTTATGCTCCATCTCCACTGCCACAAGCTTTGCTTTCGCCTCTTCAATTTTGCCCTCAATGTCCTGTCTAACTTCGTTTGCAAGTTGACCTATAATAGGTCTTTCCTCATTTGTTAAGTCTTTCATACCTTTAAGGATAGCTGTAAGCTCACCCTTTTTTCCTAAAAGCTTTACCTTAATTTCGTCAATGTCTTTCACCTGCTGAACATTACTTAAAATTTCTAATGCTCTATCATGTATCTCCTTCAATTGTTTTTTCATTTAATTTGCTCCTTTCAAATTTTTTGCAACAAAAAAGCCATCGCTCCCCTTATTAAAGGGACGAAGGCTACAATTTCGTGGTACCACCCAATTTCCTACAAATGTAGGCACTTATTGTGCTCTATTAAGCACTTGTGCATAACGTGCACCCACGTATTTTCCTACTAAATATTGAAAATAATAATTCAGAAAATCGGCTCTGGTGGGAACTTCAATAATCTTCTCCTGAAATGCTCTCAGCTAAAGCATTTTCTCTCTGCAAGGGTTTTAATTATTTACTTTTCACCTTCACTGCCTTTAAAAGTTTAATATTCTCATTATATTATCATAAAACAGATAATTGTCAACACAAAATTAAAAAAAATTAATATTATCATTGCTTTTTACCTATATTATTGATATACTTACCCGTACACTATTTTTATCTATTGGCAAATCGTTTAACTTTGTCAGCAATACGAAAGGAATTTTTAATGGAAAACTTAAGATTTGAGGAAATGAATTTATCAAGCAATACACTTAAAGCGGTACTTGACATGGGCTTTGAGGAAGCAACTCCTATTCAGTCACAGGCAATACCAATTATTATGTCAGGAAAAGACGTTATCGGCCAAAGCCAGACAGGTACAGGTAAAACTGCATCTTTTGGCATACCTTGCCTTGAAATGATAAACCCTAAGGACCGACACCTTCAGGCAGTTATTCTTTGCCCTACAAGAGAACTTGCTATTCAGGTAAGTGAGGAATTTAGAAAACTGCTTAAATTTACAAGCAACATAATGGTGCTGCCTATCTACGGTGGTCAGCCAATTGATAGACAAATTATGGCACTAAAAAAAGGTGTACAGGTTATTATTGGTACACCAGGTCGTTTTATGGACCATATGCGTAGACGCACAATCAAAATGGACGCTGTTAAGTACGTTGTCCTTGACGAAGCCGACGAAATGCTTGATATGGGTTTTAGAGAGGATATTGAAACTATCCTTAAAGAAACTCCAGCAGGACGTCAAACAGTTATGTTCTCTGCAACAATGAGCCCTGCTATTATGGACTTAACAAAGAAGTTCTTAAACCAGCCAGAGCTTGTTAAGGTTAACCGTAAAGAGCTTACAGTGCCACAGATTGAACAGATTTATTTTGATGTAAAGGAAAAAAATAAGCTTGAGGCACTTTGCCGTCTTATAGACATTCACTCACCAAAGCTTACAATTATCTTCTGTAATACAAAACGTAAAGTAGATGATATTGTTGAACAGCTTTTAGGCAGAGGCTATTTTGCTGATGGACTTCATGGCGACCTTAAACAGGGTCAACGTGACAGAGTTATGCAGAAATTTAGAAACGGTTCTATTGAAATTCTTGTTGCAACTGATGTTGCCGCACGTGGTATTGACGTAGATGATATTGATGTTGTATTTAACTATGATATCCCACAGGATGAAGAATATTATGTGCATCGTATTGGACGTACAGGCCGTGCAGGCAGAAGTGGAAAAGCTTTTACATTTTGCACAGGCAAAGAAATTTATAAGCTTAGAGATATTATGCGTTATGCAAAAACAAAAATTATTCTCCAGAAGTTACCTACCCTTAATGATATAGAAACTACAAAAACCAATCTTTTTGTAGAAAAGGTTAAGGCAACTATTGAAGAAGGCAATCTTAACAAATACATTGACTTAGTGGAAAATATGCTTAATGATGATGTTGCCGCTATGGATGTAGCCGCTGCCCTTCTTAAATTACAGCTTAACGAAAAAGTAAGCGACTACAGTGATTCTGAAAATGACCTTAACGCTCCTAATAAGTTTGTAAGCAGCAAAAAGAACATTGACCCTTCAAAAGAGATGGTTCGTCTTTTTGTAAATGCAGGCAAAAAGAACCAAATTCGTGCAAAAGATATAGTAGGTGCTTTTGCAGGCGAAACAGGCGTACCTGGTAAGCTTATTGGTTCTATTGAAATTTATGATGACTACACTTATGTTGATGTACCTTACGAATATGCTAAAGATATTATAGAAGGCATGGAAGGCAACAAAATTAAGGGTAAAAAAATCAATATTGAAAAAGCTAAAAAAGTTAAAGTAAAAAAATATGGTAGTAGTGATAAAAACTACAAAAATAACACAGATAAAAAACCAGAAGAGAACTAAATTTATGCAAATTATTAAGGGACAGCATCATTAAATGACGTTGTCCCTTTTTATTTAGGCTCTGTTTTAATATAATGTTGAAATATAACAAAATCATCTATTATTCTATCATAACGACATGACCAGCATAAAAATAACTATTGGTAAAAATTGAACAAAAAAAGATAATTTACTTAGTCCATTTTTTCTTAAAATTACAGAAAGAACAATACTTGCTATACATATTAATGGCATTGGAAGTGAAACGTTAGAAACAATTGTTCTTGTGCTTTTATCCAATTCATTCTTTATAGGTGAGTCCCATATGAATATCCCTACAGTCATACTAAAAAGAGAGAACGGAATATAGAAAACTGATAACCCAATATTAAGTATTTTCCCAATTCTATCAAATTTATTAACAAATTTCTCATCTTCGACTTTAATTTTACTAATTATAATTCTTGATATAATTATAGTGACAATAATAGTAACAATTAGAAATTGCATAATTACTAATTCCTTTCTTTATTTTAAATATACAAGTTACTAAGTTATTATCTTATACTATAGCCTTTGCCTTACAACCTCATACATAAGCACACCTGCTGCAATGGAGGCATTCAGGCTTTCTGCCTTCCCAAGCATAGGTATTTTAACATAAACATCTGCTAATTTAGCAATTTTCTCGCTTAGTCCCCTTGCCTCATTGCCTACTATAAATGCACATCCATTTGTAAGATTAAAGCTGTATACATATTGCTGACCCTGTAAATGTGCCGCATATATGGCAATATTTTTAGCTTTTAATCGCCTTGAACATTCCTCCAAATCAACATCGCTTATAACGGGTATGTGAAAAACCGAACCCATTGTACTTCTTAATACCTTTGGATTATATACATCTACACTTCCCTTAGATAAAAATACACCATTGCACCCACACGCATCGGCTGTTCGCACAATAGTACCCAAATTGCCAGGGTCATTAAGCTCCTCGGCCATTATAAAAAACTCGTTTTCTTCCACACTGTCAATTACCTGTTCAAAGGAAATTTTCTTCTGCTTTATTACTGCAAGTATTCCTTGTGGATTGCTAGTGTCACTTATCTCTTTAAATAGCTTATCTTCTACCACATATAAAACAGCTCTTTTTTCAAACATGGCTACATCGTATTCATCACTAAAACTTTTAGAAACAGCATACAGAACTATCTCATAGTCATTAGGTATTTCCTCTACAAACCTTAATCCCTCAGCAACAAAAAGTTCAAGCCTATCTCTGTCCTTTTTAGTTTTAAGAGAATTAATTAATTTTATCGTTTTATTTTGACTGCTCTCTATCATTTAATCACCCAGAGAAATTATAACATAAATTAATAATATCCTCAAAAAAATTTTTATTTCTTTTATACTTTTAAACTTATGACAATTTTCTTTGCCTAAACTGCATCTTTATGCTAAAATAACAAAATGAGGTGAAGATAAAATGTCAGGTTCAATATTTGGTAAAGTATTTCAGGTATCCACATGGGGCGAAAGCCATGGAAAAGCCTTGGGGGTTGTAATAGACGGTTGCCCAGCCGGCATACCTATATGTGAAGAAGATGTACAGCATGATATGGATTTAAGAAAACCAGGTTCTAATAAGTATGGCACAAAGCGTTCTGAAAATGATGAAATACACATTCTCTCAGGGGTGTTTAACGGAAAAACCACAGGAACTCCTATATCAATGGTGGTTTATAATCAAGACCAGAATTCTAAGGATTATAGCCAAATTTCATCTGTTTTCCGCCCTGGTCATGCCGATTATACCTTTGAAGAAAAATACGGTTTCCGTGATTACCGAGGTGGTGGACGTTCATCAGGACGTGAAACTTTATGTCGTGTTGCCGCAGGTTCAGTGGCAAAAGCTGTGTTGAAACAGCTTGACATATCCATACTTACCTACACGCACTCAATAGGTACTATTTCCGCAAACCCTAGTAATTTTTGTGCCACAGAAATTTTAAATAATGCTCTTTATATGCCTGATAAGCAAGCGGCCGAAAAAGCCTCCGCATATTTAGATAAGTGTATTAAAAACGGCGACTCTGCTGGTGGTATTGTGGAATGTGTTGTAAGTGGATTGCCAATTGGTATTGGTGAACCTGTTTTTGATAAGCTTGACGCAAACCTTGCGAAAGCCATGTTTTCCCTTGGAGCAGTAAAGGGTTTTGAGATTGGTCTTGGGTTTGATGCGGCTAAAATTAATGGCTCAGAAAACAATGACGCTTTTTTTGCTGACCAAAACGGTAAAATTGCAAAAACCACAAATAATTCAGGTGGAGTTCTTGGCGGTATGAGTGACGGTGCACCTTTAGTTTTTAGAACAGCTTTTAAGCCTACACCATCAATAAGTCAGCCTCAAAAAACTGTCACAAACACAGGTGAAAATACAGAAATTTCTATTAAAGGTCGCCACGACCCTATAATTGTACCTCGTGCAGTAATTGTTGTAGAATCAATGGCAGCAATAACAATTGTGGATTTGCTTTTTCAAAATATGTACTCAAATATAGATAATATAAAAAAATTATATTCATAATTTTATTTTAGCCAGCATATCTTTTTGTACAAGGAGGTATTGCCATGAAAGCTAAAAACTCGCACACAAGGCAGATAATACTTTTAATTATCTGTCTTTTTTTTGCACTAGGGGTGGTGTTTGGCACGTTTTGTGCTATTAAGTATAACGTAAACACCGCTACAGCTACTGCACCGCAAACTGTGCCACAAGCTATTTTTATTTTTGGCAAGTTTGTATTTGCCATATGGCTTATAGGCTTTTTCCCTTTTGGAATATTTTTTGTACCACCTGTAGCTGCCTTTTGTGGATATAGCTACGGAATATCTTCAACTGCTTTTCTGCTTTCTAAAGATTCAGTTATGTTTGCACATTTTTCAGTAAAATATCTACTTTATACTATCGCCCTTGTGCTAAGTGCTTGTGCCTCTATGCACCTGTGCTTTAACACCTACAAAAGCAGTAAAAATCCAAAAATTATTCTTCCAAGGGAAAAACAACGTATACTTATTGAATACATAATTATACTACTTATTTCTTTTCTACCTCTAAGCTTAGGGGTTGGATTGGAATTTTTTACCTAACTTGACTTTTTTATTTCATAATAATCAACAATTCTTTAAATTTCAGTAAATTTTGAGTAAATATCTATCGACAATACTGTCAAAAGGCTCTATAATTACTTTACTAAAGCTACAGAGGAGAAAATACCGTGGAAAATATTATTAAGTTTTCTGAATACCTAAAAACTGTAAAAAAATCATCAGATAACACAATAACGTCCTATAACAGGGATTTAAAGAATTTTTATACCTACATAAAAGAGATTGGCATAAGCAGCATATCAAAGGTTAATAAAACTAACATCATGTCTTACATTTATAATTTGCAAAAAACCAACCGTGCAAGCTCAACAATTTCAAGAAATCTTGCTTCATTAAGAGCATTTTTTTCTTTTCTCTTTTTAGAAGGCCTTATTACAGAAAATCCAACAGAAGGTCTTGAATCTCCTAAGGTAGAAAAAAAATTGCCAGAAATAATGCCTCTTAATAATGTAGAATTACTTCTTGAGCAGCCTGCCCTTGAAGATAGCAAAGGTATACGTGACAAGGCAATGCTTGAGGTCTTATATGCAACAGGTATGCGTGTTACTGAGCTTATTAACATACATATAGATGATGTTAACCTACCGCTTGAATTTATAAAATGTACTAATAAGGATAAAACCAGAGTTATTCCTTTAGGGACAAAAGCAGTTAATGCCATTTGTATATACTTAAATAATGTACGCAACAATCTTGTTAAAAATTTGGACGAAAGCTGTTTGTTTGTTAACTGCAACGGTTCACCAATGACACGTCAGGGATTTTGGAAAATAATTAAATATTATGCGAAAAAAGCAAATATATCCGAGGATATAACGCCTCATACTATAAGGCATTCCTTTGCGGCACATCTTATTGAAAACGGGTGTGACCTGCAAAGCCTTCAGGAAATGCTTGGTCATTCCGATATTTCTACAACTCAGGTTTATACCAAGATTAATAAAAGTCCATTAAAAGAGGTATATGCGAAATCCCATCCACGAGCATAATAAAAAAGGACAAGATTTTATAATCCTGTCCTTTTTGTTGTTCATATTATTATTTATATTATTGCAATTTGCTTTCGCAGATTAACTGCAATAACCGCCGCTACCGCAATCTTAAATATATCAAATGGTATAAACGGAATAACCGCTGCTCCTAATGCCGCACCTAATCCCATATTTGCCACATACATAAGCTGTATAGCTCCACAAACGTAAAGAATACATAATCCAACGCATAATGCTCCAATGGCTTTGCCAATTTCTTTGCCGCTGCTGCTTCCTGTCATCACCTTTTCATATAGTGTGCCAGCAACAAATGTAGCTGGAATAAATCCCCATATGTATCCTCCTGTTGCTCCTGCAACAACGCCAAGTCCTCCTTTCATTCCCGAAAAAACAGGAAGTCCAAAGCAACCCAAAAGCACATAAATTAATACCGCAATGGCACCACGTTTTCCTCCAAGCACCATAGCTGTAATTGCCACAGCCAACACCTGCATGGTTAACGGTATAGGTGTAAAAAATAGCGGAATGCTGATAAATGCACTTACGCATAAAATTGCTGCAAATAAGCCGCAAAGTATGTAATCTCTTGTTTTCATGTCTAATCCCCTTTGTATTTTACTTTATTTGTTCTTGTATTATAAGATATGAAAGCTATATTGTCAACCTATTTTATAAAATTAGTTTACAATAAGTTTTTTACTGTTGTTACCTATGTATTTTTATTGTATAATGAAGTAGTTGTAAAATTTATAAACTATTGGAGAGATAACTATGAAACGAATATTACTACTAATTTTAATAATTGCCTGCTTTACAGGATGCAGTGCACAATCCTTGACTTCGTCACCAACAACCCAGTCAAAATTTTTTCTTAACACTGTTTCTTCTATAACCATATATGACATGGAAGAAACTTCTGCAACAGAAATTATAAATAATTGCTTTACATATTGCCTTCAATATGAACAAACACTAAGTAAAACTATTGAAAGCAGTGAAATATCTAAAATTAACAATGCAAAAGGAAATTGGGTTACGGTAAGCCAAGATACTATAGACCTTATATCCCTCGCAAACAAATATAGTGCTTTGTCTGATGGCAAGTTTGACTGCACCATTGCTCCTGTATCGGCCCTTTGGGATTTTAACAGCGAAGAACACGTTGTACCTAACGCAAGTGATATTGCCGAGGCTGTATCTCATGTTAACTACAAATCAATAGAAATTGACGGCGACAAAATACGCCTTACTGATGAAAAGGCTGCCATTGATTTAGGTGGCATTGCCAAAGGATATATAGGCGACAAGGCAAAAGATTTTTTGCTGAAGAACGGTGTGGAAAAAGCCATTATTAACCTTGGTGGAAATATACTTACAATATCACCTGATAATGATAATGAAGAATTTAAAATAGGTATACAACGCCCATTTGATGAGCAAAACACAGTTTATGGCATTTTGCATATAAAAAATATGTCTGTAGTTACATCTGGTACTTACGAACGCAGTTTTGAAAAGGATGGTGTTCTTTATCACCACATTTTGGATACAAAAATAGGTATGCCTGTAAATAACGGACTTTATTCTGTTACTATAATTGCAGATAAATCCGCTGTTGCCGATGCACTTAGCACTACTTGCTTCGTTTTGGGTCTTGATGAAGGAATGAAGCTTATAGAATCCACCCCTGATATTGAAGCGATTTTTATAACCACTGATTACAAAGCACATTGTTCATCGGGAATTAACAAAACAATTAATTTTGAAATAAGTGATGAAAAAGACGGAGAATAACTATTAATTCAAATACCCTTAAATATATAGAAGAGCTGACAGTTTTTACACCGTCAGCTCTTATTTTGTTTCCCATTTTCTGCCATCTATCTGTTAATATTACCATATCACATTATGTGCTTTTTTACAAATATCTCAATTCGCTCTAAAGCTATTTTAATATCTTCTATAGAATATGCGTAAGAACAACGAATAAAGCCCTCCCCACATTCGCCAAAGGCTGTACCTGGTACAACTGCCACCTTTTGGTCAAAGAGCAACTCTTTACAAAACTCCTTACTTGTCATTCCTGTCTTTTGGATACTTGGAAATACATAAAATGCCCCTCTTGGCTCAAAGCAATCTAGCCCCATTTCTCTAAAACGGCTTACCATAAGTCTTCGTCTTTCATCATAGGCATCTCGCATAGTTCCAACATCATCATTTCTTTTTTTGCTTATAAGTGCCTCTATACCTGCAAACTGGCTTGGCGTAGGTGCACACATAGTAATGTACTGATGAATTTTGTTCATATTAAAAATAAGTTCCTCGGGACCCGCAGCATAACCCAAACGCCATCCTGTCATTGCAAAGGCCTTAGAAAAACCGTTAAGAACAATGGTTCTTTCATACATTCCAGGTAAAGATGCAATAGAAGTATGACGGGTACCATATGTCAACTCCGAATATATTTCATCACTAATTACAAGCAAATCATTTTCGATAACAATTTTAGAAATTGCCAACAAGTCATCCTTTTCCATAATTCCGCCTGTGGGATTATTAGGGTATGGAAGTATAAGTGCCTTTGTTTTTGGTGTAATGTTAGCCTCCAGTTCCTCCTTAGTAAGTCTAAACTCGTCTTCTGCCTTCGTTACAATTGGCACTGCAACACCACCGCACATTGTTATACACGGCTTATAGCTAACATAAGATGGTTCTACAACAAGTATTTCATCTCCTGCATTAATTATTGCACGCAGAGCAATATCAATACCTTCACTTGCACCTATGGTAACCAAAATTTGATTGTCTGGCGAATACCTTGTATCAATTTTTTCTTCGAGATAATCGGCGATGGCAACCCTAAGTTCTAACAACCCTGCATTGGATGAATATGATGTCATCCCCTTCTCTATGGAAGAAATTGCCGCTTCTCGAACGTGCCACGGCGTTTCAAAATCTGGTTCACCTACACCAAGTGAAATGGCATCGTCCATCATGTTCGCCACTTCAAAAAATTCTCTTATACCCGAGCTTGGCATTTTCTTTATGTTATTTGCAATATATTTAGACATAATAAACTCTCTCCATTAATAGTAAACCTCGTTGCATACTTTTAATTTATACGTATTCGGTATATCAAATTATAATATCATATTTTAACACAGTTTATCTACACAAAAGTGAAAAGTTTTAAAAAAAATTGTTATTCCCTATATTTCACTCATTTCTTCTGTTTTCCAACAAGCCTCAATAGTTTATAGCGTTATTCACTTTTTATATTGCAACTTCTAAATTTCTCTCATTAAATTAAATGTATTCATCAAATTAAGTTTTCCATACCCCCATTGATTGTTTGGATATAACATATTTTCACTTCTAGTACATCCTCTTATTAGGTATGCCCTTATTTGATATGTACTTAACGAAATGTCATTTCCTTCCACCACGCCCCATTGCATCATAAGCACACACGCACCTGCAACTATGGCTGCTGAAGTACTTGTTCCATCCATTGTACCGTAACCACTTGGGTAAAATCCACCAACCCCCACTCCTGGTGCTACTAAATCTGGTCGTATGTCTAATGCTCTTGTTGGCCCCCAAGAGCTTTTAATATAAAGGCTATCATTTTCAACATTATATGAGCCACAGGAAATGGCACCTCTCATAGTTGAAGGAACAACAACCGTATTATATGGCGATGGCTCCAAGAATTCTATAAACGGTGGTGAAAAACCCGTGATAGGCAACCACGCATGATAAGTTCCATCCAGAACAATATCTCCATGTACTGTTATTGTCCATATGCCTCTTGTCGCATTTATAACCCTTACAACTGTAAGCTGATCTCCGCTGCCTTCAACAGGGAAAAAATAACTTACTATAACTTTTGAATTTTCAAGTACAAGCCTTAGGCGAGTAACTGTGCCACTTCTTGCTGCCACACGGCTTATAAGCTCTCCCGAAGGCGAACGTACAGATACAGACATACGGTCAGAAACCTTATTCCATATGGATGCGTTAATATCACCCCCATCACTGCCTACTCTTATATCTATATTTGATGTATCCCCTCTGGACAATAATTTCCCCTCAGCATGGTGCTTTGCCTGACTTTCGTTTCCAGCAGCAGTGCAAAGACAAACACCCCTAAGATTTGCAATTCCGCTAAGATATTCTTCAAACACACTGTACCCATCATGACTTCCAAAATTTGAACCTAAACCAATGCAAATGACCACAGGTTTATTTAACTCAAGTGCTTTTTCCAAAATATATTCTACCCCCACAATAACTGCTGTGGATTCAAAAGCATTTTTTTGGTCGGGAGGTATGGAGAATTCTTCTAAATAAAAAGGACGTGCTTTTCTCAATTTAACTACAATTAACTCAGCATTTGGTGCAGCACCCGAAAAATCACCCACTTCTCTTCCTACCGCTATTGATGCCAAAAAAGTTCCATGACCAGACTCATCCTTTTGTGGAACTATATCATAAGGATTATCTGATTTTAGTGCCTCATTTATCTGTGCATTTGTATATTCTGTTCCTATAGTATATCCGCCTGCGGGAGGATTTCCACTGCCTGTTTGGTCAAAGATATATTGAATTTTACTTGTTCCATCTTCATATATAAATGTATCCTTTGTGTAATCTATTCCTGTATCAACAATGCCAAAAAGCACCCCTTGCCCCCTTAAATATAAATATGGCTGTTGCTGAACCTGTATAATGCCACTTGCTTCAAGGCTTGGTCTGTCAAGTAATCCCAAAATTATTGAAAGCGAACTTATATAACTTGTTCCTAGATGGTCCACAACACTTTGATAGTAAGCTCTATCCACATATGCAAGCATATACCTGCCTGCTAAAATTTTTGTTACAACAATTTCAGGGTGGTCAACTAAAAACTCATCAAAATATTCGCTTCGTCTTACAATAAAATCCACCGTGGTGGGTGACATAAAAAAATCAATATCTGGTATGTTTTCATCCATATATAATCATCTACCCCTCTGTATAATCAACTAGAATCTCCATTGTAGTGCAAAGGCTTAAAATACCATAGCCCCATATATAATTAGGATATTCAATCAAAAATTGGCGAGAAGCACCTTTTTGTAAAAATGCTTTAACTCTCTGTCCATATAAAAAAGGGTCATTTTTATTTACTATTCCCCATTGCATCATAAGTGCCGCCGAACCTGTTGAAAACGGAGCAGCCATACTTGTTCCTGTGAAGGAATCATATCCGCCGCCTACCTTTGCTGTTGTAATATCTACAGCTGGAGCCACAAAATCCGGTTTTACCTGCATACCTTTTTCTATATATCCACGCCCAGAAAAATCCGCACTAATTCCAACCCATGCGTTATATCCTCCAACTGCAATAATATTGCTGGCTGTAGATGGAATAGTCAATGTTGTATCTATAGATGGTTGTAAAAAAAAAGTACTGTTTTTAACGTCCTCTACTGTTGGCAACCACATATTAATCTGACCATCTACAATATTATTGCCATTTATCACAATGCTCCAATCACCCGATGGTATAGGCATATTAATGCCCTGCAAAACAATATATATCTCCTGTTCTGTTCTATAATGTGTTGGCTGTACAAGTATAACCGATACCCTAACCCCATCAATCACTGAACTTTCACTTGTTTCTATCTGCCGTATAACTCCCGTTGATTTTCCACTTGGTGATATAACTTCAAATGTCATATCATCCACAAAATTTTTCCATAACGTAATATATATTTTTCCTACATTTCCTGGAGTAACAAACTCCGCTCTTATTTCTTCACCATTATTAATCTTTTTGGCGAAATGATGCCCAGCCGAGCCTTCATTACCTGTCGCAACTGAAATAACTGTTTTCCACTTTTCTGCAACGGCATCAATATATTCTTCAAATAGTGAGTTTCCCAAATGTGAACCATTGTTTGTTCCGTAACTTAAATTTATTGAAACTGGCATATTCATATTTTCCGCTTTATCCAAAATATATTTTATAGCACGCATTATTTCCGTAGTTCTTGCAAAATTCTCACTCCCTCTACTTCCTAGCTTAACAACTATTATGCACGCTTCATAAGCAACACCCTTTTGCAACCCTCCGCTTCCACGCCCATTTCCTGCCGCAATTCCTGCAACCGCTGTACCATGCCCTGCCGTATCACGGCTTGGTACTATTTCATATGGATTTTCACTTTCCAAAGCCAAATTTATCTGTTCATTTGTATATTCAGCACCACTCCTAAACCCTAATGGAGGTGTACCTTCTCCCAATTGGTCCCATATGGAAATAATACGGCTTGTGCCATCATCATTAATAAAGTCGGAATGAGTATAGTCAATTCCTGAGTCTATAATGCCTACTATAGTTCCTGCTCCACTTAAATTAAACCCAGTAGGTCTTTGAACTGGTGTTATACAGGCAGCATCAAGACTGCGTCGCAAAAAATAGGTAAGCATTTTTGGCAATTCGAAATAATTCACTTCTTTATACGTATATAGTTTCCATACTTCATTAATATTTATAGTTACAATTGCGTAGCCTTCGCTTAAAATTTCAACTTCAGCACCTGTACCTTCTTTAATTTTCATAATATCTCCACTATATTTAACTATCACCTCTAAGTTCCCTTCATTTTCCAGAACTCCAGGCTCAAGACGCATAATTGCATCTACATCTAAAGGATAACTATAGGGCATAAACAACTCTCCAAATTTACACGTTTAAAATATTATATGATTTTTTGCACTCAAAATAACTTTATCCTTAATCATATTAATATTTTTGTAAAAAGTCAGTGCCTTGCACATATACTTAAATTGGAGGTGATTTTTATATGCGAAGATATATATATGCAAATGAAACGGTAGATACTGGACGTCTACAGGTAAACGTGTATTCAAACAATGTGAGTACACCTATTGATAATGCAACAATACGTATTGCACCACGAACCAACGGAAAAATTGTTGATGAAATTGTAACAAATTCATCAGGTCAAACCCCTATAATGGACCTTGCTGCACCACCATTGGAGTTTTCTCAAAGCCCTGGTGAACCTAAGCCGTACTCCGAATATGATTTATTTGTAATGAATGAAGGTCACGAGGCTGTTATGGTTGAAGGTGTTCAAATCTTGCCAAATGCCACTGCTATTCAAAACGTGACCCTTACACCAATTTCAAATGATACACTTCAAACACAAAAGGTTGATATTGAAGAGCATACTTTATGGGGAGTTTTTCCGCCAAAAATAATGGAAGATGAAGTAAAGCCGCTTCCAGAATCACTTGGATTTGTTGTTCTGCCTGAGCCTGTTATACCAGAATTTGTGGTAGTGCATAACGGAGTTCCAACAGATAAAAATGCAGAAAATTTTTGGGTGCCGTTTAAAGACTATATTAAAAACGTTGCTAGCTGTGAAATTTATTCTACCTGGCCAATAGCAAGTTTATATGCTAATATTCTTGCCATACTATCCTTTACGCTTAATAGAGTGTATACAGAATGGTATAGGGGAAAAGGCTTTGATTTTACCCTTACTAACAATACTGCCTTTGATCAGGCCTTCTCCTATGGGCGAAATATTTTCCAAGAAATATCTGTTATTGTAGACGAAATGTTTACATCCTTTATTACAAGACCTGGTATCGGTCAGCCATTATTTACACAATACTGTGATGGTTCAAGGGTGCGTTGTCCAGATGCACTAGAACAATGGGGAACAAAATCTCTAGCCGAAAGTGGTTATGATGCAATTGGTATACTTAAACATTATTATGGCGAAAACATATTTTTAATGCAGGCTCAAAAAGTTTCTGGTGTACCTATGTCTTATCCAGGAGCACCACTGCAAACTGGTTCTTCAGGGGCATCAGTACGAACAATACAACAGCAGTTAAACGAAATCTCCAACAACTATCCTGCAATAAATAAAATAAGAGTAGATGGAGTTTTCGGCGAACAAACTCGTACAGCTGTTGAAACATTTCAAAAAATATTTGATTTGCCTGCATCAGGCATTGTCGATTTTTCAACTTGGTATACAATATCAAACATATATGTTGCTGTAACAAAACTGGCGGAGCTTAACTAACTTCAGCAAACAAAAACCCTTAGCAATCAGTTTATATTCTGATTGCTAAGGGTTTTAAATAATCTTTAAATTAAATCCTCATCCTACTTTTATATTCTTAAAGCAAAATGCAAATAAGCCCGCCACTTCCCTCGTTAATAATTTTTTCAAGAGTTTCCTGCAACTTAAATTGGGCATCCTGTGGCATTCTGTACAACTTATTGTTCATCCCCTCTGTAACTAGAGATTCAAGACTTCTACCAAACAAATTAAGCTCCCAAATCTTCTGCGGATTTTCTTTATATTCCTTTTTCAGCTCCTCAATATAACTTATGGTCTGTTCTTCACTTCCGATTATTGGATTAACCTCAGCCTCGATATCCGCCTTAATAAGGTGCATACTTCTGCCCCTGGCTTTAAGACGAATTCCATAGCGTGAACCTTGCCTATAAAGCTCAGGCTCATCCAAAACAATATCACTAAACTGCGGTGCAACAATACCATAGCCTTTTCTTTGGGCATCCGCCATTGCAAGCTTCATCTTTTCATAGCCTTCCCTTACCCCTGACAATTCTTTAATGACAGAAATAAGCTGATAATCATTTTCCAGCGGAATATTAAGTGTTTCACTTAAAACCTTGTAGAACAAACCATCCTCCATAGCTATTTCTGCCACGGCACTGCCATCTCCAAGACATATTTCATCAATGTAGGCTTTTCGTATGTAAGGGCTATCCTCCAAAAGAGCAACAGCTTTTTTAACATCGTCTATCTTGTTTATATTTTTCATCATTACTTTGAATGTCTCTGCAAGGTCTTTTTTTATGTAGTGGTCAAATTCCAATGTATCTAACCAATTTGGCAAATTGAAACAAACCTCCATAACTGGAAATTGAAGAAGAACATTTTCCAAAATTTCATTAATATCGTCCTCTTTAAGCTGTGCACAGTTAACTGCCAAAACTTTAACTCCATATTCATATTCCATTTCATCTCTAAGTTGAGTTGTTTCTGCGGAATATGGATGAGTAGAATTAAGCAGGACTATAAACGGCTTGTTAAGGTTTTTAAGTTCACCAATTACCCTTACTTCTGCATCTTTATAATTTTCTACAGGTATATCAGTAATGCTTCCATCAGTTGTAACCACTATACCTATGGTGGAATGGTCATTAATAACCTTTTGTGTTCCAAGTTCTGCGGCTTTTTCAAAGGGCATAGGCTCCGAACTCCATGGAGTATTTACCATACGTGGTTCATCACCGTCCATATGTCCCTCTGCACCCTTTACCAAATACCCAACACAGTCTATCATGCGTACATTAAGGCTTATATTATCGCCCACTGTAATTTTGACAGGCTCATTAGGTATAAATTTAGGCTCGGTAGTCATAATTGTTCTTCCTGACGCACTTTGTGGCAATTCATCTTTTGTACGTGTCCTGGTGTACTCATCTTCAATGTTTTTAAGCACAGCTAAGTCCATAAACCTCTTGATAAACGTAGATTTTCCCGTTCGCACTCCGCCAATAACACCTATGTATATATTTCCTCCTGTTCTTTCTGCAATGTCTTTATAAATATCGTATTGTTCCATAAAAAAAATCCCTCCTTATATAAAATGTATCCATACAATTTAATATATGTGGAGGGTTTTTCGTATATTCAATTTATTCCAATATTTCTTGCACTCTTCCAACCTGACCATCCTCCAACATAACTTTTATGCCATGAGGATGTGTTGGGCTATTTGTTAAAATTTTTTTAACAACACCTCTAGTAAGTTTTCCCGTACGCTGGTCTGCCTTTAACACAATGTCAACTTTTTTGCCTATTTCTATAAATTTTCTAGTTTTTCCGTCCATAATTCTCCTTTTGGTTTGAATTTACAATAAATTTCAAATGTTAAAAAAAGAATGCCTTGTAATTTATACCAGTGCATCCTTTTTTATTTCATTTTTTGTTATACCATTTTAGCCATAATACGTGCATCTTTTTTATCTTCCAACTTAGAAACTATAAGAGCACATGCGGCATCTCCTGTGATGTTTACTGATGTACGCCCCATATCAAATATTCGGTCTACACCTGCAACAAGAGCAATACCCTCAACAGGTAAACCTACGCTTTGCAATACCATAGCCAACATAATCATACCTGCACCAGGCACACCTGCTGTACCAATAGATGCAAGGGTTGCTGTTAAAATAATTGTTAACTGCTGTGACATCGTTAAATTTATTCCATAGCATGTCGCAATAAATACAGCACTTAATCCTTGATAAATTGCAGTTCCGTCCATATTTATGGTTGCACCCAAAGGTAATACAAAGCTTGCTATGTCTTTTCGTGCACCTAATTTTTCAACACACTCCAAGTTAAGTGGCAACGCACCAACTGAAGACGCACTTGAAAAAGCCATCATAATTGCAGGCATCATGCCTTTAAAAAATGTTATAGGGTGAATGCCTACAAATCCTTTTAATGTTAAGGAATAGACTATTACTGCATGTGCAATATAGGCAATATAAGCAACTAACAAAACCAATGCCAAACTTCCTAATATGCTTGCTCCATTTGTAGCAACCACTGGTACAATAAGACAAAATACACCTATTGGGCTAAGCTGAATAATTGAATCCATAATTTTCATAGAAACTTCATTGGCACTCTCCACAAAATCGCTAAAAGGTTTTCCTTTCTCTCCTGCCATAATGGTGCCAAAGCCAAAAAATAAAGCCATTACAATAACCTGTAGCATAGTTGCATTGCTCATTGGTGAAATTATGTTGTCTGGGAAAATATTTATAAGTGTTTCAATGAAGCCAGGTGCCTCTGCTGCTGTATATTCAAGCCCTGCTGTAGAAAGCTGTATAAAAGAGCCTTTGAAAATATTTGCAAAAAAAAGTCCAACAAAAACTGCAAATGACGTAGTACACATATAATATAATATGGTTTTTATACCAACACTGCCAACCTTACGCAGGTCACTCATAGAAATTACACCTGTCATGATAGAAAACATAACTATAGGCACTACAATAAATTTAATTAAATTTAAAAATAAAGTACCAAATGGCTTAATGTAATTATTTGCAAATTCGGGATTACCTGTAAACATAAGTCCTACTGCTATGCCCAACGCAAGACCAATAAAAATCCATACTGCGAGAGACATTTTTTTCTTTCTTTCCATAATCACTTTCTCCTTTTAGTTCGTTTGTCATTTTTACACAGCCCCTATAATATACTAAAACCATGTTTAATGTCAACTAAAAGACGCCATTTTTTAATATATAATGTTTAATTTTAAACATATATGGTTATATTGTGTTTTCATCGAACAAACAGCATATGTTTTTGCCAATGCGTTTTGCTTGATAAAGTGCCATATCTGCGTTGTGATAAAGTTTCTCCAACGAGAGTCCGTGTTCTGGCATAACCGCAACACCAACTGAACAAGTAAGTGGTGTTTTCTTATCATTTTTTCGCCAACTACCCAATAACCTGCATACTTCAAACCCTTTTTTTACAGCAATGTCCGCCGATGGAATATTTGCCATAAACACTACCATTTCATCGCCGCCAAGTCTACCCAAAATGTCGTTAGAACGAAAAACTGTTTCAAGTCTTTTAGCAGTGTGCTTAAGAACAACATCCCCATGCACATGACCGAATGTATCATTTATTTTTTTAAAGTTATCTATATCAATAATTAAAAATGCTGAAATGCTGCCGTTTTCTTTGCATTCATCAATGGCTTTTTGTGCAAGCTCTTGAAAAGCCGCCCTATTAAATAACCCCGTAAGAAAATCTCTTTGTGCCTTATCCATAATTTCTAGATATTTAAGCTTCTGCTCATGTATATCCCTTATACATATAAATACGTGTGGATGCTGAGTTTTCGGATTAATAATATAGCTAAGCATTGTGTTTGCCCAACGGTATCCCTCAAATTTACCAAGCAAAGAAGAATATCTATACTCCAAGTATGTTTCATTTTTACCGTTTAATATATTTTCAATAGCCATATCTGTATTTATTATTTTATCAAACAGTTCTTTGTCCTCAGGATGAATAATTTTAGCAACAGCTTTTTCCAATATATCAAAGCAGTTTTCATCGTTATATTTTTGTACGAATTTTGTTGTTCCTTCATCTACAGATATTATTTTACCTGTTACAATATCACACTCAAAAAACACACATGAGTCACCTGTAAGTGACAGCCTGAATGCACTTTCAAACTCGTACCGCTGTCTTGTTTCAATTTCTTTTGCAGTCATTTCTGTTATAACCCCGTAGTAAACAGCCAATCCATCCTCTTCATAGGCAAAGTTTGCCTGAATACGGCTATATCCCATGTCCCCATTTCTACAATTGATAGTGTATTCAACGTCTATTGGCTCATGAGAATTTTTAGATTTGTATACAGACTCAGTAACACGCTGTATGTCTTTAGACCCAACAATTTTTATAAAGTCCTCGCCAAATATACTAATGTATTCTTCAACAGAATATCCGCAAATATTTGAAAGTCCCTCACTTATATATCTGGTTCTTATTTTATCGCTAATTTCAAAAACGCACACCACACCCGGTAAATTATTAATAATTTTTTCAACGGAATTTTTTGAAACTGTTGTATCTTTTAACTTTATTTGGTTTGCAATACGTTGTCTTACAACTGTTGGTTCAAATGGTCTTGCTAACAATTCTTTTGCTCCAAGACTTACTGCCTTTGTTTCTGCATCTTTATCTTCATTTTCTTCTCCCGTTATAACAATAATAGGTATTGATGTAAGAGTTGCATCACACCTTACTGCGTTTAACAAGCTATATCCATCCTTAGCTGGTTTTATTATATCAAGCAAAACTGCCGCAACGGACGTTTTTTCTCTGTTAAGCAATTCTAGCGCACAAGCCGAATTTTCCGACTCCAAAACATTGTATGTATCTGCAAGTATTTTTTTAAGTATACTTCTGTTTACCGCACTATCATCAACAATAAGTATTGTCCTTTTTTCGGGCTTATTTATAATACAGTGATGCAAATCATAATGCTCTGCTTTTTGTATCTCGTTTTGTGTTACAAAAAATTCCTCTTCATCAAAAAATAAAGCATAAAATAAAACTTTTCCATCAATATTTTTTTTGTATGTACCAACAACGTATAGAGTTATAGGTGTTTTATTTTTCTTATATACCTTAATCACTTTTTTTAATGGCTTATTACTAGCCCGTAATTCTTCCATTTCTGGTGTATCAATGGCTATACCAAAATTAAAATCAATAGGTTGTCTGTTGGCAATACAAAAATTATATTCCTCACGGCTAAAACCAAGTAACTTACATCCTTCATCATTTAAATAAAGTGGTATAACTTGGTCGTTTATTTGATATATACCAAAGCCAACAGGCATATTGGGTATAATGTTTTCAAGCATTTCTTTTATATTTTCTAACTCAAACTCAGTTTTTTTTTCTTTATCTATATTTTTAATACAGCTTAAAAAGGTTATTTTGCCAAATGGGTCTTCTATCTTTACTGTTTTAATAAGCACCCACTGAAAATCTCCATTCTTTGTTTTTATACGTATTTCCGTTTCAATATTGGTTTTACCCTCACAAACAAGAACTTGTTCGATTTTTTCTTTATCATAAAATTGCAAAAACTTATTTTTATCCTGTGAATGAACTACATTTTCACTGTACATATGCACTGCCACATCTAGGGCATCATCATATAAAATTTGGAAACTATTTACATTGCTTCTTGAAATTGGAACTATACAATTATCAGTGTAATCAAGCAGCATTACTTCGTTACAGCTATTGTTAAACGCATCACTGCATTGACGTAAATAAGCATCATTTTCAAGCTTTTTTTGATAAGAAATATTATTAATTGCAAAATAAAAAGCATCGTTTGCACCAAATTTGCCAAGATAACTTATTCTCACATTAACCCAAATAAATTCGTTGTTTTGGCGAATTCTTCTTATATCAACCTCCTGCACACATTTTTTTTCAACTGCAATAACACTTGCACGCATAAGATTATCTCTATCTTCTGGAAAAACGTGTTCAAGCACATTATTCTTTTTACTAAATAAATCCTTAGATGTACCGCCCATTATATGAAAATATCCATCATTCGCCCTTATAATTTCAAGTCCATTGTCAACAACTTCATAAATTCCCATTCCGTCAATCATTCCGTTAATAAAATGAGCAAATTTTTGGTCAGCCTCCCACACGCAGTCAATATCTACTTCTTTTAATTTGCACATTTTTTCAGCATTTTCAGGGTTTTGATCCTCCATAAGCTTTGCAAAATCACCAGTTGATAAGGGTTTTGACAAATAAAATCCCTGAACCTTATCGCAGCCTATATTACGCAAAACAACTAGCTGTGCTTTAGTTTCAACGCCCTCTGCAACAACGCTCATATTAAGCCACTTTGCCATTCTTATCACATTTGTCATAACACTGCCTGCACGGCTGGAAACATCAAGATCCTCGATAAATTTCATGTCAATTTTAAGTATATCAACAGGCACATCCTTAAGCATATTAAGAGATGAATAGCCCGACCCAAAGTCATCCATAAGTATCTCAAAGCCATGTTTTTGCAGTGTTTCCATAGCATTAAGCAACTGGTACAGATTGTCTGTATATGCACTTTCCGTAATCTCAAATTTTAGCATTTCAGGTTCTATATCATATTTTTCTGTAAGAGAAATAATCTCATTACAAATATTTGTGTTGTAAAGGTTTATACGAGATACATTAACAGAAATGGGAACAACAGAGTGACCTTTCTCTTTTTGGGAATGTATAAATTTACAAACCTCTTCCCATACATATGCGTCAAGCTTGGAAATAAAACCGTTTCTTTCAAATAGAGGTATAAAATCCCCAGGTGAAATCAATCCTCTTTCAGGATGGTACCATCTTACAAGTGCCTCTGCACTAACAGGTTTTTCATTAGCAACATTGTATATAGGCTGTAAATGTATTTTAAATTGACCGTTTTTAAGTGCAAAGTCCATTTCATTTGTAATCTGCTGTTCTTTCAAAATTATGTTACGCAGTTCTTCATCATAAAAAGCATATTTCTTCAAATAATTCCCTTTTATCGTACGCAGTGCAAGGTTTGCCCTGTCACACATTCGATCTATTGGCAATAAAATATCATCTACTGCATAAATTCCAAAATCAACTTCCATAGCATAACTTATATCTATACGATTAATGAATCTGTCAATTCTTTTAAGTATTATGTCTACGTTAAAAATAGCTTCAGGAAAACAACAAACAAAATGGTCTGCTTCAAGCCTTCCATAAGTTCCCAATCCTCTAAGATTTTTTCTAAAATCAAGGGCAATCTCCTGCAGTACCTTGTCACCCATTTCCGTACCAAAAAGGTCGTTGATAACCTTAAAACGTTCTACATCAAGACATAACAAAACATACTTTTTATCAATATTATTGCTCAGCATTTTTGCCGTTTCTCTACAAAAAGCTTGTCTGTTATAAATTCCTGTAAGAACATCATAGTCTGCACGGTAGAGAAGCTTTTGATTTGCGGCTTCTATCTCTTTCTTGTCTTGTATTTCCTTGGTAATATCCAAAAAAACCGCATGAAAAATAGGCACTCCTCCATCTTGCTTATACTTAATAGCAAATAAATGAACCCATGGATGATGCCCTAACTTATGGTTAACACGATAAACGAAATCTATATGTCTATTTTGCTTAACAGCGTTTTGTATTTCTCTTTCAAAATTTTCTCTGTCTTCCTCATAAACTAAAGCCATTGCGTTATTTTTTACAATCGAATTATATTCTGCACGACTAAACCCAACCAGTGCACACGCCGCATCGTTAAAAAATATAAATTCAACAGTTTTTGCTATTCGTAAAATGACTATACCACCAGGTACAGTATCAATTAACGAGCTAAGTCTATCTTTTGTTTCTGCCAAGTCACATTCAAGCTTTAAATTCCTTTTAGACTGTGCCATTGCTGATTTTAAATAAACGGAATTTTTCAGCTTATGTCTTACGCATTTGTTGTTACAAGACCTGCTGCCCATGTTTGCTCCTCCATACCATCTATTTTATTCTATGCTGCAAACTTAATCTAAATTAACACCATTCTATATAATAAAAAATATCCATTTAATTCATATATTCGAACAGTATATCACTATACAAATATTTTTCCAACATTTTATGACAATTTTTCAGGGTAAAATTTCTATTTTCTCCAAATATTTACCTCGTTTCTTTAACTCTATTGTTTTGATAAATATAATCAGCACGATAGTTATAAATTCAACTGCAGGCATGACTATCCATATGCCTGTAACGCCCATTATTTTGGGTAATATAAATACTAACGCTGAACTTAAGAACAACCCTCGTGCTACACAAATAATAAACGAATAGTTTGGCTTCATAGTGGATTGGAAATAATTACTGAAAAATATGTTTACCGTCATTGCTATAAATGAAACAAAATATATTTTTATTGCTAAAACCGAAAGCGACAATATTTCCTCTGTTGGCTCTACAAAAGCAGCTGTAATAAGGTTTGGCATAACCTCACCTATAATGCAAAGTACAACACCTATACCAAGTGAAATTAAAACGCCTGTTTTGCAAACCAACGCAACTCTTTTATGTTTAGATGCACCAAAATTAGTTGCAATAATAGGCTGTGCTGCCTGTGCAACACCATTCGCCAACGACATAGCAACAATGGCACTGTTGGATATAATGCCGTAAACAGCAACGCCAATATCACCAACATATTTAACTAATTGAATGTTGAACAAACACACTACAACACCACAAGATACTTCAACAAGAAAGCTTGAAAATCCATTTATTGATATTCTTTTAAGGTATGCAAAGGAAAATCCTTTTTTGACTATTTTTAAATTATTAGTTTTGGAAAAAAAGTGACTGCTCAAAATCAAAACAGTACATGAAGAGCCTATAACCGTGGCTATTGCTCCCCCTGCCATACCCATTTTACATATAAATATTAAAATATAATCCAATATTACATTGATAACGCCGCCACATATAACCCCTACCATTGCAACATCTGGTGCTTTATCATTTCGCACAAACACTTGTAGCATAGCAGAAAACATAAATACTGGAACTCCACATACCAAGATAATACCGTACTTTACTGCTAAATCTATTGTGTTTGATGTAGCACCAAACAGATATAGTGTTTTAGTAAGATTAAAACCGAAAACAATCCAACATATTAGTGACATTGTTCCCACAGCAATAACGGATGTTGTAAAATATTTCTGTCCTTTTTCAAATTTATTTTGACCGAAAGCCGCAGACATTAATACCGCTCCACCTGCACCAAACAAAAGTCCCAAGCCAAAAAATATTGTAAATAATGGTATAACAATGTTAAGTGCAGCAATTCCGTTAGGACCAATTCCTTTTCCAATCATAACTGTATCTGCTAAAATATAAATAGATGTTACAAGAGTGGCACTAATAGATGGTAATAAATACCTTAAAAATAGTTCATTTGTGGAATCAGATAATAAATCCATTTGTTTTTTCATAATTTTCACCAACAGCTATCTTGCTTTGTAAAAGAAGATAGTCATTTCACCTTTTATACTAAGTTTCTAAATTAAATAACGGCTGTACAAATATCGTGTCTTTTCACAATACCTATACAGCCCAAATTTAATATCTATCTATTTATCAGAGCATCTGCAATACGCTCGCAGGCATGTCCATCACCATATGGATTTGATGCCTTGCTCATTTTTTCATATTCATCTTTATCATTAAGTAATGTTTTAAATGCGTTATATATAGTTTCCTCATTAGTACCCACCAGCTTAAGTGTGCCTGCAGCAATACCCTCAGGGCGTTCAGTAGTATCCCTCATAACTAGCACTGGCTTGCCAAGTGAAGGTGCTTCCTCTTGAATTCCACCGCTATCAGTAAGTATAAGAAAAGACTTAGCAAGAAAATTGTGGAAATCCAGTACATCCAATGGGTCAATAATACGTATACGGTCATGATGTCCCAAAATTTCATTTGCGGCTTCACGCACAACAGGATTCATGTGTATAGGGTAAATAACCTTAATATCAGGTGTTTCATCAACAATACGCTTAATTGCTCTAAACATATGATGCAAAGGTTCACCAAGATTTTCACGGCGGTGTGCTGTAAGCATAATCAAACGGCTGCCTTTCGCCCAATCCAGCATGGAATGGCTATAGTCATCACGCACAGTTGTTTTAAGGGCATCTATGGCAGTGTTTCCTGTAACAAAAATTGTTTTCTCTGCCTTTCCCTCTTTAATAAGGTTTTCACGAGAAAGACTTGTAGGTGCAAAATTGTATGCTGAAATAATGCTTACAGCTTGACGATTAAATTCTTCAGGGAACGGTGAATATAAATTGTAGGTTCTTAATCCAGCCTCAACATGACCCACTGGTATTTGTAAATAAAAGCAGGCAAGGGCTGTAACAAACGTAGTTGATGTATCACCATGAACCAATACAACATCTGGCTTTTCTTTTTCCAATACATTCTGAATTTTTAACAAAATATTTGCTGTAATATCAAAAAGAGTTTGTTTGTCCTTCATAACCGAAAGGTCATAGTCAGGAACAACCTCAAAGCACTCTAAAACCTGGTCAAGCATCTGTCTATGCTGTCCCGTGACACATACCAGTGTTTCTATCTCTTTTCGTGTTTTAAGTTCTCTAACAAGCGGACACATCTTTATTGCTTCGGGACGTGTGCCAAAAACCAACATAATTTTTTTCATTGCAGATTCTCCATTCACAGATTTATGTATTTTATGAAATATCCCAAAAACAAGGGATTATATTGTAGTATAAACCCCGTGATTATAACATATTTAATTGCCTATAGCAACCTTGCTTTTTACTTTTCAAGCTCCTTACTCTTTACAGATTCCCTAAATAAAGCTTCTTTATTCAAAACAAGTATCTGTCCGTCTACGCTTGAACATTGGGCTATTCCCTCAACAAGGTCGGTTTGCAGCATTTTTCTAACTTCGCTCTCACTGCCAATAAACTCTATTGCCTCTACTGAGCAAACCTCATCTACCAAAATACCGAAACTATGCTCTTCATTTGCCAAAACAATACACATTTCACGTAAACTTGTTATCAACACTTGCTTTGTTTCCTCCAGCAAATTCAAAATCATTGGCATATAAACGGTTTTTTCTTCTTTCATTAATTCATCTATTCGTTGCTTACGTATATCTTCATCAGCAATACTTTTACACTCAGCAATCTTTTCTGCCATTTGATGCAATTTTTTGTGTGGCTCATAGATTTTCTTAAGATGAAATGCAACAGTTTGGTCTTTAGCCTTATAGTTATCATACCATACACCAAATGCACACTTATGCGGGTCTGTTGTAAGCTTAAATTCTTCACCACATTCAATGCAACGCTGTAATTCATTAACCCAATTCACATGGTCTTGCTTACGTACATCCAGCATATCAGAAAATTCCCGCTGTTCTTTTTCAAAAGAAATTATCTCAAGTATGCGTCTAAGCTCCAAAATGGGAATTATTTCTCCCCTTAAATTGATAATACCTCTAACGTTTTCAGAATACCCAGGAACTGCAGTAACCTCTTGTTTTAACTGAAAAATACCTGTAACGTCACCACTGTTAACAGCAAAATATTGGTTTTGAAGTTTAAAAACTAACCAAGGCAAGTCATTTGCTTTTAATTCATTATGCTTTACATCCATAAATATTCCTCCATAAATCAACTTCCCAATTTTAATAAACCATATTAAATATCAATAATATACCAATTTTAGCATATTCAATATCCCTTGTAAATTGCTCTTTCTTACATTTCCTAAATTTTGAATAAATACTTTAGTATTGATATATCTAAATTTGCTTATTCACTGTCGTTCATCAAATTAAGCTTATCAAAAATATAAAAAACAAGACTCATAATCATAGCAACTATGCACGCAAGAACCATGCCTGTAAGCTGTATGTTGCCAAATGTAACTGCAACCCCTGAAAGCCCTGTAACAAATACAACTGAAACCAGTGCAAGGTTGCGAGATTTACCTAAATCAACCTGTGAATCTATGAGAATACGAATGCCAGAAGCACCAATCATTCCATAAAGAAGAAAAGAAATTCCACCTATTACAGGTCCAGGAATTGTACTTATCATTGCCGAAAGCTTGCCAACAAAAGAGCAAATTATGGATATAATAGCCGCTCCTGCAATTACTTGCACGCTGTAAACCTTTGTAACCGCCATAACCCCTATATTTTCACCATAGGTTGTTGTAGGCACTGAGCCAATAAAGCCTGAAAGAATAGTAGAAAAGTTGTCCGCAAAAAGCGAGCGATGAAGCCCTGGGTCTTTAATTAAATCTCTGCCTATTATTTTACCAGTAACTATTTGGTGACCAATATGTTCAGACACAATAACAAGAATTACAGGAAGAATAATTAAAATAGCATTAATATCAAACTTCGGCAAAGAAAAATTTGGAATTGCAAAAGTGGCCGCCTGTTTTACAGCTGTAAAATCCACCATATGCGTTGCAAGAGCAGCTACATAACCACAAATAATTGCAATGAGTATTGGGATAACAGATAAAAACTTTTTGAATAATACCGAACCTAAAACTGCAACACCCAATGTAACAAAAAACACTATAGCATTCTGCTTAGTTATTCCGTCGCCCACAATGCCTGCTGTTGATGCTGCAGTTCCAGCAAGCTCCAACCCTATAAGGGCAACAACCGGGCCCATTGCTGCTGGAGGAAGTACAACATCAATCCATTTTGAGCCAAATTTATAAATAATAAGTGCAATAATACAGCCGCAAAAACCAACTGTAATAAACCCACCAAGAGCATATTGATATCCAAACTGCTTAATTACCAGACCTGCCGGTGCAAGAAATGCAAAGCTTGACCCTAAATAAGCCGGTGCCTTCTTTTTAGTAATAAAAATAAACATAAGTGTGCCAATACCGTTCATAAAAAGCACAACCGCAGGATTTATTCCAAAAATAAACGGCACAAGTACAGATGCACCAAACATAGCAAACATATGCTGTATGCTAAGTGGTAAAAGCAGAGAAAACGGAACCTTGTCCTCCACCTGAATAATTTTTCTTACGTCTTTACTCATAATGTCCCCCTTAAAATTAAACGCAATCTCAACAAAATACCGCCTCTCTTGTGTTAAAAAAGGCGGTATCTATAAACATAGTTATTTTTTTGTTATTATTAGCTCTTGATGGTAAAAGCCACCTCGTCAAATGTTTTAAGCATATCCTTTGAAGGCTCTTTTGTTATGGATGAAACAATAACAATAAGAATAAACGCTACAATAAATGCAGGTAATAGCTCATAAAGTTGGAACAATTCAACACTTACAAATGTTTTCTCCAAAAAATTCCATATAAGAACAACTGCCGCACCACCAACCATACCAGCCATAGCACCCAAGCTATTCATTCTCTTCCAGAATACCGAAAGCAAAACAACAGGTCCGAACGCTGCACCAAGTCCTGCCCACGCATTTGAAACAAGACCAAAAACCGAGCTGTTAGGGTCAAATGCAATACCAACTGCCAAACCTGCAATTAAAATAACCGCAAACCGACCAACCTTAAGCTTTTGGTCATCTGTAGCCTTTTTATTAATATATTGATTGTAAATATCCTCACTTATAGATGCTGCTGTTACAAGCAGCTGGCTGTCTGCTGTACTCATACTGGCGGCAAGTATAGCTGCAAGAAATATGCCCGCAAGCACTGCTGGAAACATATTATTAGCCATAAGCATAAATACCTGCTCACTGTCTGAAAGAGGGCTATTCACAAAATAAAGTCTTCCAATTACACCACAAATTATAGATGCTACAAGCGTAATCGCAACCCAAACTATAGCAATTCTTCTTGAATCTTTTAATTCATCTGGATTGCTGATTGCCATAAATCTTGCTAAAATATGTGGTTGGCCAAAGTAACCAAGTCCCCATGCAAGATTTGTAATTATAGAAAGTATTGGCACTGCACCAACACTTCCCGTTGCCTTTGTAAGGCTTAAAAAGTTAGGATCAATATTAAGGGCACCCTCTTTAATAACATCAATTCCACCCATCTCAATAATAGCAAATACAGGTACAATTAAAAGTGCAAAAAACATAAGCATTCCCTGTATAACATCTGTAAGAGATACCGCAAGAAATCCACCAAGAAATGTATAGCCTATAATTACAATTGCACCAATAACAAGTGACTTCTGGTAAGGAATTCCCAACATCATTTCAAAAAGCTTTGCTCCTGTAGAAAACTGTGCCGCAGTATATACGGTAAAAAAAACAATGATAACAATTGCTGGTATGAGTCTTAAAAAGCCACTATGGTCTTCAAAACGCGTTTCAAAAAATTCAGGCAATGTTAGAGCATTGCCAGCCTTTTCTGTATAAATACGAAGTCTTTTTGCAAGTATCTTCCAGTTTGCATATGTACCAATGCCAAGACCTATGGCAATCCACCCTGCTTCAATACCCAAAAGATATGCTGCTCCCGGCAAACCAACCAAAAGCCATCCGCTCATGTCCGATGCCTGTGCTGATAAAGCTGTAGTCCATTTACCAAGCTTTCTTCCGCCTAATACATAATCCTGAAAATCCTCATTTTGTTTAAACGTGATAAAACCCACAGCAAGCATTCCCAAGAGGTACACTGCAAGAATTATGATTTTAATAAGTTCCGAGTTGCTCATATTCATCTCTCCCATATTTTTTGACATTAATCTAATGCTGTATATTAACGTACTAAAGCATTTTTTTAAATATATGGGTAATATTATACCAAGAAAATGGCTTTAAAGCAAGAAAATTCAAAATATACTACTATACCAAAAGATATTGGAAAATATTAAACAGATAACCTACTATTATAATACCAACTGTACATATTGTGATAAACACTCCTAGCAGTTTTGGCTTAACAGCCTTTCGCAGCATAACCATAGACGGCAGACTTAATGTAGTAACAGCCATCATAAATGATAGTATTGTTCCCAACTGTGCACCTTTATAAAGCAATGCCTCCGCTACTGGAATAGTTCCAAAAATATCTGCATACATAGGCACACCTATAAGAGTTGCTAAAATAACACCAAATGGATTTTTACTTCCAAGTACAAGTTCTATCCAACTTTCAGGAATCCAGTTGTGAATAACCGCACCAATTCCAACTCCTACCAAAACATATGGAAAAACCTTCTTAAAAGTGGATTCCATCTGCTCCTTTGCATAAGTTAAGCGTTCTTTTTTTGTCAAGTCAGGAGCATCTATGTCCACACCGCCTGCATTACGTATAAAATCCTCCACATAATCTTCCATATTAAGGTTTTCAATTATTTTGCCACCAATAATAGCAACAATCAGACCAACTAATACATACACAATTGCCACCTTTGCACCAAATATGCTCATAAGCAAAACAAGGCTTCCAAGATCAACCATAGGTGACGAAATCAAAAATGAAAATGTAACCCCAATAGGAAGTCCTGCACTGGTAAAGCCAATAAACAGAGGTATTGATGAACATGAGCAAAACGGTGTTACGGTGCCCAACAATGCAGAAATAATATTTGCCCAAATTCCGTGGAAACGACCCATGATTTTTTTGCTACGTTCTGGAGGAAAGTAGCTTTGTATATAAGAAATCATAAAAATCAAGCAGCACAATAATATAGTAATTTTCACTACATCATAAATAAAAAATTGAACACTGCCGCCCATTCGCCCAGTAATATCAATACCCATAGCGGTAAGAATATTGCCAATACTAGCATTTAACCACTTCATGGCAAGAATCTGGTTTTGAATAAAATCCCAAATTACCGACATACACATTCACCATCCTTACTAGCATTTAAGCTATTCACAAACAACTTTAACATAGTCAACATTTCTTCACTAAGAGAATAATGCGACCATTTACCCTCTTTTCGTACCCGAACCATGCCGCACTCACACAATATTCTCATATGGTGAGAAAGGGTTGGCTGGGTAATTTCAAACTGTTCCAGTAGCTTGCAAGCACATTTTTCACCATCTGAAAGCATTTGAACAATTTGCAGGCGATTACTATCACCAAGTGCCTTAAAGATTAAAGCAAAATCAATAGAATTCATGTCATTACTCCTCACATAGATAATTGTCTATTTGTATTATAGTATATACATTGATACTTGTCAATATATTAAATTTATGTTACCATACGTATATAGATTATGTGATTTTATCACTAAACAACAGTTTTTTTATTGATATTATTCTTTTAGATATAATATGTATTCAATATTTTTTATTTAAAAAAAATAAATAAACAAGGAGGTATCCTATGGATTCCTATATTTTCTACAGTCTTGCAACTATTCTCCTTATTTTTTCTTTTTTTAAGGATAAGAAAAAGACTAAAAAAGCATTAAAAAAGGCATGGAAAGCATTTGAAAACATCCTGCCTGAATTTCTAGTTGTTATTTTATTGGTTGGACTTTTGCTAGCTATTCTTAACCCACAAACAATTTCTAAAATTATCGGTTCTGAATCCGGATGGTTTGGTGTACTTCTGGCTGCAATCATTGGCTCAATAACTATGATTCCTGGATTTGTTGCTTTCCCAACAGCCGCAATACTTTTGCAAAATGGTGCTGGTCATATGCAAATTGCCGCCTTTGTTTCAACTTTAATGATGGTTGGAATTGTAACTTTACCTGTTGAAATTAAATATTTTGGAAAGAAAATTTCAATTCTGCGAAATATATTAGCTTTTTTCTTTTCCTTTATCGTGGCTTTAATAATAGGAATGGTGGTGATTTAAATGAAAAAATCCATTAAAAGGTACCGAATGTTTCTAATTACACTTTTTTTGATAGCTCTTTTAACGCTTTTTAATCGAAAATTAGGGTTAACTGCTCTTAGCATTACGGGAAATTCAATAAAAGAAATGCTACTTGTAATCCCCCCTATTTTCATACTTCTTGGACTTCTTGATGTATGGGTGCCAAGAGAAACAATGATAAAATATATGGGAGAGAATTCAGGACTAAAAGGTGTATTATTGGCCATCTTTATTGGTTCTGCCGCTGCTGGTCCATTATACGGTGCATTTCCAGTTGCTGCAGTATTTATGAAAAAAGGTGTTAAGTTTATGAATATTTTAATTTTTTTAGGGGCTTGGTCAACTACTAAAATTCCAATGTTTCTTTTTGAAATGGCTGCATTAGGACGTACCTTTGCTATTGCAAGACTTCTTATTGATATTCCAGGCATTATTATAATAGCATTCATTTTATCTAAACTAGTATATAAAAATGAAGTGGAAGAACTTTATGAAAATGCTAAAACAATAAATTGACACTGATTCTCTTTCTTTTTTCATTATAATAAATAAACCTCCAGCTTATCAATTCTGATAGCTTGGAGGTTTATTTAAGTTTAATTTATATAAAAGCTATCTTTGTAAAATCAATATTTCCTTCCTCATCAACCAAATTACTATCTGCGTGTACATATTCTACTTTGCCAATAAACATTTCATGCGACCCTGTCATAATTGAATCAACAACTGTACACTCAATATTTACAGGACAATCTGACAAAATAGGAGCATTAACTACTTTTCCATCTTCCAGATTAACCTTCATATCTGCTAATTTATTACAATCTCTTTTGCTATACTTTCCTAAAAAATCAAAAGTTTCTTTATATCTTTTATCAACAATGTTTACAACAAAACATCCAGATTTTTTAATCATATCATATGAATATCTTGTAGGCACAATTCCTATCATAACCATTGGTGGTGCGTAACTGCAGTTTCCACAATAACCTACTACCAACGCATTATCTTCGCCGTCTAATCCTCGACATGAAACTAGAACTTTTGGCATTGGTTGAATTGCACCTTTTTTATTTGCTTCTTGTTTTTCCATGATTTCAGCTCCTTTTATTATGGTCGTATGCTCATAAACATTATAATGCAATTTTAGTCATATGTCAAATATTAGCAATCAATTTTGACCATGACGCCAACAACTCTTTCTGCAAAACTTTCCCTTGCAGTTGTCTTCGCAAGCAACCTTAACAGAACCACAATCTGGGCATATATAATTACCTTTTTTTACAATTTCAAGGTTTTCATAGCTTTCTTTCCATTCTTTTCCGCAATCTAAACATCTAATTGGACAAATATTTCTTGTAAAGTTTCCGCCTTCAATGTGAATCATTTTTCCATTAATAAGACTATCTGCAACTTTTTCTCTTGCAGATAACAGTATACGTTGGAATGTTGGTCTTGATACTTCCATTCGTTCCGCACACTCACCCTGTTCAAGGCCTTCTAAATCTTTTAGTCTTATGGCTTCTAATTCCTCAAGTTTTAAAGTATTCTCAGGTGCTTCAGATATGCCTGTTTCCGACGGTACAAAATAAGGAATTGTAGATATATATTCAATTTTTCTCAATTTTGTTGGTCGTGCCATTTTTTGCTCCTTTGTGGTACTATAGTTTTTCACCATTATTGATGAATAGTTAATTATTTGCCGGGATATATGCCAGCTTTATTTATTGTTAGTTTGAGTAATTTGACATTCACTACAATATCCATATAAATACAACTTATGCCCTAAAATGGCAAAATTCGTTTCATTTTCAAGCTCTTTTTCATAAGAACCCAAAGGACAATTTTGAATAGTTAATATTTTTTTGCATCCAATACAAATTAAATAATGCCTATGCCCAAGCATATTATATTCAAATAGCATCCTGTCATCATCCATAATATTAATTTTGGTAACCATGTCTATATTTTCAAGAGATTCCAACGTTCGGTATACAGTCGACAGGTTTATATCTATATTTTCTTCTTTAAGAGCAATAAAAATTTGTTCTGCTGCCATCGGTTGATTGCTTTTTATCAATATATCTAAAATGGCTTTTCTACTTTTTGTTGATTTTAGTCCACTTTTCTTTAGCTTTTCTTCATACCCTGTATTTTTAGACAAACTGTATATCCTCCATATTATTTTTCTGTTTTTTGTTTCGCCGCAATAATATTTCTATTTATTTTAACACGAATTACATTGACTGCATATGTAAAAAAATAGAATATCACTGATAGTATTACAATGCAAGCCCCTGATGAAATGTTCATCTCATAAGAAATCCACAAACCAGCAATGCAAAATAAAGCACCCAACGCAATAGCATAAATCATCCTATTTTTCAACTTGGATGAAAGCATCCCAGCAACCGCCGCAGGTGCTGTCAGTAATGCAAGGACCATAATAATGCCTGCTACTCTAATCAAAACTACAACTGTCATGGCTACCAAAATTAATAATAAATATTCCAAAAAGGCGGTATTCATTCCAATTATAGAAGCAAATTCGTCATCAAAGAGATAAGCTTTCCAGTTGTTAAATAGTGCAACAATTACTAAAACAACCAAAAATGTAAGCCCTATCATCAAGTACAAATCCATTTTTGTAACCGATAATATATTTCCAAATAAATAGGAATTTAAATCTGGTGGATACCCTGGCATTAATGAAATAAATACAATTCCAAGAGCCATTCCCAAAGACCAGAACAAACCAATGACAATATCGGACTGAACTCCACCTTTTCTTTTTATATATCCTATTCCCATTGCAGCCGCTATTGAAAACATAAAAGCCCCAATGATTGGTTCAAATCCCAATAAATAGCCAAGCCCAACCCCACCATAAGCAGTATGTGCAATTCCTCCGCTCATCATAACCAGTTTTTTTTCAACCACAATAACTCCTACAATTCCGCAAACAATGCTAGCTAAAACACTTGCAAGGAAGGCATTTTGCAGAAATTGATATTCAAATAACGCATTAATCAATTTATTTTTCCTCCCCATGTGATTTTAATACTCTATGTGGTACTCCGTGTGCAATTAAATCAACTGGGCATCCATATAATTGATTTACAATGTGTTCGTTTAGTTCTGGTTCTCCATGATAAACCAGCTTTCCATTCAAACAAGCTAACCTTCCAACTGTTGATGAAATAGCCAAAAGGTCATGTGTTACAAGAACTATTGTCATTTCTTTATTTAAATTTTCAAGCAAGGCATAAATTTGTTCTCTGGAACTTGCGTCAACACTTGCCGTTGGCTCATCTAAAAGTAAAATTTTAGGATTTACAGTAAGTGCTCTGGCAATTAGTAGTCTTTGAAATTCCCCGCCAGATAATTCTGAAATCTGTCGGTTTGCCAAGCTTTCTATTCCAACTCGTTTAATCTGTTCATATGCAATTTCTTTATCTTCTTTGGAATATTTCATAAACGGAGATAATCCCGCCTTTAACCGTCCTGTTAAAACAACTTCAAATGCAGATATTGGAAATCGTCTATCCATTGTAGCAAATTGGGGTACATACCCAATAGCAGTTAAATTTTTTCTAGCTTCCTGATTATAAATCTGAATACTTCCAGTTGTAATTGGAATTAATCCTAATATAGCCTTTAAAAAGGTTGACTTTCCACCACCGTTGGGTCCAATAACGCCAAGGAATTCTCCCTCATTGACATCTAAGCAAACATCTGTTATAGCTGCTGTTTCCCCATAATAGACAGACAGATTGTCAATATGAATAGCCCTACCCATTACTGCATTGAGGTAGCCATTGTTTCAACAATAGGCTTTCCTTGTACAACTTCTTCCTGCTTATTATTGCTACAACTCAATAAACATATTGTGCTATTTAGAAGAATGCTACCAACTACTGTTCGTATAACTCTTTTTGCTTTCATATTTTGCCTCTGCTTTCTTAATAAAAAATTGTCAACCATAAACTGATATTGCAAATGCAAACCATTTGCAGTAATGATTATATATCTGTGCTTACTGGATGTCAATATTCAATTAAAAATAGATTGCTCTGCATATATCAGAAACAATCTATTTTTAATTAATCATTGATTTTATCCTATATTTCAATTATTTTGCCTGTATTATTGTAAAGAAATTTTTCATTAAATTCATTGCTAATGCTATGAATTCCTTTCTCTCCTGTACAGTGAGAAACTGCAATTAACTGAATATTCATATTTTTCAATGAATCTATTGTTTTTTGCAATCTAATTTCGTCTGCTTCAACTAAATGAGTTCCTCCAATTACCGCATAAATTGGAATGTTTACTCTTTTTGATATAGTATTTAAAATATTGACCACACCCACATGGGAACATCCCACTATAACAACCAACCCTTTTTCAGTCACAATACCAAGTGATATTTCATCATCAAATTTATCTTCAATATAAGATGAATTATCTTTAAAAAAGAATTTGCTGTTCATTTTTTCAAAGTCGTTGCTTTGTTTGAAATTATGAAAAAGAATAATATTTTCCGTCAAATATATAATATCTTCATTTATTTTCTTTAATGGAATACCTTTTTCCCTTATGTACTCTTCATCAAAGAAATTTCCGTTGTATTTATATTCATTTTCGGCAACTGTTTTATATTTTGGTCTGAAAAATTCTTCACCAACAATTAATTGTGGTATTCCAACTTCATCAATAAGTTTTTTAAATCCACCGCTATGGTCATAATGTCCATGACTAATTATTACATAGTCTAAATCTGCTAAATTTTGATTGAGTGTTTTAGCATTTTTTATAAAATCTCCACTTTGCCCAGTATCAAAAAGAATACGCTTTTCATCCGTTTCTATAAGCAAAGAAAAACCATGTTCAAAACATAATTTTTTTTGGTCATCCTGATTATTTTCAATTAATGTAACTATTCTTAAATTCATTGTTTTTCCTTTCCAATAAAATTTTATAAACGCTCATTACGTTTTATATTTAGAATTTCCCAAAGACACAAACTTCGTATCTTTAGGAAATCATTCAACTGTTATTGATTTTATTGGTCTTAACCTTGATTGCATTTATTAATCGTTGCAATGTCCCTCGTGTGCGTGTTCCTTACATACACTTCCTGTTGATTTTAATCCTCCACCAATAAATTGTTTTACTGCATCGTCTGCAACTCCTTGTGCACCTACAACAACCTGAATTCCGTTTCCAACAAACAATTGCTGAGCTGCTTCACCCATTCCGCCTGCTATGATAACATCTGTATTGTGTTCTTTTAAAAACACTGGAAGGTATCCTGGTCTATGCCCAGGGTTTGCAACAAAAACCTTGTTTTTAACTTCAACATTTTCAACTTCATACATAGTAAACCCTTCACAATGTCCAAAATGTCCACTTACCATAACTCCATCACTCGCTACTGCTATTTTCATATTTAATTCCTCCAATTATTTTATTTTAGTATTTGATAAAATTCCTTTTTCAATCATAATGTCATTCATACGAATCCACATTTCCTCAATTGCTTTTCTTGCTATACTATCTTCAAATGCTGTTATGGGCTTTAATGTATTAACCGATTCCATAACTTTTTTGTCAAAGGGTATTTTGCCTACTACAAAAAGCTTCTTTTCTTTTGCATAATCTTCAATCTGAGAAGTCATTTCCAAATTTATATTATATTTATTAATACAAACCATAACCTGTGTTTCAAAGTGTTCTGATAATTCTAAAATTCTTTTCAAATCATCCAAACCCGATTTAGTTGGTTCTGTAACTATAAGAGCAACGTCTGTTTCAGTAATAGAAGCAATAACAGCACATCCAATTCCCGGTGAACCGTCAATAATTGTAATGGTGCCATCATCTTCAAATTTCTTAACATTTTTTCTTAGCTGTGTCACTAGTTTGCCTGAACCATCACTGCCAACACCCATCATAGCTCTTGAAATGATTCCTTTATCTGTTTTTGTTAGGAATGTATCTGCCGATTTCTCTTCCTCTAGTGAAATTGCATTCTGTGGACATACAAGTGTGCAAGCACCACAGCCTTCACAAGCAAATGGGTCAACAACACAATTTTTAATTGCGTTAAACTTACAAACCTCTTCGCAAGCTCCACATTCAACACAAAGGCTTTTATTTATTTTAGCTTTTTTCCCACCATAAAAACTTCCCGTTTCAATATCTGTTCCTTTGTAGAATAAATAAAGATTAGGTGCATCCACATCACAGTCTACTTTAATTACTTTTTTGGCAAGTTCCGATAAAGCTGCAACCACGGTTGTTTTTCCTGTTCCGCCTTTTCCGCTTAACACTGATATCACCATGCAAATGCCTCCTTTATCTTTTCTGCTGTATTGATGAATATTTCTCTATGAAATTCATCATCGCACAACATAATTCCTTTTGAGTATAATGCTGCCGCTTCCATACTATAAGGAATTGTTCCCAATAAAGAAATTTTATTTTCAGTACAATATCTTTTCACCATATTTTCTGTTCCATCATCTTTATTAATGATAATTCCATATGGTATATTGTAAATCTTAACAAGTTCAACAGCCATTTTAAGATCATGCAGACCAAATTCTGATGGTTCTGTAACTAATATAGCAGCATCTGCATATTTCAAGGAAGTTACAACATTACAAGAAGTTCCTGGTGGACAATCTATAAAGTGGTCTTCTTTTGATAAACCACCAAGCAAATTCCTAATAACCGGAACTGCCATAGGTTCACCTACGTTTAAAATTCCTCTGTGGCAGATTATATCTTTGGAAATTCCAGTTTCCAGTTTACCAATAGAGCGTTTGGAATAAGATAACGCTCCCGTCTTGCAGACTAACTTACAAGCTCCACAGTCATGGCACAATTTTTGAAATACAACAATTTCTTTTCCAGCTTTAGCCAATGAATTGAATTGACATACTTTTGCACACGCTCCACACAATACACACTTTTTATTATCAATAACAGGAAATTCCACAAAAACATCTTCACTTTTTAGGATAGAAGGATTCAAAAAAATAAATCCATTCGGTTCTTCTACATCGCAATCAACATAACTAACGCCTAACGTCATTGCCAAATTAGTAGACACCGTTGTTTTTCCGGTTCCTCCTTTTCCACTAAGTATTGCTATATTCATGCCATTCTCCTTAATTTATCTATTTCATTCCATTATGTGCATTTCCTGCAATATTCACCTGTAAAAGTTCATTTTTTTGAAACATTTCAACTACATTAAATATTGGAAGTTCCTCACATTTGTAAACCTTAATATCTGCTTTTTCCAGAAGTTCAAACGCATTTGGACCAACACTTCCACTAATAACTGCTGACACGTTTTCATCTATAACCTGACTTGCTGCTGCAATTCCTGCACCTCCACCTGAAGATACACCATTGTTTCCCATTGCTTTATACTCGCCTGTTTCTGTGTCAAAAATCAAAAAGTAGTCACATCTGCCAAATCTTCTATCTAATATACTTTCCTTATTTTGACCTGCTGCCGATATTGCAATTTTCATATTATACCTCACTTTCACATTTTAGTTCTCTCACTTATGAGCATATGCCAATTACTATAATACTATCCCTATAAGTTTTTGTCAAATACCAATTTCACATACACACGTAGCTGCATTTGCAAAAAACTGTATAAAAAAAGCTGTGACAACTAAAAACATTGCCACAGCGGCGGTACATTTGAGGTTTTCACCCTTAAAATAAAGTTAATTGGTTCGTATCTGGTATTCCCTTTAATACATCGTTTTCTTTCAAAAGCTCAATTAATGTTTTCCCCACTCCTGTATATTCTTTAAATTCCTCAATAGTTTTAAATTCATCAACTCCATCACGTCCGTCAACAATACCCTGTGCGGCATTAATACCAAGCCCTTGCAAAGAATTAAATGGTGGTATAAGCCCATTGTCAGATATTATAAACTTTTTGGAATCGGATTTATATAGGTCTATTGGACAAAACTTATACCCTCGTGAATAAAATTCTATAACCAATTCTAGCACAGTAAGCTTACCTTTTTCCTTAGTAGTTGCTGTATTACCTTTTTGTTCAATCTCTTTTGCCGTTTGTCTTGCAATTTCTTCACCACGACACATACAGCTATAATCAAAATCGTCACTAGCACGTACAGTAAAATAAGCCGCATAATATGCCAACGCATAATTTATTTTAAAATATGCAATTCTAAACGCCATCATTACATATGCCGCCGCATGGGCTTTAGGGAACATATACTTTATTTTAAGGCAGCTTTCAATATACCACTGTGGAACATTGTTTTCCCGCATAAGCTCAATGTCTTCATCTGTAAGCCCCTTGCCCTTACGAACCTTTTCCATAATTTTAAAGGAAGCCTTGTTTGGCACACCCTTGTTTATAAGGTATCCCATAATACTGTCACGTGTAGAAATTGTTTCTTTTAGGGTTATTGTGCCGTTTGCAATAAGGTCTGCCGCATTGCCTATCCATACGTCGGTGCCATGAGAAAGCCCTGAAATTCTTAATAAGTCTGAAAAAGATTTTGGCTTTGTGTCCAACAACATCTGGCGAACAAACTTGGTTCCAAATTCAGGTATTCCCAAAGTTCCTGTTTCGCAACCGATTTGCTCTGCAGTTACTCCAAGTGCCTTAGGTGACTCAAAAAGTGACATAGTATCACGGTCATCCAAATGCACCAACTGTGGATTAACACTGGTAAGGTCATACAACATACGTATAACCGTAGGGTCGTCATGGCCAAGCAAATCCAGTTTTAGCAAACGTCCTGAAATTGAGTGATAGTCAAAATGTGTAGTAGTTATATTAGAAGTAACATCATCAGCAGGTCGCTGTATAGGACAAAACTCACATATATCTCGGTCACGTGGAACAACCATAAGTCCTCCCGGATGCTGTCCTGTAGTTCTCTTTACTCCAGTGCAGCCGTTAACAAGTCGGTTTATCTCTGCATTATGGGCAATTTTACCTTTCTTTTCTAAATATTTAAGCACAAAACCATAAGCAGTTTTGTCAGCAAGTGTGCCAATTGTACCTGCCTTAAATACTTTTCCCTTGCCAAACAGTTCCTCAGTGTAGGCGTGTGCCTGTTGTTGATATTCCCCTGAAAAATTAAGGTCAATATCAGGTTCTTTATCTCCCTCAAAGCCAAGAAAAGTTTCAAATGGAATATCATGACCCTCTTTAAGGAGCTTTGCACCACATTTTGGACAAATAGCGTCTGGCATATCGCAACCACTGCCACCCTCAAGAAACACCTTTTTTACTACGTCACTTTCAAAATCCGAATACTTACATTCTGGGCAAAGATAGTGCGGCGGAAGAGGATTAACTTCTGTTATACCTGCCATTGTAGCCACGAATGATGAACCTACAGACCCACGTGAGCCAACTAAATATCCATGTTCAACAGAGTTCCATACAAGCTTTTGAGCAATTATATAAAGCACTGCATATCCATTGCTTATAATAGAATTCAGCTCTCTGTCCAGTCTTTTTTTCACCACATCAGGCAAAGGCACTCCATACATACTTGTTGCCTTTGTTGTTGTAATTTGTGTAAGGTCGTCATCTGCACCGTCTATACGTGGTGGAAACGTGCCGTCTGGTATAGGTTTTATTTCCTCAATCATATCAGCAATTAAATTTGTGTTGGTAACAACAATTTCATATGCTTTTTCCTTGCCTAAATACTCAAACTCCTCAAGCATTTCCTCCGTAGTTCTGAAATAAAGAGGTGCCTGATTATCGGCGTCAGAAAAACCTTCCGCATTCATAATTATTTTCCTGTAGTCTGCATCTTGTGGGTCAATAAAATGTACATCACACGTAGCAACAACAGGCTTATTATGCTTTTCTCCAAGAGAAATTATTTTTTTGTTGTATTCCTTTATATCCTCAAAGGATGATACAGAATCTACCTTTGAAGACTCAATCATAAACTGGTTGTTCCCCAAAGGTTGAATTTCCAGATAATCATAAAAGTTGACAATACCCTCTATAACATCTTTGGGCTTATCATCCAGCAATCCTCTAAAAAGCTCGCCTGCCTCGCAGGCACTGCCAATTATAAGGCCTTCACGAAATTCCATCAGTTTGCTTTTTGGTATACGTGGCCGTTTTTTTGCAAAATATTCCAAATGCGACATACTTATCAATTCGTACAAATTTCTAAGACCAACATAATTTTTAACTAAAATTATTATATGGTAAGGCTTAAGCTTATTATAATTTACAGTTCTGCTGCAAAAGACATTGACTTCATCTAATTTATAAACCTGTTTATTTGCTAACATATCCAAAAATTTCATCAATATTTCCGCTGTTGCTTCTGCATCATTAACTGCCCTATGATGACCATTTAGCTCTACCCCAAGGTGGTCGGCAACTATATTAAGCTTATACTTTTTAAGTTCAGGCAAAAGGCTTTTGGCAAGTTCAACTGTGTCCATAACTGTGTTTTCAATATCCGCCAATTTAAGATTTTCTGCATTTTTGCGTATAAAGCCTACGTCAAAGCTTGCATTATGTGCTACAAGCACTGTGTTGCCAAAGAATTTTATAAATTCGGGTAGAATTTCGTCTATGGTGGGTGCATCGCTAACCATTTCATCGGTAATACCAGTAAGCTTTGTAATCTCGGATGATATAGGAACTTTAGGGTTTACAAATGAAGAAAATCTATCTGTTATTACGCCACCCTTTATTTTGACAGCACCAATTTCAGTTATCCTATCTCGCTCTTTTGAAAGACCTGTTGTTTCAAGGTCAAAGACAGTAAACTCATCGTCAATGCCTTGACCTCGAGGGCAGATAACTGCCGTTCCCAAATCGTCAATTAGGTATCCCTCAACACCATAAAGTACCTTTATATCTTTACCATTACTTGTTTCCATTGCTTCGGGAAAGGCTTGTACCACACCATGGTCGGTAATTGCTATGGCCTTATGTCCCCACTCAATAGCTCGTTTTACATAGTCCTTAGCAGGAGTAATGCCGTCCATTCGACTCATTTTGGTATGCAAATGAAGTTCAACACGTTTTTCCTTGGCATTGTCCTTACGTGATGGTGGTTTAGTTGCTATGGAAATATCTCTTGACATAATATTTATTTCCTTAGCATACTTGTCAAACTGCACATCACCCTTAACCTTAAGATAATTTCCAGCTTTAAAAATCTGATTCATCTCGCTGTCATAAATCTTTTTATCTACAAAAAATTTGACGGTAGTAGAGTCTGTAAAATCAGTAATGTCAAAAGAAACTATATACTTTTCGCCCTTTATTTCACGAGTTTCGACATTGAATATACTGCCTACAATAATAACCTTTTCGCCCTCAATTTTAGTTTCAAGAATTTTGGATACTGCACCAGAAATCTCTTTGCCAATTACAATTCCGTTGGCAATTTTTTCACCTGCCTGTGCAATAGCCTCATTTGTAACATCTGTTGCAATTTCCGCCTTGCGTACTTCAAGCTCCTTCAGTATTTCAATCTCCTTGGATTCCTGCTCTTTGCGGAATAAAGCGTATTCTTCAGCAGTGGATTTTTTATCTTTAAAATAAACCCTTACATCAATGTCGTTTTCCGATTTAAGCTTTTTTTCTATAAGCTTATCTATTCCTTTTTTAACAAGAAAGTATGAAACATTGTTTTTAACGGAAATTTCAAGTTTATTTTCATTCAACATCCAATCAGATGCACATATTATACTGCCGCAACCAGGTCCAATTTTTGCTACGCTGTAAATAATATTTTCCCATGTTTTATCAATTATTTCCTTAACTTCACACTGAGTGTTAAGGTATGTAAATTCAATAATAGCTTCTTTAATTGGAAGTCTTATTTCAAGCTCTTTTTTAAACTGATCTATGTAAACTTCATCTATAATGTCGGTCAATTCAAAGCCTATTTCCAATATTTTTTCTTTGCTATGTATAACAAATTTTATTACGACCGCATCTTCAAAAACCTCTTTTGTTTTTGGTGAAAGAGATATTTTTTCAAATACGTCATTAAATTTTTTTCTTTCCACCAAAACCAAATCCTTTGCTTATAGCTTGCGTATTTCCTCCATAAGGCTATCCACAAGCTTATCTTCATCAACCTTTTTTATAATCTCGCCTTTTTTAAATATAAGGCCAACACCCTTGCCACCAGCAATTCCAATATCTGCTTCACGTGCTTCACCTGGGCCATTAACTATACAGCCCATTACTGCCACCTTAATGTTTTTATTTATGTTTCTGCATTTTTCTTCAACCTCATTGGCAATTCCGATTAGGTCAATTTCTGTTCTTCCACAAGTTGGGCATGACACAAAGTCTATACCAAATTTACGCAGTTCAAGACTTTTTAGTATTTCCTTTGCAGCTTTTATCTCTTCAACTGGGTCACCAGTAAGAGAAACACGAATTGTGTCACCAATACCCATTGCAAGAATTGCACCAATGCCAACTGCACTTTTTACTGTTCCTCCGTAAATTGTGCCAGCCTCAGTTATTCCAACGTGTATAGGATAATCGCATTTTTCACTTAAAAGACTATATGTTTCAATGCTCATAGGCACTCCCGATGCTTTTATGGAAATTATAATATTGTAAAAATCATATTTTTCTAATATTTTCACGTGCTTTAATGCACTTTCCACTAAGGCTTCAGGTGTAACGTGACCATATTTGCTTAACAGTTCTTTTTCCAATGAACCTGAATTTACTCCAATTCTTATTGGAATACTTTTTTCCTTTGCCATATCAACAACTGCTTTAATTTTCTCTTCATCACCGATGTTTCCGGGGTTTATACGTACCTTGTCTACACCTTGTTTCATAACTTCAAGTGCAAGACGATAGTCAAAATGAATATCCGCCACAAGTGGTATGGATATTTGTTCTTTTATCTTGCCAACTGCCATTGCCGCTTCCATATCTGGCACTGCAACACGCACCAATTCGCAGCCTGCCTCTTCAAGTGCCTTTATTTGTCTAACAGTCGCCTCTACATCACGTGTATCAGTGTTGCACATTGACTGAATTATAATCGGGTTGCCCCCACCTATTTTAAGTCCTCCGACTTCAACCGTTTTTTTAATTTTTCTTTCAATCATCATTTTCTCCTACTTAAAAATCCTCACAATATCGTTAGATGCAATAAGTACCATAAACACCATTAAAAGCACAAATCCTACAAAATGAATAAAACCTTCTTTATTTTTGTCAACAGCCTTTCCCCTTATGGTTTCAACAATAAGAAAAACCAGTCGTCCACCATCCATTGCAGGTATAGGGAATAGGTTTATTGCACCAAGATTTGTGCTAAGCAACGCCGCAATTGTCATAAGACTTCTTACGGCACTTCCAACACTGTAAGTTAAGCCCTCTTCAACAGTATCGCCCATTATCTGCACAATACCAATTGGTCCAGCAACCTCTTGAGGTGTTATGTTTAATGTAAAAAGTCGTACAAATCCCACCACTACTGATTTTATATAATATCGCATAGTATAAACGGACGTTTCAACCGTTTCAATCAAATTGGTTCGTTCATATCCATCAACACTTTTGGCAAACAAACCTGTTTTAACTGTTGGAGTAAAGCCTATAATCCACCTGTTATCTTCTGATACTGATGGTTTTACTGTAAGCTTTTCTTCTTTGCCATCACGCAAAACGGTAATCTGTAAATCATTACCGTTACACCCGTCAAGCACTAAATACATATCTTGAAAAGTACCAATTTTTTCACCATTAATTGCAATTATTTCATCGCCAGCAGTAAGCCCCTGAGCTTGTGCGTCTGTACCATCAATGACATTTACAACCTTTGGATAAACCACAGCATTTGCAGTTGCAGCAACAACAAATACAATGAAAAATGCGAAAACAAAATTCATTACTGGCCCCATGACAACAACTGCCATTCTTTGAAAAGTAGTTTTGCTGTTAAATGAACGTGGGTCATAATCTTCCTCGTCCTCACCAAGCATACGACAAAAACCGCCTAATGGCAAAAGCCGTAAGGAATAAATTGTATCACCTTTTCTTTTTTTTATAACAGTAGGGCCCATACCAATGGCAAATTCCTCTACAAGTATTCCATTTTTTACTGCCACAATAAAGTGACCATATTCATGCACTAAAACCAAAATGTTGAAAACCAATAGGGAAATCAGCACTGAAAATAATCCGGACATATTTTCTTAGTCCTTTCTTTTTTATAATTCAATATTTTGAGCATATTTTCTGCCCCACTCATCTGTCTCTAAAAGCTCCTCTATAGTAAAGTTATACTTAACAGTATATGCAGTCATTGTCGTTTCTATTATAGTAGGTATATCAAGGTATTTAATTTCCTTGTTCAAAAACTTTTCTACTGCTATTTCATTTGCAGCATTAAGCACCGCTGGCATACTTCCGCCAACTTCAATTGCTTTATATGCAAGAGCAAGGCAACGGAAAGTTTTCAAATCAGGTTCTTCAAATGTAAGCGTTCCAACTTTTGCAAGATTAAGCTTTTCAAACAAATTTTTCTCACGCTTAGGGTAGGTTAGAGCATAAGAAATAGGCACCTTCATATCTGGTATGCCAAGTTGTGCCATAACTGCTCCATCTTCATATTCCACTGCCGAATGAACAATACTTTGAGGATGTACAAGCACTTGAATTTTATTCACATCCACATCAAAAAGCCATTTAGCTTCAATAACCTCAAGACCTTTATTCATCATGGTAGACGAGTCTATGGTGATTTTTGCACCCATGCTCCAATTTGGATGTTTAAGTGCCATTTCAGGAGTTACATCCTTCAGCTGTTCAGCCGTTTTACCTCTGAAAGGTCCGCCCGATGCTGTGAGAATAATTTTTTCAATTTTGTTCATATCATTGCCTTGCAGGCTTTGAAAAATTGCTGAATGTTCACTATCAATAGGGTATATTTTTACGCCCTGTTTTTTTGCCTCGTTTATAATAAGGCTGCCACCTGAAACAAGTACCTCTTTTGTTGCCAAGGCAATTTCTTTTTTTGCACGTATAGCTTCATATGTTGGCTTTATACCTATGTTGCCAACAACACTCATTACAACAGTATCAACTTTTTCCATAGTTGCAATTTTGACAAGACCATCAAGCCCCGTCAACACCTCAACATCAAGGTCTTTTATTTTATCTATAAGCATATTTGCTTTTTTTTCGTCCATAACCGCTACTTTAAGTGGTTTAAACTCCCTTATCTGTTCTTCCAAAAGTTCTATTGAGCCATTGGTTGAAAGCCCGAGAACACGAAAATCAGAGGTAGCCCTTACTACCTCTAGTGTTTGCACTCCAATTGAACCCGTAGAACCCAATATTGATATATTTTTCATTTTAAAGCACCTCTATTAAAAAAAGCATAATGTAATATACAACTGGTGCTGTAAAAAGCACACTGTCAAAACGGTCTAAAATTCCGCCATGCCCTGGTATTAAGTTACCATAATCTTTCAGATTAACATAACGCTTAATCGACGATGCTGCCAAATCTCCAATTTGAGATAAAACAGAGCCTGCAATACCTGTAATAATGCAAAGCACAACTGTGTTTACATTCTCCAACATAAAATACTTGTTTATGAAGATACCATAAACCACAGCAATTGCAGTAGCTGTTATAACGCCGCCTACTGCACCTTCCACAGTTTTTTTAGGGCTAAGGGCAGGAATAAGCTTATGTTTGCCAAAAAACATCCCACTAAAATATGCCCCAGTATCACACCCAAAAGCACATATAAAAATAAGCCAAACAAAAAAATTGCCATATGTGTATTGTCGTACAAGATATATATGGGAAATCAGAAAACATACATAGAAAAATCCAAAAAAAGTTACCATAATATCTTTAATATTAACATTTTTGTGAAAACATACCATAGCCACCAAAAGTACCACTAAAAAAGATGAAACAAGAATGTTGAACATATTGCTTTTGTTTACAAAAAATTCTGCAAAAATAATGTAAATAACCGCAAATAAATACCCTACAATGTGTAATGACTTTGGCTTTGAATAGAAAGCCCTATAAAATTCGTACATACCTATAACCGATAACGCAAGAATAGCTGCTTTAAGCGGAAGTCCGCCAAACACAATAAAAAATACCACAATAGGCAGAAGAATTATGCCTGATATAATTCTAGTTGACATAGATTTCCTCCTAACTATTGCGTCCGCCAAAGCGACGGTCACGGTTTTGATATTCCCATATAGCTTGTTTTAAATCTTCTCCTGTGTAGTCAGGCCATAATTTATCGGAAAAATTAAATTCTGAATATGCAATCTGCCATAAAAGGAAATTGCTTATTCTTTCTTCTCCGCTTGTGCGTATCAGCAATTCTGGGTCAGGCACTCCTGCTGTGTCAAGATGCGATGAAATATAATCTTCGGTAATATCATCAGGTGCAATTTCCCCATCATTCGACTTTTGTGCAATTTTTTTTATAGCCCTTAAAAGTTCATTGCGACCACCATAGTTTAATGCAATATGCAAATTAATACCTGGTTTATCTTTTGTAAGCTCCTTAAGTGTTAAAATTTGCTGTTGTATATCTTCGTCCAAACGAGTTACATCACCTATTACATCTATCTTTATACTACGTTTTCGTGCATTGCGAATATGGTCCTTCAGATAATGGCGAAGCAAATCCATAATTCCAGCAACCTCTTCTTCGCTACGCTTCCAATTTTCTGTTGAAAAGGCATAAGCTGTAATGTGCATAACACCTAAATCCCTTGCAACATTTGTAATCTTCTCAAGGACGTCCGCCCCTGCCTTATGTCCTAATTTCTTCATTAGTCTTTTTTTCTTTGCCCAACGCCCATTACCATCCATAATTATAGCAATGTGCTGCGGTATATTTTCCATATCCAATTCAATTTTGTCTTTTGTGCCCACGTTAAATTGCCTCCATCAAGAAAAAGCCCCTTATATTAAGGGGCATAATTTTTTATACTGAAAGAATGTCCTTACATTTAACTTCAGATTTTTTTTCAATTTCCAAAGTATATTTATCAGTAAGCTTCTGAATTTCTTCTTCTATTGTTCCTAAATCATCCTCGGAAATTTCCTTTGCCTTTTCAGCCTTTTTGAAAGCATCAATAGCGTCACGGCGAATGTTACGAACAGCCACTTTAGCATCTTCGCCTTTTTTCTTAATATCCTTAGTAAGGGAAATTCGGCGTTCCTCTGTAAGTTCAGGAAAAACAAGTCGAATGACTTTTCCATCATTTCCAGGGTTAATGCCTATGTCTGACATATTAATTGCTTTTTCAATTGCCTTAATAAGAGTTGCATCCCATGGCTGAATTTGAATAAGTCTTGCTTCTGGTACAGAAATATTACCAACTTGGTTAATTGGTGTAGGCACACCGTAGTAATCAACAGTAATTCTATCTAACACGTGGGGATTTGCACGTCCAGCCCTAATTGTTGAATACTCATTTTCAAGATTTGCAAGGGTTTTTTTCATTTTCTCTTCATATACTGCTGTCTTTTCTGACATAAAAATTCCTCCTAAATATTAAAAGCTTAATATGTACTTATATTACTATATAGTAACAATTGTTCCTATTTTTTCTCCGCCTACTGCACGAATAATACTGTTCTCATCGTTTAACCCAAAAATAACAACAGGTATTTTCTGTTCAAAACAAAGTGAAGCTGCTGTTAAATCAATAACTTTAAGATTATTTTTAATAATATCCTCACAATTTATTTCATCAATCTTTTTTGCATTTGGATTTTCTGCTGGGTCACAATCGTAAACTCCATCTACATTTTTAGCAAAAAACAGTCCATCCACCTCAAGCTCTGCACCACGAAGGGCAGTAATTGTATCTGTAGAAAACATTGGATGTCCAAGACCGCCTGCAAAAATAACAACTTTTTTATTTAAAAGATGTTCAATTGCCTTGTCTTTAGAAAATTCCTCTGTCATTGTGCCACACTTAAATGGTGTCTGAACAATGGCACCTATCCCTTGCTGTCTTAAAAAATCCGCTACATAAATTGCATTCATAACGGTAGCAAGCATACCAATTTGGTCTGCCTTGGTTCTATCCATTTTAGAGTCTGCACTTCTGCCTCTCCAAAAATTTCCGCCTCCAATAACCAGTGTAACCTGTGTTCCCTTATCCATTATTTGTTTTATCTGGGAAACTATGCCTTCAATTACATTGTTATCAAAGTTAACTTCTGTTTTTTCTCCTGCAAGTGCCTCCCCGCTAAGCTTAAGCACAATCCTATTATACATTCTAAACAGCCTCCTCGTAGCTGATACATCAAAATTTAAGAAAGACAAAGCTTTCCAATAAGTAATTTAACATATTTCTGCAAAAAATTCAACCTCAGAGGTATTAAATATTTATTTAGAGCTATTAAATAATTGATGAAATTTGTTTGCATAATTGGCAAATCCCTTACCGAGGCTATTTACCTTATATAATTTTTGGTTGGTAAAAATCTATTTTATATCTTGAAACACAATTATATATTCAAAATGGTAGTTCTATTTTTACCAGTTGTTTTGGATAGATACATTGCTGAGTCTGCATTATTAAATAATTCCTCCGCTGTTAAAGATGGTGTCCATTTTGCAATTCCACAGCTTATGGTAACAGTATCATTGATAATTCCACTTGCTATTTTAGCAAAATCTTTCCTTAACCTCTCAATAAAATCGTAATAGTAGCTTTTTTCCCCTTCATTAAGTATTATTGCAAATTCCTCGCCGCCAAACCTTGCTGGCAAATGGTTATCACTGCAATATTTTTTCATAAGTTCTGCCAATACAATTATTATTTGGTCACCCATAGCATGACCATATGTATCATTTATATTTTTAAAATCATCAACGTCTATAATAGCTAACGCAAACTCCTTTATACATTCTTCATTAGCAGATGTCATTTTTTGCAGCGTATTAAATAGCATTGTATATCCATAAAGCCCTGTTTTTTGGTCTTTATTAAGCATTTCCTGCATTTCAAGTTGGTGCATATAAGATTTTTGTAGAATATCGTTTTTTTCTTCCTGATATTTTATAAGTACATTACAAACAAGATATACCGTAATAATAAATGAGAAAGAAATCACCGTTTCCGAATACACATAAATATCTAGAGAAGAATTGATTGCTGAATATTTTTTGCTGAAAAAAATAATCAGCAGAAAAAGACAATTAACCATAGTAATGTTCTTTGTCATAGCTCTATTGTTAAAAATGGTAGTAGCAAATATGGGTATACAAAATACACACTGAGTAATTGAAAAACAATTGTGCGTATAGGCAACTACCATACATATAATGGACATTTGAATAACAGGTATATAATTAATGTATTTCTTGTTTCTGTCCGACTTTTTTAACGCAATGTATCCAAGAAAAATCACTGCACCATCTAATATTGTAGGTAACATCAAATACTTAAACAAATATTCAGGCAAAGGCTGCATTATCGAGTTTGCCCTACGAAGTATAAAATACATTAAAACTTCAATTGCAAACACAAAAATTCCTATGCACAAAGTTGTATAAAAAAGCATATTACGCCATTTTTCATAGGTTTCTTCAAACTCTTGCATTTTAATATCCCCAATTCTTAAAATAAAGACCTTCTCACGTGTCAATATTAACAATCGTTGTCGTCGCTGAAGTTTTCTTCAATGGCATCCGTTGTTACCTCATTAAATACTGCTGTACATTCAAAATCACTAAGACTTTCCACACTCTTCAATTTACGTTGTATCTGTCTTGTACGTACACCAACTAACTTATCAAGCTCTGCGTTAGCCTGTTCAAGTCGAGTTTGCGTCGCTGTAAGAACGATACCAAATTTATCAAACTCATTTTTAACAGCTCCAAGTACATTCCAAACCTCACTGCTTCGTTTTTGTATCGCAAAGGTACGAAAGCCCATTTGCAAACTATTTAACATAGCTGCCATTGTGCTTGGTCCAGCAATGTTTACCTTGTATTCCTTTTGAAGCACCTCAATCATACCCCTATTTACTACCTCTGCATAAAGTCCCTCAAAAGGTAAAAACATTATTGCAAATTCTGTTGTATTTGGAGGGTCGATATATTTATCTCTAATATCTTTTGCTTCGCTTTTAATAATATTTACTAAAAGCTTTGCACAGGCTTGAATTTCATTAGCGTCCCCTTTTTCATAAGCATCCCTAAGGTTTGAATAGGTGTCCCCGGGAAATTTAGAATCAATCGGAAGATAAATTATTCTGTCACCATCTGTTGGTATTTTTACTGCAAATTCCACTACATTTTTACTTCCTTTTTTTGTAGCAATGTTAACTGCATATTGCTCCTGTGCAAGTATTTCATCCAAAATTGCACCAAGCTGAATTTCACCTAAAATGCCTCTGGATTTTACATTTGTAAGCACTTTTTTAAGGTCACCCACACCTACAGCAAGGTTTTGCATTTCGCCTAAGCCCTTATACACCTGCTCCAACCTATCATTAACAAGCTGAAAAGATTTTGACATTCTGTCGTCAAGACTTTTCTGAAGCTTTTCATCTACAATTTTTCGCATTTCATCTAGTTTTTTATTATTGTCCTCTTGTAAATATGTAAGCTTTTTTTCAACAGATATTCGTATATTATCTAGTTTTTGCTCATTTTCCATGGCAAAACTTTTAAAACGGTCCTCAAATTGATTAAACTGTAATGAAAGACTTTTTTGCATAAGTTCTTGCTTGGCATTTATGTTTATATCCAACGCTATAATTTTTTCTGTTTGAGTATCATTCGCCGTTTTCTCGTTTACTGCAATGATTTCTCCCAGACTTTTAATAGACTGTTGGGTTGTACTTGTCATTTCTTGCCTTAAAAACCTTTGCTGTTCGTCAATATCTTTTTTAATTTGTTCAATCTTGAAAACGGAATTGTCACTTCCTTGGCTCTGCTTTCTTATAAAAACAAAAAGACAAATCACAAGCAAAATTATCACTGCCAAAAGAATAACTATGATTATATCCATATGTTCCCCCTACTTCTGGAATATGCCATATTTATGGTAACCAGCATTAATTACACTTCAACATTTCTTAATCTTTTCAAACCTCATCATTTGAAAAACCATAGTCGTCTTTATTTTTTTCTCATAATCATCATCTCAAAGGTCCTTCAACAATATCCTGAACTTTTTTATGTATTTTTGACAACTCATCTTTGTCCATAGCCGCCACATCTATAGGCTTATGAATATAAAGATGCACCTCTGCTGGTGCTATGCGGTAATGTCTGTTATTTTCCAAAACATCTGCCGCACCACTTATTGTAAAAGGCACAATTGGTACTTTAGATTTAGTTGCTAGTTTAAATGTTCCGGGCTTAAATTCTGCAACTTTTCCATCTTTGCTCCTAGTTCCTTCAGGAAAAACAATAAGGCTGTACCCATTTTTGAGCAAACCAATCCCATCAATAATGGTTTTAAGCTGTTGTTTCATATCACTTCTATCCATAAATAGACAGTGTATTAAGTACATCCAGTCCCTAACTAATGGTATTTTTATAAGCTCTACCTTTGCAATAAAGCCAACGGGTGTTTTTAGTTCTGCAAGCAACAACGCAAAATCAAAATTACTTTGATGATTGCCAACAAACAACATATTACCAGTATCCGGAATATTTTCCCTACCATGTACAGTTACTTTTGCACCTGAGTCTTTTACTCTATTTGCCGACCACTGTTGAACTACTCCGTAGGCATATTTGTCGCCAAATGCCTGTCCATCTGTGCTTAATATTTTTTCTGTTTTTTTTATTTTTGGAATTAGTAAAACAAGGCTTCCTAGTGCCTTTATGTAAAATTTAAAACTTCTTAACATAGCCGCCTCCATAATAATCATTTTCACTAAAAAATTAATATTCGTTGTAACATATATTTAATAATGTATTAAATGTAACACAATAATTAAGTATAGTCAAACATCCAATCATACATTTTTGTTACCTTTGTATATATTTAAATTTTCCCTTGTTAAAAGTTAGAAAATATTATAAAATTGTGTGATGGTAACTTGTAAAAAATATAATGTGTTAATTAACAAAGTATGTATTAACCGAAAGGAGCAACAAAAAAATGGCTAAAGATAAAAAACTTGTAACTGCCATTACAGACATGGAGCAAGATTTTCCACAATGGTATACCGATGTTGTAAAAAAAGCAGACCTTATCGACTATTCCAGCGTTAAAGGCTGTATGATTATAAGACCTTATGGGTATGCAATATGGGAACTTCTGCAAAAACAGTTAGACGAAATTTTTAAATCTACAGGACATGAAAATGTATATATGCCTATGTTTATTCCAGAAAGTCTTTTGCAAAAAGAGAAAGACCATGTAGAAGGTTTTGCACCAGAGGTTGCGTGGGTAACCCATGGCGGCGAAACACAGCTTCAGGAACGTCTTTGCGTTCGACCTACTTCTGAAACACTTTTTTGTGACCATTATGCAAACATTATTCAAAGCTACAGAGATTTGCCTAAGCTTTATAATCAATGGTGCTCTGTTGTTAGATGGGAAAAAACAACCCGACCTTTCCTAAGAACAACTGAATTTTTGTGGCAAGAGGGTCACACGGCTCATGCAACAGCTGAGGAAAGTGAAGCAGAAACAATTAAAATGCTTAATGTATATTCAGATTTTTGCCGTGATATACTTGCAATTCCTGTTATTAAAGGGGAAAAAACCGAAAAAGAAAGATTTGCAGGTGCTAAATCCACCTATACCATTGAAAGCTTGATGCACGATGGCAAGGCTTTACAAAGTGGTACATCTCACAACTTTGGGGATGGTTTTGCAAAAGCTTTTGGAATTCAGTATACCGATAAAGATAATAAATTACAGTATGTCCACCAAACATCTTGGGGTGTTACTACCCGCCTTATTGGTGCAATTATTATGGTACATGGCGATAATAGTGGTCTTGTTCTCCCACCTGCAATCGCTCCTACACAAGTTGTGATTATTCCAATTGCAATGCATAAGGATGGTGTAGTTGAAAAGGCACAAGAACTTACAAGTCGTCTTAGCAAAATCGCCCGTGTAAAATCCGACGTATCTGACAAAGCTCCTGGTTGGAAATTCAGTGAGTACGAAATGAAAGGTGTTCCTATTCGACTTGAGGTAGGTCCAAAAGATATAGAAAACAATCAAGTTGTACTTGCAAGACGTGATACAGGAGAAAAAATTATTGTATCAATGGACGAACTTGAAACAAAGATTGAAGAACTCCTTAATGCTATTCAAGCTAATTTACTCGTCAAAGCTACACAAAACCGTAATTCAAAAACATATTCTGCCACAAATCTTGCTGATTTTGAAAAAATTCTTAACGAAACACCAGGCTTTATTAAAGCTATGTGGTGTGGTGACAAGGCTTGTGAGGATGCTATTAAAGAAAAAACAGGTGCAACTTCAAGATGTATTCCTTTTGAACAGGAAGAAATTGCAGATACCTGCGTATGCTGTGGCAAAAAAGCCAAACATATGCTTTACTGGGGCCGTGCATATTAATTAGAATACCCCCTTAACCAACTTTAAATTGGTTAGGGGGGTATTTTATACGGCTTTAGGCAGTGAACAAACCAAGTCTAATAATTCGTCCACCACTTCACACATCGAAAATGGAGTGACAGTATTTTCTGCAAGAATTTTTATGAGATGTACTGCATCCTCCCTTTGTTCAAACAAATACTGTATACTATCCCATTCAAGCAAGCCATTTTCTGAAATCTTTTCGGCATGAATTCCAAAATAGCATCCTCTGCTAACTAAATAGTATTGTAGGCAAAAAATTTCACCGATTTCTGTAATCAATTCTGCATTAGCAATCATTTCCATAATACTGTCCCCCCAAAAAATATTAATACTTATTTTGAGTTAATTATATAACTATTTTGCATTTATAGCTATATAATAGTTTCGGGATATATCGCAATTTTCGTTATAAGCTAACGGGTAAATTCGGACTTTTTGTCGAAAGTGTGTTGATTCGTGTAAAAATTATTCACATATTACATATTTTTGCAACCTACTTTTCGTTTCGTCACTCACAAACGCTTCAATCATTACGCCTTCTCCGGTATGTTTCTCTGATATAATCTCGCATTTTCCATGAATAAGTGGCAATAAATTTCCTTCACTATAAGGAATTAAAATATTAATGGATTGTCGAAAACTTTTTAATAAAACCTCAATATTTCCAAGCAAAATTTGCAAATCTTCACTGTTTTTCGCACAAATCTTTACATTTGATGTACAATGTTCATCAATAGGTAATGGCAATTCTATATCTTTGTCCATTTTATTGAAAATAGTAATTACGGGTTTATTTTCGCATCCAAGGTCTTTAAGGGTTTTGTATACTACCTCCATATGCTCACCACAGTTAGGGTTAGACGCATCAACAACGTGTAAAAGAATGTCTGCAAATTTAAGTTCTTCCAGTGTTGCTTTAAAAGCCTCTACAAGGTGATGAGAAAGCTTTTGTATAAAGCCAACTGTATCTGTAAGCAAAATTTTGCTTCCTGCTGGTAGCTCAACGACACGGGTTGTAGTGTCCAGGGTAGCAAACAGCTTGTCCTCTTCTAATACTCCTGCACTTGTCAGGCTATTTAAAATTGTACTTTTCCCAGCATTTGTATATCCCACAAGTGATACAATAGGTGTTCCCTTTTTGTCACGTTGTGTTCTAAGCAAGCTTCTGTGAGTACGTATTTCTTCAAGATAGCCACGCAGTTCTGAAATTCGGTCTTTAATATAACGCCTATCAACCTCTAATTTTTTCTCACCAGGACCTCTTGTACCAATACCTCCGCCAAGACGAGACATGGTTGAACCTAATCCACTAAGCCGAGAAAGGCGATATTTCAGCTGTGCCAACTCTACTTGTATTTTCCCCTCACGTGAAGATGCTCTTGCGGCAAATATATCCAGAATAACCATTGTTCTGTCCATTATTTTTGTTCCAACCATCTTTTCAAGGTTTCTAAGTTGGGCTGGAGATAATTCGTCATCGCAAATAATTCCTGTTGCATCCAACGCATTTACCATTGTTTTTATTTCCTCCACCTTACCACTGCCTAAATAGTAACCTGGATGTATGCGAGGTCTTTTTTGAATAATTCGTCCAACAGAAACAGCACCAGCAGTGTTTGCCAACTCTTCCAATTCGTCTAAACAAGAATGTACATCCATTCCATCATGTTCAAAGTCAACCCCTACTAAAATCACTTTTTCTTCTATGTCATCAACATCATATAAAATAGTTTCTTTAGCCATAAAATCACGTCCTTTCCACTTATTGTTAAAGTATATATGTTATTTGATAAAAAGAAAAGGCTGACTTTTCTATTTTTCCAAAGAAAATCAGCCTTTATCCGATATTTTTATTTTTTTATTTATTAAAATATAAATTCCACATCAGAAAGCCTTGTGTAAATTTCATTCATTACCCTTTGTTCTTCTTCCTCTGTTTCTGCAATAAATGTTACAGACATACGAACATAAGGTTCAACATCATCCCATGGTACAGTAGAAATAAGCTTTTCTCTTATAAGAAATTGACTAAAGTCCTCCGCAGTGGTAAATATGTCACCGTTTTTTGTTCCTTTTGGAATTTTAACATAAAGATAAAATGATGCCTTTGGTTTTTTTGCTTTAAATCCAAGCTTATTTAATGTTTCAACAAGCATAGAGTGTCGTCTTGAATATTTCTCAGCTGTATCTGTTGTAATTTCAGTATGCTCAAGGGCATACTTTCCTGCCATCTGTATTGCATTAAACTGACCAGAATCGTTATTGTCTTTTACTGCACCAAACGCCTTAACCACAAGGGCATTGCCTGTTACAAACGCCATTCTCCAGCCTGTCATATTGAATGCCTTGCTAAGGGAATGAATTTCAATGCCAACATCTTTTGCTCCCTCAACGCTAAGAAAACTTAATGGCTTTGTGCCATCAAAGGTAAGTGCTGCATATGCGGCATCTTGAACAACAACAATATCATATTTTTTTGCAAACTCAATTGCCTCTTTAAAAAATTCAATTGTAGCAAAAGCACCTGTAGGATTGTTTGGATAGTTAATATATAAAAGCTTTGCTCTCTTTGCAATATCCTCTGGTATGGCTTTGAGGTCTGGCAAAAAATCGTTTGATTCAAGCAATGGAAGCTTATAAACCTCGCCGCCAAGCCATGAAGTCATTGTTCCTATAATAGGATAGCCTGGTACAGTCATAAGTGTAACATCACCAGGATTGATAAATGCTTGTGCCATCATTGCAAGTGCTGGTTTAGAGCCTATTGAGTGAAGAACTTCCGTTTCAGGGTCTATGCCTTTTACGCCATAAACCTCATCCATATATTTTGCCGCTGCCTGTTGAAAAGGCTCACGTCCGTTATCTGTATAACCTCTGTTCTCCCAAACAGCGGCTTCCTTTGCAAGCTCAGCAATAACACCTGGGTCCGCCATTGCATCAGGCTCACCAACGCCCATATCTATAATTTCAACACCAGGTTGTGCTGCCATTGCTGCACGCCTTGCTCTCTTTATTTTTTCAAACTTATATAAAACTGTATCTTTTCCAAACTTATTTCCGCCAATTCTTTCAGCTATAAGTTGTTGAATATAACTATCTGCCATTTTTAAACTCTCCTTAATAATAGATTATAAAATTGTTTAAGCAAGCCAAACTCCATCAAATGAGTATCTTGCAGGTCCTGTCATGTAAACGTGATTATTTTCTTCATTCCACTCAATTGTAAGGTTTCCACCTAAAAGTTCAACCTCAGTTGTTCTGTTACACATACCGTTTAAAACAGTTGCCACAACAGTTGCACACGTTCCTGTACCACAGGCCCATGTTTCACCTGCACCACGCTCCCAAACACGCATTTTAAGGTAGTTGTCACTTATTTTTTCAACAAATTCAACATTTACTTTGCGTGGAAAATGATTATCAATTTCAATTACACTTCCATATTTCTCAACCTGAAAATTTTTAACATCATCCACATATGTAACTGCGTGTGGATTACCCATAGATACACAAGTGAAGTTAAAAGTTTTGTCTAATGCCTTGATTTCTTCACCGATAACAGGCTGTTTTTCGCTTACCACAGGTATTTGGGCAGCTTCCAAAATTGGCTCGCCCATATCAACCCTTACTGTATCTACAACTCCATCTTTCAAATTAAGTTCAAGTATTTTTAAACCCGCCAATGTTATAACTGAAATTGTAGTTTTTGCTGTAAGGCCTCTATCGTATACATATTTACCAACACAACGTATAGCATTTCCGCACATCTCGGCTTCTGAACCATCAGAATTAAACATTCTCATTCTAAAATCTGCATCATCAGCTGGGCATATAAGCACTAACCCATCAGAACCAACACCAAAGTGTCTTTCGCTCATAGAAATTGCTAATTCATTAGGATTTTCAACTGTTTCTTCAAAGCAATTAATGTAAACATAATCGTTTCCACAACCCTGCATTTTTGTAAATTTCATCTTACTACCTCCGCAACTAAGTATAAAATTTTTATTTAGTTTGTATACAATTATACCATTCTTTGTATTTTTTTGAAATATCATATATATAAAAAATATTGTTTTAAGCTAACTTTTTTTTGTGATTTTTAATAAAAAATAACTCGAATCAATTACGAAACGAGTTATTATCTAATGTTTACATATAGCTTGTTATCTTCTTGCACCCTGCATTTGATTAACTTTTTCTGTATAATCCATACGTCCATATAGACTTAAACTATATAATCCTGCAAGGCCTACGATTGCAAAAATAATTCTTGCTACGAAAGTTAAACCACCACTAAAAATTGTGGATACAAGGTCAAAATTGAAAAATCCAATAAGTCCCCAATTAAGTGCACCAATAATTACAAGTGTAAGTCCAATATAATCCAATGTTTTCATTAGTTTTCCTCCTTAAAAATACATTGTAAAATAAGTATTTCCAAGCAGCTTAAAATTATTCTTTTACTTCATTAATTATTTTATTAAAATCAATATCGTCTGTCTTTCCTACAGCACATATGCTCATTTTGCTGTAGTCAAAAACCTCGTCTAATACCTTCTGCATATCATCCATAGTTACACATTCAATACTGTCTATTACTTCCTCTTGTTTTTGTATATTTCCTCTAAGAAGAATAGACCCTCCATTAGAGGTCATTCTGTTAACAGTGCTTTCACTGCCAATAATAAAATTGCTTATTATTTGTTCTTTAGTCTTTTTCAACACAGTTTCAGAAATACCGTTTTCTTTAAGGAGCTTTATTTCTTCAAAAATTAGCTGTAACACGAATTTTGTTTGGCTTGGATTCATACCAGCATAAATTGCAAACAATCCTGTATCACTATATTGTGATGTATAGCTATAAATTGAATAGGTAAGCCCATGCTCTTCTCGTATTTTTTGAAAAAGCAAGCTGCTCATACCTCCGCCAAAAATTGTGTTAAATACAGTGTAAACATATTTTCGTGGGTCGTTACGCTTTACTGACGGAAATGCAAGCAAAAGATGCAGCTGCTCTGTTTCTTTCTTCTTTACAAATATATTTGGATAGTACTCTATTGGTCTATTTTCTTCCATATTTACCTTTTTACTGTTCCAACCGCCAAAAGCCTTTTCCAATAAAGTTAGCATTTCATCAATTTTAAAATTACCCGTAACAGAAATCACCGTGTTGTCAATACGATAATTATCCTCAAAATAATTTTTCAAGATTTTGTTGTCAAATGTGGATATTGTCTTTTCTGTACCCAAAATAGGCATCCCTAAGCTATTATTTTTCCATATCTCAGACTGAAGCAATTCATGCACAAGCTCCTCAGGAGAATCCTCATACATATTTATCTCTTCAATTATAACATTTAATTCCCGTTTAATATCGCTGTCGCTGAATTTTGAATTAAGAAACATATCGCTTAATACATCCAGAGCTATATCAAAATGCTTGTCCAATGTTCTTGTATGATAGCAGGTGTATTCTTTTGTAGTATACGCATTTATTTGTCCGCCAACGGAATCCATCTCCTCGGCAATATCCCTTGCAGTTCTTCTTGTTGTACCTTTAAACATCATATGCTCTATATAATGAGAAATACCATTAAGCTGTTCACTTTCATTAACTGAGCCGTTTTTAACCCAAATACCAAGTGATATACTTCTAACATATGGTATTTCCTCTAAAACCACCCTAAGACCATTAGAAAGCTTTTTAATTTTAACCATAAAACACCTCCTTGTTCACCTTTATTCTTTGTATTTTTATATATTTAATACACCTCAAAAACGGAAAGCCATTTGGCTCTCCGTTTATATACAAATAACTTAATATCTTTAGAAATAATTCTATATATGATTTTATTCTGCAATTGCATCCTTAATAGAAAGATTAAGTCTACCCTGCTTATCAATCTCAAGCAATTTAACAGCTACTAAATCGCCCTCTTTAAGCACTTCTTCAACCTTGTTAACTCTTTCCTTTGCAATTTTGGAAATATGAACAAGTCCTTCTTTGCCTGGTGCAATTTCAACAAATGCTCCAAAATCCATAAGTCTTGTTACTTTTCCATCATAAATTGTTCCAGGAACAGGTACCATAGTTATAGCACGAACTCTTTCAACGGCCATTTGCATTTTTTCATCATCTTGACCCTTAATAAATACTCTGCCATCATCTTCAGTATCAATTGAACAACCTGTTTCTTCAATGATTTTCTTAATATTTTTTCCTCTTGGACCAACAAGCTCGCCAATTTTGTCAACGCTAATTGTAAGAGTAACAATTTTGGGTGCAAATTTTGAAAGATTTTTTCTTGGCTCTGCAATACATTTAAGCATAACTTCATCAAGGATAAAATCTCTTGCTCTTTTTGTCTGATCGAGTGCCTGTTCTATCATTTTGAAAGTAAGACCCTTAATCTTCATATCCATTTGGATAGCTGTTATACCCTCGTGTGTTCCAGCAACTTTAAAATCCATGTCGCCAAAGAAATCTTCAAGACCCTGAATATCTGTCATCATAATAAAGTCATCATCATTGTCGCCTGTAACAAGACCAACAGAAATACCTGCAACTGGTGCTTTAATAGGCACGCCTGCAGCCATAAGTGAAAGGGTTGAACCACAAATACTTGCCTGACTTGTTGAACCATTTGAGCTTAAAATATCGGATACAAGACGGATTGCATATGGGAACTCCTCAGAACTTGGAATAACAGGAAGAAGTGCTCTTTCGCCCAACGCACCGTGACCAATTTCTCTACGTCCTGGTCCTCTTGATGTTTTAGCTTCACCAACAGAAAATCCTGGGAAGTTATAGTGGTGCATATATCTTTTTGTTGTTTCTGTGGTATCAAGTCCGTCAAGACGTTGAATTTCAGCCATAGCACCTAATGTAGTAACTGTAAGTGCCTGTGTTTGACCTCTTGAAAAAAGTGCAGAACCATGAGTTCTTGGCAAAATATCAACCTCTGCTGAAAGTGGACGAATTTCTTCAATTCCACGGCCATCAGGACGTTTGTGGTCTCTTAAAATCATACGTCGTACAGTCATTTTTTCAAATTTGTAAATTGCATCACCAATAAGTGCTTCAATGTTAGTGCCCTCACCAACAATCTGCATAAGCTTTTCAGAAAGATTTTCAACTACTTCTGATGTAATAGCAGAAATTTTAGCATCTCTTTCTTGCTTCTTATCTGTGAAAACTGCTTCTTCCATACGATTATCTGTAATATATTCGCAAATGAAGTGATAAGCATCTTCGTTAATTGCATATTCTTCATATTTCTGTTTTTCTTTTCCTTCTTTTTCAACAATCGTATTAATAAAATCAACAATTTTTACATTTTCTTCATGTGCAAGCTTAATAGCCTTCATCATAACATCGTTAGATACAATGTTTGCACCAGCTTCAATCATCATTATTTTGTCTGCTTTGGAAACAACTGTAAGAGTAAGGTCTGTAAGATCTCTCTGTACAGAATCTGGATTTACAATAAGTTCGCCATCAATAAGGCCAATATTTGATGAAGCAAGAGGGTCTGTAAAAGGAATATCGGAAATTGAAAGTGCAATTGATGCACCAATCATAGCTGCTATTTCAGGCTGACAGTCTTGGTCTACAGATAAAACTGTTGCAACAATTGCAACATCATTTCTGTAATTCTTAGGGAAAAGAGGTCTTATAGGTCTATCAATACATCTTGATGTAAGAATAGCTTTTTCAGATGGTCTGCCCTCTCTTTTTATAAATCCTCCAGGGATTTTACCAACAGAATATAATCTTTCTTCGTAATCAATGCTTAATGGAAAAAAATCAATTCCTGTTCTTGGTTTTTCAGATGCTGTTGCTGTAACAAGCACTGCTGTATCTCCATAACGGATAATTGCAGCACCATTGGCAAGTTCTGCAACTCTGCCTATTTCTACTGATAATTCACGTCCTGCAAACTGTGTTGAGTAAGTTCTGAACATTATAACTCTCCTTTTTATAGAAAACTTTTTCTTACGCTTCTCTAACACCATAGATCTTCAGATTAAGGTACGAATTTATCGTGCCCAAAGCTGGAAACCTATAGCGTTTTTTAATACAACAATAGAGAGGACATGAAATCCTCTCTATCATTTTCTAATTTGGTATTACTTTCTTAAACCTAATTCAGCAATAAGGTCACGGTATCTTGTGATATTACTGTTTTTAAGGTAGTTAAGAAGACCTCTTCTTTGACCAACAAGCATTAAAAGACCTCTTCTTGAGTGGTGATCTTTTTTGTGCATTTTAAGATGGTCTGTAAGATGTGTAATTCTTGCAGTTAAAAGTGCAATCTGAACCTCCGGTGAACCTGTGTCACCAGGTGTTCTTCCGAATTTTGCAATAATTTCTTCTTTGTTAATAGTTGCCATTTTTGTTTCCTCCTTAAATAAGATAGTTAATAATATTATCGCCACGGGCTAAGTATTGGTTGGAGATTCCACAAACTGAGCCATGGTTCACAACTACGACAGTTTATCATACATTGTCGTAAGTTTCAAGGGCTATTTAATATTTATCTGCCCATTGTTTAAAATCATCTGTAAGAAAATAGTCCTTTGCACTTTGAGAATCCCTTGCCAGCTGGCTTTGTAGCTCATCAACGCTTGGAAATTTCTGCTCTGGTCGTATAAAATGGAATATATAAGTTTTTACATATTCCCCATAAACCACCTTTTTAAAATCAAAAAGATATGTTTCAACAATTTTTACAGAACCATTTACAGTGGGATTAATACCCACATTAGTAACGCCAAAATACATTTTTCCGTTATATAAGCTTTTTGTTGCATAAACGCCATTTGGCGGAAAAAGTTTGTCAGGGTCTGCAATTATATTTATTGTTGGAAAGCCCATAGTTCTACCAAGTTGTTTGCCTTTAACAACCTCTCCATAAATAAAATATGGCATAGTTAAAAGTTTATTTGCTAGATTAATATTTTTTTCAACAAGTGCTTTTCTTACACGGGTACTGCTTACTCTTTCATTTTCAAATATTACAGATGGAACGCAAATTACCTTTACCCCGTATTCTTTGCCAAGTTTCACTAAAAGCTTGTAGTCACCCTTCTGCTTTGCACCAAACTTGTAGTTTTCACCTACAACAAGCACTTTGCATTTAAGCCTTTTAAAAATAAGCTCAACTGCAAACTCTTCTGCTTCTATAGCTGCAAAATCCCTGTCGAAAGGATATTCAATATATAAATCCACGCCCATTTCTTCAATGGAGAGCTTTTTTTCATCTGGCCCCATTATAAGTGCTTTATGCTCTCTATTTTCAAAAACAAACATAGGGTGCGGATAAAATGAAAACACAACTGACCTCAACCCTTTTTCTCTAGCTTCACTTAAGGTAGTGCAAATAAGCTGACGATGACCCAAATGTATCCCGTCAAAGTTACCGAGTGTAACTGCCGTTTCAACAGTCTGGTCTATGTTGTGGTTTGTTATATGTTCCATGCTAATGCCCCTTTAGTATTACAAAAGTATTTTTAAAGGTTTAATGCAAACCTTATTCTTCTCATTGTCATTTATTACAGTAAATATACCAACAAGGATATTTTCGCTGTCATAGGCAGTAACAGTATCCCCAATTGCATAGGCATAGTCACTGCTTTCAAAAAAATAATCGTAAATTTTACATCCATTGTGTAAAAGTTTTTCACCTTTTTTATCTACAAAAATGCGGTTGTATGTAGAAAGTGCTTTTTCCATAGGTAACAAAACACTCTCAGCATTTCCATTTTCGCATATTTCCTTAAGCTTTTCAAGTGTAATAGCATTATCAAGTGTAAAACTTCCACTTCTTGTGCGTGTTAAGGCAGACATATGCCCTCCACATCCCAACTCATTGCCAATGTCTGTGCAAAGCGTACGTATATATGTACCCTTAGAGCAAGTTACAAGAATCTCAATTTTGTTTGGCGGAATGAATTTTTTAATATCTATACTGTCAATAGAAATTTTTCTTGCGGTTCGCTCAACCTCTTTGCCTTCTCTTGCCAATTCATAAAGTTTTTTTCCGTTTATTTTTATTGCAGAGTACATGGGAGGTACTTGCAAAATTTCACCTGTAAATTTATTTACAGCAAGGCGTATTTTATCCTCATCAAAGTCTACAGGCTTGGTTTCAATAATTTCACCTGTATGGTCCTCGGTTGTTGTTGTTACCCCTAGGGTAAGCTGTGCAAGATACTGCTTCTGCCCTGCCATAATATAATCAGCAAGTTTTGTTGCACGACCAACGCATATAGGCAAAACGCCCTCAGCCTCAGGGTCAAGAGTTCCTGTATGCCCAACCTTTTTTTGATTTATGGTTCGCCTAACAACCGCAACCACATCATGAGAGGTAAAGCCTTTTTCTTTATAAATATTTATTATACCGTCCAAGGCATACCCTCCCTAAAGCTGTTTTTCTATTTCTAAAAGTATATTTTCAAGTATTTTGTTGGCTTCACCATCTATAGTGCATCCTGATGCACGCATATGTCCTCCGCCACCAAATTTAGCTGCAACCTGGCTCACGTCAACAAGGTCATCACTACGCATACTTACCTTAAATGTTCCTGGCTTTTTCTCATACATAAAAACAGATGCAACCGTTCCGCTTACACCCTTAATATAACTTGAAACCTCAGAGAGTTCATCACTTGTAACTCCACATTTTTTTATTTCTTCGTCTGTAACAATGCTTGTAACAATTCGCCCATCAAAAACTTCTTTTAGGTTGAAAAGTGCTACACCCATAATCCTTGCTTCACCAAAGGAACGAGTGTGAAATATAGAATTATAAATTTCAGTGAAATTAAAGTCATATTCCATAAGTTCAGAAACAATTGCCATAGTTACAGGGCTTGTGGAAGAATGACGGAAGCCCCCTGTGTCAAACACGATACCAGCATAAATTGCAGCTGCAATATCAGCAGTTATAGGTGCATAATTATATATAAGTTGAAAAACAATCTCACTTGCAGATGATGCTTCACTATCCACATAATTTTGCTTTGCAAAAAATGTATTGCTTTTGTGATGGTCTATATTTATAGTATAAAGAGTTTCGTCAAAAAGCTTTGCCTTTGTACCAAGTCTTTCCTTGTCACCACAGTCCACTGCAATGTAAAGGTCTGGCAAATACTCGTCATCTACATTTTTAACGATTAAGCCACCTGTAGGTATAATTTCAAAATTTTCTTGATACTCATCCAGAATAACCACAACGTCCTTGCCTAACTCCGTAAGGGACATTGCAAGGGCACTACACGCACCAATAGCATCGCCATCGGGACTGATATGTCCCGAAATAGCGATGCTCTGGCTAAGCTCTATGGTCTGGCGTAATTCATCAAATGTATTATTCATTTGAACCATCCTCTGCTTTATTTCCTCTGGAAATTTCATTAATAAGCTTGTTCATTCTAACTGAATATTCGACTGAATTATCAAGCTTAAAAAGAAGTTCTGGTGTATTTCTTAAGTTTACTCGTTCTGCAAGCAAATGTCTAATAAATCCACCTGCATTTTTAAGACCCTTCATTACGCCGTCTTTTTCTTCATCGTTACCTAAAACAGAAATAAAAACTTTGCAATATTTAAGGTCACTTGTTGTTTCCACTCTTATTACGCTTGTAAGACTGCCAATTCTTGGGTCTTTAACTTCAGAGCGTATTATATTTGAAAGCTCACGTTGTATTTCGTCATTAATACGAATCATTCTAGTATTGTTTTTCATTATTTCACCATCTTATCTTTTTATCTTGGTACTTCAACCATGATGTAAGCTTCAACTCTGTCACCCTCAGCAAGGTCGTTATACTTTTTAAGCACAAGTCCACATTCGTAGTTCGTGTTAACTTCTTTTACATCATCCTTAAAACGCTTAAGGCTTTCAAGTTCACCTTCATAAATTAAGCTGGAGTTACGGAAGGCTCTTACTTTACAGCCTCTTACAAACTTACCGTCTGTAACATAACTACCTGCAATTGTTCCAACTCCTGAAGCCTTAAACAACTGACGTACTTCGGCATGACCAATGATTTTTTCCTCGTATATAGGGTCAAGCATTCCCTTCATAGCACTGGAAATATCTTCAATTGCATTGTAAATTACTCTGTAAAGACGAACGTCAACTTTTTCTTCATCCGCAAAAATCTTTGCTGCTGGTTCTGGGCGAACATTAAAGCCGATAATAATTGCATTTGATGCACTTGCAAGCATAACATCGGACTCTGTTATTGTGCCAACACCGCCGTGAATTATACGTACTCGTACTTCTTCATTAGAAAGCTTTTCAAGACTTTGTCTTACAGCTTCAACAGAACCCTGTACATCCGCCTTAACAACTATATTAAGCTCCTTAACATTTCCACTTTGAATTTGTGTAAACAAATCATCAAGAGAAACTTTCTGAGGAGTATTTTTAATCATTTCTGTCCTATTTTTAGCAACAACAGTTTCTGCCAACTGACGTGCCTGTTTTTCGTTCTCAGAAACATAGAAAGCATCTCCCGCACTTGGAACCTCAGAAAGACCCAAAATTTCAACTGGAGTTGAAGGACCGGCTTTTTTAACACGTCTGCCTTTGTCATCCATCATTGCTCTTATCTTGCCATATGCACATCCTGCAACAACAGGATCTCCAATACAAAGTGTACCTTCTTGTACAAGCACTGTAGCAACAGGACCACGACCCTTATCAAGCTGTGCCTCGATAATTGTACCTCTTGCGTGCTTTTTAGGATTAGCTTTAAGTTCTTTCATTTCAGAAGAAAGTATAATCATTTCAAGCAGAGTGTCAATACCTTCTTTGTTGATAGAAGATACAGGAACGCAGATTGTTTCGCCGCCCCAGTCCTCTGTTAAAATTCCATATTCTGACAATTCCTGTTTTACTCTATCTGGGTTTGCACCAACCTTGTCAATTTTGTTAATGGCAACGATGATTTCAACTCCTGCGGCTTTTGCATGGTTAATAGCCTCAACTGTTTGTGGCATAACGCCATCGTCAGCTGCTACAACAAGAATAGCAACATCTGTTACCTGTGCACCACGCATACGCATTGCAGTAAATGCCTCATGTCCAGGTGTATCAAGGAAAGTAACAGGATGATGGTCTATTTCTACAGTGTAAGCACCAATATGCTGTGTAATACCACCAGCTTCGCCTACTGTAACACGGCTATGACGAATAGCATCCAAAAGTGAAGTTTTACCATGGTCAACGTGACCCATAACAACAACTACTGGTGGTCTTGCAGTAAGGTCTGCTTCGTTGTCAGGTTCATCCTTAAATGCTTCTTCAAGAATATCCTTTTCTTCCTCAAGTTCAAGAATTACATTGTATTCTTCTGCAATTTCAACAGCAGTGTCAAAATCTAAGGTACTGTTTATATTAATCATCTGACCTTTTTTGAAAAGCATTGTTACAAGCTCGCTGCCTTTTTTGCCAATAACCTCTGCAAGCTCCTTAAGTGAAAGGCTTGCAGGAATTTGCCTTACTCTAAACTCTTCCTCTACAGGCTCAATTGGCTTTGGTTCAGGCTGTACGGGCATTTGTTTTTTACTAGTTCTTCTTGCTCCAGAACCTGTACCCGGCTTATTATTGCCATATGGGCGATTTCCGCCTGCACCTGGCTTGTTGCTGCTATATGTGCTTGGTTTATATCCGCCCTGCTGTGGACGATTGTTGCTTGTACCCGCACTCTGCTGTGGTCTGTTAGCACTTTGCTGTGGACGGTTGTTGCTAGTTCCCGTACTCTGCTGTGGTTTATTATTGTTTTGTTGTGGCCTATTATTGTTTTGTTGTGGTCTATTACCACTTTGTTGTGGACGATTATTGCTAGTTCCCGCACTCTGCTGTGGTCTGTTATTGCTTTGTTGTGGTCTATTATTTGTCTGTTGTGCAGTTTTAGGCTGTTCCTTTTTAGCTTCTGCATTAACCTCTGCACTAACCTCTGCATTAGATACTGTTGCTTTAGGCTCTTCTTTTTTTGCTGACTTTGGAGCATAAAATTCTTTTAATTTTTTAACTGTTGTATCCTCAAGGGTATTCATATGATTTGATGCTTCAATACCATATTCCTTAATTTTATCAATAATTGTTTTAGAGCTTATATTTAATTCTTTCGCTAATTCATGTATTCTGATTTTTGACAAAGGCTCCACCTCCTACGATTGCTATGTCAATTTTTATGCTTCAAGAAGTCCTTCAAGCTTTTTAGTAAATCCATCGTCGCACACAGCCATAACAGAACGCTCTGCTTTACCAACAGCCTTTCCAAGTTCTTCTTTATTACCATAATAAACTATTTTAACTTTATAAAACTCACATGAGTTATAAAATTTCTTTTTTGTGTTAGCAGATGCGTCGTCAGCTACAATAACCAGTTTTGCATTCTGGCTTTTAATTGCATTTTCTGCTGAAGCATCGCCCGCCGATAATAAACCAGCCTTCATACAAAGACCAAGTATTGAGAGTATCTTATTCATTTTCGCTCTCCATAAGTTCTTCTCTTAATTTTTGGTAAACATCTTTTGGCACAGGTGATTTAAAACTTCGCTCTAAACCCTTGCACTTTTGTGCTTTTTCAAGACATTCCACGTTTTTACAGATGTAAGCACCTCTGCCAGGTTTTTTCCCTGTAATATCCAGTGAAAATTCCCCGTCTTCATTTTTCACTATTCGCACAAGTTCTTTTTTGTTTTTCATTTCCTGACATCCTGTGCATTTTCTAAGAGGAATTTTTTTCTGCTTCATTTGTTTTCCTCCTAATTTTATTATTCTTCGTCCAGTGAAATAGTATCCGTTTCTGCTACTTCTTCAACAATATCAACAACCTGATCATCGTCTAAAAAGCCTGTTTCTGCCGCTTGAATTTCACTTTTAATATCAATTCTCCAACCTGTAAGCTTTGCAGAAAGTCGTGCATTTTGTCCCTCTTTACCAATAGCAAGTGAAAGCTGATGGTCTGGAACAACAATTTTTGCACTCTGATTATCCGCATTAACCTTAACGGCAACTACCTTAGATGGGCTTAATGCAGCTGCAATAAACTCTTTCGGGTCTTCACTCCAGTTGATAATATCTATTTTTTCGCCATGAAGCTCACTTACAATTACATTTACCCTGTAACCATTTTGACCTACGCAAGCACCTACAGCATCAATATTAGGGTCTTTGCTGTAAACGGCAATTTTTGTTCTTGAACCGGCCTCTCTAGCAATGCTTTTAATTTCAACAGTGCCATCATGCACTTCAGGAACTTCCTGCTCAAAAAGACGTTTTACAAGCTCTGGGTGTGTTCTTGAAACATAAATCTGTGGACCTTTTGTTGTTTGTTTAACTTCAACAATATATACTTTAATTCTGTCTGCAAAGGCATATTCCTCGCCTGGTATCTGCTCATTTTGTGCAAGCACTGCATCAATTTTGCCCAGCTGAATAATAACATTTCTTTTCTCCATACGCTGAACAATACCTGTAACGATATCTTTTTCTTTTGTTATATACTGGTTATAAAGAATTTCTCTTTCTGCCTCACGGAACTTCTGTACAACAACTTGTTTAGCTGTCTGTGCGGAAATCCTGCCAAAATCCTTCGGTGTTACAACCTCGTTATAAACATCACCCAATTTAAATTTTTTATTAATTTTTTGTGCATCTTCAATGGAAATCTGAAGCATGTTGTCCTCAACTTCTTCAACAACATCTTTCTGTGCAAATACATCAACTGCACCAGTTTCTCTGTTTATTTCAACCTTAATATTCTGGGATGTACCAAAGTTTTTTTTACAAGCCGAAACTAAAGATGTTTCAATGGCTTCAAAAATAATTTCTTCGTCAATGCCTTTTTCTTTCTTAATTTGTCTTAAAGCATCAATGAACTCCGCTTTATCCATTTTTCTTACTCCTCCTTAACAATTGTTAAAACAAAACTGCAAGACGGATAGCGGCAATGTCCTTTCTTTCAAAAGACAGTTCCCCTCCCTCATCATCTATAATAGTAACAATGGTGTTCTCAAGTCCTTTAAGCCTGCCTTGAAATTCCTTTTGTTTGTTAATAGCCTTATAAAGCTTAACATCAACAACCTCACCAGCATATTTAACAAAATCAGCTTCTTTTTTTAATGGCCTATCAATGCCAGGTGAACTTACCTCAAGTATATATGCTTGTTCAATTGGGTCTTTCTCATCAATTATCTTTTCAATTGCTCTGCTTACAATTTCGCAATCGTCAATTGTAACACCGCCATCTTTGTCGATGTAAATACGCAAATACCAGTTTTGACCTTCTTTAACAAATTCAACATCAGCAAGTTCAAAACTGTTAGCCTCAATAATAGGGGCAAGCAGAGCTTCAACCTTTTTTTCTGTGTTCATTTCTTTAGCCATTTTTTACACCTCACAATATTGAAATACAGTTTATTTTTAAAAAGCAAATATCTCGCACAGGCCCACTTATAAACAAAAGAGTGGGCTCTGCACCCACTCTTCAACATAAACCTTATATTTAACATTACTAGTATAACACCTGTATACATTATTTGCAAGTAAAATCGGCATTATCTGTAAATAATTTCGCTTCTCTTAGGTCCATTGGATACTATTGTAATAGGATAACCAATTTCCTTTTCAATAAACTCTACATAATTTCTTGCATTTTCAGGTAGTTTGTCGTATTGTGATATTCCTCTTATGTCACACTTCCATCCTGGAAGAATCTTAAATACAGGCTTAGCTTTTTCAAGCAAAGGTGTAACAGGAAATTCATTCGTAACAACTCCATTAATTTCGTAGCCAATACAAACAGGTATTTCATCAAGATAGCTTAAAACATCAATTGCTGTGAAGGCAACATCTGTTGTTCCTTGAAGCATACAGCCATAGCGTGTAGCAACGCAGTCAAACCAGCCCATTCTTCTTGGACGCCCTGTTGTAGCACCAAATTCACCTGCATCGCCACCACGAACACGTAATTCCTGTGCCTCGTCACCCCAAATTTCACTTACAAATGCACCGCCGCCAACTGCTGAAGAATACGCTTTTGCAACCGTATAAATTTTTTCAATAGCATATGGAGGTATCCCCGCACCAATTGTAGCAAAACCTGCTAAAGTTGAAGAAGAGGTTGTCATAGGGAAAATTCCGTGGTCTGGGTCTTTCAAAGCACCAAGCTGACCCTCAAGGAGAATATTTTTACCTTCTTTAATAGCTTTATTAAGATATTCTGTTGTATTAACAACATAAGGTTCAACCAGTTTCTTGTATTCAATAACTTCGTCAAAAATAGCTTTAGGGTCAAGAAGTGGCTGATGGTATAAATGCTCTAAAAGCACATTTTTAATTTCACACGCCGCTTCAATACGTTCTTTTAACACATCTTCATGGAATAGGTCGCAAATCTGAATGCCTGTTTTTGCATATTTGTCTGAATAAAACGGTGCAATACCAGACTTTGTTGAACCAAACTGTTTGTCGCTTAAACGAGCTTCCTCGTAGGTATCAAAAAGTATGTGGTATGGCATAAGAAGCTGAACTCTGTCAGAAATTAAAATAGCTGGATTATAAAGACCATTTTCCTTAAGATATTTCATTTCTTTTACAAAATAAGGTACATTAAATGCAACGCCTGTACCGATTATATTAACTATATTTTTGTTAAAAATGCCGCTTGGCATTTGATGAAGAGCAAATTTACCATAATCATTTATAATTGTGTGCCCTGCATTGCTACCGCCTTGAAAACGAATTACTATGTCTGCATCCGCTGCAAGCATATCGGTAATTTTACCTTTCCCTTCATCGCCCCAACAGGCACCTACAATAGCTTTAACCATCTCAAATTTCCTCCCGGTATCTTTTTATTTATATCACGAAAACTCACATTACTTATACATTATACACCTGTGTTCAATATAAGTAAAATAAATGCTTTTTATATTCAATATAAGTATTTTTAATACAAAAGGACAGGCTTATTATTCGCCCGTCCCTAGGTTGTTCTATTAAATTATACTCTTACGCCCTCACCCTCTGCCACAAGAATATCCTTGTTAGCATCAAGTATAGGCTTAATTACATTTGAAACGAATTCTTCTGTCTGCTGTGGAGCACGTCCAACAAAATTTCTTGCATCCATGATAGACTCAAGTTCTTCAATAGTAAGACCAAAAGATTTATCATTAGCTATTCTTTCAAGCAAATCGTTAGGCTTACCCTCAGTCTTAACAACACGTCCAGCATCCATTGAATGTGTCCTTATTTTTTCATGAAGCTCCTGCCTGTCGCCGCCCTTCTTAACTGCGTCCATCATAATATTTTCAGTAGCCATAAATGGAAGTTCGTTATTAAGGTGCTGTTCAATAACCTTAGGATACACCACAAGGCCATCTACTACATTTCTGTATAAGGTAAGGATTGCATCTATGCAAAGGAAAGCTTCAGGTACAGAAATTCTTTTGTTTGCAGAATCGTCAAGTGTTCTTTCAAACCACTGTGTTGAGGCTGTTATTGCCGGATTTATAGCATCAGCAATAACATAACGTGCAAGTGAGCCAATACGTTCACTTCTCATTGGATTTCTTTTATAAGCCATAGCAGATGAACCAATCTGGCTTTTTTCAAAAGGCTCTTCAATCTCTTTAAGGTGCTGAAGAAGTCTTATATCATTACTAAATTTAAATGCACTTTGTGCAATCTGGCTAAGCACATTAAGCATCTGGCTGTCAAGCTTTCGTGGATAAGTTTGACCCGATACCGCAAAACAGGCATCATAACCCATTTTATCAGCAATCATACTATCAATTTTTTTAACTTTTTCGTGATCATTGTCAAAGAGCTCAAGAAAACTAGCCTGAGTACCTGTAGTACCCTTGCTGCCAAGAAGCTTTGCCTTTGAAAGCTGGTGGTCAATTTCCTCTAAGTCCATAACCAAATCTTGTAACCAAAGGCTGGCACGCTTTCCAACAGTTGTTGTCTGTGCTGGTTGAAAATGTGTAAACCCAAGGGTAGGCATATCCTTATATTCCATGGCAAATTGAGAAAGCTCGTTAATTACGTTTACGAGCTGTGTTCTAACCAATTTCATAGCCTCTGTCATTATGATTATATCCGTGTTGTCACCAACATAACAGCTTGTTGCTCCAAGATGAATAATTGGCATAGCTGCTTTAGCCTGTGTACCAAAAGCATATACATGGCTCATTACATCGTGTCGAACTTCTTTTTCCCTTGCCTCTGCAACCTCATAATTTATATCGTCTTTAAACTGCTTCATTTGAGCAATCTGCTCGTCTGTTATATTAAGCCCTAGTTCTTTTTCCACTTCTGCCAAAGCAATCCAAAGCTTACGCCAAGTTTTAAACTTGTAATCTGGCGAAAAAAGATAGCTCATTTCTTCACTAGCATAACGTGAATTTAGGGGACTTTCGTATTTCTGCTTCATCCTTAGCCTCCTCATCTGAATATAATGGTATGTCTGTTGGGTAATTTCCTGTAAAGCAAGCATCACAAAAACCACACTTAGCACCCTTGGCAATATCGTGCAGCTTTTCAAGACCAAGGTAACCAATGCTGTCTACGCCAACAACTTTTGCTATTTCATCAATTGGATATTTACACGCAATAAGCTTTTCTTTTGATGGTACATCTGTACCATAATAACATGGCCATAAAAAAGGAGGTGAACTTACACGCATATGCACTTCCTTAGCCCCTGCAAGCCTAAGGGTATTAACAAGTCTTGCAACTGTTGTACCTCTAACAATAGAATCATCAATCATAATAACTCTTTTGCCTTCAACTGCCTGCCTTAAAGCATTAAGCTTGATTTTAACACCAATCTCCCTTTGTCCTTGTGAAGGACTTATAAAAGTACGACCAATGTAGCGGTTTTTAACAAGACCTATGCCGTAAGGAATGCCAGATTCCTCCGAATAGCCAATAGCCGCAGAAATGCCCGAGTCTGGAACACCAATTACAATATCACCCTCTACAGGATGCTGCTGAGCTAACTGACGACCTGCCTCTTTACGTGATTCATAAACACTTACACCTTCAATAACGCTGTCTGGACGTGCAAAATAAATATATTCAAAAATACACATCCTTGATGGAACTTTTTTACAATGAGTTTTAATTGAACGAAGTCCATCTTTATCAATAACCACAATTTCACCAGGTTCAATATCTCTAACAAATTCTGCACCTACACCATCAAGTGCACAGGTTTCAGACGCAATAATGTAGGAATTATCCAGCTTGCCCAGACAAAGTGGACGCATACCCAATGGGTCACGGCAGCCAATAAGCTTTCGTGGACTCATTACAACAATTGAGTAAGAGCCTTTAATTTTGTGCATAATATGCTCTACAGCGTCTTCAATAGATGCACATTTAACTCTTTCCTTTGCTATTTCACAAGCAATAACTTCAGAGTCAATAGTAGTTTGAAAAATCATACCCTGTTGTTGAAGTTCTTCTCTAAGCTCGTGTGCATTAACAAGATTTCCGTTGTGTGCAAGGGCAAGCGTACCTTTTACATATCTTGAAACAAGTGGTTGTGCATTCTGCCTTAAGCTTCCGCCTGCTGTTGAGTAACGAACATGACCAATGGCAATTTTGCCTGTAAGCTTTTCAATCACATCATCAGAAAATACATCAGGAACAAGGCCCATATCCTTGTACTGTTTTACGACAGTATCGTCTGTTACCGCAATTCCACAACTTTCTTGCCCTCTATGCTGAAGAGCAAAAAGACCATAGTATGCAATTCTTCCGCTTTCATTATTATCATTATTATAAATACCAAAAACGCCACATTCTTCTTTTAAAACATCATCGTTTTCAATATCTTCAACAATATTATCTCTAATCATTTTTATTCTCCCTCTAGCGAATTTGGTTGACCTAAAAAAATCAAATCACTTAGAAGTTATTCTTCGCCAAACTTCCTCGTAAGCTTCTTCAACACCGCCCAAATCTCTGCGGAAACGGTCTTTATCAAGTTTTTCATTGGTTTCAACGTCCCAAAGCCTGCACGTATCAGGGGAAACCTCGTCTGCAAGAATTATCTTATCGCCGCAACGTCCAAATTCAATTTTAAAATCAATAAGCTTAATGCCTTTTTCAATAAAATAAGCTTTGAGTAATTCGTTAATTCTAAGTGCTTGTTCAGAAATTGATATGAGTTCCTCTTTTTTTGCAAGACCAATGGCAAGTATCTGCATATCATTAATCATAGGGTCCCCAAGCTCGTCATTTTTATAAGAAAACTCAAGAATAGGATTTAAGAGAGCCGTACCCTCTTCCACGCCAAATTTCTTAGAAAAACTTCCTGCTGCAACATTTCTTATAATAACTTCAAGTGGGACAATAGAAACCTTTTTAACAAGAGTTGCTCTGTCACTTAATTCTTCAACAAGATGTGTTTCAACACCATTTTCCTCAAGATATTTGAAAACAATGTTGGTCATTTTGTTATTAATGACACCTTTGCCAATAATAGAGCCTTTTTTAATGCCATTAAAGGCTGTTGCATCATCCTTGTACTCAACTATAAATAAATTTTCATCAGCTGTTTTAAAAACCTTTTTTGCCTTGCCTTCATAAAGCATATCAAGCTTTTCCATTTGTATCCCCCTAAACCAGGCTAATAATATTTAATACTTTAAAATCAAATTTAAACCAATATATATTGTACACAAAATATACAAACTTATCAATAGTATTACAAAATAAACACGAGGCTACTACGGTACAAACTTTTACCGCAATAGCCTCGATAATTATACATATTTTACAATTTTTCGATTTTTTCGTATGCTTTAACAAGGAAAGGACAGTCAATGCTTTCAATTTCACCAGCGTCACATGACTGTGCAACCACAGGGTCTATAGGCAACTTGCCAAGTACGTCGATGCCATACTCTTTTGCTACCTCTTCAATATGGCTTTCACCATAAATCATAATTTTCTTTCCACAATCGGGACATTCAACATAGCTCATATTCTCAACAATTCCCAGAATTGGAATATTCATTTTTTGTGCCATCTTTACAGCTTTGCCAACAATCATGCTAACAAGTTCCTGAGGTGATGTAACAATAACAATTCCATCTACAGGCATACTTTGAAATACTGTAAGTGGAACATCACCTGTTCCAGGAGGCATATCTACAAAAAGATAGTCAACATCCTGCCAAATAACTTCACTCCAAAATTGCTGAACAACGTTTGCAATAAGAGGTCCTCTCCAGATAACAGGGTCTGTTTCATTGTCTAATATAAGGTTAGTGCTCATTACATCAATGCCTGTACTTGTTTTCATAGGTATCATTCCATGTTCAGTAGCGCCAGCTCTGCCTTTAAGTCCAAACACCTTAGGTATAGATGGTCCTGTAATATCGGCATCCAAAATACCGCATTGATTTCCTTTTTTCTGCATTCCGCTAGCAAGTAATGATGTAACTAATGATTTGCCAACGCCACCCTTACCACTTACAATGCCAATAATTTTTTTAACATTACTATGTTCATGTGGTGCAACTAAAAGACTTTCTTCTTTTCTCTCGCTGCAGTTTTCACCACAGGTTGAGCAGCTGTTTGAACAACTTTCACTCATAATATTCCACTCCATTTCAATATCATTATATTTTGAAACCCTCTGATTTTAACTATACTAAGATATTTAACCACTTTTTCGGAATTATGTCAATAATCTACTTTTTATATTCCAAGCACAAAACCTGTAGATACAAAATATAATAATAAAAAAAGCCGGAGGTTTTGCCATAATGCCACCCATTGTTGAACTGAAAAATATAAGCCTTGTTTACCATAGCAAAAGCGGTGAAACTCAGGCTATAAAAGATGTGTCCTTAAGCATAGAAGAAGGCGAATTTGTAAGTATAGTAGGACCTTCGGGCTGCGGAAAAAGCACACTGCTTTCCATTTTAGCAAAGCTTTTAACACCAACAGGTGGTAAAATTGAAATACAAAACGGTGTAAAAATAGGCTATATGTTGCAAAAGGATTATCTCTTTGAATGGCGAACGATTTTAAGCAATGCCTGCCTTGCCCTAGAGATTGAAAAAAATCTTACGCAAGAAAATAAATCTGAAGTTATGGGATTGCTTGTGAAATATGGTTTGGGTGATTTTATTAATTCCAAACCATCCCAGCTTAGCGGCGGAATGCGTCAACGGGCAGCACTTATACGCACCCTTGCCCTTCACCCAGATATACTTTTGCTTGATGAACCATTTTCAGCTTTAGATTATCAAACAAGGTTGCTTGTATCTGATGAAATAAGCACAATTATTCGTAAGGAAAAAAAGACGGCTATACTTGTAACTCATGATATTTCCGAGGCGGTTGCCACCTCTGACCGAGTGTTTGTTCTTTCTTCCAGACCAGCTACAATAAAATCTGTTTACACAATAGAGCTTAATATTCCTGAAAGAACACCTATTAAAAGCCGAGAGGCAAAAGAATTTAATTACTATTTTAATAAAATTTGGAAGGACTTGGATGTAAATGGATAATTCTTCTTCACAAAATATTTCAACCGAGCAACTTGCATTTTTAAATGGATTAAAGAAAAGAGAAAGAAGTGTAAAGCTTTGCCAGATTTTTATTCTAGTGGCATTTATAGCTATTTGGGAATTAACGGCACGCTTTGGATTGATAGATGCCTTTATATTCAGTCAGCCATCCCGTATGCTTTCTGCCGCCATTGATATGTGTATTTCGGGAAGTATTTTTAAGCATATTGGCATAACCTTATTTGAAACCGTTGTAGGGTTTTCCATGGGTACAATTATAGGCACGGCAATGGCAATTGTATTGTGGTGGAACAGCTTTATAAACGATGTTTCAGAGCCATACCTTGTTGTATTTAACAGCCTACCAAAAACTGCCCTTGCACCAATAATAATCGTGTGGCTTGGTAACAATATGTCATCTATTATAGCAACTGCACTTCTCACATCAGTAATAGTAACTGTCCTTAATGTATCTGTAGGTTTTTCCAGCGTAGATAATGAAAAAATAAAACTTATATACACCTTTGGCGGTACAAAAAAACAGGTTTTAACCAAAGTTATTCTTCCAGCTTCTGTACCTGCTATTATTAACGCCCTTAAAATAAATGTTGGTCTGTCCTTTGTAGGCGTTATAGTAGGTGAATTTTTGGTAGCAAAAATGGGATTAGGATACCTTATTGTTTATGGCAGTCAAGTATTTAAATTAGATTGGGTTATGCTTTCTGTTGTAATACTTGCCATTCTAGCTGCTTTTATGTACAAAACCATTGTCTTACTTGAAAAAAAAATAATGCAGTGGCGTGAATGATATTTTTTATTTATTAAACCAATTGTTTCTGCTGTTCAATATTTAGAATAAATGCCTCTTCACATAAAAATATCAGCTACTGATAATAAAATTTGTGGAGAGGCAACTCTTTGTAATCATACAACAAATTATTTTTATTTTTTTGTTTAAACGCTTAAATCTTCTATATTTTGCATTTGCCCAACAATACTAGTTACTTTTCCATCTTTATCGGCTATGCTGGAGTAACTCATTCTGCACCATTGGTATTCTCCTACCGCAACGGATGCCTTAAATTCTAACACACCATGACTTACTTTGTTTATAGCATCTTCAAAGCACTTGTCAAGCAATTCTTTATAATTTTCATGAATAAACTCCATAGACATTATATTTTTTCTGCAATCTTTGCTAAATCTTTCTACAGTATTATTATTAATGCTGTTATTCAAAAAGCTAAGTACATCTGAATTTACATCATAATAAAAAAACTTTTCCTTTAAAGTTCCACTTATTTCCTTATATTTTTGCAACTGCTCATAATAATTCTGTTCAAGGTTTTTTATTTCATTTATATCGTTAATAACAATATAAAACAAAGACCGAAAACCTTCCGAAGTTAAGCAAAATACCCTTGCACTTATCCAAATTATTTGACCGCTTGGTTTTTTATGCCGTAACTGACAAATTTCGACTTTTTTGGACTTTTCACATCGATGAAGTACACTAAGTGCCCCTTCTATGTCTTCTGGCACAAGGGAACTTAAAACATTTTCTCTGTTCATGCTTATACCCATCAATTCAAAGTAATTATCATTTACCCTTATAATCTCTAGGTTATCACCAAACAATTCAAAAATGCCTACGCAACCAACAATACTGCTGAAAAAATTGCTGAACTGATTGTTTTTATCCAATAACATTTCAATATTTATATTATCAGTTTCTATAATTTCTTCTTTGTAATGCTTTGGTACAGCATCATAAAACTTTTCAACGCTGTCAATATTCATAGGCTTATAAAAATAATAGCCCTGTGCACTTTCGCAGCCTATACTTCTCAAAAAATCAGCTTGGTCTTTAGTTTCAACCCCCTCTGCAATAACTTGCAGTTTAAGCCATCTTGCCATACGTACAATTGATAATAATATATTTGCACCTCTGCCTGCATTTCCCTGACCTGTCAAAAAATTTAAGTCAATTTTAAGCACATCAACGGGAATATCCTTCAGCATATTAAGTGAAGAGTAACCCGAGCCAAAATCATCCATAAGTATTGTAAAGCCATATTCCTGAAGCTTTGCAATAACACTGAAAAGCTGATTTGGATTATCGGTATACGCTGTTTCAGTAATTTCCAGTTCCAAAAGAGCTGGGTCAATATTGTGTGTCTTTGTAAGTCCTAATATAAGCTGGCATACCTGTGGGTTGTAAAAATCCATACGAGATACATTTACCGAAACTGGCATTGGTGTTTTGCCATCATCAATCCAACTACGTATAATCTTACAAGTTTTGTCCCATATGTAAAAATCTAATTTTTGTATGCACCCGTTGTGCTCAAAAATCGGTATAAACTCTGTTGGGGAAACATACCCTTTTTTAGGATGATTCCACCTAGCAAGGGCTTCAAATCCATTAATGCTTCCATCATTCAAATTGCACTTTGGTTGTAAAAATACCTCGAACTGATTTTCACTAAAAGCAGCTTGGGTATCATCCAATATTTCCTGTTCTTTTAAAAGGGATGTAAGGTAGGTATCCTCATAGTAAGCAAACCTCTTTGCGTAATTTCCTTTTATGCTGCACGCCGCCAAAATTCCACGGTCACACATTATATTTACAGGCTGATTATGGTCATAAATAAGATATACGCCAAAGCACAGAAATATTTTTATATTCAAGGGATATGTAGCAACCATTTTTTCTGCGTTTTCTACCAAACATTCTTGATAATCATCTTTTCTTGGTGTACAAATAGCAAAATGGTCACTATCCAATCGACCAAAAATTCCCGCCTGTACCACTGGATAGCTACTGAGTTTTTCTGCAATGAAGTGCAAAAGCTTGTCCCCTTCTGCTACACCGAATAAATCGTTTATAACTTTAAATCTTTCAATATCAATACAAATCAAATCATAAGTAACATCTGTGTTTTTTACCAAAAGTTCATGAACTTTTTCATAAAAGGTAGCCTTGTTATAAATGTCTGTAAGCTTGTCACGTTCAACTATCTTTCTTAAATATATAGTTTCGCTTAGCTGTATAATATTTTTAAGGCGATGTTTAATTATTGCTGGTTCAAAGGGTTTTCTTAAAAAATCGTTTGCACCAAGCTTTAATGCTTTAAGCTCCGATTTCAGATCGCAATCCCCATTTATAACAATAACAGGTATTCCCTCAAAAATTTTGTTTCCCTTAATCAGTCCAAGCATCTTGTATCCATCCATAACAGGCATAACAATATCTAGCAATATCGCCGAAATAAAATCTTTTCCCAATTCAAGTACATCCATGCCCTCCTGACCATTTTTTGCTTCTATAATCTCGTAGTCATCCGAAAGTATCTTGCGGAGGTGAGAACGGCTAAACTGACTATCATCGACAATTAAGATTTTTTTTGTTGCTTCCATATTGTTTTCCTCCTGTTTAGCGTCTAAAACAGTGCATCCTTAGCACCTTTTATTACATTTATTAATATTTTTTTATAAAATATTCTTCTAAATTTTTTCGCAATATATGTCTATAATATCATCATTTTTCAATTCTTGTTGAAAATATCCACCAATGCCATTCACCTTAAGTACAACATTCCCGTCTAGATGTTCAAAATCTATTCCAGCGTATTCCAACATATCCATTAAATAATAAGAATCTTTATTTTCTTTAGGCAGCAGCTGCAAAGCATTACCATTTAAAGTAAATTTAACAGGCATTTTAGGTTCTTCAATCTGCATAACTAAATGTTTTTTCTCTTCTTTATGTTCCTCAACATCTTTATCCTCAAATATTTCTTCTTTTTGCTTGTCCTCATGCCTATTTTCTTCATAATCTAAAGGCTTTTTGCCGCCAAAAGTAACAATTACATCACCTGTTTTAAGTGGCGTATTCATATTTGCCTCATTTTCGTTAACTAATATTGTTTGACCATAATCTTCAACTATATCTCGTACAAACGCCTTTGCTGCCTCGCCATTACTTGCAGGATGAAACTCAATTACATCACCTGCATTTATAATATCAGAAATCCTTGCTTCTTTTTCATTTATTTTAAGCACAGCCGGCATTGAATGTCCTCCATGCACGACGGTACGCTTTCCATCCAAAAACACTACTAAATTCGTTCCTGAGCGACCGATTAAATCCTGATATTTAAAGCCATTCATCATCAAAATATCTCTCACGCTTAAGCTGCCGCTTCGAAACAGCTTTGCATTAGCTCCATTTAGTATAACCCTAAAACTATCATTAATAAGGTTCATGCCTGCGGAAATTGCAATACCAAGGGGCGTTGCATATTCTGGATTATTTATATCGTATTCATCTGCAAAAGCACTAAGCTGAAAATTATTGCCAGCAATAGCAACACGGCTTTCATCCAAATTAAGATACTCTGCTATTTGCTTGCACATACCTGTAAGCTTGCTTCCACCACCTGCAAGAAACACAGCTGAAGGCTGACCATTATTAACCTCAATTATTCGGTCCGCAATTTCTTTGCAAAGCTTTTGCTTTGCCTCCGATAGACACTTCAAAACTTCTTTAACTGCAACAGAATGCTTTAAGCCCATAATATCGGTAAAGTTTATTTTTTTCTTGCTTTTGCACTCAAATTTAATTTTTTCTGCTATATCGAAATCAACAAGATATTGCTTCATAATAGTTTCAGTAATTTCATCGCCAGCAATTGTTGCCATTGTGTATCCAACCACGCTGCCATCTTTGCATATAGCAATATCCGATGTACCCGCACCTATATCAACTAACGCTATATTAAGAAGTCTTATTTTTTGAGGTATCGCCGCATTTATAGCTGCTATAGGCTCAAGAGTAAGGCTTGCAACCTCAAGACCAATTTGTTGCATAGTTATGTAAAGGCTTTCTACAACCTCGCTAGGCAAAAATGTGGCAACAATATCTACCCTAAGATTTTTCCCTCGATGGTCCCTAATGCTTGATATAGGGTAATTATCCAAATAATATTGGGAAACCGTATACCCAACAAGATAAAATTCTCTTTCGTGCTGGCCATTTTCTGCATTTGCAAATGTGGCTTCAGCATTACCAATAGCTCCTGTTTCTAAACGGCTTATAGTTTCATCATCTACCTGACGTACATCTGGCATGGAAAGCTCATAGCTTGCTTTTTCAGTTTTAAGAGCCCTTCCTGCAGCCGCCACAGAAACCTTTGTAAACACACGGTTAAGCTTTTTCTCAAGACGTTCCTTTACAATACGTGCAACCTGAGCTACTTGGTCAATATTTTCTATCTGTCCATCTATCATAGCCCTGCTTGTATGTTCTTCTTTTTCGATTGCAAGTACCTTGAATTTTTCATTTTCAACTATACCAACAATGCCAATAATACTTCGTGTTCCTATATCAAGTGAAAACACCATTTCTTGTTGAAATGCGTTTATATGTTTATTATTTTCAGCGTTCACAGCTTCCGCCTCCATTCTTTACCATATTATTATATTTTACTTAAAAATCACATAATTGTAAATACACACTTTATAAAACCTCTAGGATAGATGTTATCTATTTTTAACCTGTTAATTTGTTTTACGAATAAAAGGACATTTTGCTGATTTAACACCGCAAAATGCCCTTTTACTATAATTAGATTACTCGTCTTCTCCAAGTATTATCATAATATCTATACCTTCATTAAGCATATCAGAATCTACAACTATCTGGCTGTTAGGATAGTATCCCTGCAAATCTTCACCTATACCATCTTCAGACACTACAATTCTTGTATAATCTGTTCTTTCACCCTCGTAGGTAGAAATTTCTGCTACATTAAATCCCTCGGCCGCAAGCATTTCTTCGTTTTCCCCTGCAAAACCAGCCTTACTTCCGCCATTGGAAACTTCAATTACTTTATCTTTACTACTTTGTTGAGTTTCGCTCTCTGTTACGTCATCACTAAAGAAAAGTCGCTTAACCGTAGCTTTTGTTTCAAGCTCATCACTTAAAAAATATGACACATTTCCAACGTATCCACCAACACCTGGCAAAGTTTCAGTATTTAATTTATTAATATCTACATCATCTGCATACTGCATATATTTAATGGCATCTGTAAGTGCAATGTCTGTGTCAATGTACTCGTAAGCCGTTTTAATAAGACTTGGTAGGTTTTTAACAATAGTGTCTGTACTTAAAACTTTTTTAATAACTTCTTTAATAAAAGACTGCTGAACCTTCACCCTATCAACATCACCTTGAACATATCTTCTAAATCTAACAAGCTGTTCAGCCTTTTCACCGTCAAGGTGCTGCATACCCTCTTTTAAATCAATAAGTGGGTCGCCTGTATCACGCATATCCCAGTACATATCCTGCGGAACATAAAAATCCACACCGCCAATTAAATCTACAAGGTTTTTAAAACCATCAAAGTTAATCCTTATATAGTGGTCAATTTCTATACCCAAAAGGTCCTCCAACTGTTTAACAGAAAATTCATCTGCTTTTTCCTCTCCAGCATAAGCATGAACCTCATTGATTTTGCAAATTGCGTCGGTTGGTATGTATTTATCATTCGCCTTAAGATATGTGTACATTTCATCTGAAATTTCAACCCTTGTATCTCTTGGAACTGAAAGAAGATTTAGGTTCCCTGACTTACTGTCAAAATGGATAACAAATATTACATCTGTACGTGCTTCATTTCCATCAACACCAAAAACAGCTATATTAAGGCTTATGTCCTTTCCAATAAGAGCATCCATAATGTTCATTTGACTTCCCTGTTTTACATCATCGGAACCAAAGCTAGCAATTTTTGAATACGCAAAAATCGCCATCGCTGAAATCAAAACAAATGCCATAACAATAGAAATTACTATCTTAAAAAATCTTGCTATTGGGTTTCTTCGTTTTCTTCTTTTTGGTCTTAGCTTGTTTTTGTGGTTAGTTTCATTTTCAAAATTATTCATAATCGCACCTTATTCATACTGATTTTCATTATCTCCGTCTTTTTGTATATTTTAATTGTTTTCTTATGTACAAACATCATAAAACATTCTGGCAATCTCCACCTGCGTAAGTGTGTACATCCTTTATTTAACAAACGCACTGTATAATAATGCACCTATCATGGAATTAATTTCACTAAATTATGCACGCATTTTTGATTATATCACAACATACCTTTATTTTACAAGAAATACTATTTAGTGCAACTTATTTATTTTACCACATACTGCCGAAAAAGCTACACTTTAATTATTAAAATAAACCTAAACTTCTTTACTAATTAACCATAAGAGTATAATATAGATATTTGAAAATCCATCTTTATTAATTTCAATAATGTTATTTAAGTTCTAATTACAATTCTGGAGGTACATAAATGTTAAAAATTAAAGAATTTATTAAAAAGCATACTTTTAATTTTAAGCTGCGTTTTGCTTTTTTAATAATGCTATTAGGTTCTTTGGGTATTATTTCTACAGTGTTTATAGCAAATTCAAATTTTATTTCAACATTCGCTTTATCTGTGATGAAAACTCCATCACTTTTTTTTCTTAATTATATTCCACTTTTACTATTTATGGCACTGATTTTCTTTATTTCCAACAACGCCGTTTTTTCAACTGTTACATCTGGTGGATTTTTTATTTTAATGGCATTTGTAAATAGCGAAAAAATTCGTCTTAGGCAAGACCCTTTATTCCCAACCGACTTATCTCTTTTTACAGAACTTATAGGTATTGCAAAAAACTTTGCCCCATCAATCCTTTTACTTTATCTGCTTATAATTACATTTATAGTTCTTTTTGTTGTGGCATCTTTTATATTTTTTAAATCACCTAAACTTTCTGCTCGCACAAGAATTATAGGCATTGCTGTCGTTTTGATATTAAGTGGTTTTTTCAACAATATTTTTTATAAAAATGTTGACCTTTACAGTAGCTTTTCCGTTGACGGAAATCAATATTTTGAAGTTAACCAATATGGTTCCAAAGGCTTTGTATATAGCTTTTGCCATAAATTTAACTCAATGAAGGTAAAAGCACCCGATGGATATGATTCAGCATCTTTTTCAGAAATCGAGTCAGACTTTGAAAGCAGTGCTGCGGAATATTCCAACAAAAAAATGCCCCATATAATTATGATTATGGGCGAGGCTTTTTCAGATTTGTCTAACAATAAAAATTTTGATTTTACAAATTATGGTGACCCTCTTGCAAATTGGAATAAAATAACCAAAACTGACCAAGCAGTATCAGGGCATATAATTGTGCCGAATTATGGTGGTGGAACCAGCGATACAGAGTTTGACGCACTTACTGCCTGCCCCACACGGTATATAGATAATGCTTCAAATTCCTATTCACTTATCCGAGGTAATATGGATTCCATGCCACAGCGTCTTAAATCCATTGGTTACAACGCCATTGCCATACACCCAGGATTTCCATGGTTTTACAATAGGTCTAATGTATATAAATATATGGGTTTTGAAAATTTCATTAGCCTTGAAAGCTTTCAAGGAAGTGAAAAATATCGTGGTGGTTACATTGCCGATAAATATGCTGCAGATAGCATAATAGAAAACTTTGAACAGCATATATCTCAAACTGATGCACCATTGTTTGAATTTTGCGTAACAATTGAAAATCACGGTCCCTATGACCAAAAATACGACAAAGTGGAAACCACCTTTAATACAGATGTTAACCTAACAAATTCTGAAAAAAACTTACTTAATAGCTATTTTATGGGTATCAAAGATGCAGATAAGGAAATAAAGCGTCTAACCGATTATTTTGAAGCCTCTGATGAGCCTGTTGTATTTATATATTTTGGTGACCATCTTCCAGGATTTTCTAACGGAATGGATTTTTTTGATATTTTAGATTATGATATAGATGCAAATGGAACAATGCAGCAGTTGTTTAATGTATACAAAACTCCGTTTATGATTTGGCAAAATACAGCCTCAAAAGAGCTGATGGATATAAGCAAAACCGTTGACACACTAAATCTTCCGCCAAACCACACAATAAGTTCAAACTACCTCGGCTCCACAGCGTTAGAGCTTATTGGAATAAATGGAATTTCACCATTATTTGATTATTCCAATAAATTACGTGCGGAACTTCCAATTATAACAAACTCAGGTTTTATGACTGCCAACGGAGATTATGTAACACAAATTAACGATGAACTTACCAAAAAATGCAATATGCTTAAAGGATGGACATACTACAAAATGTTCGATGAAAAATAAGCTTTTATTTCAACAAAAAAGCAGTTAATTGCAAATAAAAAAGTCCCGATTTTTCTCAGCCTTCTGTTCTGAAAAATCGGGACTTTTTATTTAAAAACTATTTTTTACATAAATCCGCCCATGCCGTTTGCTGGACCTTGCTGCATATAGTCTGGTGCACCGTTCTTTGCTGGGAAGTCAGCTACTACCGCCTCTGTTGTAAGGAATGTTGATGCAACAGATGTAGCATTTTGCAATGCACTTCTTGTTACCTTAGTTGGGTCAACAATACCTGCATCAACCATGTCTACATATTCTTCTGCAAGTGCATCAAAACCAACACCTGTAGGCAATTCTTTAACTTTATTTACAATAATAGAGCCTTCAAGACCTGCGTTTGCTGCAATCTGACGCATAGGTGATTCAAGTGCTTTAAGCACTATTTCGCCACCTGTTTTTTCATCGCCAACTAACTTATTTACAATCTCTGCAACGTTAGCAACAGCGTGAATATATGCCGTGCCACCACCAGCAACAATGCCCTCTTCAACTGCCGCTCTTGTTGCTGCCAAAGCGTCTTCCATACGAAGTTTCTTTTCTTTCATTTCTGTTTCTGTTGCAGCACCAACCTTAATAACTGCTACGCCGCCTGCAAGTTTTGCAAGTCTTTCCTGTAATTTTTCTTTTTCAAAATCACTGTTTGTTTCTTCAAGAGCAGCTTTAATTTGACGCACTCTGGCATCAATACCTTCTTTATCGCCTGCTCCATCAGTAATAATGGTAAGTTCCTTTTCAACTCTTACTGTTCTTGCTTTACCAAGCATTTCAATTGTTACATCTTTAAGGTCTATACCAAATTCATCAGAAACAACCTGTGCTCCTGTAAGTGCAGCAAGGTCAGCAAGCTGAGCCTTTCTTCTTTCGCCATAGCCAGGTGCTTTAACTGCAACACAGGTAAATGCACCTCTAAGTTTGTTAAGTACAAGAGTTGCAAGGGCTTCACCCTCAATATCTTCTGCAATTATAAGCAGTTTTGCACCAACCTGAACAATCTGCTCAAGTATTGGTAAAATTTCCTGTATATTTGTAATCTTTTTATCTGTAATAAGAATAAATGGGTCCTCAAGTATTGCAATCATTTTTTCCATATCTGTTGACATATAGCTTGAAAGATAACCCTTATCAAACTGCATACCTTCAACAAGTTCAAGCTCTGTATTCATTGTTTTTGATTCTTCAACAGTTATTACACCGTTATTTGTAACCTTTTCCATAGCATCTGCAATCATGTTACCCACTTCATCATCTCCTGATGAAATAGCTGCAACCCTTGCAATATGGTTTTTTGTTGAAACAACTGTGCTCATGCCTTTAATTTCTTCTACAGCAGCAAGAGTTGCTTTTTGCATACCCTTTCTAAGGATAATAGCGTTTGCCCCTGCAGCAATATTTTTAAGACCTTCCTGTACCATTGCCTGTGCAAGTACAGTTGCTGTTGTCGTGCCATCTCCTGCTACATCATTTGTTTGTGTAGCAACTTCTTTAACAAGCTGTGCACCCATGTTTTCGTAAGGGTCTTCAAATTCAATATCCCTTGCAATTGAAACACCGTCATTAGTAATAAGTGGGCTCATAAATTTTCTGTCAAGAACAACATTACGTCCCTTTGGTCCAAGTGTTACCTTAACTGTATCTGCTAACTTATTTACGCCTTCAGCCATAGAATTTCTAGCCTCTGCACCGTATTTAATCTGCTTTGCCATAACTACTCATTCCTCCTAATTAATTAGTCTTCAACAATAGCTAAAATATCTGCCTGTCTTAAAATAATATATGTGTTACCCTCAAACTTTACTTCAGAACCTGTGTATTTTGAATAGATAATCTTATCTCCTGGTTTAACCATCATAGTAACCTCTTCACCATATACATTTCCACCAGGTCCAACTGCGATTACCTCAGCCTCCTGTGGCTTTTCTTTGCTTTGTGTAGGAAGTACTATACCGGATTTTGTTTTTTCCTCTGCTTCCATCTGCTTAATTACGACTTTATCACCAAGTGGTACAAGTTTCATATTAAAAGCCTCCTTATAAATAAATTATTTTATACTAATTTATAATTTTCTTAGTGTTAGCACTCACCTTTAACGAGTGCTAATCAATAAGATAATATTATCCATATCATCGCAATTATGCAACTTAGTTTATTCTATATTATTTCACCGTATAAAGCAATATACATATAGTATTTTTTAATTGCTTTGTTTTTCTTTGTATTGCTCTTTTTTGCATTGTTTTTCTATATTCAAGATGAAAGTGCAATTTTCTTTAAAGCGGAACTTCTAACAATAAAGGTTTATAATATCTAATACATAATACCTCAGCATATTTTTTGATAGCTATTAAAACAGTTAAAAAATCATTAAATATATTGCTCCTTTCACACAATGTATCTTGCTTTTATAAAATTCACAATATATTACATTATTTCCCTTTTTTCATTGACTAAATTTTAATTTAAGGATACAATCACTCTTAATATAATTAAAATTTTCTGTTGTTTTATTAGTCTCAAAAAGCAATGTTGAGTTTAACCAGAAAACTTTTCAAATCATTTTAGGCGGTGAAATTTATGGATTACAAGAAACTTGTTGTTCAGATGCTTGGTGGATTTTCCATGACATACGATGGTAAGCCAGTATCCCTTGAAAGAAGCACAGTAACTAACGCAACCCAATTACTTCAATACTTTATATATTATCGAGATAAAAAAATTCCAAAGGATGCGCTTATTAATATGCTTTATAATGAGGATGATATAACCAATCCCACAAACAACCTTAAAGTAAATCTTTTCCGTTTGCGTAAAATCTTGGCAAAATCACATTTGCCCAACGATAACTATATTTCCTTTAAATCGGGAATGTATTCCTTTTGTAGCCAAATTCCTATTGAGCTTGATGTGGAACAGTTTAATTCATTTGCAAATCAGGCTGAAAATCCTGACATTTCTGATGAAGAAAAAATCATATTGCTTCAGCGTGCCATAGAGGTTTATAAAGGTGAGTTTTTGCCTATGATTATTAATGAACCATGGGTTCTTGTTGAAAACTTACGTTATCACGACTTATTTACTAAATGTATAAATGATGCTTGCCACCTTCTCAAAAAAATGGGCGATTCAAGATTAATGCTTGATATATGCAACCGTGCTGTGCATATATATCCTCTTGATGAGGATATGCACCTTTTAAGAATTGAATGTTTACTCGATATGAAGCGATACAACGATGCCCTTGCCGCATATGATGAAACAACAACGCTTTTCTTCGAAAAACTTGGAGTATCTCCATCTCAAAAAATGCTTTCACTTTATAAGCAGCTTACAAACAATGTGCAGCTTAAAACATCAACCATAACCCAAATAAAAGAAACAATTAAAGAAATAGATAACCCAAACGGTGCATACTACTGCAACTACCTTGGCTTTGTGGATAGCTACCGCTTTATATCCCGTGCTGTTGAAAGAAATGGTCAGTCCATCTTTCTTTCACTTTTCACCCTTACAAACGTTAAAGGTGAACCACTTGAAGCCGGCGAAAAACTTAAAGAGTCAGCAGCGGCACTGCATGATGCAATTTGTGAAACATTAAGACGTGGAGATTTATATACAAGATACAGCCCTAACCAGTTTTTAGTTTTGCTTATTGGCATTAACTATGAAAACTGCTCTGTTGTTTCAAATAGAATTATCACTTGTTTCCATGATGAAAAGAGAGTTCGTGGAGTACGCCTTCAACATTCTGCAACATCTGGTGCAAATATAAACACAATACCATCAAACATTAAATTTTCAGGCTCTTCAATATGGTAAAAAAACAGCAAGACCTTACAAAGGTTTAAACCCCTTGTGGCCTTGCTGTTTTTTATTTTTTTGCTTTACATATAAGCTGTGTCATAGTACCCATAGGACAGTATACGCACCAGCTTCTTGGCTTATAAAGCACCATGGTAAAAAGCCCAAGCATTGTAGATGTAAGCATAACACTGTAAAAGCCAAAAGCAAACTGTGCAACCCCTGGTGTCACTCCGCCAGCATAGCTAAATCCCCATCCAAGCTTAATTGTCCAAAGAAGTGTAACCACCTCTTTAAGTTCTCTTGCACCTGAAAATACAAGGTATGTGCTAAAAAGCATACTAAAAAACATTGCGAAAAAGAAAATTAGAAAACCATATCTAAAATATTTTGATTTTAAAAAACGAGGCATATCCTTTTTTCTTGATAAACCACATTTGTTACCCAGTAAATCAAACAACTGACCCCTACCGCAATAATTATTGCAATAGCTTTTTCCTCCTCCAAAAACTGCAATAGCAATAGGAACGAAAAAGCAAATAAGTCCAAGCCAAGCAAACAAGATATTAAAAAATCCTAACAAAATGTAAACCGAAGAAAAAATCCATAAATATCTGTACCACGGTTTTTTAGTCATTTTTAACCACCTCCATGTTTATTACAGATGCAGGGCAAATTTCACTGCACTTGCCACAGCCTACACATAATTCTTCATCTACAACTGCATACTTTCCTTTAAACATGGCAATGGCATTTTTAGGACAAATATTAACACAACACCCGCAAGCCACACATTGTTTTTTATCAATTATTGCAACTTTCACAAACATCTCTCCTTAAAATTATCAGCATTATAGTTTAACGCTATCTTATGCTTAAGATAATATCATATGAAGAAAAATGCTTCTGTGATTTTGTCACATAACAATTTGTTATTTTTTTATTCGGCAACAGCTTCCATCGCAACCCTCAAAACCAATTTTTTCACTTCTTCTTTCCATAAGTACAGTGTTACGCCATAGTCCAAACTTATCCTTGCCTATCATATGCCTATAGCCAACTTTTCTAAAGCCACATTTTTCATGCAATTCTATACTTGCTTCGTTTTCCTCAAGTATAACCGACTGCAATGTCCAAAAGCCATTATTGTCAGCAATTTCAATTAATTTGTTGAGCATAGCAAACCCAATTCCCATATGCTTTTTATTTTCATCAACATATAAGCTAACATCTACAACTCCTTTATATGCGTCACTTTGTGATTCACGCATAAGAGCAGCAAATCCAACTACAATGCCATCCATTCTGGCAATAATTCTGCCTGTATGTAGATGTGATTCGTTCCAATTTTCCCATGTTGGACATTGGGCTTCAAGAGTAGCTAAATTAGTTTCTATGCCTTGTGCATATATACGTAACACGTCATCTTTGTCATTGTCCGTCATTTCACTTATTGTAATATCCATCTATATTCCTCCTTTTAAGCTGATACTTTTTCTAAAAATTTAAGTTACGAAAGTCTGGTTTTAAAATCCTGATAGCCAAAGCTTTTAACAAGCCTTACGGAATTTTCTCTCCCACTTATAGCAATGGAAGGAAGCCCTACGCCATTAAAGGTATTATTTTTAACCATGGAATAATGTGCCATATCGCAGAAAACCAACTTATCTCCAACTTTTAGAGGCTTGTCAAAAGAATAATCGCCTATTATATCTCCAGCCAGGCAAGTGTTACCGCCCAGTCTGTAGGTAAAATCCTTCTCTCCCGCTTCTCCACTACCCACAATATGAGGGCGATATGGCATTTCCAAAACATCTGGCATATGACAAGCAGCCGAAGTATCCAAAATAGCAATCTGCATATTATTTTCCAGTACATCCAACACAGTGCTTACTAAATAACCAGTGTTCAAAGCAACCGCTTCACCTGGTTCTAGGTAAACCTGAACTTTATATTTTTCCTGAAACCTGTTTATTACTTCAATAAGTGTTTCAACATCATAGTCTGAACGAGTAATATGGTGACCTCCGCCAAAGTTTACCCACTCCATTTGTGGCAGAAATTCGCCAAACTTCTCTTCAAAAGCATATAGAGTTTTCACTAGGTCGTCTACATTTTGCTCACAAAGTGTATGAAAATGCAACCCACTGACACCCTCAAGCTCTCCAATATCAAAGTTTTTTCTGGTTACTCCAAACCTGGAGCCTTCCCCACAGGGGTCATAGATAGCGTGTTCTCCCGTTGAACATTCTGGGTTTACTCTAATGCCAATTTTTCTACCCTTGCTAATGGCTTTTTCTTTGAATTTCTTTAGCTGAGTGAAGGAATTAAAGACTATGTGACCGCAAATATCCGTCACCTCTTCAAATTCATTATCTAAATAGGCAGGAGAAAAAATATGATTCTCCTTACCCATTTCCTCATAACCAAGGCGTGCTTCAAACAAACCACTGGCAGTAGTGCCACTTAAATATTGCCCAATCAATGGGTAAAACGCATACATTGAAAATGCCTTTTGAGCAAGCAATATACGACACCCTGTTTCATCTATAACTCGCTTTAATATTTCCAAATTTTTAATCAGCAGATTTTCATCTACAATATAATACGGAGTTTGAATTTCGTTAACATTAAAATCCATATTCCCCCCCCTAGTCTACAAGCTCAGGGTTAAAACTTTCCTGCCATGGTAAACCCCACTGGTTAAGTGCATCCATAAATGGATCAGGGTTAAACTCTTCAATGTTGTGGACACCTGGCTTGTTCCAAGTTCCATTCATTACAAGCATTGCACCAATCATGGCTGGCACACCTGTTGTGTAGGAAATTGCCTGCGACTCAACCTCACGATAACACTCTTGATGGTCACATACGTTGTAAATATAATACACTTTCTCTTTGCCGTCTTTTTTGCCTTTAAAAATGCAGCCTATATTGGTTTTTCCCTTTGTACGCACGCCTAGTGTAGATGGGTCAGGCAACACTGCTTTTAAAAATTGAAGTGGCACAATCTGCTTTCCTTCAAATTCAATTGGCTCAATGGAAGTCATACCTACATTTTCAAGACATTTTAGATGTGTAAGATAGCTTTGCCCAAAAGTCATGAAAAAGCGAATCCGCTTAATTCCCTTAATATTAAGTGCCAGTGATTCCAGCTCCTCATGGTGAAGCAAATACATATCTTTATTACCTATTTCTGGGAAGTTGTATTCTCGCTTAATTTCCATTGGCTCAGTTTCTACCCACTTGCCTTCCTCCCAATAACTTCCCTTTGCACTAACTTCTCGAATGTTAATTTCAGGGTTAAAATTTGTTGCAAAAGGATAGCCGTGGTCACCTGCATTTGCATCTAATATGTCAATATAATTAATTTCATCAAAATGGTGTTTTTGAGCATAAGCAGAAAATACGCCAGTTACTCCTGGGTCAAATCCACTGCCTAAAAGAGCAGTAATGCCTGCTTTTTCAAATTTCTCTCTATATTCCCACTGCCACTTGTATTCAAATTTTGCTTCATCAATAGGCTCATAATTTGCTGTATCAATATAATGTGTCTTTGTTTCTAAACAAGCATCCATTATGGTTAAGTCCTGATATGGCAGAGCAAGATTTAACACAACATCTGGATTAAATTCTGTAATGAGTGCAACCAATTCTTCTACCTTGTCAGCATCCACTTGTGCTGTATAAATTTTAGTCTTTCCACCGTCCAACTTAGCTTTAAGTTCGTCACATTTACTTTTAGTTCTGCTTGCAATCATTATTTCTTCAAAAATATCACTGTTTTGGCAGCATTTGTGAATTGCAACGCTTGCTACTCCTCCACAGCCAATAATTAGTGCTTTTCCCATTATAAAAAACTCCAATCCGTCGCTTCGCATCGACACAAAATATATTTTTAATCCACTCTTACCCCACGAAGTAGAGATATGATAAGAATGTTTTCTCTAAATAAGCTTTGTACTTTTTCAGCACATTCTAAAATTCATTTATAGATAACAACATTTCCCTAAGCACTTTACAAGCTACTGCAGTAGAAGCTCCACTTTGGTCATATATAGGTGACAATTCATTGATATCACAGCCAACAATTTTCAGTTTACATACGCATGAAATTGCCTCAATCAGCTCCATAAAGCTAACGCCTCCAGCCTCTGGAGTTCCTGTTCCCGGAAACACAGATGGGTCCAACACATCAAGGTCCAAAGTAAAATAAACTGGCTTTCCTTGTAACTTTTCAACTGTTTCTTTCAAGGTATTAAAGTTGAACTTGTTCATATAAGTATGATTCTTTGCAAAAACAAACTCACTTTTCTCTCCTGAGCGAATGCCAAACTGAAAAATTCGGTCTTTTCCCACAATGTCGTAGCATCGTCGTAGAACCGTTGCATGGGAATATTTTTCTTCTAAATAGTCATCCCGTAGGTCTGCGTGTGCATCAAAGTGAATTATATGCAAGTCGGCATATTTTTTCTGCACCGCACGCACTGCACCCAATGTTACTAAATGCTCTCCACCAATCATAAGCGGCAGTTTAGCATCGTCTAATATTTGCGTTGTATAATCTTCTATTTGCTGCAAAACCCTCTGGGTATTTCCAAATGGAAGCTCCAAATCTCCTCCATCAAAAACATTCCTATCACAAAGGTCTTGGTCTTTATAAGGGCTGTAAGTTTCCAACCCAAATGATTCACTTCGTATTGCCTTACTGGCAAATCGTGTACCTGGTCTATAGGATGTGGTTGAATCAAATGGAGCACCAAAAATAACAATATCAGCTTCGGCATATTCCTTATCACATCCTAGAAAGGTTTCAACATTTCTATTCAACATTTTTTAACATCTCCCATACATAATTAGGCAATGCAAATGAACCTATATGCAACGTTGTATTGTAGTATTGCGTATGGATTTTAAGCTCATTCCAGTGTTCTTCGTTTAATTGTGCAATTGGCTGATACTTCTTTGAAGCAAATCCAAACAGCCAGTGACCTGAAGGGTAAGTTGGAATATGAGCTTGATATACCCTACTAATTGGAAAAGATTCCACAATACGTTTATGTGCACGCAGCATAGCAGTTGCATCATCTTTATAAAATGGACTCTCATGCTGATTAACCATAATTCCATCTTCTTTGAGGGCTTTAAAGCAATTCCCGTAAAATTCCTTAGAAAAGAGTCCTTCACCTGGGCCGAATGGGTCAGTTGAGTCTACAATTATTAAGTCATAGGCATTTTCATGTTTTCTAATAAATTTAAGTCCATCCTGAAAATAAAGTTTTACACGTTCATCTTCAAAACCACAAGCCGTTTTAGGAAGAAACTCCTTGCAAACACGCACAACTTCCTCATCAATTTCAACAATATCAATGGTTTCTATACTTTTATATTTTGAAAGTTCCCTTGCCACACCGCCATCTCCAGCCCCAATAACTAAAATATTTTTAGCATTTGGGTGTACAGCCATAGGTGTGTGAACAATCATTTCATGGTAGATAAATTCATCTTTTTCTGTTAACATCATATATCCATCCAGTGTTAAAAACTTGCCAAATTCTTTGGATTCAAACACATCTATTGCTTGAAACTCACTTTTATGACTATAGAGCTGTTTGTTCACCTTTATAGAAAATTTCACGTCTTTCGTATGATATTCAGAGTACCATAAATCCATTTTAGTGCCCCCCTTTCAAAATATTAATTTTGTTTGTTTGCAAATCTTCCGTTCCTGTTAATAAACAGCCTTTTTCCTTAGCATACTTAATGTAATCTATTATTTCCTGTGTAATCAACTCACCAGGAGCAAGAATTGGAATTCCAGGTGGGTAGCACATAACAAATTCTGTGCAGATTTCCCCAATACTATCCTCTAACATTACCAATTGCTTTTCAGCATAAAACGCATCCTGAGGAGCTACCATAACCGTTGGATTGATATATTCATGGTCCAACATACCTGTTTTGTCCTTTTGATATATACGTTTAATTTCCGCTAAAGCACTAACTAGACGCTCCAAATTTTTGTGGCTATCTCCTATAGAGATGTATGCTAGAATGTTTCCAATATCACCAAACTCTATTTGTATATCATACTCATCCCGCAAAATATCATAAACCTCAATGCCCGCCATTCCTATGCCTAAGGTATTAATTGAAAGCTTTGTTGCGTCAAAATCAAAGACAGTATCGCCATTCACCAGCTCCTTGGAGTAAGCATAGTAACCACCAATGCTGTTTATTTCATCTCTTGCATACTGAGCCATTTCCATTACCTGTTTAAATGTATCCTCACCATCTAATGCAAGCTTCTTTCTTGAAATATCAAGGCTGGAAAGCAAAAGGTACGAGCCACTTGTGGTTTGGGTCAGGTTAATAATTTGACGCACATAGTGTGGGTTTACCTGATGCCCCAACAAAAGAATAGAGCTTTGAGTGAGAGATCCTCCAGATTTGTGCATACTAACTGCCGCCAAATCTGCACCTGCTGCCATAGCCGAAATAGGCATGTCCTTTCCAAAATAAAAGTGCGTACCATGTGCCTCATCAGCCAATACCTTCATGCCATGGCGGTGGGCTAGCTTAGTAATTGATTCAATGTCGGAGCAAATTCCATAGTAAGTTGGATTGTTCACAAGGACAGCTTTTGCATCTGGATTGTTTAGTATTGCCTGCTCAACCGCCTTTAGGGACATTCCCAAGGAAATACCAAGACGTTGGTTCAGTTCTGGATTAACATATACTGGCACTGCACCGCAAAGAATTAATGAATTAATTACACTTCTATGTACGTTACGTGGAAGTATAATTTTATCATTCTTTTTACAAACCGACATAATCATGGCCTGTACTGCAGATGTTGTGCCATTGACCATAAAGAAGGCATTTTTTGCACCAAAAGCCTCTGCTGCCAAATCTTCAGCTTCCTTAATAACTGAAACAGGATGGCACAAATTGTCCAACGGCTTCATGGAATTAACATCCAGACTTAAGCATCTTTCCCCTAAAAACCACGTTAACTCTTTATTCCCTTTTCCCCTTTTATGCCCAGGAACATCAAATGGAACAACTCTTGAGGTTATAAAATCATTTAAGGCATCCATAATTGGTGCTTTGTTTTGAGTTTGTATTGTTTTCAATCTTCTTTTTCCTTTCTTGAAAATACATTGTTTCCGCTAAAAATTTCAATCATTTCCTGATGAATACTGTTGCTGATTTTCAGCCTTGTTTTTGGTGGTAACTCATATACATCTGTGTTAAACAAATAGTTCTGAAGTTCGATATTTTTAATTAGCAAGTTAGTGTGAAAGATGTTGGATTGGTAAACATTAATGTCTATAGCATCGTACTTTTCCAATGTGTCTTTAGCAATATAATCCTGAATAGAGGTAATATTGTGGTCAATAAAAAGTTTTTTTCCATCAATATCCCTTGTGAAACCACGCACCTTATAATCCAAGGTGATAATATCCGAATCAAAACTTCCAATTAAATAATCAAGGGTGCTAAGTGGTGTAATTTCTCCACAAGTAGCAACGTCAATATCTACCCTAAAGGTAGAAATTGCATTTTCTGGATGAAATTCAGGGTAAGTATGAACCGTTACATGGCTTTTGTCTAAATGTGCCACTACTGTATCTCCATTTTGTAATGTAACCATAGATTTTTCAGCTATTAAAAACGTTACACTTGCACCTTGCGGGTCGTAATCCTGCTTTGAAACACTAATAACTGTTGCACCTATCATCTCCGTTAGGTGATAGAGAATGTTGGTCAAACGCTCTGAATTATATTGCTCATCAATATATGCAATATAATCCCTCTGTTCCCTTTCTGTCTTAGCATAGCAAACATCATAAATGTTAAAACTAAGTGATTTAGTAAGGTTATTAAACCCGTACAATTTCAGCATATTTTCCATAATTATCCTTTCAAATACAATAAAAAATCCCAAGCAAAAAAAATGGTATAATACCATTCATCACTTGAGATTCGATTATCTTCAAAGCATGGATTAGTTGTTTTCGACACAATGCCGATTTTATTTATTCATCTAAGAAGGAATAGAGTCTATATAGCAAGAATTACTTTTACTACTCTTATTGATCGTTTCACAAGTGATATGGTTTTAAGTAACCAACTTATAAAATTTGAGCTTCTAACTCAATCAATAAGGCAACTAAAGTTGCCGATTCGGCATTTGACCTGGCTGTCCGTCCGGCCGATTGTATTTGCATTGGCAAATATGGTCAAAAATTCTTTCATATTCATATCTGAACTCATATTTTAGCATAATCAAAAATAAATGTCAATGCTTTAAAAAACACAGTAATTCAATTAAAATTTTCAAATTTCCTTAATTATCGTCCTCACAAGGTCAATAAATTTTTCTTTCACTCGTTTAGTTGTTTCAATAACTTCTGCATGGTTAAGTGGTTGGGAATTAACACCAGCTGCCATATTTGTTATGCAACTTATGCCCAATACCTTTATACCACAATGGTTTGCAGTAATCACCTCTGGAACTGTACTCATTCCAACTGCATCGCCTCCAATTATACGCACCATTTGTATCTCTGCTGGCGTTTCAAAGCTTGGTCCAGTCATGGCACAGTATACACCTCGCTTTAAATTAAGTCCTTTAATTTCTCCTGTTTTCATAGCAATGTCAATCATTTCTTTGTCGTACCCGTTGCTCATGTCGGGAAATCTTGTGCCGAAAGCATCTAAATTTGCTCCAATAAGCGGATTTGTACCCATCATGTTTATATGGTCGGTTATAACCATCAAATCCCCTGTACTAAAGTTTGTGTTCACACCACCTGCAGCATTAGTTACAATCAGCTTTTCAACTCCAAGCAATTTCATAAGTCTTATGGGAAAAGTTACCTCTGTAAGATTGTAACCTTCATAAAAATGAAATCTACCCTGCATACAAATAAGTTCAGATGTAACAACAAAACGTCCCTTATGCCCAATAACTGTGGAAACCGGAAGATTTGGAACATCCTTGTAATCATAATATTCTGCATTTTCAAGACTATCACCAAAATCACCTAACCCTGAACCAAGAATAACTCCAATCTTTGGTGAATATTTTGTTCTTGTTTTTATATACTCAGCTGCCTGTTCAAGCCTTTTCATAAGCTCCATGCAATCACTCTCCCTATCGACTTAATATTACCACTTTTTTATAAAAATTAAAAGATAATCAATAATTGTAATAAATATAGTATGTTCAATATTTTTTTAAAATAGTGTTGACAAAACAATTTTAATATGTTATTCTCAATCCAAGTTAGCAGTTGCTAACCATTAAGTTTGTTTAAGGAGGCAATTTATGAGTGTAGTTATTGTAGGTGGTCATGACTGTATGGTCCGACAATATATGAATATTTGTGGTGATTTCAAATGTAAGGCAAAGGTTTTTACTCAGATGCCGGGAAATTTCAAATCTCAAATTGGGAAAGCAGACCTAATCGTTCTGTTCACTAATACCGTTTCTCACAAAATGGTAACAGGTGCAAGTCAGGAAGCAAAAAAAGGTAACATTACTATAGCCCATTCTCGCAGTAGTAGTTCTTGTGCTTTAAAAAAGATACTTGAAGAACACTGCTGTTAATTTTTAATATTGAGTTAGTTCTAACTAACAAGAAAGGATTATTATGAGTACATTTGAAAGTTTACTTATAGCACATTGTGCCCCAACGCTTTTAGGCATAAAGCAAGCAAATTTATTTTCATGTCCAATTGAAAACCAACAGGAATTTCTTTCTGAGTTGGACAAGTATAATGTTCTTCTTAATTCCAAGGACATATATTTTAAGGTGCTGTATACCTGTAAAAGCAGGCTTTTTATAATTACATATAGAAAGCAGCCAATGCTTGCATCATTAAAATCAAAAAAAATTGAACAATTTCTTAAAAGCATTGGCTACCCTGTTTCCTCATTGGAAAATAGCTTAGATTTTTTAGGAACCCGCATAACAGGCTGTGATGAATTTCCCCACGAAATTGGATTTTTCTTAGGATATCCCACAGATGATGTGCTTGAATTTATTAAACACAAAGGCTTGAATTTTAAATTCTGCGGATATTGGAAAGTATACAGCGACGAAGATAAGGCCAAAAAACTGTTTAGCCAATACCGAAAATGCAACGCATTTCTTTTAAAAAAGGCAGAAGCAGGCATACCATTATCAAAGCTTTTAGGTGTAGCCTGATGCAAATATAAATTATAGGAGGATTTATTAAGATGGAGAAAATAGCAGTAATTTATTGGAGTGGAACTGGAAACACAGCATCAATGGCAGAAGAAATAGCAAGAGGAATTAATGAGAATGGTGCACAAGCTGATTTGTTTACAGTAGATGCTTTTAGCGGAAATGTTTCCGACTATGAAAAAATTGCGTTTGGTTGCTCGTCTATGGGAGATGAGGTTCTTGAAGAAAGTGAATTTGAACCATTTTTCGAAAAAATTGAAAACAGTTTAAGTGGTAAAAAGATTACTCTTTTCGGTTCATACGGCTGGGGTGATGGCAAATGGATGCGTGATTGGCAGGAAAGAGTTGAAAATAGAGGCGGAAACCTTTTTTCAGAAGGTCTTATTGCAAATGGCTTCCCTGATGCTGATGCTAAAGAGCAATGCTACGCTTTAGGTAAAACTTTCGCTGCATATTAAATTCAACTTTAATACAAAACCAGCAGCTCTTTTTAGAGTCGCTGGTTTTTGTATTTATTCTTGGCTTTAAATTATTTCATCTGTTTTACCTTCATTATCAAATATAAATCCAATCTTAACGCAGTCTATCCCTATAACCATCGTATGCTTTTGTGTTTTAAAAATCATAGGATGCCCATTTTTTTTAACAACAACGGCATCATTTCTTTTTCCGTCTTTATTCCAGTAGTTAAGAAAATAAAAATCACCATCATTTTTAATTGCCCACGTAAATTCACTCATACGCTTAACAAAAAATTCTTCATCGCAATTAAAGTATTTAAACAGCTCCTTTTGAGCATTAGTATAATTTTCTATAAAATCTTTTCTCTTATCGTAGTTACGCATAACATGCACCCTCCATAGTAATTTTCATAATCCCTATATATGGTACAATCATTACGCTTAGTTTGTCAACCTGTTTAAATACTTTTTTAAATATTTACCAGTATAAGACCTTGTATTCTCCGCAACTTCCTCAGGTGTGCCTGTAGCAACAATTTCTCCGCCGCCGTCGCCGCCTTCTGGGCCAAGGTCTATAATATAATCCGCCGTTTTAATAACATCCAAATTATGTTCTATTACAACAACGGTATTTCCTCCCTCTGTCAGACGCTGTACGATTTCCATTAGCTTATGCACGTCAGCAGTATGAAGTCCAGTTGTAGGCTCATCTAGTATATACATTGTGCGTCCCGTACTTCGTCGACTAAGCTCCGTTGCCAACTTTACCCTTTGTGCTTCTCCACCCGAAAGCGTTGTAGATGACTGACCAAGCCTTATATAACTAAGACCTACATCATACAGCGTTTGTAGTTTATTTTTAAGCCTTGGAAGGTTCTCAAAAAATTCCAGTCCCTCCTCCACCGTCATTTCCAACACATCAGAAATTGTTTTACCTTTATACTTCACCTCAAGGGTTTCACGGTTATATCTCTTGCCATGACACACCTCACATGGCACAAAAATATCGGGCAAAAAATGCATTTCTATTTTAACTATACCATCGCCACTGCACGCCTCACATCTTCCACCTTTTACATTGAAACTGAAACGTCCCTTTTTGTAGCCACGCATTTTTGCTTCCGTTGTTTGAGAAAAAACATCCCTTATTAAATCAAAAAGCCCCGTATATGTGGCAGGATTGCTTCGTGGCGTTCTGCCTATTGGTGACTGGTCAATATTTATTATTTTGTCCAGTTTTTGAATTCCAGTCATATCCCTGTGGATAGAAGGCTTGCACTTCGCCCTGTTCAAATCTCTAGCAAGGCGTTTATACAGAATTTCATTTACAAGGGAAGATTTTCCAGACCCACTTACGCCTGTAACGCAAGTGAAAATACCAAGGGGCAAATCAACATCAATTTTTTTAAGATTGTTAGCCTCTGCACCAATAATTTTAAGCATATTACTCTGGTCAATGGCACGTCTTTCTTTGGGCACTGGTATGAACTTTGTTCCACTTAAATATTGACCTGTAACGGAATTTTTGCACTTCATTATGTCTTCTACAGTGCCTGAAAAAATAACCTCACCACCATTTTCACCTGCTCCAGGGCCAATGTCCACAATATAATCACTTTCAAGCATTGTATCCTCATCATGTTCAACCACTATAAGCGAGTTGCCGATGTCACGCAAATTTTTCAGTGTTTTAATAAGCTTGTCATTGTCCCTTTGGTGCAAACCAATGCTTGGCTCGTCCAAAATATATACAACACCTACAAGCCCCGAACCAATTTGAGTTGCCAATCGAATTCGCTGTGCCTCACCTCCAGAAAGAGTGCCAGCCGAACGAGAAAGAGTAAGATATTCCAACCCGACATCCACTAAAAATCCAAGCCGTGCATTAATTTCTCTGAGTATTTGGTCTGCAATCATGGTATCTCTTTCGTTTAATTTTAAGGCTGCAAAAAATCTCTGAATTTCCTTAATTGGAAGCTTTGTAACCTGCGAAATATTTTTGTCGCCAACTGTAATTGCCAACACCTCAGGTTTAAGCCTATCACCATGGCATACATGGCAGTTTATGTTGGTCATATATTCTTCGTAATCCTGTCGCATTGTTTCAGAAGTTTCTGCATAACGCCGTTGAAGATTGTTTATAACACCTTCAAAGTTATAGGCATATGTTCCACCACCAAAGGCATTTTTGTAATTAATGGGAATTTTTTCTCCTTGCGTACCATAAAAAATAATATCTATAACATTTTGAGGAAGTTCTTCAAAAGGTACATCAAGGCTGAAATTATACCTTTCGGCCAGTGCCTCAAATAACACCGCACTCATACTATCTGTTGTAGAAATGGAATTATATCCTGGTGCACAAATTGCACCTTTTTTAATGCTTAACGCCTTATTGGGAACAATCAAATCAGGGTCAAATTTCATTTGCACACCAAGACCTGTACACTCTGGGCAAGCACCGCTAGGGTTATTAAAAGAAAATAACCTTGGTTCAATTTCACCCAAGCTTATACCACAATCTGGGCAAGCAAAATTTTGACTAAACAGCATATCTTCATCGGCGTCAGTGTTGTTAACCACAAGCATTCCGCCCGAAAGTGCCATAACAGTTTCTATGGATTCCGTAAGTCGCTTTTGTATTCCCTCTCGCATAACAAGCCTGTCTACAACTATTTCTATTGTATGCTTGTTGTTTTTTGCAAGTTTAATTTCATCACTAAGTTCATAAATAATGCCATCTGCTCTTACACGAGCATAGCCGCTTTTTTTTGCATCTTCCAAAAGTTTAATATGCTCGCCCTTTCGTCCCCTTACTACAGGTGCCAAAAGCATAAATTTGGTTCTTTCAGGCAAAGCCAACACTTGGTCTACAATTTGGTCTATGCTTTGTTTTCTTATTTCTCTACCGCATTTAGGGCAATGGGGCGTGCCTATTCGTGCAAACAAAAGCCTTAAATAATCATAAATTTCCGTCACTGTACCCACAGTTGAACGAGGATTATGGCTAGTTGTTTTTTGGTCTATTGAAATTGCAGGAGAAAGACCTTCTATATACTCAACATCAGGCTTTTCCATCTGTCCCAAAAACTGTCTGGCATAGCTTGAAAGGCTTTCTACATACCGTCTTTGACCCTCGGCATAAATAGTATCAAACGCCAGAGAAGATTTACCCGAACCACTTACTCCTGTAAAAATTACAAGCTTGTCCCTTGGAATTTCCAGATTTATATTTTTCAAGTTATGTTCTTTTGCACCACGTATAATAATTTTGTCTTTGCTCATTTTTTTACCTCTTATACTAGCATCTTTTTGATTTCAAGTATTTTATCTCTAAGGTCTGCCGCCTTTTCAAACTGCAAATCTCTTGCTGCCTCTTTCATTTCCTTATCCATTTTTTTAATGAGTGCTTTTAGTTCATCTTCACTCATGCTTTCAGGTTCTTTGTCAAAACCAAACTTATGTTTTTGTGTAACTCCCTTTGTTGCCTGTATAATTTCAAACACGTCTTTCTGTATGGTTTGTGGTGTAATTCCATGCAATTGGTTATATTCCTGTTGAATTTTACGACGTCGATTGGTTTCGTCAATTGCACACCGCATAGACCTTGTTATAACGTCACCATACATTATTACTCTGCCCTCACTGTTACGTGCGGCACGCCCAACTGTCTGTATAAGTGATGTTTCGGAACGAAGAAAACCTTCCTTATCGGCATCCAAGATAGCCACCAGTGCCACCTCAGGTATATCTAATCCCTCACGCAAAAGATTAATACCCACCAGCACATCAAATACATCCATTCTCAAGTCACGTATAATCTCCATTCGTTCCATAGTGACAATGTCTGAATGCAGATAACGCACCCTTACACCTGCTTCTCGCAAATAATCTGTAAGACGTTCTGCCATTTTTTTTGTCAGTGTTGTTATAAGCACTTTAAAGCCGTCTGCAATGGTTTTGTTTGCTTCCACAAGCAAATCATCAATCTGACCAGAAACCGGCTTAATGGTTATCTCAGGGTCTAATAGGCCTGTTGGTCTTATTATCTGTTCTGCAATTTGCTGGGAATGCTCTGCTTCAAATTTTGAAGGCGTAGCTGATACAAAAAGCATTTGATTTATTTTGCTTTCAAACTCTGAAAATTTAAGAGGTCGGTTGTCCAGTGCCGATGGCAATCTGAAACCAAAATCAACTAAGGTTGTTTTTCGAGATTTATCTCCCTCATACATACCTCTAATTTGTGGAACAGAAACATGGCTTTCATCTGCTATAATTAAAAAATCGTCAGGAAAGAAGTCAATAAGAGTGCTTGGAGTGCTGCCCGCCTCTCTTAACGCAAGATGACGAGAATAATTTTCTATTCCCGAACAAAATCCCATTTCACGCATCATTTCAATGTCATAATTTGTTCTCTGTTCAAGACGTTGTGCCTCAAGTAATTTATCCTCACTTTTAAGTTCTTTAAGCCTTTGAGCAAGCTCCTCCTCAATGCGACCTATGGCAAGGTTCATTTTTTCAGGAGAAGTAGCGTAATGCGACGCTGGAAAAATACTGATATGGTTACGTATTCCTATTATCTCGCCTGTAAGAACGTCAATCTCTGTTATTCTGTCTATCTCATCTCCAAAAAATTCAATCCGAATTGCACTTTCACTGTTAGCAATAGGAAATACCTCCAATACATCTCCCCTAACACGAAAGCTGCCTCTCTGAAAATCAATATCATTTCTATCATACTGAATTTCAATTAATTTACGCATAACATCATCACGGTCTTTTATCATTCCAGGTCTAAGAGAAATCATCATTTCTTTGTAGTCCTCAGGGTCCCCCAAGCCGTAAATACAAGATACGCTAGCTACAATAAGCACGTCCTTACGCTCAATAAGTGCCGATGTTGCCGAGTATCTAAGCTTATCTATTTCATCATTTACAGATGAATCCTTTTCTATATAAGTATCAGTGCTAGGCAGGTACGCCTCTGGCTGATAATAATCATAATAACTAACAAAATATTCAACTGCATTGTCAGGAAAAAACTCTTTAAACTCGTTATAAAGCTGTGCCGCCAGTGTTTTATTATGTGCAATAACTAATGTTGGTTTCTGCAATCTTTCAACTATATTTGCCATGGTAAAGGTCTTTCCTGAACCTGTAACCCCAACAAGAGTCTGAAATTTTTTGCCCTCAATAAATCCCGAGGCAAGTTTTTCAATAGCCTGAGGCTGGTCGCCTGTTGGTTTATATTTTGAAACCACTCTAAATTTTGAAATTTCCACCACCTCCAATAAGAACTGTTGTTCTATTATATCACAATTATTATTTATTTTACACTATTTTGTACAAAAAATCATAAAAAAATGCCCAAATTAACTTTGGGCATTTTTATTTTAAAATATTAAATTCTTTCTTATTTTCCACTGTTTTTTATCTATCAGTTGAAATTAGGATAGATAATTTTGTTGAAAACTTAATGTGCTTACTCTGCTTTTGTTATGTAAAGACTTTTTTCTTCCGAAATCGTAATCCATTGTGTCAAAAATCTAGCCTTCATAACCTTAATTTTAATAAACTTTAGTTAGGAATATTGCTAACTATTCATATGTTTAATAGCATTCCCAGCAGCACTCTGCTCCGCTTCTTTTTTGCTTTTGCCAACGCCCATGCCAAGAGTATTACCGTTGTGATACACCTCAACAATAAATTCCTTTCCATGGTCTGGCCCTCTTTCGCCTATAACAGCATAGCTTACTGGCATTCGGCTTGTTTTCTGTATAAGCTCTTGAAGTCGTGTTTTGTAGTCAATATTTCTAAAGCTACTCTTTAGTTCTTCAACCACGTTTGTCATTAAACTTAAAACATATTTTTCTACATCTGGCATTCCACCATCAATGCAAATAGCACCAATAACAGCCTCAAAGGCGTCAGCTAAAACCGATTCACGGTCACGTCCACCAGTAATTTCCTCACCTTTGCCCAACTGTAAAAACTTGCCTAAGCCTATTTCTCGTGCTTTTTTTGCCAGTGAACCCTCGCATACAACACCTGCACGTAGTTTTGTAAGCTCACCCTCAGGCATCTCAGGGAACTTCATATAAATAAATTTGCTGATTACAAGGTCAAGTGCCGCATCACCTAAAAACTCAAGTCGCTCATTATAATCAAACTTCCCCAAATTGTGTTCGTTTGCATATGAGCTATGGGTGAAAGCCAACAACAATGTGTCCTTGTTGTTAAATGAATATTTAATTTTTTCTTCAAACTCAGTTAAATTTATTTTGTTCATCAACTTTTACTCCACTGCTGCCTTAACATAATCGATAGCATCTCCAACTGTTTTAATTTTTTCCACATCTTCATTTTCAAACTCAATGTCGAACTCTTCTTCAAGAGCAGAAATAATCTGGAACAAATCAAGGGAATCAGCTCCCAAATCGGCAAATACTGTATCCTCCGTAATTTCAGTTTCTGCTATTCCAAGCTGTTCCGCAATAATTGCAATTACCTGTGACTTATCCATAAAGTTATTACCTCCACAAATTTTATAATATTATTACTTATACATTATAGCTTTTCTTGTATTTTTAATACAATATCATTTTCAACAAAAATTTCGCACTGTTTTATTGCATTTTTTATTCCTTTTGCCTTAGAACTGCCGTGAGCCTTAACAACTAGGGATTTTAAGCCCAAAAATGGTGCTCCACCAACTTCTTCTGCGTCAAAACGTTTTTTAATATTTTTAAAAGGTTTTTTAAGTGCAACGGCTGCCAACTTGTAAGCCCCTTGGGTAATTTCTTCTTTAATTATACCCAAAAGTGCTAAACTAAGTCCTTCGGAAAGCTTTAAAATAGTGTTTCCAACAAAACCGTCGCATACAACTACGTCAGCCTCACCAAAAGGAATCTCTCTTGCTTCAATGTTGCCTGTAAAATTAATGCCATCAACTACTTCCAAAAGCTCATGAGTTTCTTTAACAAGAGCATTTCCCTTTTCTTTTTCTGCACCAATATTTACAATAGCAACCTTAGGATTTTTAACATCCATTACATTTTCAACATAAACTGATGCCATTTTGGCAAACTGAACCAAATAATTTGGCTTACAGTCTACATTTGCACCACTATCCAGCAAAAAAGTAAAGCCTTTTGTTGTAGGCAGACAGGTACCAAGTGCAGGTCTTTCAATGCCTTTAATTCGGCCTATAATGACCGTTGAGCCAGTCAAAAGTGCCCCTGTACTTCCTGCTGACACAAATGCTGCTGCATTGCCATTTTTTACAAGATTAAGACCAACCACCATAGATGAGTCTTTTTTTCGGCGTATTGCTGTTGTAGGCACTTCGTCTGTTCCTATAATTTCTGTGGAATTAACCACTTCAATTTTTGTTTTATCAAACTTATATTTTTTCAATTCTTCTTCAATGGTTTGTTCAATGCCAACCAGCACAATGCTTGCACCAAATTCATTAACAGCCTCTACTGCACCTTTAATTATTTCGTGTGGGGCATTATCTCCCCCCATTGCGTCCACAGCAATCTTAGTCTTTTTCATGTTACCAGTCCCCTCTGTTTGTTCATTCAGTGGTTCCTATCTTTCTAAATTCTGCCCAAATATAGCAGAAAAGACAGCTTTGTGGGCTGTCTTTTGCTTAATCGCAACCACAGACACACGTCTGCCGTCTAAATTATTTTACGTCTAAAACTACCTTTTTGTTGTAAGAACCACAAGCTTTACATACCTTATGAGATACCATCAACTCTCCACATTTGCTGCAAGCAACTAATGTAGGAGTAGCAATTTTCCAGCTCTGTGCCTTTCTTTTGTCTCTTTTAGACTTTGACACTCTTCCTTTTGGTACAGCCATTTCTACACCTCCTCATCCAATTTAAAAAGAGAACGTAAACTTTCGAATCTTGGATCTATATAAGTGGTATCGCATTCGCAATCCCCTTCATTCAAATCCTTACCGCAAATTGGACAAAGACCTTTACAGTCCTCATCACAAACAACCTTCATAGGAAGGCCGATTAATATGCTTCGACCAACTATCGACGTTAAATCAATAGTATCGCCCAAAAAAGTTTCTGTCTCTTCTTTTCCTGTATTAGAAAAATTCTCTTTTATCCCGAATTTGACATCCACTGTTGTAGGCTTTAGGCAACGACTACAGTTCATAACAACGGTAGTGCTTCCCTTTGCTTCAACAAGAAATTCTCCTTCAAAATTAGTAACTGTTCCTTCAACCTTTACAGGCGACAGAAACTCACAGACATCAGGATAGTTTTCAATGTCTGTAATATTTTTTTCAATTTCAAAGTCAAGGCTCTCACCGTTAGCCTTTAAAATTTTCGAGATATCTACATTCATCTAATCACTCCCATAGTCATACTCAGAATATTATACATACCCCAGCTGTATTTGTCAATTAATTATTATTTTTTATTTAAAAACAAGTTCTTTTGTATCTCTTGCTATAACAAGCTCTTCATTTGTTGGAATAACAAAAACCTGTACCCTTGACTGTTTTGTTGTTATTTCAACTGCCTTGCCTCTTATGCAATTTTTGTAGCTGTCAAGATGTATGCCAAGGTATCTTAAATAATCACAAATTACCTGACGTGTAATAGCACCGTTTTCACCAAGACCTGCTGTAAATACAATTGCATCTACACCCTTCATAGTTGAAACGTACTCACCAATTGTTTTTGCAACTCTATATGAAAATGTATCAAGTGCAATGGCAGCTCTTTCGTTGCCTTCATTTCCAGCACTTTCAATATCTCTAAAGTCACTGGATACACCCGAAATACCAAGTACTCCAGATTCTTTGTTAAGAATTGTATCCATTTCTGCTGGTGAAAGATTTTCCTTCTGCATTAAGTAAAGAACTACAGCAGGGTCAATGCTACCACTTCTTGTACCCATAGCAATACCATCAAGTGGTGTAAAGCCCATTGATGTATCAACAGAAACGCCGTTTCTTACCGCACAAATACTTCCGCCGTTACCAAGGTGACAGGTTATGATTTTAAGCTCTTCAATAGGAGTGTCCATCATGCTAGCACATACTCTTGAAACATATTTGTGGCTTGTTCCGTGGAAGCCGTATTTTCTGATTTTATATTTTTCATAATATTTATAAGGAATAGCGTAAAGATAAGCTTTTTCAGGCATTGTCTGATGGAAAGCTGTATCAAATACTGCAACCTGAGGTACGCCTGGCATAAGTTTTTCGCAAGCGTTAATACCAATGAGGTTAGCAGGATTGTGAAGTGGAGCAAGCTCTGCACATTTATCAATAGCATCTTTAACTTCATCTGTAATAATAACTGATGATGAGAAGAACTCTCCGCCATGAACAACACGATGTCCAACTGCATTGATTTCAGTCATTGATTTAATTACGCCGTGGTCTGCATCCAAAAGTGCATCAATAACAGCTTGTACTGCTACTGTATGGTCTGGAAGTGGTGCTTCAGAAACAAATTTATCTTTGCCTGTAGGCTCATGCTTAAGTCTGCCGTCAATACCTATTCTCTCGCAAAGACCTATTGCAAGTACATTTTCTGTTTCGCTGTCAATAAGCTGATATTTCAAAGATGAACTTCCGCAATTTAATACTAAAATATTCATTAAATTCTCTCCTCTTATAATCTTTTGTAATTTATATTATTTAGTAATCTGTGCCTGCACTGCTGTCATAGCAACTACGCCAACAATATCTTCTGCTGAACAACCTCTTGAAAGGTCATTAACTGGCTTAGCAATACCCTGAAGAACAGGACCATAAGCCTCTGCACCAGCAAATCTTTGCACAAGTTTGTAACCTATGTTACCTGCATCAATGTCAGGGAAGATAAGAACATTTGCCTTGCCTGCAACCTTGCTTTCAGGTGCTTTCTGTGAACCTACTTTTGCAACAATTGCTGCATCAAGCTGTAATTCACCATCAAGCTTAATGTTAGGTGCTTTTTCTTTAGCAAGTTTTGTAGCTTCTACAACCTTGTCTACATCTGCATGTTTAGCACTTCCCATTGTAGAATGGCTAAGCATAGCAACTCTTGCCTCACCGCCAACAAATGCTTCATATGATTTAGCTGAATCAATTGCAATTGCAGCAAGCTCTGCAGAATTAGGGTTCTGATTTAACGCACAGTCAGCAAAAAGTAAAACGCCATCATCACCATATGTTCCATCCTTGCAAACCATAATGAAGAATGAAGAAACAAGCTCTGTACCTGGTTTTGTTTTAAGAATCTGAAGAGCTGGTCTTAAAGTATCAGCTGTAGAATGAATAGCACCAGAAACCATACCGTCAGCTTCTCCCATTTTAACAAGCATAACGCCAAATGTCATAGGGTCAAGTAATGCTTTTAAAGCCTGTTCAGGTGTTACACCTTTGCTTTTTCTAAGTTCACAGAACATTTCTACAAAAGCATCCATTTTTTCGTAATTTGCAGGGTCAATAAAAATTGCTTTTTGAATATTAAAACCTGCTGCCTTAGCTATAATTTCTTCTTTTTTACCAACAAGAATTATATTAGCAAGACCTTCTTCCAAAATTGCTGCTGTGGCTTCAAGGTTTCTTTCCTCGTAAGACTCTGGTAAAACGATAGTCTGTAAGTCACTTTTTGCTTTTTCTTTCATGATGCTTAAAAAATCCATTTGTAAAACCTCCTAAGTTTTAAAAAAATTATCGTATTTCAAGCCTGCCCATTATGTAAAAATACAAAAAACCATTTGTATGAGCCGTACTAGGATTAATACACTATCTATAATTATATACAATTGGCTTTAGGTATACAATAGTTTTATAAAAATTTCTGCATATTTTTTGATACTTTTCCAAAAAATCTGATATAATTATGAAAAAACAGGAATTCCAGAGGTGAAACTAATGAAGATATCAGGCATAATTGCAGAATACAATCCATTTCACAATGGTCATAAATACCATATTGAAGAAACCTTTCGTATTACAGGCTGTGATAATATTATTGTGGTTCTAAGCGGAAACTTTGTTCAGCGTGGAGAGCCAGCTATTGTCGATAAATGGACAAGAACCCGATGTGCACTTCTTAACGGTGCATCTGTTGTTATCGAGCTTCCAACACTGTTTTGCACAGCAGGTGCTCAATATTTTGCTCACAGTGCTGTTAAATTGCTTAACGATACAGGAATTGTCGATTTTCTTAGTTTTGGAAGTGAAATGGGCGATGTTTCCGCATTAAAAGAAACTTCAAAAATCCTTGTAAACGAGTCACCTCAATTGTCTGCCGCTATAAAACGCAACCTCAATAACGGCTTTACTTATGCAGTGGCAAGGCAAACTGCTCTGGAAGAAATAACCCAAAAGTCCCATAGCTTCATTTCTTCATCCAACAATATATTGGCAATTGAGTATCTTAAAGCACTTTACCACATTAATTCGGATATTATACCTATAACCGTTAAACGCCTTGGCGATGGGTATAATTCAACAAATACCGACTCTGCCTATCCGTCTGCATCAGCCTTAAGAAAAGCCATTACAGATAAAAATATAGAAGTTTTGACTTCCGCTATGCCTAAAAATACACATGAAATATTTTCCCATGCCATACAAAATGGGTCTGCTCCCATATTCTTAAATAACTTTTCAACACCACTTAATTACTGTCTAAGAAGTAAATCTCCCTTGGAACTAAGCAAAATACTTGATGTAACCGAGGGTCTTGAAAATAGAATTTTGAAAAGTCTTGCCACCTGCTACAGCGTGAACGAGATACTTGATTTTGTTAAAACAAAACGCTATTCTCACACTACTTTGCAACGTGCATTACTTCACATTTTGCTTGATATTAAGTCTGACACTATAACACACTATAAGCAAAATGGCTATTGTCCATATATAAGGGTACTGGGTTTTCGTAAAGACAAACAACATCTTCTTACGTCATTAACGCAAAATGCCTCTGTACCAATAATAACCAACGTAAAAAGGGACGAATCCCATCTCTGTGAAAACGGAAAACTCCTTTTTAATCTTGAAAAAAAAGCTACAGACCTTTATTTTATGACAGCACCAAGGCAACAGCATCGCAATATCAATAAAGAATACACAACACCTATGGTTATAGTATAAAAAATCCGCATATAATATTTTAATCCAAGTTAAGGAATTAAAATTATGCAGATAAAAAGAACCGTACTAACGCTTATTGTGTTTATATGTTTTGCTTTTTTTATTATCTATCCATCACCATTTATTAAATCTGCAAGTCAAAGCCTTTGCCTATGGTATACTGGAGTATTGCCAAGCCTTTTTCCCTTTGCAGTTGGCATAAATATCCTTACGGAAATAGGCTTTGCTCAAGCTATTGGGGAAAAATTAAATTTTTTTGTACAAAAGCTTTTTCATGTAAACGGATGTGGTGGGTTTGCCCTAATTATGGGACTTTTAGCTGGCTACCCTGCTGGTGCAAAGTTAACTGCAGATTTATATAGAAAAAAGCTGATAACTCCTAATGAAGCACAGTGCATTATGGCATTTTGTAATAACGCAAGCCCAATTTTCATCACTGTAACCGTAGGCTCATTATTGCTTAAAAGCAATCAAATAGGTTACCTACTGCTTTCATCAACAGTTTTGTCAAATATAATATGTGGTATTTTTATAGGCTACTTATTTCAAATGCCTGAATTGTGCAAAAAGAATTTATTTGCTATGAGGAAAAGTAAGCCTGAGCCACTTGGTGTTATTCTTGGTAACAGCATTTCTTCTGCCGCAAACACACTTGTTGTAATTGGTGGCTACATAGTTATTTTTGGAATACTGGTTAAAATTCTCTACATTACAGGCATTTTGTCATCTAAACACAGTGTTATAACAAGCCTTGTTACAGGCTCGCTTGAGATGACTACTGGTGTAAGCGTTCTAGCTTCTGCACCACTTAATATGTTTACAAAAACTGTTTTGTCGGCATTTATACTAAGCTTTGGTGGTACCTCCATTCAGCTTCAAATTACAGGCATCGTTCAAGATGTACCAATAAATATGTATATATATTATGTCGCACAAATATCTAAAGCTTTGCTTTCCGCAATAATTTCTGGAATCATTTTTATACTGATTTTTTAAAATCTATAAATTTTCTCCCCTTAATCTTTTAAGGGATTCTTTTATTCGTTTTTCAACACCGTTTTCAGTAGGAGAATAGTATATTTTATGCTTAAGTTCATCTGGCAAATACTGCTGTTTTACATAATGACCTGGATAATCATGGGCATACTTATATCCTGTGCCATGTCCCAAACCTTTTGCACCACTGTAATGTGCATCTTTTAAATGATTTGGCACAGTTTTCATTTTTATATTTTCCACATCTCTAAGTGCCATGTCAATGCCAACATAAGCCGCATTGCTTTTAGGTGCACAAGCTATATATGTAACTGCCTGTGCCAATATAATTCTGCCCTCAGGCATACCAATAAAATTAATAGCTTCTGCTGCTGATACTGCCACTTGCAATGCGTGTGGGTCGGCATTGCCAACATCCTCTGAAGCACAAACAACAACTCGTCTGGCAATAAATTTAGGGTCTTCTCCTGCGTAAATCATCTTTGCCAAATAATACAACGCCGCATCTGGGTCCGAACCTCGCATACTTTTAATAAATGCTGATACGGTGTCATAGTGGTTATCCCCATCTTTTTCATAATTGATGGCTCTCTTTTGTATACATTCCTGCGCTACCTCAAGGCTAATATTTATAATGCCTTTTTCGTCTTTATCAGTTGTAAGAACAGCAAGTTCAATTGCATTAAGTGCCGCCCTTGCATCTCCATTTGCAACGTCTGCTAAAAATTTCACTGCATCGTCGTCTGCATTTATATGGAAATATCCATAACCCTTGTCCACATCAGTAACTGCACGCAAAATAAGTTTTTCTATATCCCTACTATCCAGCTGTTTCAACTCAAAAACTATACTTCTGCTAACAAGTGCCTTGTTTACCTCAAAATATGGATTTTCGGTTGTTGCTCCAATGAGTATAACCGTTCCATCCTCCACGTGAGGTAAAAGTGCATCCTGCTGTGTTTTATTAAAACGATGTATCTCATCTATAAAAAGTATAGTTTTATCACCGTTCATTCCCATTCGTGTTTTTGCTTCGCCAACAACCTCTTTAATATCCTTTATGCCTGAAGTTGTTGCATTTATCTGTACAAAGGTTCGTTTAGTAGTGTTTGCTATTATTTTTGCCAATGTTGTTTTTCCAGTTCCCGGTGGTCCGTACAAAATTATGGAATTAAGCTGGTCTGCCTTTATTGCACGATAAAGCAATTTATCTTTGCCTATAATATGCTGTTGACCAACAAATTCCTCCAACGTGATGGGTCTTAGCCTTGCAGCAAGAGGTGCTTCTGTTTTCATATTTTTTTGTCGATTATATTCAAATAAATCCATTGTATTCCCCTCAAAGAAAGAACTTTACAAGTGCCTCTGCCACACCATCATTGTCGTTGGAAAGAGTTACATAGTCTGCCACTTCCTTCACGCTATCATGTGCATTATCCATAGCAACACCCATGCCCACAAGTTCCAGCATATCTATATCATTTTTTTCATCGCCAAAGGCAATTACTTCCTTGGGCGATATATTAAAGTAATCGCACAAAAGTTTAACCCCTCTAGCTTTTCCCATTCCTTGATGATTAATAAACAAATACTCATCCCACAAACGGTCACGCACTTCAATGCTTTCGTAACCTTGTTTTCTCACTATTGATGTTATTTCCCGGGTTATTTCATGTTCTGCACCTATAACAACTTGATAAATAGGTCCATTAATTCTGCAAAGCTCTTCTGGACTTTGTACATATCTTATTCCACCAAGGTAGCTTCTAACTCTGCCTGTAAAGTCGTGTTTATTAAAGGAATCATACTTTCTGTGTCCTTTTGTTGGTAAGTATTTGTAATACTTAAATCCGTCTGAAACCTCAATAAACGTATTTCGTTCAGCACCCAAGTCAACTATTTTTTTCACACTTTCCTTGCTCATACTCATACCCAGCACAGGCTTTCCCTGAATAGGGTCATAAATAATTATTCCATCAATGCAAACAAACGGCACTTTTAAACCAAGCTTTTTGGCTATAGGCATGGCTTTAGTTATATTTCTTCCTGTGCAAACAGTAAATGCAACGCCTTTATCTGTCACCTTTTTTATAGTATCCAATGTTTTTTGCGATATCTTTCCATTGCTGTCTATAAGTGTACCGTCAATGTCAGTAACAGCCAATTTATACATAATTTATCACCTTGTTTATCCCCATTTTTATTGAATATACACTTTTAAAGGAAATTTGTCAAATGAGTAAAAAATCCCGATTTACACAATAACTACATATTTATAGTTCATGCAAATCGGGAAATAAATTCTATCACAGCTTAAAACAGTTCAAGGCAATCTTCAACTTAGTGGCTCTTTCTATTTTCAATTACCACTTTCTGTATTTCTATTGGTGCCTCTTCATATCTTTCAAAATAAGATTTATACTCACCACGACTCTGAGTCATCGACCTAAGATCTGTACAATATTTAAACATTTCACTCATAGGTACTTCAGCAAAAATCCTCATGTTTTTACCTTCTGGGGTCATTTTAAGAATACGTCCTCTTCTCTTATTCATATCTCCCATAATGTCACCCATATATTTTTCTGGAACAAGAACCTCTGCGTGTGCAATAGGTTCAAGTATTGTAGGTTTAGCCTGCACAAGCCCATCTTTAAATGCCATAGTTGTAGCCATTTTAAATGCCATTTCGCTTGAATCCACTGGATGGTAGCTTCCATCAACAAGGGTAGCCTTTAAACCTACAACAGGATAGTCTGCCAAAACGCCATGATTAATACATTCCTGAATTCCCTTTTCAACAGCCGGAAAATATTGCCTTGGTACAGACCCGCCAAAAATCTTCTCTTCAAAAATATACTGTTGTGTAAGGTCACCCGATGGTTCAAAAACCATAAGCACATCACCAAATTGACCATGCCCGCCAGACTGTTTTTTGTACTTTCCTCTTATTTCAACCTTGGCTTTAATCATTTCTCTAAAAGGAATTATTGGCTCAGAAAGCAATGCTTCAATTTTATATTTCCCTCTAAGCTTATCTAAAAGTATTTCCAAATGCTGTTCTCCTATACCATAAACAAGGGACTGCTTAGTTTCGGTATTTACCTCTGTTTTAATTGTAGGGTCTTCTTCTCTCAGTTTTGTAAGTGCAGCAGAAATCTTATCTTCATCACCCTTACCTTTAGGCTCAATTGCCATAGAATGAACCGACTCTGGAAAAATAATTTTTGGCAGAATTACAGGAAATTCTTTTGAACAAAGAGTATCCTGTGTGGATGTATTTGTAAGTTTTGCAAGTGCACCTATGTCACCTGACTGCAATTCTTCAACCTCAATTTGCTCTTTGCCTTTTACCACATAAATGTGTGTCACTTTTTCATAAGTATCTTTATCGGGGTTATATATAGTTTTATCTTTTGTTAGCTTTCCACTCATTACTTTGAAAATATTAAGCCGTCCAACATATGGGTCTGCAATTGTTTTAAATACAAGAGCCGAAAAATGGTCATCTGGTGTATTTCTTCTTTTCACAATTTCACCAGTTTTAATATCTTCACATTCAACAACCGGTCTGCATATATTTGAAGATGGTAAGTATTTAACGATACAATTCATAAGTACCTTAATGCCATAGCCAAGTGTTACTGCACCACAAAGCACAGGTGCTACAGCACCACTTATAATACCAGCATTAAGACCTCTATAAATTTCTTCTTCTGTAATTTCTTCTTCATTAAAATATTTTTCAAGAAGTTCATCATCTGCCTCTGCCGCCGATTCAATAAGCATACCTCTAAGGCTTTCAACTTCACCCTTCATTAATTCAGGCACTTCTGCCTCAACAAGTATTTTTCCATCTTTAGTTTCTTGAATAAGGCGAGCATCTCTTTCTATACAATTTATAAAACCAATAAATTTTCCGTTGTCATCACGCAGTGGAATTTGAAAAGGAGCAATAGCTTTTCCAAATTTTTTACGCATCTGACCTAAAACAGTATTAAAGTCAGCGTTTTCATCGTCCATCTGGTTAACAAGAATCATTCTCGACATGGCAGTTTCTTCGCAGTAATCCCATGCTTTTTCAGTGCCAACCTCTGGGCCAGATTTACCCGAAACAACAATAAGTGCAGAATCTGCCGCCGCAAGTGATGCCTTTACCTCGCCTACAAAATCGAAATAACCTGGTGTATCAATAAAATTAATTTTAGTATTCATCCATTCAACAGGAACAATAGACGACTGAATAGACACTCCTCTTTTTATCTCCTCTGGGTCATAATCGCTGGTTGTATTTCCATCAGAAACCTTGCCAAATCTCTTTGTTCCACCTGAAAAATAAAGTGCAGATTCTGTAACACTTGTCTTTCCACAGCCACTGTGGCCTAAAATTACAATATTTCTTACTTCACCTGTCGTATAAGTCTTCATAAGTCTACCTCCAATATTATATATTTGGTACAAATTTGAATGTTTACAACCCAAGGCTTTAACCATAATAGCCATTACCTCTGTTATTTCTTATTCTATAACTGGTATAATTATCCTCTTTTTGAAGTAAAAAAAGTTTATTTTCAGCAAAAGTTTACAAAAAACCTTTCATATTTATGTTAATTAATAATGTTAAAACAAAAACGACCCTGTTCTCTGTTTCAAGATAACATTTGTCTATTAATTTTGTTAAATTTCTATAAGTTCATAATCCATTGAGCCTACACCAATCTTTTGTGCGTGTTCAAGGCATCCTCGCCAATTGGTAGTTGGGTGCATATGCTCAAAGTGGTCATTGTGGTCATGTCCACAATCTTCAATTGCACAGCCATGTATAATAGGCTGTTTATTTGCCATGTCAGCACAGGCCATGTCAATTGCAACAGGGTCGAAGGATGCAAACATACTCACATCGGGTATTAGTGGCATATCATTTTCCGCATGACAATCGCAAAACGGAGATACATCAATAAGCAGACTGATGTGAAAGTGCGGTCTGTCCTTTACAACTGCATACGCATACTCTGCCATTTTGCAGTTAAAACTATCCATAGACACTTTATAATCTGGTTTAACTGCATCAAAGGCACAAACTCCAATACATCTGCCACAGCCAACACATTTATCTAAATTTATAGATGCTTTTTTTTCTGTAAATATTATTGCATCATGTGAACAAATTTTTGCACATTTTCCACAACCAACGCAACGCTTAGCTGCAATAAAAGGCTTACCATCAGAGTGCATTTCCATCTTTCCTGCACGGCTTCCGCAGCCCATTCCAAGGTTTTTAATTGCACCACCAAAACCTGCCTGTTCATGTCCCTTAAAATGACTTAAAGATATAATAATATCTGCATCCATAACAGCCGCACCAATTTTTGCGTTTTTAACATATTCACCATTAATAGGCACTATTGTTTCGTTTGTACCTTTAATTCCGTCTGCAATAACAACGTGACAACCTGTTGTAAATGGATTATAGCCGTTTTCGTATGCCGCCTCCATATGCTCTATGCCGTCTTTTCTTCTTCCTACATAAAGTGTGTTGCAATCAGTTAAAAACACCTTCCCTCCAAGACTTTTAATAACATCAGCAACTGTTTTTGCATAATTAGGTCTAAGATATGCCAGATTCCCAGGCTCACCAAAATGAATTTTAATAGCTGCAAACTTTTTGTTAAAATCAATTTCCTCAATGCCAGATTTTCTAATAAGTTTTTCTAATTTTTGTAAAAGGTTTTCACCAGGTTTTGCCCTTAAATTGGTAAAATAAACCTTGGATTTTTCCATTTTATTTTCCTCCTAATTGTAAAATAATTTTCTCCTTGTTGGATACAATACTATTATCCCAACGAAAGGAGGTTTTATGATGAATAACAAAGCATCAGCCAATAAGGCAATTAAATGTACTGTTCAGCAATGTTCACATCACTGTCAAGGTGAAAATTATTGCTCTTTAGACTCAATCACCGTTGGTACACACGAGTATAATCCAACTCAGGACCAATGTACAGATTGCAAGTCCTTCATGAACGTTGGCGGAGTTATCTAATTTTCCACAATTTAATACAAGCCGGATTCTCAAAGCATATTTGTTTTGATAATCCGGCTTTATTATAAAATTTACATAGTTTCAGGTTCTGGGTATTCTTCACCAAATGTTTCTACTGTAACTTCAGTCATAATCTGCGGTTCAACAGGCATATCGCCTCTGCTTGTTTTAACTTCAGCAAGCTTGTTTACAACATCCATTCCCTCTGTAACCTTGCCAAAAGCAGCATATGCTCCATCAAGATGCGGTGCATCTTTGTGCATAATAAAGAACTGACTTCCCGCTGAGTCTGGACGCATACTTCTTGCCATGGATATAACACCCATCTTATGCTTAAGGTCATTTTCAAAACGATTTTGAGAAAATTCTCCTTTAATTGTGTATCCCGGTCCGCCCATACCTGTACCTTCAGGACATCCTCCTTGAATCATAAAACCTTTAATAATTCTGTGAAAAGCAAGGTTATTGTAGTAGCCTTTTTTTACAAGTGAAATAAAATTATTTACTGTGTTTGGCGCAACTGCTGGATATAACTCTATCTTTATGGTATCCTCGCCATTAATTTTAATTGTTACTATTGGATTGTTCACTTCCATCATCCTTTCAGGTTAATTTTAACAAGAAGTATTATATTATAAAATCCTATAAGTATCAAGTATTTTTACTTTACACAGAACATATGTTTGTGTTATAATTTTTGCATAGAGGTGAGTAATGTTGAACAAAACAATTTTCCATATTGATGTAAACAGTGCATTTTTAAGCTGGAGCACTGCCGACCTTATGAAAAAAGGCGAAACTCTTGACCTTCGCACAGTACCCTCGGCTATTGGCGGTAACAGTAACTCTCGCCGAGGAATTATATTGGCAAAAAGTATACCGGCAAAAAAATATGGCATCGTTACAGGTGAGCCAGTTGTGTCAGCTTTAAAAAAATGTCCATTTTTAATTGTTATACAACCTGATTTTAAGCTTTACAATAGCTGTTCAAATCAGCTTTTTAATTTGCTTTCAAATTATTCAGACCGACTAGAAATTTTCAGCATAGACGAATGCTTTTTAGACTATACAGGTATGGAAAAGCTTTTTGGAACTGCAGAAGATGCTGCACATGAAATAAAAGAACGCATAAAAACCGAGCTTTGCTTTACAGTAAACATAGGCATTGGTCCAAATAAATTACTGGCAAAAATGGCAGGTGAGCTTGAAAAACCCGATAAAGTAATAACCCTATATCCTAACGAAATTGAGGAAAAGCTTTGGCCGCTGCCTGTTGGTGAACTCTTTATGGTAGGAAGAAGCACTTCTCCTCGCCTTAACCGACTTGGTATATACACCATAGGTCAGCTGGCGAATTACAACTACGCTATATTAGAAAAAGAATTTAAAAGCTATGCTCACATACTTAAAAATTATGCCAATGGCATAGCCGATGACATTATAGCACCATTTGGACATTCGCATACTTATAAAAGTATAAGCAACTCTACTACAACACCAAAAGATGTGTTTAAAAAAGAAGATGCTTACAAGGTTTTGCTTGCTCTTTGCGAAAATATAGGAAAACGATTGCGTTACCACGGACAGTTTGCTAACAGTATTTCTGTAACAGTTAAAACCAATGAATTTAAGGTATATTCTCATCAAAAACAGCTTAATGGGTCAACAGACTGCTCAAATATCATATATTCATATGCCACAAAAATTTTTGATTCCATGTGGAAAAAAGAGCCTTTACGCCATCTTAGTGTTTCTGCCGATAAACTTACTGACGATTGCTTTTATCAATTGTCATTTATTGAAGAAAACCGTGAAAAGCAACGTAAAGCAGAAAACGCTATAGACACAATTAACAAAAAATTTGGTAACAATACTGTAAAACGCTGTACTCTTATGGATAATGAGATAAAAGTTGCAAAAGGAAGTACCTTTTCCAAGGACATAAGCAATTTCTAAATGTATTTTAACAACAAAACCAACCTTTTATTTGTAGTTATTTACAAGGTTGGTTTTGTTTATTATTATTTTAATTTTCAATTTTATTCAAATTTTTATATACATCAAATTCGTCTGCTGCAGCACTAAAATCTCGTATCATCCATTGCGGCAAGTTCATTTCACGCATTTCATCTAAAGTAAGCCAATAAAATTTGTCGTGTTCATTACTTAAAACAACCTCTCCGTCTGTATATTGGCATATGTAGGTAAGAATAATAAGGTGCAATTTTGTTCTTATGGCATCGTATGCACACTTAAGCTTTATAAGCTTCACCCTAATAGATGTTTCCTCCTTCACCTCACGGAATAATGCTCTTTCTGCTGTTTCAAAAAAACGTACTCCTCCGCCTGGTAAATCCCACGCCTCATGCTTATTCACCATACTGCTTTCTATCTCCTCTGGTGAACGATGCAGTACAAGAAATTGATTTTCTCTTATAATTATAGCCTTTACAGCAAAGGCAAAGTCCCTTTTCAATAGCCTTCACCCGTTACCTTCCAATTGCTTCTGCAAGAAGTTTTTTCAGATCTTCTTCATTAAAATGATAATCTTTATTACAAAAATGACACTTTAGGTTAGCTTTTTTGTCCTCTTCAATGATTTTTATAAGCTCTTTTTCACCAATAGATATAAGTGCTTTTTCAACACGTTCTCTTGTGCAATTGCAATAAAATTCCATTGGTATTTTATCCGTAATCACCACGTCCATATCACCCAAAAGCATATCCAAAATTTCTTCGGCCGTTTTTCCCATATCCATAAGGTCTGTTATATACGGCGTTCTTGCTATTTTTTCCTCAAGTAAAGCTACAACACTCTCGGGTGCATCAGGCATAAGCTGAATTATAAACCCGCCTGCCTGCCTTACAGTTGTATCAGTGTCAATAAGTACGCCCAAACCAATTGCAGAGGGTGTCTGCTCACTTTTTGCATAATAATAAGTCAAATCCTCAGCGATTTCTCCACTTATAAGCTCAATTTGACCTGCGTAAGGTTCCTTTAAACCAATGTCTTTAATTACTGTAAGAGTGCCTGCACCAACTGCCGCACCAACATCCAGCTTTCCAGGATACTGCTCTGAAAAACTACATTCTGGATTAAAGGCATAGCCCTTTACCTTGCCCGTACTGTCGCTTGTGGCAATTATACCTTGTATTTCACCCTCGCATCTTATTTGCAATGTAATTAAATCTTTTTCATTTTTAAGAGTTGTACCAATAATGGCTGCCGCAGTTAACAATCTACCCAATGCTGCTGTAGCTACAGGTGTTGTGTTATGCAATTTTCTTGCTGTTTCTACTGTATTTTTGCTTGAAGCCACAAATGCACGCACTGCTCCCTGTGCCGCTGTTGCTCTCAAAATATAATCTTTCACTTATAAGCCCTCCTTGATGCTATTTCCCGCATTCTTGTGCAATTATATATATTCTATCGCTGTCCTTACGCGGTGCATCAAATGTAAACGCATCATACGCAGCAATAAACTTCATTTTACTTTCTTCTATAAATTCTTTTATTTCTTCAATTGAGTATGCCCTCTCATAGTGACATTCTTCAATCCTCTGATACCTTCCATTTTTGTCTGCAAGAAAAAAGTTTACATAATATTCGTTTATTTTTTCTTCCTCGTCATAACAATTTTGCCATATATATGCGGCATCCTCATCAGTTTCACCAAAGGTATTTTCTCCCAACACATTTTTAAACTTATGCTCGGTGTTAATATCGAATATAAAATATCCATTAGGCTCAAGGTAGTTATTAACCAACTTAAAAACCTCTGCCAAGTCATCTTTTTCAGTAATATAATTCATGCTGTCACAAAGGCTAAGCACCACATCCACTGTTCCATATAACTCAAACTCACACATATCTTGGCAAAGATACAAAATATTTAAGCCTTCTTCTTCAGCTTTTTGTTTGGCAACAGATAGCATTTCGTCTGAAAGGTCTATGCCAATCATTTCTCTGCCCTCTTTTGCCAATCTACCTGTAATATTGCCCGTTCCACACCCAAGCTCAGCTATAAGCTTAGGGTTGATATTCAACTTTTCCCAAAGCCTATGAAGATATTCTACCCACTCATCATAGTTAATATCATTCATAAATCTATCATAAACCTCTGCAAATCCAGAGTACGCTTCCATAAAACCACCAATCTTTTAATATAGGTTAATATTTTTTTATTAGCCAACAATAAACATAGCATCTCCAAAACTGAAAAATCTATATTTATTATTCACTGCACTTTTGTAAGCATTCAAAACATTCTCTTTGCCCGCCAATGCCGAAACAAGCATAATAAGTGTACTTTCTGGTAAATGGAAATTTGTTATAAGACAATCCACCACTTTAAATTTATATCCTGGATAAATAAATATCTTTGTCCAGCCACTTTTTGCACATACAATACCCTTATCATCAGTTACAGATTCAAGAGTTCTAGTAGATGTTGTGCCAACTGAAATAATTCGTCCGCCCGCCTGTTTTGCATCATTTATAATATCTGCCTGCTCCTGTTCAACCACATAATATTCACTGTGCATTTCATGGTTTGTTACATCATCAACCTTAACTGGACGAAATGTACCAAGACCAACGTGCAGTGTTACATGAGCAATTTTAACTCCCATTTCTTCAATTTCTTTCATTAACTCAGGTGTAAAATGAAGGCCTGCCGTAGGTGCTGCCGCAGAGCCATCATGCTCCGCATATACTGTTTGATATCTATTTTTGTCCTCTAACTTATGAGTTATATATGGTGGCAAAGGCATTTCTCCCAGTTCATCAAGCACATTTTCAAAAAGCCCATCAAAGGTAAATTTTACAATTCTGTTTCCACCCTCAATTATCTCAAGCACCTCTGCTTCTAGCTTTCCTCCACCAAAAACAATTCTGTCACCTTGGCGTGCCTTTTTACCAGGAAAAACCAAAACCTCCCATGTGTCAATCTGCATTCTTGTAAGCAAAAGTACTTCTACCCTTGCACCAGTGTTTTTTCGTTCTCCAATAAGACGTGCTGGCAAAACCTTTGTATTATTTATAACAAGACAATCTCCCGCTTTTAAATAATCCTTAATATCTCTAAAATGCTTATGCTCAATTTCTCCGGTTTCCTTACCCATAACCAAAAGTCTTGATGATGCTCTGTCCTTTAAAGGCTCCTGTGCTATAAGCTCCTGAGGTAAATCAAAATTGAAATCCGATGTTTTCATTGTTTTTCTCCACTCTATTCCACAGTTATTCCTGTATAATAATATTTTAATATTTCCTTGTGTGTATACCCAATCTCTGCCATACCTTTTGCACCATACTGGCTCATTCCCACTCCATGACCAGACCCCTTGCCTGTAAAAACGAAAGTATCCTCTGAAGTGCAGCCTGAGGACGTAATTTCATTATTTGTTATGGGTTCAGCAGTTGTGTTTGACTCAATTTCTGAAACCTTATTGTCCGCTGAAATTGCATATGTGGCAGCAGCTTTTTCCCCAAAAATACTGTTTTTATTACTTCCAAGTATATAAGAATTTTTAAGATTAATTTCCGTTAAGGACGTATTATTTTGCACAGACACTGTAGTGCATATAGTTGTTTTATCCTCTGAAATATTTTCTCCACTTTGTCCATTAATTGTATACATTCTGCTTTTTAAGCTTCCTTCTGATGTGCCACTAAAAATTGTTCGTGTTTCCTCTTTCGTAAGTACCTTTGTACCACTGCTTCCTGTTATTGTAACCGCTTGAACACGCCCATATGCACCCACTGACGTTATCTCAACATTCTTAATTGTACCTATATTTATACCTTTTGCTGCCAGTATTGTTTTCATCTCATCAGAAGTATAGGTTCTTGTCCATTCCGAAACTCCCTTTTCATTCATTTCAGGCACAGCTTTAAGATAGGCAATATCGTACGTCCATACATTGCCGGCATCCTCTGTTGAACCTCCACTGCTGGAGCAGAAAACTGCATTTATCGGTTGACCATTATAATATGCCAAAACGCCACTGGTTTCATCCACAGCCATATTAGTAGATGCTTTTTCCTGTCCATAACCTATGTATACCTGAGATTTTGTACCATCACAAACGTCATAGCCACTATCTGCATACCTACCCATACTTGTAGCTACGTAACTTCTGGCTGCTACAGCCTGTGCTTTAAGTGCCTCTTTCTCCCAGCTAGATGGCATTTCTGACGGAACAACTCCGTAAAGATATTCATCCACAGAAACAACATTTACCGCAGTAATTTTATTTCCGTTATATCGACCAAACTCCATAACTCCACGGTAGCTTCTGTCGCCAAGAGTTACTACCTCATCACTTTCATCATGTGTAATCTGCGGATTAATTTCATTAAAAGCCATAATAACACGGCTTCCATCCTTTAAAACCATTATACTTTCAGTTGATGTAATTACCGCACCCTTAATTTCATCGGCAACATTTTTCGCCTCGCTGTCATCCAAGCCAGAAATATATATACCCCACAGCTTTTTGCCTACATACGCTGGAATTGCATCATAGCCACACTTATTGCTTATATCCTGGCTTGCATTAATTGCATCGTCATAATTATCATAAAATTCATTAACATCCACCGTTTTGCCAGACGGCATTGCCACTGAAAATCCGTCATCAGCACTTACTTCCGCTTCGCCGCTATACTCATCATTATTTTCAATACCTATTTCTATTTTACTATTGGAAATAGGCACACTATCCACCTCTTTGTATTTATACTCAAGCCCAACTCTTATGGTTTCAGGCAAATTATAGCCAAAAACCGTATTATTCAATACACAAAGTGATGTTAAAACCATAATCGTTAATGCCATTGCTATTAATTTTTTCAAAATATTCCCCCCTAATGAATATATTTACATATTAAAGCATTATATAGCATAATTGCATAAAAATCAAATAGACCTGTCCAAATTTGAACAGGTCACTTTATATAGATATTTTTTTTGCTTTTTGATAACATATTATGAAAAAACATTTTAAATCATCAACTTTCTCAAATAGCTTATGACTTCAAATTTTCAACACCTATAACTCATAAAAATAAAATTGATTTTTTCCATTCTTTTTAGCTTGATACAACGCTAAGTCAGCATAATGGTATAATTCGTTAAAATTATTGCCCCCATGCCCCATAAAAATTCCTATACTAAAACTCACGTTATAATTTTCTACATCATCAATAATAAATGATTCAAAAGACCTTAATATCTCAGTAGCCCTAGCCTGTACTATTGTTATATCTGGTACATATGGCATAAATACCAAAAACTCGTCTCCTCCAATTCTACCAACAATATCTGTTGTTTTAAACAAGCTTTTCAATCTTTTTGCCATTTTAGCAATGACTTCATCACCAAACACGTGCCCAAAATTATCATTAATTTTTTTAAAATTATCAATATCCAGCATCATAACCGCATATGTAGCATTTGTATTTTGACGCAAAAATTTTTCTATCATTTCTCTGGTGGAGGCTTTGTTATACAGTCCCGTCAATCGGTCTATATTCGCCTCTTCCATCAGTTTTTCCATCTCTTTTTTTTGCTTTTGAATGTTTTTTACATATGAAATTATACGAACTGTATTAGTTATTTCAGATCTAAAAATACATATGTTTATCCTAATCCAAACATAGTTAACTCCATCTAAACGCTCAATACATTCATATTCCATGGTTTTTTCGCCATTTTCAAATTTTTTCATGATATTTTCTATTGATAACACTCTTCGGTATTCTTCAGAAAAATCTTTTCTTATACGCTTTCTTGAAATTGCATCAATTGTAGCTGAATAAGACGAATTTCTAGGTATTCCAAGTAAATCAGTCAGTGCTAGTGTCTTTTTCCCAAAAAGCATATCTTTAGTTATGTCCGCCTCCAGAACATTGTCGAATAAAACTTCGCTTATATATGTAAGTGTTACCCTATAACGCTCTTCATTTATTTTAGATTTTAATTGGGATTTTTTCATCTTAATTATTGCATACAAAAAAAAGCATACAAAGCTACTTATGACAAAATAAAAAAATATAATTTCTATTGTCCTGTCAAATACCTTAATTGCCAACATTGTAATCATTGTTGCAAAAAATAACCCTATAAACTGTCTAAGCCTCTGATTTTTCGTAAGTACTTCTCCCTTCTGCTGACCATAAATATGCTTTTTACTCTGTAATTTTAAGATATTTAATAAATTTATCAAACGGTATTGCTTCACTATATAAGTAACCCTGATACATTACGCACCCCATTTTTTCCAACTCGCTTCTCTGCATTTCTGTTTCAACATATTCGGCCATAATTTTAAAGCCTAGTCCCTTTGAAAGGTATATTATAGATGCAATAATGTCTTTACATCTTGAATTATCATTCATTCCTTTTACCAATTCTCCATCCAGTTTAACAATATCAAACTGATTTTCCTGCAAATACTTCAAAGATGTGTGCCCCATAGAAAAATCATCAATTGCCATTAAATATCCCATATGTCTTATTCTTTTAAACCTGTCCTGAGTCATTCCGCTATTTTGTAATGCCATTTGCTCTGTAACCTCAACACATATGTCACCTTTTTCAAGCTCTCCACTTTTGAATTTTTCGTGCAAAAATAGCTCAAAATCGTCAGTCTGTATAGTTCCTCCAGACACATTAACGCTAATTTTAAATCCACTGTAATTTTGTTTTTTAAGAAACCTAATGTCCTCAATTGCCTCAGTAACTATATGTTTTTCAAGTAAACTTAAAAATCCCATTTCATGAGCAAGTTGTATTGCCAACGGAGGATACATCATGCCGAATACATTGTGTTTCCACCTTAAAAGAGCCTCTGCCCCAATACATTTTCCTTTATTGTTATGCTGTGGCTGATAGTACAACGCAAGTTCTTCAGTACCTATTGCATACTTAAGGTCTACGGCAAGCATATTTGCAATAGCCCCTCTGTTATCCCTGAGTTCTGTAAGAACAACTGGTTTTCCATTCAACTCGCTTTCTTTAAGCAACTCTACCAATTTAGTTACAATATTTGTGGCTCTGTTTATTTTCTTTTGCTCATATATTTTCACAAACGGTGCATAAATAGCCACGCCAATAAGTACATTGAAAATTTGTAATAAACTTCCTCTTACCGAACCTGTAGCAATATATCCACCTAATATAACAGGCGTTGTCCCTTCTACAGAATGAATCGTTAACGGCACAATTCCAGTTGCCATGGACGTATATGTTGTAAGAAACGAAACCACAGGTGTAAGTAAAAACGGAATAAGCATCACAGGATTAAAAATAATTGGAAAACCAAAAACCATGAGTTCATTTATGTTAAAAAGCATAGGTATAGCTGCTATTTTACCTAGACACTTACTAGCTCTAAGCTTTCCAAATAAAAATATTGCAATAAGTAAAGATAGCAATGTACCGCAACCACCAATAAGTACAAACACATCAAAGAATTCATTAGTTAAAATTTTCGTAGGCATATTTCCCAATGCCACGTTCATTTCATTTATTTCTATTCCTGGTCCAAATAATATTTCGTTAACACCGGCCAAAACATTGTTTCCGTGTATCCCAAAAAACCAAAATAAGCTTAAAACAAAAATATAAGTCAAGCCACCCATAAATGATGCACCAAGCTTCATAAATATCCATGATGTACCACTTATTATCAGTTCTTGAAACCCATAGACTTTAAACACAGTTATAATAATGAGGTTAAATATAGAAAATATTCCAACTACAACCGAAAATGGAATCATAACAGATACTGCACCGTTAAATCGAAAATCCACCCCCTGAGAGAGTAATTTAAACCCTTTTGTATTATTTGAAATTTTTGAGTAAATGATAGATGCAACTACCGATGAAAAAATAGCTGCCAAAATACCTTTCGCACCCAAAAACCCTTGTGCAACACTCCCTGAAGATATACCTATCAAGATAAAAAAACATACAATAGAAGTTATAGGTGCACCAAGCAGATTATAGACCTTATTCAGCTTAAGCCTTGAATAGCTAGCGCTTATGGCTATATTCATATATACCGACAGCATTCCAAATGTTGCATTATAAATAAGACTAAAAAATTTAAAAAGTAAATTTCCAAAAAAAGTAGCAATAAACTGTTGATTGTTAAAAAAAGGCAAACTTTTAATAACAAGTGAAAAAGAACCTACCAAAACCACAGGTGTAACCATAATTACACCGTCTCTGATAGATTTTATCGCAGAGATATTTTCAATATCTTCAAAAAATTTTATTACTTTTTTCATTTTAAATACCTGAATTCTATAGAGTAATGCGTTCTGGATTTTCCATTATCTCAACCATTAAAATTTAATCACGCTTATATAATACCATTTTTTACAAAAAAGTACAATTTATTCTTTATAAAATTATAATTCAAAAAACTCAAAGTAGTTCCATTTTTTTGATTAATGATAAAAATTTCAACATTGATTCTATGACAAAACTTGTCCAATTGACTAATTTTATTTCCCTCAATAACCGCAAAAATCCTGTAATTACAATTCAGTTAAAAACAAAAAATATATATCAAAAATATTCAAACATAATATTGACCATCATGCTGTAATCAACATTTTCATTAATTGTCAATAATAATTTTTTTAAATTTTGAGTTCAAAGTAGGGATTAACCCTTTCAAAAATCAGAACTATTTTCCAATGTATTATAAATCCAGCATTCTTAAAATCATTTTTTCATTTTTATTTACAATTTCTTCAATTTCCTCTGCTGTATATGTTTTACAGTATGGCTTTTCCACCATATTTTGAAAATATGTTCTAATATACTTTATCATTTTTTCATTAGTCAAAACATAAAACTTGGATGAAGAATTATTAACCGAAAAACTATTTTTCTTTAAAAACAATTTACAGTTATTAAAGTAGACTGAAAGCTGAAAAAAATCTTCCGGATAATAAAAATAATCATCATCCATAACTGAAAACCGTATTTTACGGTTATTTTTCATATTCTCAACAAATTGCTTTACATGGCATCTTCGTTGTTCTACAGTTGTAACAAAATGTGTATCCATATAAAACATTACACCTTTTTCAATATATCGCAAAACCGTTGATTTCGGAAGAATAAAGTTGATTTCTCCATTTACAAAACGTTCTTCCCATGTTATTTGCAGTCGTTTAACAACAGATGCCATCTTCTCATCACCACTTTGAACCACAGCTTCACGAGCAATTTGTTCCACAACATCTGGAGGCAGCAAAAATTCAAAACCATAAGCTGAGAAAAAATCAAAATCAGAAGCTGTATAAAACTTTGTTCTATAACCGCCCTGCTCAAGACTTAAAGAGTCCTCAGGTTTCACAATTATATCAGTAATTCTAAGTTTTGAATCTGTTTGTAAATAAATTTTGTTTACAATTTCTTTATCGGTAATCTGCGTTGCAATTTCCATAATTCCATCATTATCAACCGAAAATACAAATGCAATCTTGTCTTTAATTACAAGAACATTAAATTTTTCAAGTCTAAAATTATCGAATAAAGTGATTTCACATTCCAACTTTATATTTAATAAATTATACATACGGGTTATGGCTTCATCGGACTCTTTTGCAACTGATTTCATGTTTAACCCAAGGCTTGCAAAAACTCGTATGTTTTTAAGCTTATACGGACGTAATTTTTCAACACCATAGACTTCAAGAATGCTGTTAATATCCATGGTACAAATCATTTCAATGTCTTTATCAGATTCCTCAATTATAGCTCGTACAGTTTCAGCCACATATTCTAAAATCTTATTTTTCCCAATCAAGACATTTGTTGACTCTTGTTTACGACCATCTTTAAGCGGAGCACTTCTTTCAGAAATTTCAAATGCTGCCATCAGAACTTTGTAAATCTCTTCCTTTGCAATTTCTCTTTCATTCTGTCCATCACATACCTCAAACAAGCTCAGCTCTCTGCATAACCTGGAGAAAATATTTTGTGCTATAACTTCATCTGCAAATAATACAGCCAGCCTCTCATTAATACTACTTACATTTTTCTTAGGAGGAAGCTTGTTATTGTTACACCACTTGCTGATATACGAAATATCATAATCCACAGCTTTAGCAATGTACATCATTTTCATATTCGTCATTGAAATAAGACCCTTTAGTGCACAAGCATAATTACCTGTATTTCTCATAAGACCCTCCAGCCTTTCTATGGTTCTATTAAATCTTATACAAAAAGTTTTACACTTTCTTATAAAAAATTGAAACTACGCTAATACTATATCACTTTTTGATTCAAAACAAAATATCTTTCGACAACCTTTTAATTCAAAAAATACGAATTAGTAATTTTTAAGTTCGTCAGGAAAATTTTGAACAAATAGCCCAATAAAAATCATGTTAACATATAAAATGTGCATAGTAAATGATTACTATGCACATTTTATATGTTTTAAATTAATAGCATTTTACATATCCATTCCATTAAGATAAGCCTAGAGTTGTTTTTCAAACTTCATATTTTCACATAAATAGCCTAATCCATTAAAGGGACCAAAAATTCAAATATACTATCTGTTTAAAATAAAATTAAACCCCCGTGTATATGTTTAGTTAATCACATTTTACACGAAGGTTTAATTATAAGTTGTTTTTATTTAGCAATTAGCTGTTATATTTAACTTCGCAGTACACAATATAACAAATTTAGAAAAGAGTAGGCATAAAGAATTTCATAATTAATAATGCAAATGCTGCAGATATTAAACCATATAATACACAGATTTTCATATTATTTTTAATTACTTTACCTTCTTTACCAACTAAGCCTACTGTTGTTAAAACTGCAACTACATTATGAACACATATCATATTTCCTGCTGCAGCACCAATTGTTTGTAATGCCAATATTGCTGTAACAGGTAAACCAACTTCTTGAGCTGCACTAAATTGTAATGCACCAAACATAATATCTGATACAGTAGCACTTCCTGATACGAAAGAGCCTAATATACCAACTAATGGAGCAACAAAAATCCAAGCTTTTCCTGCTAAAGATGCTGCTGTTTTAGCCATTACAATAAGCATGGAATCTGCATTTGCAGCAGCACCAGAGTTCATCATTATGTATGTCATACTTAATGCAAAGAATAATGCTATAGCAGCATCTTTAATTTGTCCTAATGTTTCTAACCAAGCTTTCACTGCTTCCTTTTTATCCATTCCATGCATAACAGGAATTAATAAAGCAACAAGCATAAATGGTATAACTCCTGGATTATATAAAGGTGTTATTCCTCTTGATATTGATGTACCCAAAATATTTGACCATGTGAAATTAATGATTTTAAGGTATGGTGCAATTCCTAACCATTTCAAACGTCCAAGTAATAATAATATACCTATTAAAATATATGGAGCCCAAGCTTTTGCAGCACTCATAGGCTTTTCATTGTCTTTTCTGGTGCTTCCAACTTTTATTGAACCTTCCCAGTCATCATGCCATTGATCATGAGGAATAAATTCCCAATGATTCTTTGGTACAAATAAACCTTTTTTTACTGCAATAATAAATATTGGTATTGCAATTAATGCACCAAGTAATGATGGAATCTCAGGTCCTACTACAAATGCCAAAATTACCTGCGGAATTGTAAATATAAGACCACCAAATATTGCTAAAGGAGCTACCTCTAAGCCCTTTTTTATACTTCCTTCAGTAATTAAGGTCATAGTACATACCATAGCTAAAGGAATAAGTGAGCCTACTACAAACTGTGATAAAGTTAAAAATGAACCAATATTTGCTAAAAAGGTTAAAAAATCTCCTTGATATCCGCCTGCAGCTGCGACATCCTTTAAGCTTGCGAAACCACCTACTATAGGAGTTCCAACAGCTCCAAAGCTAACAGGTGTACTATTACCAATTAAAGCTACCATTGCAGCAACTAATGGAGGAAATCCAAGTCCAACTAAAAGTGGTGCAGCAACAGCTGCTGGTGTTCCAAAACCTGCTGCTCCTTCAAAGAAAGCGCCCATAAGGAATCCAATTACGATAACCTGTACTCTTCTGTCTGTAGACACGCTAGCCATTGAATGTGCAATTCCATCAACGCCTCCACTTTGTCTCATTATCTGGAGTATTAAAAGTGCACCAAATACTATTAATAAAATATCAAACGTATTGATTACACCGCTGATTGTTGCAGCAGCAGCCCATGTTAAAGGCATTTTCCAAAATATAATTGCAAAAGCTCCAGCAAGTACAAAACCTACTGGCATAGCCTTTGTTGAAGGTAAATTGAAACCAATCATCAATATTCCAACAGCTAAAATTGGTATTAACGCTATTAATGCCAAACCCATAAATAACCTCTCCTTTTAAATAATTATTTATTGAAGATTAGCCGTATGCTAATCCCGTTACCGATGAAAAAACAATTTCTTTATAAATTCCTTTTTTACCCAAAATCACAAATAGTACTATTATGGTACTAATAGAGAACTAAAAAAGTAAATTTATAAAATGTACATTTCAATATTCATTACATCATCTGTAAATAAAAATGTTGCAAATTCGTCAACAATTGTTAACCCTACAACATCAATGAAACTGTAAAACCATTGAAGATTAATGCTACTCTACTAATAATGTCAATAAGCCTAAGCAATAAGAGGTGATGCACTGTTGTATAAGATGTGTCAACACCTACAACGTCTTCTAAGAAGCTTCCTAAGTATGAAGCAATCAATGTAACCTGTTTTTCTTTTATCCATTGTAAGATTTGCAATGATTTCTTTTATCTAGTTCCGTTCTCCAGTATGTATAAGCATATTTTAAATTAAAGTGACCTTGAAATTATAAATACTATTTTCCACCTTGCATAATGTCCTTGACTATCTTAACTCGACAGCTGACATTGTAATACCAAAATTTCAATATTTAATATTTACAAAAACTAATGCTAAAATAACTGCATACATTTTTGGCTATTTCAAAGCTAAAACATCTTAAATAGCACTGTAACTGAATTCTCCCTAATAAAAAATCCAAGTTCATATAATTCCACCTCCTTGTCCTTTTTTGTTAGAGAATATACAGATACTTTTTAATGTTTGCAACACTAATCCATATTTGTCATAAAAAATATTAAAGTCAGGCAAAAAATATTTTAGGTTTCACGTTTAATTTCTGGATTTTTAACTTATTAATTCTTTAATTGTGAATAAAAGCTGATTAATCATATACCACTAAATCCCCTAGGTTTTGCATTCTTTGTTTAGACATTATTTCTTAAAAAAATAAACACATCTCTCCTCTCTATTATTTTATACAATTTCACATTCCTATTTTACATTATTTTATAGATAATTAACATACATTTATTATGACTTCTTTTTCTATAATAAAAATTCAAGTTTATTCAACTTATTCTTTTTTAATCACATTTTATATTTTAAAGAATATTTAGACTATAATGATAGTTTAACTGGTTGTACTATTTGATAAAAATTAAACAAACTAGGCGATATATTTTCCTAAAAGCATCCAATTCAATGCGTCTTTCCATGTGAATTCCAACCACAGACCCATTAATATTTAATTTTAATGCTCTTAAAAAATCAGTTGTTACACATCGTCCTTTATAAAACAATTAAAGCCATCTGCAAATGCAAATGGCTTTAATAAACATTTTATTTTGGGGAAATAAAGTGTTTTGTGACGTATAAATTCTTACTAACAAATCCCATCTAATTTAGTGCAAAACTTCGACTTATATATACTTTATCACTATAAAATAATCGACACAACACAATCCAGATTTTTAACTTTCATTCTACAAGAATAAAAATAATACTGAGTTTATGTGGACTTAATATAATGTATTAATATATTTAAAATTAAAGAATTTCACCAAAGCTCTGGATTCTTGTCTTCAATTGTTCAAATGACTGAGCTTCAAGGTCGATTTCAATCATAAGATTCTTAATGCCTGCATCTTCAAATTCCCTATAGTAAACTGGATAATCAAATTCTTCTGGATCACAGAATTTCATCATACATACGATAACAGCATCTGCATCATATTTCTTCGCCATATCAATAAGCATTTGACCTCTTACTTTTTTAACGTCAGTTGCAAGTGCACAACCGTAGAAATTCTGCCACCATTTTGCTAATCTTGCTAATGGAGTAGCACCGTTTGGCACGTCAACACGGAACTGTCTTGATTCCTGTGCTAAATCATCAGCAACAACTGCAAAGCCTTCTTCTTTGAAGATATCTAAAACTTCATTTGGCTCTGCCATAATACCTGTTAAGATAACTTTTTTACCTGTCCATGGAGCAACAGGTGCTTTTTTAATCTCAGCAATAAGCTCCTGTACTAATGCTGTATGGCGTGACTTTTCCATGAAAAATCTTGCCTTAATAACAGCGTGACGGAGTTTAGGTGTAATAATTTGAGGATATTCAGCTACAACATCACAAAATTCTCTCATTACACTACGGTTTTCATTATAGACATCAATACTTTTATTCAAAGCTTCGTCTGTAATTTTAACACCAAGGATGCTTTCTAATTTTCCTTTGATGATCTCATATTCTTGAACTAAGAAATCATTTGCACCTTCAATAACTCTGTTTTGAGGATGTGTGAACACGATTACAGGTGATGTTCCCTTCCATTTTTGGCTGAGACACTTTAAAGTATCACATGGAACTGAAAACAAAACTGCTTTTAAGCCGTCGTAAACGCCTTCAACTTCCATCTCCATTACAGTCTGCATAATTGAACAGGCAAATGCAGGCAAATAAGCACGAGCTTTAGAAATCTGTTTTTGTCCGCCCCACATACCAATTGGTAAATAACCAGTTGCATGAACTAATTCTTCTGGAGCATAAACTGGCATAATACCAACTGCACCCTTACCTGTTTCTTTTTCGTAATCTTCAATTGCTTTTTTAGGATTACTTGCAATATCTTCTAATTGTTTTATTATATCATCTATTCTGCTCATATATGTCTCCCCCTTATTTCCTTGATTCCATGGTCTCAGAAAGTGCCTGCACACGTGTATCGAACTGTGCTGGAGCAAAGTTTCTTGGGTCTGTCTGGTCACCATCAAAACTTGTGTAAGGTAAACCTGTTCTTTCCTGAATAGCATCAGCTGTTTCAACATTAAGGAAGCTCATTAATTTACAGCTTCTATTTAAATGATAAACAACACCATCGCACTGACCATCTTTAACAATATCCATTAAAACATTAACTTTATTATCTAAACATGTGTTTATGTAAATTCTTGTATAAGCCTCTGCCATAGAACTCATATCGCCAGGTGTATATGTTAAATTCCAAAGACCTGGATAAGCAGAACCTGTCATAATACTATTTAATGTCTTTAAAGACTTAAATGTATGTCCTAAGTAAGGCCATACTGCAATACCTTCCCAACAAACTCGAGTGCTTTCTGCTCCCTTGAATGCGTAAACGCCATTTTTTAAGTTTTCTTCAATTTCATCAGCAAACTTCTTAAATGTAATTTCAGCATAGTCAAGGCTTCTAGCACAAACGATTAAAGCCATAAAGTTGAATAAATCAAATCCGTTTAAAGGAGAAGGCTTATGCTGTGTAAAGCTTGCAACTCTGTTCCACTGTGCAACTGAACGCTGTGTCTGTTCCTGAACTTTTAAGAATTTATCATAATCAAAAGGCTTTCCACAAATAACTTCTAACTGGCTAATAGCATACTTAAACTGTGCAGCTATATAATCTTTTGCATACTGTGGAATTGGCATTGTATGATTAAATGGAACATCGATAACAATACAAGGAATGTTAAGCTCTGCTGCTAAATTTTCATACCATTTTAACAATGTATTACAAATGTTATTACATGTAATAACAAGATCAGGAAGTGGTACTTTTGCTGCAGGTGAGTTTGCTAAAATTTCAGACTCGCCACCCTGTAAAGCAGCTTGCTTTAAACATTCCATATATCCAAGATTAACTCTTGCATATGAACAAATGTCTAAAGAATATCCCTTTTGGTCTGCAACTTGAAGCATATCTAATGCTCCTTTTCTTGCTCCAATACCTGCTGCATGTGTTTCTGGATAAACCATTGCTATATCCATTGTTACACAAAATTCAGGAGGTGCAACTGATGCTGACCAACAAACTAAACGTCCTTCTTTTTTCGCCTGTCTTGCTTCTTCATCAAGCTTTTCCTGATACATTGCCAATAATTGTTTCGAATTCATGTCTTGTATTTCACTCATACTTATCCCTCTTTCTTATTTATTTGCCTGCTCATATGCAAACAATGCTGCGCCTATGGCACCAGTTATCTGAGGAGTTGGTGCTACAGTTATTTTCTTCTGTAATACCCTCTCCATTGCACGCACAACGCCTGCATTTTTTGCCACACCACCGCACATTACTACATCATCAATAGCAGATGCTCTATATACAAGTCCGCTAACCTTGCTGGCAACAGACTGGTGTACCCCTGCAATTATATCTTCTTTACTTAAGCCCTTGCTTAATTGCGAGATTACTTCTGATTCAGCAAATACAGTACATGTACTGCTAACAGACGCCGCATGTTTACTACGACTATCGTACTCTTGCATTTCATTAAGCTTAACTTCCAAAACTTTAGACATGACATCTAAAAACCGGCCAGTACCTGCTGCACATTTGTCATTCATAAAAAACTGTTTTACTCTTCCGTTTTCATCTAGACTTATAGCTTTAGCATCCTGTCCGCCGATATCAATAATCGTTCTTGCTGTTGGTACCAAAAAATTAATTCCCTTCGCATGACAACTAATTTCACTTATTTGCGATTTTGTAAAATCCAAAGAGAATCTACCATAACCGGTAGCAACAATTTCAGCCATATCTTCAAGCTGCAGTCCCGATTTTTCAAGGCATATTTCCAAAACACGTTTTGGTCCAGTGCTACCAGTGCCGACTTGTATAGCCTCACCTACAACAATCTCTTTACCATCTTTCAGTATAACACATTTTGAAGAGGCTGAGCCAACATCAATTCCTAGTGTGTACATGGCGAACCCCTTTCTTTCTTTCTTTCTTTCTTACTTATTTCTTTTTATTGGTGCAACTGTCTGAACAAATTCAATCAATACTCCATTAGAATATTTAGGTCTTAAGAAGTTAACCATAATGTCGTCTGTTCCTTGAACTGCTGCTCTTTCAAGCATTCCTTTGCCGCTTTCTTCCATTTCTTTTGCTACAGCTTCAACATCTTCAACTTCAAAAGCAATGTGGGCAATACCACCTTTTCCGTTGTTGAATTCTGTTAAAACGCCTTCGTGAGGTACAATAAATTCGATTGGTGAATCATGCTCACCGTATTTTGTAAAGATTAAGTCTGCGTGATACGCATCAACAAATCCTTCATAATCTACTTCAAGTCCTAATAAATCAATTATTTCGTGTGCTTTTTCAATTGTTGGCATAACAATACCTACGTGGTGCATTCTCATTGGTTTCATAAATTTTCATCCTCCATTTTTTTGTTATTGTCTCTCTTTTAATCCCATTAATTCATCTTTAAAAATCGATGCATCCATTAATTTAACTTCTCCATCAATCTTAGGGACAAAATTCATTAAATCTAAAACTTGTGTCTGTAAATCTATTCCAGGTGCAATTTCTATTAAATATACACCGTCTTGACGTAATTCAAAAACTGCTCTTTCTGTTACATATAAAATTGTCTGGCCTTTTTCCATTGCAAATGGACCACTAAATGTAACTTGGTCAACATTCTTTAAGAACTTAATTTCTTTGCCTTCTTGTAAAATTTCGATTTTTCCATCGCCAATTTTTACTTTTAAGCCACCTGCAGTAAATGTGCCACAAAAAACAACATTTTTTGCATTCTGAGTTATGTTGATAAATCCGCCACAACCAGCAATTCTAGGGCCAAATCTGCTTACATTTATATTTCCCTGTTCATCACCTTGAGCTAAGCCAAGGAATGCATAATCTAAGCCACCACCATCATAGAAGTCAAACTGATAAGGTTGATCCATAAGACAGTCAGGATTTAAGCTAGAACCAAAACGTTTTCCACCTTGAGGTATACCACCAATTGGACCTGCCTCAACTGTTAATGTTATGTAATCGCCAATTCCTTCTTCGCCTGCAACTGCAGCCACATACTCAGGAGCACCAATACCTAAATTTACTACTATGTCTTCTTTTAATTCCATTGCAGCACGACGTCCAATAACCTTTTTAACGCTCATAGGCACTGCGTCAATTGCACCTGCTGGAATTTTAATATCTCCTGTCAATGCAGGATCAAATTTACTGTCGAAACATTGTTGATGATCTTCTTCGTCAGCAACAACAACTGCATCAACATATATACCAGGTATCTTTACAAGCCTTGGATCCAATGTTCCAGCCTTTACAACTTTTTCAACCTGTATAATAACTGTACCACCACTATTGTAAACAGCCTGAGCTGTTGAAGTTCCTTCGAGTGGTGTCACCTCTTTTTCAAATGTTATATTACCATATTCATCTGCATAAGTTGCACGAATAAATGCTACATTGATTGGAAATGTTTTATAAAATAAAGATTCTTCTCCATCAATTTCCATTACTCTACACATGTCCACTTTTGTAACATCATTTAAGCGTCCGCCGCCATTTCTTGGATCAGCAAAAGTATGAAGACCAACTCTTGTCAATGTTCCTGGCTTATGTGCTGCTATATCTCTAAATAAATTTAACAATGTACCCTGTGGAATGTTGTATCCTTCAACTTCATTTGCGAGAGCTAATTCTGCAAGTTTTGGTGCTGTATTATAATGCCCTGCAATAACTTTTTTCAAAAGACCTTTGTGTGCATAGTGGTCACCACCACGCCCATCACGATTTCCCTGGGAAGAAGCATATATTAATGTAAGATCTCTAGGAGAACCTGTTTCTAAAAATCTTTTCTCCATTGCTTTTCCAAGAGCTTCTGCATTTGAACACCCAACAAATCCGCTTGTTGTTAACACATCTCCGTCATTTACTAACATTACTGCTTCGTCAGATGTTAAAACTTTAACCTTTTTCATACAGTTTCATATCCCCTTTGCCGAAACTAGTTTACCATTATGTGCAATTAACTGGTCTAACATTATGTGCAATTATTAAATATTTAATTTGATCAGAAGGCGCCTCTTTGTCATTTTGCAACAACAAAACTCTGTTCAAACACTTTTTTAGAGCAAATTGCTATATCATTTGTTCTAGGTACTAGTATAACTCAGGCTTTTTTGAATTGAAATACAATGAGTTTGACAATAATTTATTAAAATCAGTTTTTTGAATTCAAAACATACTTTTTGAATTCACATTTTAATCAACTTATTATTATTTTTCAACAAACTTATCAATTTTTTAAAAACCAGTACATAATACGCTACTAAACACGTATTTAAAATAATTCAACAAACAACAAAAGGTATCAAGCTTTTCAACTTGATACCTTTCGTTGTTTGATTTCATACTTACTGCTTCACTGATTCATAAAAATATTCTAACGTCTTTATATTTTGTATAGTCAATAGGACAATTAATCATAAACCGATGTTATATTTAAAACAAGTTAGCCTTATACAGATTCATGGAAAGTTCTTTTAATAACTTCCAACTGCTGTTCACGGGTAAGTCGGTTAAAGTTTACTGCGTATCCCGAAACACGAATTGTAAGTGTAGGATACTTTTCAGGATTTTCCATAGCGTCAATTAAAATATCCCTACTCATAACATTGACATTAAGATGGTGAGCACCTTGTAAAAAGTAGCCATCTAAAATATGAATGAGATTTTCTTTTTGTTGCGATGCTTCTTTTCCCAAAGCATCAGGTACAATAGAAAATGTGTTAGAAACACCATCCTGGCAAACATTTCTGTATGGAATTTTTGCAACAGAGTTTAAAGAAGCAAGAGCACCATTTTCGTCACGTCCATGCATAGGATTTGCCCCAGGTGCAAGAGGTTCGCCAAACTTTCTGCCGTCTGGTGTACTACCTGTTTTTTTGCCATACATTACATTGCTTGTAATAGTAAGTGCAGACAATGTATGCTTTGCATTACGGTAAATAGGATGTTTTTTCAAAGCATTTGAAAAATAAGTTACAATTTCAACCGCAATATCATCTACTCTGTCATCATCATTACCGTATTTTGGGTAATCACCTTCAACTTTAAAATCTATAGTAACACCATGTTCATCACGTACTGATGTGACTTTTCCATACTTGATAGCTGAAAGGGAATCTGCTGCAACAGAAATTCCTGCAATTCCAAAAGCGGTAAGCCTTTCCACATTTACATCGTGCAGTGCCATCTGGCTTGCCTCATAAGCATATTTATCATGCATATAATGAATGATATTAATAGTATCTACATATAATTCTGCCACGTAATCAAGTACTTTTTTGTACCTTATTAAAACGTCATCATAGTTCAAAACATCCCCGCTTAATGGAGCAATGTTTGGCACAACAGGTTCTTTCTTCAATTCATCAACGCCACCGTTGATTGCCAAAAGCAGAGATTTTGCAATATTTGCCCTCGCACCAAAAAATTGCATTTGTTTGCCAACACGCATAGCAGAAACACAACAGGAAATAGCATAGTCATCTCCGTACAATGGACGCATAATATCATCATTTTCATACTGAATTGAATCAGTTTCAATGCTCATTTTTGAACAAAACTCTTTAAAGGAGTGTGGCAAATCCTGGCTCCAAAGAACTGTCATATTTGGTTCAGGAGCAGTCCCTAAATTAACCAATGTATGAAGATAACGGAATGAATTCTTAGTAACAAGAGGTTTTCCATTTATGCTGACACCGCCAATGGATTCTGTAATCCATGTAGGGTCCCCTCCAAACAAATCATTATATTCAGGAGTTCTAAGATGACGAACAAGTCTTAATTTAATTATGAATTGGTCAATAAGTTCCTGTGCTTCTTTTTCTGTAATTATTCCGTTTTTCAAATCTCTTTCTAAATAAATATCCAAAAATGTAGAAGTACGACCCAAGGAAATAGCTGCACCATTATTTTCTTTTACACCTGCAAGGTATGCCATATACAAAAACTGTACAGCTTCTCGTGCATCTTTTGCTGGTTTGCTCATATCAACACCATATTTCAACGCCATAGATTTCATTTCATCCAAAGCACGAATCTGCATATTTAATTCTTCTCTTGTACGAATACGTTCATCTGTCATTGCACCGTCAAAATCATGCAATTCTTTTTCCTTCTCTTCTACAAGGAAGTCAATCCCGTATAAAGAAACCCTTCTGTAATCACCAATTACACGTCCACGTCCGTAGGCATCTGGTAAACCAGTCAGCAAGCCAACGTGTCTTGCCACTTTTGTTCTTTCAGGATACGCATCAAAAACGCCTTCGTTATGTGTTTTTCTGTATGCGTGGAAATCTTTTTCTATCTGTGGATTTAAGTGATAACCATATTGGTCTAAAGCACTTGTTGCCATTTTTAAACCACCGTATAAGTTTACAATTCTTTTTAAAGGTGCATCAGTTTGCAAACCAAAAATTATTTCGTTTTCTTTGTCAATATATCCTGGTGCAAAATTATCAATACCGGAAATAATATCTGTTTCTACATCTAAAACGCCCTTTTTCATTTCTTCCAAAATCAACTCATGGCACTTGTCCCAAAGTTTTTTTGTTTTTTCTGTGGTGCCTTCCAGAAAAGTGTCATCACCTTCATAAAGAGAATAGTTTTTCTGTATAAAATTACGTACATCAATTTCTTTTGCCCATGTTCCCATGTTAAATCCCTGCCACGCTTTTGTATTCAATAGTATCAAATCCTCTCTAGTTTTCTACAATATATTATTAGTAATCATGTTCTGAAGTATTTTAGTTTTTTCTTTATCCATATTGGGAACATCTTTTAGTGGGTATGAAATTCCCATATTTTCATATTTAGAAACTCCAAGAGTGTGATATGGAAGAAGTTCAACCTTTTTCACATTCGGAATAGTTGCAATATAATTTTCAAGTCCCCTAATATGTTCTTCGGAATCAGTTATGTTTGGTACAACTACATGACGAATCCAAACTGGAGTGCCACTTTTTTTTACTGCTTCTAAAAATTCTGTAGGCACCGAAAAATTCCCGCCTGTTAGTTCTCTGTATTTTTCAGGAATATAGTGCTTAACATCAAAAATAACCAAATCTGTATACTCTAAAAGCTCTTTATAATCCCCTTTTCCGTAACCAGCAGTATCAAGACAGGTTGAAATATTATTTCTTTTACACTCTTTGAAAAGTTCTATTAAAAACTCAACTTGTAAAAGCGGTTCTCCACCAGAGCAGGTAACCCCACCAGTTTTCCCATAATAAGGTTGATATCGTTTCAGCTTTTTAATAATTTCAGCTACATCCATTTCTTTTCCTGCTTGTAAATCCCATGTATCCGGATTATGACAATACTTACATCTAAGACCGCATCCTTGAAAGAATAAAACCGTGCGAACTCCTGGTCCATCCACTAATCCCACGGTTTCAACAGAATGAATTTTACCTTTCAACGCATAATCACCTCTTTCTAAATCAATAATTTTTTGAAATAGAAAAAGCCAACAATCTGGGCTTTTTCTGCCCAGACGGTCGGCTTTGTTTAAAAGATTATACTTCACGTGGTTAAATCCACTCTCCGTCAGTCATATAATCTATAAACAAAGTTTAGCATGACATCGTATATTTGTCAATAAAATTTTCTAATTTAAAAGTATAATTATGCGGAAATTTAAACCTGATTTTAACACAGTTTTTAATGGTTGCATTATATACTAATCTAATAAGATAAAACCTTTTTAGTCTAATTTTCTTACGCTAAAAATAAGCCTTGATAAATGCCCATTTCTAGGCACTTTCAAGGCTTATTACAATTATTCTTTTACAAGCAGACAGACTGTTTCAACGTGGGATGTTCGTCCAAATTGATTCATACACATTACTCTTTTTGTTTTATATCCATTTGACTCAAATATCACTAAATCCCTTGCTAATGATGTAGGCTTACAGGACACATAAATAATTTCTGGTGCTTCAAAATTTATTATTTTCCCTATTGCCTTAGGATGTATACCATCCCTTGGTGGGTCAACAATTATAAGGTCTGGCTTGTCTGTAAGCTCGTCAACCTTTTTCAATACATCACCAGCAATAAATTCACAATTTTCTATTTTATTAAGCTTTGCATTTTCCTTTGCCGCTTCAATTGCTTCCTCAATAATCTCTATACCAATTACCTTTTTACTTTTCTCTGCCATAATCTGACTTATTGTACCAGTACCGCAATAAAGGTCAAATATAACCTTGTTTTGAGCATCTCCTGCGTATTCCTTAACAATAGAGTACAGCTTTTCAGCACCTTTTGTATTAGTCTGGAAAAATGAAAATGCAGTAACCTTGAATTCAAGATTAAAAAGCTTATCTGTAAAATAATCTCTACCGTAAAGGATTTTTGTTTTATCACTTTTTACTATATCCGCAACGCTATCATTTTCGGTATGTAGTATACCACATATTTTGCCTTGTGTTTCAAGACTAAGCAACTCCTTTGTAAAATCTTCAAGGGAAAAATTTATATCTTTTGCTGTAACTAAATTTATAAGTATTTCTCCTGTGTATGCCCCTTTACGCACAACCAAATGTCTTAAAATGCCATCATGACGCATTTTATGATAAAACGGTACATTTCTTTCCTTAAAGAAATTAAGCACACAGTGGATTATGTTTGTAAAATCTTTATCTATAATATTGCAATCGTTTAAAGTTACCACCTCATAAAAGCTTTGTCTTTTACGCATACCAAGAGCCAGCTCCCCATCCTTGCTTGTATCTCCAAAGGAAAACTCACACTTATTTCTGTATCCATTGATGACAGGCGAAATCTCAATTCCGTCATACTTAAAACCTTTTATTCCCGCATCGTCTAAAAGCTTAAGTACCTGATTTTCCTTGATTTCATTTTCTTTTTCCATGGTAATATTCTGATATGCACACCCACCGCATAAATCAAAATGACTGCACCCAGACTTTATCTCATAAGGTGCGTGTTCTTTTATTTCCTCAAGCCTTGCCTCAAGCTTGCCGTCACGTTTTTTAGTTATTTTACACTTCGCAACCTGTTCTGGCAGTGCATTTTTTACTATAACCTTGTAATTTTCAAAATTTCCTATTCCTTTATTTGGAAAATCGATATATTCTATCTTAACTTCTATAATTTCATTCTTTTTAGCCATATTTTCCTCCCAAAAATCAATTGTAATTTATTTACAGATATGCTATAATCCTTTTATTCAAGTTTTTTTAATAAATAATAGGAGTGTAATTATTAATGTCAGAACATGTAGTAGGCAGTATTGTTGAAGGTAAAGTAATTAAAATAACACCATTCGGTGCAATTGTGGCTATTGACGGTGGCGGTCAGGGTCTTGTTCACATCTCTCAGATAGCTAACAGCTTTGTACAGGATATTAACGACCATCTTAAGGTTAATGATACCGTAAAGGTAAAAATAATGACCATTGATGCAGAAACAAAGCGTATTTCTCTTTCAATTCGTGCGGCACTTCCAAAACCGGAAAGGCCTGAAAGACCAGAAAGAACCGACAGACCACAAAGACAACCAAACTTTAAACCTCGTGACCAGAAGCCTAATTATGACAGACATAATGATTCTCAGGCTTCACCACAGCCACCACTTAACGAGTTTGAAGAGAGAATGAAAGATTTTCTCAAGCAATCCAATGACAAAATGGCAAGCTTAAACAAACGTGCAAATAAAAGATAATATTCAGGGTGTAGACGCAGTGTCTACACCCTTTTTCTTTAAAAACTAAATTTCTTTTGCGTCGCCCCATACTCTGTCAAGGCTGTAAAATTCTCTATCCTCTTTATTAAAAAGATGAATAATGATATTGCCAAAATCCAAAAGTACCCAAGCCCCACCCTGATAACCTTCGGAATGATGAAGTTTGTAACCCTCTTTAAAAAGCTTTTCTTCAACATTATCAGCCATTGCTCTAAGCTGATTGATATTGTTACCACTTGCAATAACAAAATAATCTGTAATATTTGATAAACCCTTTAAATCAAGAACCTTAATGTCCTCTGCTTTTTTATCTTCCAGTGCCGCTTGTGCAATTTTTGCCGCTTCTCTAAAATCTTTCATAAATTACCTCCTAATTTTTCTCCAAACCACTGTAATATTCAAAAGCCTCAACCGATAATGGATGAAGTGGTCTGTTACGCTCATTCACATACTCTATAGTGCTTTCAAGTATAAATGCCATTGCCTTATCAATATCCTCAAAGGCAAGCTTTCTTGCTTCTTCAAGTGTATCAAATGTTTTTCTGTTAGGCTCAATATAATCAGCAATAAATACTATTTTTTCTACAATTCCCATATTTTTTCTGCCAGTTGTGTGATATTTTATTGTATCTAAAATTTCTTCATCAACAATACCATATTCTCTTTTGGCAACCTCAGCCCCTAAAAAAGCATGGGTTAGGTCTATACAGCTAAGCATTATATCATCTACCTCAACATGAAACTCCTTGCAGAAACGTCTCTTCATATCAGGCGGATAGTCTTTCACACAGTCATGCAAAAGTGCCGCAACGTGTACTTTATAGCTGTCAGCACCATATAAATTTCCCAGTTTAAGTGCCGTCTTAACAACCCCCATTGTATGGATGTATCTTTCGATAGACAATGTAGACTGTAATTTTCTTTCAGTTGTAATAAAATCCAGCATAATAATCTCCTACTTGTATAGTCCTTTTTTGAAAATATATTCAGACACCTTATCAGGTACCATACCATCAACAGAAATTCCATTGCTTATGTTCTGGCGTATCTGTGATGACGAAATATCAACAGGCGGTATTTCAATAAATTCAATATCACATCCAAATTTCTTTTCTATTTTTTCAATTTCCATAGCTTCGGTATTCTTGTTGTAGCCTGGACGTGTAACTGCAATAAAGCTGCAAATTTTTAAAAGAAGTTTGTAATCTTTCCACGTTTTAATGTCGTGAATGGCATCAGCACCTGTTATAAACTTAAATTTTGCATCATTTCCAAGCAACGCTTTAAGTTGTAACACAGTATCCACAGTATATGTCATTCCGCCACGGTCAATCTCTATTGAAGATACTTCCATGTTTTCATGTCCCTCTATAGCAAGCCGTGTCATATCCAGCCGTATATCACTGTTAGATACACATTCCAGTTCCTTGTGGGGCGGCTTACCCGATGGAATAAATAATACTTTTTCAACATCAGTTTTGTCCAAAACTGCTTCTGCTACGGAAATATGACCCAAATGTATAGGGTCAAAGGTTCCACCTAAAATAGCAAACTTATTTATAACCTTTAAGCTTTTAATCTCATCCTTCAAAACAAACACCTCAGTTATGGTTTTCAGAAATCACCTAGATATTATACTTTATTCCCAAAAAAAGTACAAGTTATATGCACAAAATCACATTTTAACTAAAAATAACGGCTGCAAATTTTATGCAGCCGTGTTAGTTGTTTATACCTATTTAGCCCTTGGTAACTCTATAACAGGCTTTTTGGCTTTTCTATACAGCACAAATTTGTTACCAATAACCTGAACAACTTCTGCATGGGTTCTATCCGCAATGGTCTGTGCAACCTCACGTGGACCAAGAAGATTATTGTCCAAAACATTTGCTTTAACAAGCTCTCTTGTTTCCAATGCTTGGCTGAATGTTTCGGTAAGTTCTGGCGTTACACCACTTTTTCCAACATGAAAAATAGTGTCAAGACCATTTGCCATGCTTCTTAAATATGCTCTCTGCTTGCTTGTCAGCATAAAATTTCTCCTTCTAATTACCTAAAATAATCAAACTCTAAACCATATATTCTAACGGTATCGCCCTCGTTAATACCTTTTTCCTCAAGTGCATCAATGATGCCTTTTTCCTTAAGATATTTTTGGAAGAAAGCGAAACCCTTTTCGGTATCAATGTAAGTGTAGCCAATCATCTTTTCTACTCCAGCACCAGAAACCACATAGTAATTATCTTCAAAAACTTCAATTTCAAAAGGCTGATTATCAATTTCAGGTTCTTGATATTCCTCAAAATCCTCTTGAAACACAATGTCCTCAGGATAATCCTTAAGTTTAGCTGCAACTGATGCCAAAAGTTCATCAAGACCTTTGTTGGTAGCCGCAGAAATAGGATAAACTTCATATCCCATAGGCTCGTATTCTGCTTTTAAACGCTGAACATTTTCTTCTGCGTCTGGAATATCAATTTTGTTTGCCGCAATTACCTGCGGACGTTTTGCCAACTCTGGATTATAATTAAAAAGTTCGTTATTTATCTTTTTAATTTCCTCAACAGGGTCGTTACCCTCCAATGCCGCTGCATCTACTACGTGAATAAATACCTTTGTTCTTTCCACGTGTCTTAAAAACTCGTGTCCAAGACCAATGCCTTCGCTTGCACCTTCCACAAGCCCAGGTATATCTGCCAAAACAAAGTCCTCACCGTTTTTGCCTTGCACAACCCCAAGGTTTGGTGCAAGAGTAGTAAAGTGATAATTAGCAATTTTAGGATTAGCATTTGTCACCATAGAAAGCAGTGTGCTTTTTCCAACATTAGGGAATCCAATTATACCCACGTCTGCAATAAGCTTAAGCTCAAGAATAATATCATATTCTTTTGAAAACTTACCCGGTTCACTGTAGCGAGGTGCCTGACGTGTTGGTGTTGCAAAGTGCTGGTTGCCCTTGCCACCCTTTCCGCCTTTAATTACTGTTTTTCTTTCGCCGCTCTTTGTTATGTCACCCATAATTTTATTGCTTTCGGCCTCACGTATAACCGTTCCTACAGGAACTTTGATTACAATGCTTCCGCCATCTGCACCTGAACGGTTATTTTTTCCGCCATCAACGCCTGGTTCTGCCTTGAAGCTTCTTTTGTATCTGAAATCCATAAGGGTATTCATGCTTGGATTTCCTTCAAATATAACGTCGCCACCACGTCCTCCATCGCCGCCATCAGGCCCACCATGGGTAATATATTTTGCTCTGTAAAAAGAAACAGCTCCATTTCCACCGTTTCCGCCCTTAATGTGAATTTTAACTCTATCTACGAACATATTGCTTCACCTCTTTTAAACCAATTTAGGGTTACTATGCCCTAAATTTAAACAACTTAGTATACTCTGTCTTATTTTACGAAAAAGGGCTTCAAATGATAAGCATTTGAAACCCTCGCATAAACTAAAATTATTCTGCTGCTTCAACTACAGGATAAACAGAAACCTGCTTTTTATCTCTGCCTTTTCTTTCATAACTAACCCTACCGTCGACTAAAGCGAAAAGATTATCGTTTCCGCCAAGACCTACGTTAAGACCAGGATGAATTTTTGTTCCTCTTTGTGTATAAAGAATGTTTCCAGCTAAAACGAACTGTCCGTCAGCACGTTTTGCTCCAAGTCTTTTTGCTTCAGAATCACGGCCGTTCTTTGTAGAACCCACGCCTTTCTTATGTGCAAAAAACTGAAGGTTTAATTTCATCATTATACTCTACCTCCTTCGTCATTAATCTTTATATAACAACCATACTCATTTTTAATGTTGTTAAGTCCAAGGAGCATTGTTTCAAGTAAAAGCTCCACGTCGTGATTTTCTTTACCATTTTTAATAATGGGCAAAGAATATTTTATGAATCCACCCTCTGTCTCGTCTGCATCGGTCTGAAATTCTTCGTCTGTAAAGGTTTCGATAGCATTAATGGTATTTATAACCAAAATGCTTACAGCTGAGCAGATAATGTCATTGCCGTTATCAGAAAATTCTGCATGACCCGACAATTGAAATCCATAAATTTTTAATTTGTTATTACGATAAATTTTAACTTTTATCATAACTAAAAATTAAAGAGTAATTTTGCTAATCTGTAATTTTGTAAATGGCTGTCTGTGACCTCTTTTTTTGTGAAAGCCTTTTTTAGATTTATATTTGTAAATAATAACCTTTTTAGCTTTTCCTTCGCCAACTACACTTGCTGATACACTAGCACCTGATACATAAGGAGCACCTACAGATAATTCACCTTCATTTGATAAAACCAAAACCTTATCAAAAACGAACTCGCTACCTGCTTCAACACCTAATTTCTCAACAGTGATTACATCACCTTCAGCAACCTTGTATTGTTTTCCACCAGTTTCAATAATTGCGTACACACGTACACCTCCTCGCAGTATACTCGCCGAATACGGTATCCAAAGCCATTCTTCAGATTTACAACCTCTCCGTGCGGCCAAAACGTACGTACTAAACGCACTGTAATATGATAGCATGAAGCACCATAACTGTCAACAATATTTACATTTTTTTTCAATATTTTTTCATTTTTTAAATCTTACCCAATCTTTAAAATACTTTTCTTCAGAATATATGCTTTTGAGGTTTTTTTGGGTTATTTCTTTAAGTGTTTCAAAACATCTTATTCCTTTTTCCGAATCCTTTGTTTTTACATAAAGCTTTGTCATGTCGTATATAACAGATGCAAATTCATCACTATATTTCCCAAAAATTCTGCTATATATCTCTGCCGCTTTTGTAAGCAAAATTTCTGCTACAGAATAGTTTTTTCGTTCAATATTAAGCTTTGCAGTTTTAATTATGAGATTAGCAAAATTTTCACTATCGCCCTCGTTCTTGTTTACAATTGCTGCTGCTTCGCTTAAATTTTCACACGCTTCTGTTTTTTTACCTAAACGCTTATTTAATAGCGAAAGCTTAATCAAATCGTTAATATAGCTTTTATCAAGGGTTTCTAAAAATCTTCTTATAGATATGCTTTTTTCAAGACTATCAGCTGCTGCTTCGTAATCTTTCTTTTTTCCCTCTATAACTGACATACAACCTGCAATTTTTGCAAACTCTATGTTCTCTGTTGCTTTGTATTTTTCCATACCAAGTTTTGCTTCTTCAAAATACTTATATGCTGTATCAAAATCTTTTTTTGCAAAAGCACAAAAACCTAAACCTGCTTTTCCTCTTGCTCCGTGTTCGTCATCACTTTTCACAGCTTTATTATAATATTCCTGTGCCTTTTCATTTTCCCCATTTGCAAAATAAGTATCACCCATAAATACCACTATTTCCGCAGTTGAGCCGTCTTTATTTTCAAGCAATGTATGTTCTGTTTCTAAAGCTTTTATAAGGCTCTTTTCACCGCCTTTTACATCACCAATTTCCACCAGTAATTTCCCTTCAGCCTTAAGAGCATGAGCAAAAAGAAGTGAATGTTCTCCCTCTCTCTCTGCAATTTCAGTTTTTGCATCATCCAAAAGCCTGAAGGATTCCTCTAGCCTACCTATACCATTGTATATATACGCATATTTAATCATAAATTCAAGTCTTTCTGCTGCATCTCTGCTGCAAAAAAGTTCCATTGCCTTTTCAAAATGGTCAACTGCCTTGTCTAGCTGATTAAGCTCTCTATAGTAATCGCAAAGCTTAATTCTTGCATTTTTAAGTTCTTTTGCCGTTTCCTTAAAATCAGAATTGTCCTCGCCAACACAGTCGCCCTGTATTTCCATGGCAAAATCAAAATCATTTAAAGCCTCTTCATATCTGCCACACTTCATCTCCATCACTGCACAAAAATATAGGCCTCTTGCATATCGTGGATGATTTCGTCCATAAACAGCTTTTCTTACGGTAAGTGCCTCCTGCATAAGCTGTACAGCATCATCATATTCGCCTTTTTTCTCCATAATTTCTGCAATGTAATGAAGGTTTATAGCCATGCCCATATTTTTTGGTTCTTCAAGCTTTTTTCTAAGCATTAAAGCTTCACGCATATACTCTTCTGCACGATTGAGATTGTTTTGTTCCAGAAACAGTTTTCCCAAATTCATTAAAGATTCTATATACAAAAGATTATTTTCTCCAGAAATCTGTTTGCGTATAAGTCGAACCTCGCTGTATTTTTCAAAAGCTTCCTCATAGTTTTTAAGTCCCAAATAAACATTCCCAATACATTCAAGGCTTATTGTATAACCTAAATTACTGCTTCCTAAAGCTTTTTTCTTTAGCTCCAATGCCTTTTCAAAATATTCCATAGCGTTGGTGTAGTCACACTTTTTAAGATAGTCCACCCCAATGTTATTAAGGCTGTCTGCATAAAAATGATGTTCCTCACCAACTATATTTTTAAGTATAGAAAGTGCCTCCTTATGGGTTTCAATGGCTCTATCAAAATCACGCCGCTTAATAAACGCTCCTGCTAAGGCATTAAGGTTAGTTATATAATCCAAATGAGTTTTTTCCATCATATTTCTACGGCTGTCTATTGCACGCTTATAATATACAACTGCCTGGTCATAAAACTTTGCCTTTTCACATACAGCTGCAACTTCAAGAAGAGTTGAAAGATAATAAAAATTCTTTTCCCCCTCCTCTTTTTTTAATATTTCCACAGCTTTACAGTAGTTAGAAATGGATTTTTTGTACTTTCCTTTTTTCTCAAGCACACGAGCATATCCGCATAAAATATCAGCATAGTCCTTTTTAGAGAATTCCTGCTGTTTATTTGCACATTTAAGTGCTGCTTGAAAAAATTGCAAAGCCTTATCATCCTTCTTCAAATCCTCATAAGAACTTGCTACATTAAACAGGCTTATGGTACAATCATTATGATTTTCAGGCAAAAGACCCTCACGTATTTTAAGTGCTTTTTTATGAAGAGCAAGAGCTTCATTGTGCTTTTCCTCAAGGCTAAGTGCCACTGCAAGGTTGCTTATAGTATCAGCATAGTTTAGGGTATTCTCTCCTGCTATTTTATGTTTAATTTCTGCCGCCTGTTTATACAATTTAATAGCCTTTTCATGTGCCATAATATCACTGTACACTATAGCCATATTGTTAATGTCATTAGCATATTCAAGGCTTTCTGTATCACCATTATCATTATAAAGTTTTATAATATCAGTGCCATATTTAATTGCGTCTGTGTATTCTCCCTCGTTGTAAGCTTCAAAAAACTTGTTTCTAAGCCTTACAACTTCTCCCATGTAGTAAGCCATATTGTCCCTCCTGCAACCATCGGTCAAAAATCGTCGTACGCTGTTTTCTCTAATTCTATTTCAAGACTATCAAAAGCCTTTTTTATTATAGCATAAGAATAACCTCTTCTTAATAGAAAATCATGGAGTTTTTTCTTCTCTTTATAGGAAACTTGTCTGCGTTCACCCAACTTTTTACCTAAAAGTCGCTCCGCACCTTCTTCTTCATCAAGGTCACAATCTTCCAATGCCTCGCTTATAACATTGTCGCAAACGCCGTTTTCTCTAAGCTTGTGCTTAATTGCATAACTGCCTTTAGGATTAAGACGCTGTACTTCTTTTATATAGCTTTGGGCATATTTAAGGTCATCCACATAATTATATTTCCTTAAAAATTCAAGTACTCTGCCAATTATTTCATCGTCATACTCTTTTTCAATAAGCTTGTCTTTAATTTCTTTTTCAGTACGCATTTTATAACCAAGGTACTTAAGTGCTGTGTTTTGAGCTTTTATGTATACAACTGTATCCTTTATATAGTCATACTTTTCTTCAGAAATTTCATTTCCCTCTTTAATTTTGAAAAACAAAATGTCCTCCATAATAAGTCCAAACGCAAACTCTCCGTCTATAAATACGTTGTATCGCTCAAGATTTTTTTTCTGTTGTTCTACACTTGTAACCACCATTTTTTTACACCTCGTTATGCCAAAAGGAGATTGCAAAAGCAATCCCCTTAGTGTAATTATTTATTTAACTCAAAAGCTTTTAGCTATCCTGTTCCATAAGCAGTTCTTTTGCATCTTTTTCATCACTAATATTTTCCTCAGACGCTAAGTCTAAGTCCTCAGACTTATCTGCTTTTTCCTCTTTACTCTTTTTATCTGCAGACGCTGTTTTTTCTTCCACTTTAATTTTCTTTCCATCTGCCGCAAACCCAAAATGTGCCCTTACGGCCGCATCAATTTCAGCTGTTATTTCTGGATTTTCTATAAGATACTGCTTTGCATTTTCTCGTCCTTGTCCAATTCTTGTTTCTTTATAAGAGTACCATGCACCACTCTTATTAACAACATCAATTTCAGCTGCTAAATCCAGTATATCGCTTTCTTTTGATATTCCCTTGCCATACATAATATCAAATTCAACAATTTTAAACGGCGGTGCAATTTTGTTTTTAACTATTTTAACTTTTGTTCGGCTACCAATCATTTCGGTACCCTTTTTCAAAGTATCAATTCTTCTTATATCCATCCTTACAGAAGCATAAAACTTAAGTGCACGCCCACCTGTTGTTGTTTCCGGACTACCATACATTGTTCCAATTTTTTCACGCAACTGGTTTATAAAAATAACCGTACATTTTGTTTTCCCAATGCTTGCCGTCAGCTTTCTTAACGCCTGGCTCATAAGCCTTGCCTGAAGACCCATATGGCTATCACCCATTTCGCCTTCAATTTCAGCCTTTGGCACAAGAGCGGCAACCGAGTCCACAATAATTATATCAATAGCACCAGAGCGTACCATGGTTTCAGCAATTTCCAATGCTTCCTCACCATCATTTGGCTGTGATATGTAGAGATTATTTATATCCACACCAAGATTTTTTGCATACACAGGGTCAAGTGCGTGTTCTGCATCAATAAAGCCAGCAATGCCTCCCTGCTTTTGCACCTCTGCTACCATATGTAATGCAAGGGTGGTTTTACCTGATGACTCAGGCCCATAAATCTCTATAATGCGTCCTTTGGGAATACCACCTGCACCAAGAGCAATGTCAAGACTTAACGACCCTGTTGGGGTAACCTCAACATTCATGCGTGATTTTTCGTCGCCAAGCTTCATAACTGAGCCTTCGCCAAATTTCTTCTCTATGTTATTAAGAGCCGCTTCAAGTGCTTTCTCTTTACTTTCATATTTAATTTCTTCTTTTTTTGAACCTTTTTTATCAGCCATATTACTCTCCTTTTCAAAAAGCAAACTCACGTTCCTAGTTTATCCTATTTGTAACGGTTCGTCAATAGTTCCTTTTTGGCAAAAAAATCGGGCTTTGCCTCGGCAACTACAACTGCACAAAAAATAAGCATACCTCCCGCAACAACACGCAGCCCAATGGCCTCACCATAAAATATAGCTGATGCAAATGCCCCAAAAACAGACTCCGAAGTCATAATTATTGATGTGCTTGTAGGTGATGTATCTTTCTGACCAATACTTATAAAGAGAAAATAAACAAATGTGCATAACACGCCTGCTATGAAAAACATAACAAAGTTTATCTTATCAATAGATGGTACTGCCTTTCCTGAAAACAAAGCTGCCGCAACTGAAAGCACCATAACCAAAACGCTTTCAACCATAGTAAGCCTTACAGGATTGCAGTTTTCAACATATTTATCCATTACAATCATCTGCATACCTAACATAACAGACGCACCAAAAGATAAAATTGCACCCAAGTTTATTTCTAATCCATCATTTAAGGATAGCATTGCGGCACCAAAAATTGTCATAATTGCACCTATAATAATATATCTATCTGGTCTTTTTTTATAGCCTATCCATAGTATAATAGGCACAATAATTGCTGATGTACAGGACAAAAATGCGTTAACAGAGGGCGTCGTTCTTTTTAAGCCCTCCATTAACATAACAAATAGCAGAAACAACAGTACGCCCATCAGACTTCCGCCTTTTAGCTCTTCCACTGTTATTTTTTTTACTTCCTTAATATAAAATAGGCACATAAACACAACTGCAAATATATATCGCCCTGCAACACACTGAATTGGGGAAAACCCACTGTCAAGCAGAATTTTCATTGCCACAAACCCGAATCCGCCAACTGCGGCAGCCGTGAACAGAAAAAATGTTCCTTTTTTACTATTCATTTTTATCAATCTCTCTTCTAAGCCAGTCAAAAGTTGTGTCTACAGTTCTTTGCCTTATTTTTTCTCTATTGCCAACAAGATGAATCTCTTTAGTTTTCACCTTCCCCTTAAAGTACAAACCAATAAACACCGTACCTACGGGCTTTTCTGCCGTTCCGCCGTCAGGTCCAGCAATACCTGTTGTAGAAATTCCTATATCTGTGCCTGCGGCTTCGGCAATGCCTTGTGCCATTTCTGCCGCAGTTTCACTGCTTACAGCTCCATGCTTTTGAAGGGTTTCTTCCTTTACACCAAGGCGACGAATTTTTGCGTCATTGCTGTAGGTTACATCCCCCTCCATAAATATTTTAGATATTCCAGCAATATCTGTAAATGCTGAGGCAAGCATACCGCCTGTACAGCTTTCCGCTACAGCTACTGTAAGGTTTTTATCCATAAGTTTTTTGCAGGTAACCTTTTGAATGGTAGTTTCACCCTCAGCATAAATATTGTTGCCAAATCGTTTATATATTTCCTGTACCATCGGTTCAATTATTTTATTTGCTTCATTTTCATTTTTTGCCTTTGCAGTAATTCTGAAAATAACCTCAAATTTTTTAACATACGTTGCTATTGTTGGGTTTGTCTGTGCAGAAATAATATCTTTAACCATATCTTCAGCTTCACTTTCACCTATTTTGGCAACTCTTAAAACACGTGAATGAAAAATATTTTCCTGTTTTTTAGCGAGATATGGCTTAACATATTCCTCAAACATAGGAATCAATTCCTTTGGCGGACCAGGAAGGTTTATAAGAGTCTTTCCATTTTCTTCCATAATAATGCCAGGTGCTGTACCGTTTTTGTTGTACATAACCAATGCACCTTCTGGAACATATGCTTGTTTTGCGTTGTTTTCAGTCATTTTTCTGTTAATCCGTGAAAAAAAACTTTCAAGCATATCCATAGCCTTTTGGTCAAGGACAAGCTTTTTACCAAAATATTTTGCTCCTGTTTCTTTTGTAAGGTCATCCTCAGTTGGTCCAAGACCACCAGATGTAATAATAAGCTCTGCCCTATCAAAGGCATTAAATATAGTTTTTTCCAATCTTTGTGCATTATCTCCAACAACAGTCTGATAATATACATCTATACCCATCTGTGCAAGCTGTTTGGAAATATATTGTGCATTCGTATTAACAATATCACCTAAAAGCAACTCTGTTCCAACTGCCAAAATCTCCGCTTTCATTTTTTCCCCTCCTATCCTTTTAATACTTTTATATTCTTAACAATATAGTCTACACCTGAAATAATTGTTAACATTGCCGACGCATAAATAAGTATCTGACCAAAAATATTATCAACACCACTTAAAACAATAATTATCATTGCCATTTGGCTAACAGTTTTTGTTTTGCCCCACCAGCTTGCAGCTATAACCACATTTGCCTCCAGTGCTATTAACCTAAAGCCTGTAATAATAAATTCTCTGCTAATTATGATTATAACTATCCACGCAGCAATGTCACCAAGTTCAACCATTGATATAAGTGCAGCCGCAACAAGCAATTTATCCGCAAGAGGGTCCATAAATTTACCAAAATTTGTGACCAAATTATATTTTCTTGCTAGATGTCCATCAAGATAATCTGTAAAAGAAGCCACCATAAATATGATAACCGCAATGTACCTATTTATTGGCTGTGGCACAACTCCGCTTAACAGCACCAATAAAAATACAGGTATCATTATAACCCTTGCCATTGTAAGTTTGTTTGGTAAGTTCATTTCCATTATTCTACCACCCTTCCATATAAATCATAGTCGCTTGCCTGTGTTATAACTACCTCTGCAAAATCGCCTGTAAGCAATTCTTCATCACTGCTTACAAAAACCAGACCGTCAATATCAGGTGCATCTTTATAGCTTCTTGCACAATAAACCTTATCCTCAGGAAGTCTGCCTTCAACAAGAACCTTCATTCTTTTGCCAACTGCATTTTCACATTTTGAGGCAGATATAAACTTCTGCGTTTCCATTATTAAGTCTTTTCTTTCTTTCTTTACGTCCTCGTCAATTTGATTTTTCATAATTGCCGCTGGTGTACCCTCCTCTTGAGAATAGGTAAAAACGCCAAGTCTGTCAAAACGTGACCTTTCAACAAAACCTAATGTTTCATTAAACTCTTCTTCTGTTTCCTCTGGAAATCCTGTAATAAGAGTTGTTCGCAGAGTAATATCTGGCATAGCTGTTCTCAATTTTGTTATTTTTTCTTCAATTATATTGGCAGTATTTTTTCTGCCCATACGTTTAAGTACGCTGTCACAACCCGATTGAACTGGCATATCAAGATATTTACACACTTTGTCCTCTTTTGCCATTACAGCTATTGTTTCATCAGTTATATGTTCGGGATAGCAATAAAGAATTCTAATCCACTCAATGCCCTCCACTTTGCAAAGAGCCGTAAGCAATTTATCCAAACAGCTTTTGCCGTAAATGTCACTACCATAAAGTGCAGTATCCTGTGCAACAAGAATAAGTTCTTTAACACCTTGTGAGGCAAGCACCTCAGCTTCTTTAACAAGGCTTTCAGTGCTACGGCTTCTATATTTTCCCCTAAGCTTAGGAATAACACAATATGTGCAATGGTTATCACAACCCTCAGCTATTTTTAAATATGCAAAATGACCTGCCGTTGACAGCATTCTAAGCATTGAATTATCCTCAGCAATCATTGGCATATCAATGTCTGTTAGCTCTTTTATTTTTTCCCCCGCATAAACACGTTTTGCAACTTCAACAATTTTTTCGTATGCAGTTGTACCAACTATAGCATCAACCTCAGGCATTTCATCAAATATTTCTTTCTGATAACGCTGACCTAAACAGCCAGCAACAATTATTCCCTTACAATTGCCATCTTTTTTATACTCGCCCATTTCCACAATAGTTTCTATGCTTTCTTCAAGGGCATCCTGTATAAAGCAACAGGTGTTAACCACTATCAAATCTGCCACACTCTCGTCTGCCACTATTTCTATTCCTGCCTGTTTGCACAAACCAAGCATTACCTCGCTATCTACAAGGTTTTTGTCGCAGCCAAGAGAAACAAAAGCTATTTTTATATTCATTATATATTCTCCTCTTTGTATAGAAACCATCAAAATGCCACTTAATATCATTTAAAATATTTAGTGTCTTTGTTTTATTTTACATATTATCATCAGAAGGATAACGCATCTCGTTAAGCTGTGCCTTAGTAATAAGCACACGTCGGGGCTTACTGCCCTCTTCCGAGCCAACTATTCCCTTACTTTCCAAGTCATCCATAATTCTTGCCGCACGGTTATAACCAATTCTAAATTGACGTTGAAGCATACTTACAGATGCCTTTTCTTTCTCTACAACGAGGTCAACGGATTTATCGAAAAACTCATCACTGTCCTCACCAGCCTCTGCAGATTTAGCTGAAGAAGTTATGCTGTCTATCATTTCCTTGTCATAGGTGGTGTTTTTACCACGCTTAACAAAGTCTACAATATTTTCAACTTCTTTATCTGTTACAAAAGCACCCTGTATACGCACAGGCTTACTCATTCCAACTGGGTAAAACAGCATATCTCCCTTGCCCAAAAGCTTCTCTGCACCAACGCTATCCAAAATAGTTCTTGAGTCTATGCCTGAAGAAACTGCAAAAGCAAGCCTTGATGGAATATTTGCCTTAATAACACCTGTAATAACGTCAACCGAAGGCCTTTGAGTTGCAATGATAAGGTGCATTCCTGCCGCTCTTGCCATCTGTGCCAAACGACAAATAGAATCCTCCACCTCACCTGGTGCTGCCATCATAAGGTCTGCAAGCTCGTCTATGACAATAACTATCTGTGGCATTACATCTGATTCGCCCTTATCCACCATCATCTGATTATAACCCTTTATGTCACGCACATTGTGTTCAGCAAAGCTTTGGTATCTTCCAAGCATTTCCCTTACAGCCCAGTTTAATGCACCTGCAGCTTTCTTTGGGTCGGTTACAACTGGTATTAAAAGGTGTGGAATGCCATTATATACACTAAGCTCAACAACCTTTGGGTCTACCAGTAAAAGCTTAACCTCTTTAGGGTCTGCCTTGTAGAGTATGCTTGTAATAAGTGTGTTTATACAAACACTTTTACCACTTCCTGTTGCCCCTGCTATGAGCAAATGCGGCATTTTTCCAATATCGGTTACTATGGCATTACCTGCAATATCCTCACCCAATGCAAAAGCCAATTTGGACTGAAATTTCTTAAAAGCATCACTTTCCAGCACACTTCTAAGATAAACAGACTGCGGTTCTTTGTTTGGCACTTCTATTCCAACCGCCGCCTTACCTGGTATAGGTGCTTCTATCCTTATTCCCGTTGCTGCAAGATTAAGAGCAATATCATCTGCAAGGTTAACAATTTTACTAACCTTAACCCCCTGACTTGGTGCAAGCTCATATCTAGTAACTGTTGGCCCTTTGTTTATCTGAATAACCTTTGCCTCTACTCCAAAACTGCCTAAGGTTTCTTCTAATTTTTTTGCATTTGCAATCATATCTGTCTTGGTTTCGCCTGTTGATGCTTGTGGTTTCTGCCCCAAAATATTTATAGGTGGAAATACATACTTTGGCTCTTCTGGCTTTTTTCCCTTTTCCACAGTAGTTATTTCAATAGGCTCTGCAACTGGTGTAATATCTTTAACTTGTGTTTCAACAAACTGCTCTATCAATGGTTCAATAACCTTTGAAGTACCCATCTCTACTATTTTTGGTTCTTCTTTTTGGATTTCCAATTCTTTTTCAGCAAAAATTTGTAGCTCCTCAGTTTCCTCTTTCGGTTCTTCAAGTACATTTATTATAGGTATATTAACCTCAATTTCATTTTCTGCTGTTCCACTATTTAAACCAAACACAGGAATCACTTCGTCTGGTTTAACCTGTGTAACTCCAATAACTTCAATAAGACGTTGAGGATTTTGCTCAGTTAAGTCTATACCAGAAATATCAATGGAGGGTGTATCCTCCTGCACTTCAACCAAGGGTTTAACTTCTTTTTCAATTACTATGTCATCACTATTATTTTGGTCTTCTATTTTTCCACCTTCATGCCAACCAAGCTTTATATTGAAACTTCCCCTCTTGGCTTTTTTCTGCATACGTTCAAGTTGTCTTATGTTGTTTTGCTCCATCTGTTTTTCTCTTTTGATTTCACGTTCTCTTATGTTTTCGGCCTGTGCCTTAATTCTTGCTTCTTTTACATTGCGGCGTTGTTTAGAGTAATCTATAAAATTACTTATACCAACCATAAGTGATTTGCCTGTGCCAAGCATAACTGAAATTATAATAGCCGCCACTGTAACAATAAAGCTGCCCCAGCCAATAGCCTTGCTTAAACCCGTACCAATAACTCCACCTATCAGCCCACCATTGGTGCCTGTTGCATTTTTATAAAAATATCCTATTTGGTTAAAAAAAGTTAAATCTCCAACAATACTCTGTGAACCCGAACTAGCAAGCTGAAAAAATGTTGCAATACTAATTACAAAAAGTATAACGCCTGTTATCTTTACACCTGCAAAATACTTATCTTTGCTTGCAAGCATCCATACACAAAAAGCTATTACAAGTATTGGTAGTATAAATGCACCTGCACCAAAAAATCCTTTTAGCAAGCTGTTCATTACTACACCAAATATACCCATTACAGATGTGAAAAGGCTTAACAAAACCAAAATTGATATTATAATAAGCACCAATAAAAGTATTTCGTCGTAAATTGAGTCTCCAAATTTTTTTTCATTCACTTTTCCCTTTGAATTCGCCTTCTTTGCTCCCGAAGTTTTTTTGGAGTTAGTTGTTTTTCGTGCACTGGTTGCTTTCTTTCCCGGTGATGTAGTTCTCCTTGTTGTTGTTTTGTTATCTGCCATTACCATACCCCTTAATTTATTGCGTATCCCTTAACCTCTTTGAAATACAACACGCTTATTTAAACACCCAAAAATTTCTAATAGCTAATTATACCATTATAAAAGTGTAAATGCACTTAAATTTTATTAAAATTATATATTTACAATAGCTTTTATGCTATAATTCTACTACATATAACAACGGAGGAATTCACATGAATATAGAAAAACCAAAACAAGAAATAATATTTGCAAATGTAATAATGTGCCTCTTGGTGGTGTTTATTCATACTTCCAGCATTGCTGTTTCCTCCTTGGAAAGAAACAGTATTCAATACCTTGCCGTTATGGTGCCTTGGCGTCTTAGTGCATTTGTTGTTCAGGGCTTTATTTTTCTATCTGGACTAAAAATCTTTATTAAAAAAACTGCTGTAACTAATTATAAACGCTACTACATTTCAAGAATTAAGGCAATAATCGTGCCATATGTTATTTGGGTTGTTGTATATTATATTTATTTTTGCAAGCATAATTATTTTCCCTTTAGCCTTACTCACCTTATAAAAAACATGATGCTGGGTAGCCTTGTTAGCCCATTTTATTTTATTGTTATTATAGTGCAGTTTTATGCACTTTTGCCATTGTGGCAATGGCTTTACAAGCGTTTTAACCCTATGCCTATTTTGGTTATTTCACTTTTAACCACAATTTTGTGCGGTCAGTTTTTGCCAAAAGTAATTAATATAATTACAGGTGGATGCTCCTTTGACTACAATGACCGTCTGCTTACAACTTACATTTTATATTGGTCTATGGGTGCAATTTGTGGCATTAATTACGAAAAATTCAGTGCGTGGCTTATTCAAAAAAATATCAACATTACATTTACATTTGCTCTTTTGGTATGTATAGATATTTTCTTAACCTTTAAAGTTTTAGTTCTTGGTATTTTTGTATCAAGTCTTGAAACCATACATATTTTTTACTGCGTAACAGCAATACTTTTCACCATGTCCATAGGTATACGCACAAGACCAAATTCTATATTTTTGGCAATAAACAGCGTAAGCTATCCTATTTATCTTGCACACTGTTTTGTTCTGTTTTTGGTAAATGGTAAATTAGTTCAATATGGTATAATCGACATAGGTCTATGCTATGCAGTACGCATTTTTGCAGTTTACACGATAACAATATTATCGTGCCTTATTTACAGATGGTTGAAAAATTATTTAATTCACAAAAAAATTATGCTAAAATAAAACTAAAAATTATACGGAGGAATACAAAAATGGAAAATATACATAAAAAAATAGGTATTATAGGCGGCGGACAGTTGGGACAAATGATGATTCTTGAAGCAAAAAAAATGGGTTTTTACATTACCATTTTGGACCCAACTTTAAATTGCCCTGCCCATACCCTTGTAGATGAACATATTGTTGCCAACTTTGATGATGAAAAAGCTATACGTCTTTTGGCTGAAAAAAGCGATGTTATTACCTATGAATTTGAACATATCAATGCTCAGGTACTTAAAGACCTTGAAAAAGAAGGCAAAGAAATTTACCCAACGGCAACAAGCCTTGAAATCATTCAGAATAAATTTTTACAGAAAACTCTTTTAGCTGCAAACGAGATACCTGTGCCAGATTTTGCTGAGATTAATGACATAAAAGATATACGTAATGCCGCAGAAAAATTTGGCTTGCCAATGCTTTTAAAGGCGTGTACTGGGGGTTACGACGGTAAAGGAAACTATGTTGTTAAGAATGTCGAGGATATTGAAAACGGTTACAAAGCCCTTGGCAGCGGCGTACTTCCCCTTATGGCAGAGCGTTTTTATCCTTTCACAATGGAAATTTCTGTGCTTGCCTGTCGTGCTATAAATGGCGATATAAAGGTATATCCCGTAGCTGAAAATATTCACTTTGATAATATTTTAGATGAAACAAGAGTGCCTGCATCAATTGATGAAATAACAACTAACAAAGCCATGGTACTGGCAAAGCGTGTTATGGAGGTATTTAACGGAGTTGGTATGTTCTGCATGGAAATGTTTGTAGATAAGAATGGGAACGTGGCTATAAACGAGGTTGCACCACGACCACACAACTCTGGTCACTATACCATTGAAGCCTGTGTTACAAGTCAGTTTGAACAACATATACGTGCGGTAAGTGGATTACCATTAGGTGATGCCTCTCTTGTAAGACCTGCCGTTATGCGAAACATACTGGGCGAAGACGGCTTTAAGGGCAAAACCATAGTGCTTGGTGCCGATGAGTGCCTTGCTGTACCAGGAGTAATGCTTCATGTATACAGCAAAGAAGAAAGCAAGCCTAAAAGAAAAATGGGACATCTAACGGCAACTGCTAAAACCTTGGATGAAGCAATAGAAAATGCTGCAAAAGCTAAAAATGCTGTAAAAATAGTTGGTGAAATAAAAATGTAAACACAAAATGGGTGCTTGTTAATTCAAGCACCCATTTTTAATACAATTTAATCTTCAAGCTTCTCTTTCATCTTATCCCAAAAGCCTTTTTTCTCATTTTCAACTACATTAGGATTGTAAAACTCTTTTAAAATCTCTTTTTGTCTACCTGTAAGTTCAGTAGGTATTTTAACCTTAAATGTTACAACTTGATTGCCTCGCTGTGCATTATTTCTGAGGTTAGGTACGCCTACACCTCGCATTGTAGCAACTGTTTCAGGCTGTGTTCCTGGTTTAACTGTATATTTTTGTTCGCCATCTATAGTTTTAATAGTAATTTCATCGCCTAACGTCGCTTGAACAAAAGTAATAGGCACGTCACAATAAATATCCATGCCTTTACGCACAAAATATCTGTCTGGCTGAACATAAACAGTTACCATAAGGTCACCGTAACCTCCGCCGTTAATGCCTGCCTCGCCCTTGCCCGATAAGCGAATAGTTTGACCATGGTCTATACCCTTTGGTATATTAACCTCAAACTTTTTAGCTTTTTTAACTCTACCTTTTCCTCTGCAAGTTGGGCATGGGTCTTTTATAATCTTTCCTGTACCACCACAAACCGAGCAGGTACGCACGCTTGTCATAGCACCAAAAATAGATTGCTGCACAACACGCTCTTGACCAGTACCGTTACAACGTTTACAAGTTTCAGCGTGAGTACCTGTTTTTGCACCTGTGCCATTACACGTATCACACTTATCAGTTATATTGATAGAGATTTCCTTTGTTGTACCAAAAATAGCCTCTTCAAAGCTTATTTGTATTGTTACACCAATATCAGAGCCTCGCTGTGGACCGTTTCGCCTTGCAGTGCTTCCGCTTCCACCAAAACCAAACATATTGAATATGTCACCCATGTCAAAGTCCATGCCGCCGCCATAGTAGCCACCGCCGCCAGCACCGCCCTGTTCAAACGCTGCATGACCAAATTGGTCGTAACTTGAACGCTTTTCTGAATCGCTAAGTATCTCATATGCCTGATTAACCTCTTTCATCTTTTCCTCAGCGGATTTGTCATCAGGATTATTGTCAGGATGATACTTTTTTGCCATCTGACGGTATGCCTTTTTTATTTCACTCTCTGATGCACCTTTTTTTATACCCAGCACATCATAATAATCTCTTTTTTCTGCCAAACCAAGTCACCGTCCCTATATCTCATCTACTCAAAAACAAGACCTTGGTGCCGCTGCCCAAACTCCCTTATAAGGGTAGTGCACCAAGGTCTTTATCTTTTACATCTTTTTACATCTCTTTTGCATCACCGTCTACAACGTCACCATTAGGGGCATCCTGTGGTGCTTCACCCTGTGCTTGATTCTGCTGGTAAAGTTTTTCAGAAATCTTATAGAATTCCTGTGTAAGTGCCTCGATTGCTTCTTTAAGGGTTGCAACATCAGCTTCTGTCATTGTATCAACATTCATGCCCTCAGCAAGGCTCTTTAATTTTGAAAGTTCAGCTTCAACTGCTGCTTTTTCGCTCTCATCAATTTTGCCTTCAAGGTCATTAATTGTTTTTTCTGTCTGGAAGATAAGTGAATCTGCTTCATTCTTAGCATCAATAGCTTCTTTACGTTTCTTGTCAGCCTCTGCAAACTCCTCTGCTTCTCTTACAGCCTTGTCAATTTCGTCATCACTAAGGTTTGTACTTGCTGTAATTGTTATTGTCTGCTCCTTACCTGTTCCAAGGTCTTTTGCAGATACGTGCACAATGCCGTTTGCATCAATGTCAAATGTAACCTCAATCTGTGGCACTCCACGTCTTGCTGGTGCAATACCATCAAGGCGGAACATTCCTAATTCCTTGTTGTCACGTGCAAGTGGTCTTTCACCCTGTACTACTCTAATATCAACTGCTGTCTGATTATCTGCTGCTGTTGAAAATACCTGTTTCTTGTTTGTAGGTATCGCTGTATTTTTTTCAACAATCTTTGTTGCAACGCCGCCCATTGTTTCAATGCTAAGTGAAAGTGGAGTTACGTCAACAAGCATAATGTCGCCTGCACCTGCCTCACCACTCATCTTGCCACCCTGAATAGCTGCACCTACTGCAACACATTCGTCTGGATTGATACCTTTAAAAGGCTCTTTGCCTGTAATTTTCTTAACTGCATCCTGCACTGCAATAATACGTGTTGAACCACCAACAAGAAGTATTTTATCAAGTTCGCTTGCCTGCAATCCTGCATCACTTAAAGCTGTTTTTACAGGACCCATTGTAGAGTCTACAAGGTCTGCTGTAATTTCATCAAATTTAGCTCTTGTAAGAGTTACATCAAGGTGCTTTGGTCCATCCTGATTCATTGTAATGAAAGGAAGATTGATGTTTGTGCTTGTAACTGTTGAAAGATCTTTTTTAGCTTTTTCTGCTGCTTCTTTCAATCTCTGCATAGCCATTTTATCGTTGCTTAAGTCCATGTTTTCTGCTTTTTTAAATTCTTGTACAAGAAAGTTAATAACTCTCTGGTCAAAGTCATCACCGCCAAGCTTGTTGTTACCACTTGTTGCCAAAACTTCTATAACTCCATCACCAATTTCAATAACAGAAACGTCAAATGTACCACCACCAAGGTCGTATACCATGATTTTCTGCTCATGCTCATTATCAAGACCATAAGCCAAAGCTGCTGATGTAGGCTCGTTTATAATACGTTTTACATCAAGACCTGCAATTTTACCAGCATCCTTTGTTGCCTGACGCTGTGCATCAGAGAAGTAAGCTGGAACAGTAATAACTGCTTCTGATACTTTTTCACCAAGGTAATTTTCTGCATCTGCTTTTAATTTCTGTAAAATCATAGCTGAAATTTCCTGTGGAGAATAACCTTTACCATCAACTGTTACTTTATAATTTGTACCCATTTCTCTTTTAATTGAGCTAATTGTGTTATCTGGATTTGTAATAGCCTGACGTTTAGCAGTTTCACCAATAAGTCTTTCGCCATTTTTTGCAAAGCCAACTACAGATGGAGTTGTTCTTGCACCATCTGAGTTAACAATAACTACAGGTGAGCCACCCTCCATAACAGATACGCATGAATTTGTTGTACCAAGGTCAATACCGATAATTTTTCCCATAATTTTTTTCCTCCTAAATATTCAAAATATTATTTTAGTTTGCAACTTGAACCATACTGTGTCTTATTACTTTATCCTTATATTTGTAGCCTTTCATCATTTCAATGGTAATTTCATTTTCACCGAAATTCGCATCTTCAACGTGGCTAACTGCTGAATGTAGGTTAGGGTTAAATTTTTCGCCCTTTGCAGGTATCTCTTCAACACCCATAGCTTTAAGCATTTCTTTAAACTGCTTCAGTACCATTTCAACACCTTTAAAAAAACTATCATCTTCGTCACTTTTTGCACTTTGTGTAGCAACGGCTCTTTCAAGGTTATCAATTACAGGTAATATCTTTTCCACAGTATCTCTTGCACCGTCACTATACATACTTGCTTTTTCTTTTGCTGTACGTTCTCTGTAGTTATAGTATTCGGCTACAACTCGCTGATATTTGTCAGTCATTTCAGAAAGCTTTGCATCAGCTCCATCTGCATTTCCCTTTATATCATCTACAACTTCACCATCTGCTGTTTCTGTTATATCTTCAATTACTTCCTCCAGCATTTCTTCTTCATCTGGAGTTAAGTTGTCATTTTTTAAGTTGTTTTCCATTTTTCAAATTTCCCCTCTTCTATGAATCATTTTTTTCTTTATCGCTTTGGTTACTTAAATTACTGACTACGTTTTCAATATTTTTTGCCATTGCATTGAGTACGGAAACCACTTGAGAATAATTCATTCTTGTAGGTCCCAAAATTCCAATTGTTCCTGTGATATTGTCAGCAAATTTGTAACTTGTAGTTATAATGCTGCAATCCTTCATTTCTTCTATACCATTTTCGTTACCTATATATATTTGCAAATCCTTGCCATCAACAGTTTTTGTAGATAAAAGAGCTTTAAGGGACTCCTTGTCCTCCAAAGTTTGTATCAAGCTTTTAGCCTTTTGAACATCACTGAATTCAGGAAAAGCAAGTATATTTTTTGCACCACTAAGATGCAGTTGAAGCTTCTCGGCACTTCTAACAGTTTTCTCTATTGCTCTAAGTGTTGCGGTTATCAGTTCATCATATCCAGAAAGGTTTGTGTAAAGCATATCAACCGCTGCCAAGTCTATGCTTTCCATAATCTGACCCTCCAAGCATTCATTAATAACACATGATATGCTGTAAAGCTCATCATCATTAGGCAAATAATCTACCTTTGCCATATGATTTTTAACTATATTCCCATCTGCTGCAATTATTATCATTACATTTTTTTCATCCAAACTCATAAAGCGTATCTTTTTAAGACGTGTACTTTTTATTATTGGTTCAGAAATTATTGTTGTGTAGTTGGTCAAGGTGGAAAGCATTTTTGCAGTTTCCTCCATAAGGTACTCTATCTGATTTACATTTTCTGCAACCATTCCATGTAAATAGCTTTTTTCCTTATCTACCAAATCCCTCTGTTGCATAAGGCTGTCAACATAAAGTCTGTAGCCCAAGTCCGAAGGAATACGCCCTGACGAAGCATGAGGCTGAATTATAAACCCCATTTCCTCAAGGTCGCTCATTTCATTTCTAATTGTTGCAGAACTTAAACCAAAATCATACTTTTTTGCAATGGTTCTACTTCCAACAGGCTCTGCAGTCGCAATGTAGTCATTTATAATAGCCTGTAAAATTTTTATTTTTCTATCACTTAATGACATAACTGCAACACCTCTTTTTATTTGTTAGCACTCACTTAACTCGAGTGCTAATTTATACTTAATAAAATATCACTCAACCCAATAACTGTCAAGTGATATTTGAAAAATAATTATGAATTTATTATGAATTTTTCAAAAACAAAGTTACTTATGTCCATTCCTTTGTCAGTAAGGGCAAGTCTGTCCTCCTTAATATACAAAAGTTTTTGGTCAATAAGATATTCAATGCTGTCCTTAAATATATCTGTAACAGCTATGTTAAAGCGTTTTTTAAATTCACATATGCTTATGCCCTCAGTCATTCTAAGCCCCATAAACATAAATTCTTCTATTTTTTCTTCTTTGCTTAATATTTCAATATCTTTTCTAAGCTTAATTATATTTCCCTTTGAGCTAATATAATCTGCCATAGAATAGGTGTTGTGAAATCGTTTTCCACCCATATAGGAATGAGCACCAAGACCAAATCCCAAATATTCCTTTGTATTCCAATATACAATGTTGTGACGGCTCTCAAAGCCTTGTTTTGCAAAATTGCTAATTTCATACTGATTATATCCTTTATCTTTAAGCATTTCCCTTGCTAAATAGTACATTTCTCTATCTAATGCCTCATCTGTAGCCTTAAATATTCCCTTTTCATACATTGTCTTAAAGGGTGTGCCGTCCTCTATTATAAGGCTATAAGCTGAAATATGTTCAGGGTTAAGGAGCATAATTTTTTCCAGCGTTTCTTCCCAGTCCATAAGAGTTTGGTTAGGCAATGAAAACATAAGGTCACAACTTATATTTTTAAAACCCACATCCCGTGCCTCATTAAAATTATGCACAAAAATTTCGTTAGTATGTATTCGACCAAGGCTTTTAAGCAAACTGTTTTGCCATGCCTGAACGCCGAAACTTATTCGGTTTATACACATACTTTTAAGTTCTTTTAACACCTGTCCATTCACTGTACCTGGGTTTGCCTCAATTGTTATTTCTGCATCACTTTTTACATTATATTTATTGAAAATAGTGTCCAATACCCTACCCAATTGTTTTGGCGGCAAAACCGTTGGCGTGCCGCCACCTATAAAAATTGTGGCAATTTCATATTCCCTAGCTTCTATTGCATTATCACGCAGTTCAAATATAAGGCTGTTTACGTAATCCTCATAAATATTTTCGCATCCAGAAAATGATGGAAAATCGCAGTACAGACATTTCTTTTTGCAAAACGGAACATGGATATAAATGCTTAACTGCTTCACTTCCACCACCCCTTAATTTGTCTAAGCTTATTCTTCTTCCAGCTTCAATACACTCATAAATGCCGCCTGTGGAACTTCTACATTGCCCACCTGACGCATTCTTTTCTTGCCCTCTTTCTGTTTCTCCAACAGCTTTCTCTTACGACTAATATCACCACCATAGCATTTTGCAAGTACATCCTTACGCATAGCACTTACAGTACTTCTTGCAACAATTTTACTACCTATACTTGCTTGTATAGGTATTTCAAACAAATGCCTTGGTATTTCTTTTTTAAGCTTTTCGCAAATCTTTCGTCCTCGTTCAACAGATGACGCCTTGTGTACAATAAATGACAGTGCATCCACAACTTCCCTGTTAACAAGTATGTCAAGCTTAACAAGCTCTGACTCTTCATAGCCAATAAGAGCATAATCAAATGATGCGTAACCTCGGCTGCGGCTTTTAAGAACATCAAAAAAGTCATAAATAATTTCATTTAACGGAATATGATAAATAAGCTGTGCCCTTGTATCGTCAAGATATTCCATACTTATATAATCGCCACGGCGTTGCTGACAAAGCTCCATAATTGTTCCAATATAGTCCTTAGGCAAAATAATTTCTGCCTTAACAATAGGCTCTTCCATTTTAAGTATTCTTGCAGGGTCTGGCATATTGCTTGGATTGCTTATTTCATAATCTGTGCCGTCTGTAAGGTAAATTTTGTAAATAACACTTGGAGCAGTTGTTACAAGGTCAAGATTAAATTCTCTTTCCAGTCTTTCTTGTATAATTTCCAAATGCAAAAGTCCAAGAAAACCGCAACGGAAACCAAAGCCCAATGCTACCGATGTTTCAGGTTCAAAAAATAATGAGGCATCATTAAGCTGAAGCTTGTCCAGTGCCTCCCTAAGGTCGCCATATCTGGCACCGTCGGCAGGGAAAACCCCACAGTAAACCATAGGATTAACTTTTTTATAACCTGGAAAAGCCTCTGCTGTTGAGTTGTTTGCATCAGTAATAGTGTCACCAACGTGGGTGTCTGAAACATTTTTAATACTTGCCGTCATATAGCCAACGTCACCAGCTTTAAGCTCATCACATGGCAAAAACCGTCCTGGTCCAAAGAAACCAACCTCAACAATTTCAAACTCCTTTTCTGTAGCCATCATGCGTACTTTAGTGCCTTTTTTAACACTTCCGTCAAAGACACGCATAATAACAATTACACCCTTATATTGGTCGTATACAGAATCAAAAATAAGTGCCTTTAAAGGTGCATCTTCGTTTCCCGTAGGAGCAGGAATATGTGTAACAATCTGTTCCAAAACATCCTCAACATTAAGTCCATTTTTTGCAGAAATTCTTGGTGCATCTTCAGCAGGTATGCCAATAATATCTTCTATTTCGTGCATAACCATGTCAGGGTCGGCACTTGGCAAGTCCACTTTGTTTATAACTGGCATAATTTCCAAATTATTATCAATTGCAAGATACACGTTGGCAAGAGTCTGTGCCTCAATGCCCTGTGCTGCATCAACAACAAGTATAGCTCCCTCACACGCCGCAAGGCTACGTGAAACTTCATAATTAAAATCCACGTGTCCCGGTGTATCTATAAGGTTAAATACATACTCCTCGCCATCTTTCGCCTTATAAACAAGTCGCACCGCCTGTGCTTTAATTGTAATACCTCTTTCTCGTTCCAAATCCATGTTATCAAGCACCTGCTCCTGCATTTCTCTCTCAGTAAGCAGTCCTGTTTTTTGTATTAATCTGTCGGCAAGGGTACTTTTGCCGTGGTCAATATGTGCAACTATGCAAAAATTTCTTATTTTTTCCTGTCTAGATAAAGACATTCAATTTCCTCCTTGGTTACGTAGGTTAAAATACTTTCTAAAAACTTTCAAATAAGTCCCAAACACCTTAATTTACAGCTTTTAATGCTAATAGCTAATTTAATATTTTAACATACTTTTCAACTTTCCTCAAGCACATTAATTAATATATCTGCAAGTGGATACATGGCGTTTTGTGCCTGCTGAAGGGTATTGCTTTCACATCCAGCCTCTACCAATATACTTTTAGGCATAATAAATGTAGAATATCTGTAAGGCTTTATATATATTCTTCTTGCAAGACCCTTATAATTTTCATTAAATGCCATATACATTTTAAGGCTTAACGCCAAATTTTCCTTTATATATGGGTTTTTAAGGCTGTCTTGTGCTGTACATACACCGTTTACAAGCATTAATTTAGCTGTGTCTTTCCCGTCAATATCACAGTTCATTTCAATGCCCTCTTGTGCTGAGTCCCTATGCAAATCTATACACAATTCTATTGAGGGATATTTTTGTAAAATCTCCTTAACCCCTATTTCCATTCTTTCATAGCTTCCATCAAGCTTTTTTTCTCCATTGTCCATATCATATTCTTTTACATCATGTACCACTGTTATACCATAATCCTTTGCCAAAATATCTGCCAAAGTATCTCCTGCATCTACAACCGTGCCACTATCACTGTATCCCTCCTGTGAGTGACTGTGAAAAATAAGTACCTTGGGCAAATTTCCACTTAAATCTGCCGTTACATCTGTTTTAAGCAGTTCTTTAACATCAAGCATTTCTTTTGCTTGTTCAGTATCCTCCTCCATTGCAAAAATATCCTCATCGTCATTTTCGTACTTCTGATTTTTGCAAATAGCAATAGTGCTTGCCACAGCTAAAACCAAAACCACCGTTAAAAGCCTTAAAAATCTTTTTCTTATTCTGAAAGTTCTAATTACCATCATTTTTTATCCTCCTTTTGTACAAACTTATATTGCTTTTAATATAGTATTATTTGTATTTCCAAAATATGAAAATAGAGGTATACTGTAACTAATAAAATATTATCCAAAGGAGGTTTTTAATGAATATAGTAGATTTGATTATAAAAAAGCGTGATGGCGGAAAGCTTACAAAAGAAGAAATTGATTATTTTATAGATGGAGTTACCCACGAAAGCATTCCTGATTATCAAGTTTCTGCAATGCTTATGGCAATGTTTCTTAATCCCCTTAATACTGAAGAAACTACCATGCTTACACAAGCAATGACATATTCTGGCGAAATCTATGACCTTTCTGATATAGATGGAATAAAAGTTGATAAACATTCCACAGGTGGTGTTGCGGACACAACAACACTTATTCTTGCCCCTCTTGTTGCTTCCACAGGTGTTCCCGTGGTTAAAATGAGTGGTCGTGGTCTTGGTTTTTCAGGTGGAACACTAGATAAACTTGAATCTATACCTGGGTTTAACGTTTCTGTTTCCAAAGAGAACGCTGTGAAATTTGCAAATCAAAGCAATATAGTAATTATGAGTCAAAGTGAAAACCTAACGCCTGCCGACAAAAAGCTTTATGCAATGCGTGACGTAACAGGTACGGTAGATAGTATGCCCCTTATTGTTGGCAGCATTATGAGCAAAAAAATTGCCGCAGGGGCAGATGCCATTGTTCTTGATGTTAAATGTGGCAGTGGTGCATTTATGAAAAATTATTCCTCAGCAAAAGAGCTTGCAAAGCAAATGTGTGCAATAGGTAAAGCTGTTAACCGTCGTGTAACTGCTGTCATAACAAGCATGGAGCAACCTCTTGGGCAAAATATTGGTAATTCACTAGAGGTTATAGAGGCAATAGAAATACTCAAAGGCAATGTACAAGGTGACTTACTTGAGGTGTCCCTTACCCTTGGTGCATATATGCTCATAAGTGCAAACCGTGTTTCAACTGTTGAAGAAGGTCGTGCAATACTCATGGAAAACATAAAAAATGGCAAAGGTCTTGAAAAATTTCGTCAGCTTATTGTTCAGCAGAATGGTGACCCAAATGTTTGTGATAATTATTTGCTTTTCCCCCAATGCAGTCATAGTTTAACACTAAAGGCAGAAAAAAGCGGTTTTGTAGAAAAAATGAATACCGCCCTTATTGGAAGAGCCTCGGTAGAAACAGGTGCAGGACGAAAAGAAAAAACCGATACTATAGATTATGGTGCAGGGATAATTATGAAAGTTCGCGTAGGTGACCATGTTTGCGAAGGCGACCCCACAGCAATAATCTTTTCCTCCTCAGACGAAAAATGCCAAACCGCCTTATCATATTTAAAGCAAGCTATTTATATTAGTAATAAAAAACCCCAAATACCACCGTTAATTTTAGATGTTATATAGGAGGCTATTGAAATGAAAAGAGCAATTATTATTGTTTTAGACAGTGTTGGTATTGGCGAACTGCCTGATGCCTCAAATTTCGGAGATGAGGGAAGTAACACTTTGGTTAACATAAAAAAAGCAATTCCATCACTAAACCTGCCAAATCTCTGTTCACTGGGCCTTGGCAACATTGACGGCGATGAAATCTCTATCCTTGGCAAGGTTGCTGCTCCCATAGGCTGTTTTGGTAAAATGGGCGAGGCATCTATAGGTAAAGACACCACCACAGGTCACTGGGAAATTGGTGGAATAATTACTCGAGAACCTTTTCCAACTTTTTCAGAAAACGGATTTCCAGCTGAGGTTATGGGCAAACTTGAAAACGAAACAGGCTATGGCTTTTTAGGTAACCTCAAAGCTTCTGGCACAGAAATAATAAATGTCCTTGGTGACGAACACGTAAAAAGTGGGTACCTAATTGTTTATACCTCCGCTGACAGTGTTTTTCAGGTTGCTGCACATGAAGATATTGTTCCCGTTGAAAAACTTTATGAAATATGCAAAACTGCCAGAAAAATCCTTAGTGGAAAATATGGCGTTGCCCGAGTAATTGCACGCCCTTTTACAGGCACAAGTGGAAACTATACACGAACAAAAAATCGTAAAGATTTTTCACTTCCTCCAACTTCAAAAACCATTTTGGACTACGCAAAGGAAAAAGGAATGACCGTTGCTGCCGTTGGTAAAATTGAAGATATATTTGAAAATCAGGGCATTACGACCTCAAACCACACTACTAACAACAATGATGGTGTTGAGGCCACTATACAATATCTTAAACAGGATTTCGAGGGCATACTTTTTACCAATCTTGTTGATTATGATATGCTTTACGGACACCGAAATGACGTTAAGGGTTATGCAAAAGCTCTTGAAGAATTTGATAAACGTCTGCCAGACATTATGTTGACACTTAAAAATGATGATATATTATTTATAACTGCTGATCATGGCTGTGACCCAACCACTTCAAGCACTGACCATTCACGTGAATATGTGCCTGTTTTAGCGTATGGGAAAAATATTAAGTCTGGTGTAAATCTTGGTACTCGTAAAACCTTTGCAGATTTAGGGAAAACAGTGTGCCATTACCTAAACCTTGATACAGATTTTGAAGGAACAAGCTTTTATAATGATATAAAATAAAGAGGTGAATTTTATATGCCAAAATGTTTTAGAATTAAACAAAATACTATAACACCTTCCCCTTATAATGGAATTTACATTACAAATAGTGAAAAGCATAAATTAATGCTTTATGTTATTTTCACAGCCATTTTCACTGCCCTTTCTGTTCTTTTAAGAAAAAGTAATTACAAAAAGTATAATATACCCTATTGTATATTATACTTTTATAACGTATAATAAAAGATACTGTAGTAATTTACGAAAGGACGAATATTATGAAATTAGGTATTGTAGGATTGCCCAATGTAGGCAAATCAACATTGTTCAATTCAATGACTTTAGGCAAAGCAGAGGCAGCTAACTATCCGTTTTGCACCATAGACCCAAATGTTGGTGTAGTAACCGTTCCTGATAAACGCCTTAACCGACTTGCAGAAATTTACTCTTCCCAAAGAATTCTTCCAGCTGTTATAGAGTTTGTTGATATTGCAGGTCTTGTTAAGGGTGCAAGTAAGGGCGAGGGTCTTGGCAATAAATTTTTAAGCCACATACGTGAGGTAGACGCAATTGTACACGTTGTACGTTGCTTTGAAGATACTAATGTTGTCCATGTAGATGGAAGTATCGGGCCTATACGTGATATTGAAACTATTAACCTTGAGCTTATTTTTTCCGACCTTGAGGTACTTGATAGACGTATTTCCAAAACAATTAAGGGTGCCCGTGCAGATAAATCACTTCAAAAGGAGCTTGAAATACTTAATATACTTAAGGAAGCTCTTGAAAATGGAAAATGTGCAAGGGCAGTTGAATTTGATACACCCGATGATAAAGCATTTGTGGAAAGCCTTACTCTTCTTACAGCAAAACCTGTACTTTATGCTGCCAATGTAATTGAAGATGACCTTGCAGACGATGGTGCTAACAACCCAAATGTTGCTGCTGTACGCAACTTTGCCGTTGCAGAGGGTTCTGAAGTTTTTGTACTTTGTGCAAAAATTGAAGAGGAAATATCTGAGCTTGAAGAAGATGAAAAAACTATGTTCCTTGCAGATTTAGGCGTTGCAACCAGCGGTCTTGACCGTCTTATACGTGCCAGCTACAAGCTTTTGGGGCTTATCAGTTATCTTACAGCCGGCCCTCAAGAAACTCGTGCATGGACAATTACACAAGGTACAAAAGCACCTGGTGCGGCAGGAAAAATTCATAGTGATTTTGAAAGAGGATTCATTCGTGCAGAAATTGTTGCCTATTCAGACCTTGACCAATTAGGCTCATATAGCCTTGCCCGTGAAAAGGGTTTAGTACGTAGTGAGGGTAAAGAATATGTAGTAAAAGACGGTGACGTAATCTTATTCCGTTTTAATGTATAAAAAGCAGACCACAAGAAATTATCTTGTGGTCTTTTTGTTTATATATTTTTCCATTTAAGTCCAATTAAATCATAACCATTTACTGCTTTTACAAGACGTTGACCAAAATCAGGGCTTAATACATCTGTTTGGTCAAGCATCTCTATACCCAGTTCTTTAGCCCTTTTGTATGTACCATTTTTCATGGTTTTGTCCTGCCCAAACGATACAATGATGCTTTTTGAAAACCATCCACCCAAACGCTTTTTTTCAATAAGAAGTTCGTTCAATGCTGACGTGTCGGCCGCACGAAGCTTACAGCTTATAAATACAGGCATACTTCTATCCTGCAAAATAACATCAATTTCATTACCTGCAACAGTAATGCCGTCATAAGCATCCCAATCAACCATAGTTCCCAACTTAACGTCTTGAAATACACCGGATTTAACTGCGTGTATATATACAAACATTTCCAACCAAACACCAAAACTTATAAGATAGCTTTTTGCTTTTTTAGATGCAAATGTAAGCACTACATATTTACCAGAAAAATATAAATTCTTTATAAACCCATATTTTTGAAAGTCATACAGTAAATCCTTGTCTGGGCTTACCCAACGACCATCTTTCTGCTGAATTTCAGTATGTATCCTTAAATCCAAATCGCCTGCTGATGTGTCTGCCATAGCAACCTGAAAAAAGGTGCAAGTGCTACGCCACTTATTAAGGTGTGTAAACAAAATTTTGCACATTTCCAATATTTTTGAGAACTCCCTTTCTTCTGGCTCATCGTGGGAATTCCCAATAAATGCTGCTCCATGGGCATCAACAAAATCCTCCAGGGTAAGCTGAGCTGCTTTTATTACCTCACTTTCGTTATTGATGTTAAAAACCTTTTCCTCAATAATATCAGTATATATTAACTTTACGCCCATCTCAGTTCCTGCCTTATACCCTGCAATGGTCATTAATTCACTTCCACCTGTAAGGTCAATTATGCAGTTGGTGTTGCTTTTAATAATTTTACAAATCTCCTTATATATTTGGTCAATACTAAAAATATTTACTGGGCATATGTTTACCTCAATATTTGGCATATGCTTTTTGAAACATTTTTCAAGACTGGAAAACCTGTTCAAATCTTTAAATGCCTTGTCATAAATATATATAACCTTATCTGGTTTAATTGTGAGTACACCCAATGTATTTTTAATTACATCTTTATCATAGAATTCTATCTGCGTTGTCATAACGGTTTAACCGCTCCTTTAAATTCTATTATTCAACAATTATTTTTTCTTCAAACTTAACTTCTTCTTTAGGCTTATCTTTTTTGCCAAAAATAGAGCCAAAATCAAGTTTGGAAACAACACCCGGTGCCATATCAATAAGCTTATTTATAGCATCTTGATTTTTAATATTAATAAGCTGAACATTGCCATTAATAATGGCTATTACGGCACTTGGTGTAATTTTAGCACCCATTCCGCCACCGCTTGATTCGCTATTTTTTTTGTCTGTGTTCTCGCTTACTCCGGTGCCCAAACCAAAGCTAACCTCAATAAGCGGTAAAATCACTACATCACCTATAGTTATTGCATCACCCACTACAGTTTTTGTTGAAATTAAGTTTTCCAGCTTGTCACATAATACATCCATATTGTTACTAGTACCTTTTCCCACTTTTATTCACCTTTGCCTTTCATATAAGTTCTCCATATTTTATAAATAGACTTAGTAAAAATAAATTTTACCATAGCGGATATAAACGTAAATATTTTAATCCGCCCAACAATCCTTAACTCACCCTCAAAAATTTCTTGGTCAAATTTCCCTTTTATATTTATGTTTGAATTTATTGTTCCTTTAACAATTCCAGCCAGAGCCAAAATATATCCTGTTAACGCAGGGTCACCCACACCAACAGTTGCATAGATATACACACTTTCAGGAAAGACACCTTTAAACAACCTTTTAATTAATTTAGTGCAAGCTTTTAGGACTTGTTTTTTTTCTTCCCATGGCATCTTCTTAAAATAATCAACATCTATTTTTTCTTTTTCATCATTTTTTGATGTTACTTCTTTTTTAACTATCTTCTCATCTTTTATGGATTCTTTAGTTTGATTTTCTTCCATTTTTATGGAATTTGACGCATCCATTTTTATTTCTTCTTCAATTTTCCTAAGCTTTACTCTCTTAACAATTACCTTTTCGTCTGATACTTTTCCCATTGCCACTATCTCTGGTTCCGCAGTAATTACGGTCTTTTTTTCTACTTCCAAAATCGAAGGTTCTTCCATTGAGGGCTGTTTATCTAACTTTTTTTCAACAGCAGACACTGACACTTTGGGCTTTACTACTCTCTTGTTTTTGCTTATCTTTTTCTTCTTTGCTCTTTTTTTAATTCCTCTGGCTTTCATAATTTCTTCAAGCCTTCGACCAAAAAGTTTAACCTTAAAATCAGGCTCACCATTAGCATAGTCAAACTCAATGCAGATAATACCAAAAAGCCATTTAACCCAACCCTCACCACTTATATCTTCATATTTTTTGCCTTTAATATCATATACAAAAGGTACAAAAAATACTATACATATTAGTGCCAATATTACAATCAGTATAATAAGAAGTATTATGCCAATTATCTTCAAAATACTCAGCAAAATCCACAATGCTTCCATCTGTATCTCCTTAAATTTTTTAGCTAGTTTTCTTTCTTCCTTTTAATACAAATATCAGCGAAATTATAAAATATATAAAAACCATACAAAGAAATATAACGCCTATTTTTATTGCCATGTTAATAAAGAAAATCTCTGGCACCATGTTTAGCAGTCGGTCAGTAGAATAATCCAAAACCCATAGCGTATTTGTAAACAAAATTTCATGTAATACAATAAATGCGTCTGTAAAATTTCTAGATATAATGTAAGCTAATATACCACTGGCAATTGTAATGACAGATATTGTGAACACCGCACTTTTGGAAATTGTGTTTTTAATAGGTAATCTAAACATTTTCATTAATATAAAAAGAAGTGCTGCTATACCTATTAATATAATTCGTAACTTTTTACCACCAGCAACAAGATTACGTACATCAACCATATGGTCTTTCTCACGCTGATTAAAAAATTCCTTTTCCTCACCAGCTACGTTTACAATAATGGAAAGGTCATCCCTCTTTCCGTCCATATAGCTTATAAGCTGTTTAGTCACATACATAAGGTCTTTTTCATTTACTGCTATGTTTGAGTACACATCATTTTCAACATACTGGTTTCTATAAAATTCAAAATCATTTATTGCCACTATCTTAACCGATGTTAGTAATAAAATCATTATAATAGCCACTGAGATTGTTATGCCAAAAATATAGCTTAATGCTTTCAAAATCATTACTCCTTAACAATATTTTCTTTAAAATCGCCAATGCTATTTCCTTTTTCAACCCAATATTCAATAATATTAGAAAAAAGTCTGTTTGCACCATATTTCCCTACAGCAATGCCAATAATTTTGTATTGCTTTTTACTATTTATTTTGCTGAAATATTCGCTAGAGGACATTATATGTGCCGTGTTTTCAGACATATTATCAATACAAATAAGATAGATATTAAAAACAGGTATTCCTTTTTTAAGGCTATAGATTATTGTGTTTAAATTCTCAACATTTTCGTCCACAAAAATATCATTAATAAAATCCATCATTTACCACCTCGCATGGATATAATTATACCATAAAGTTATGCTATACCCTATGCTTTTTTAAAAATTAAAGCCGAAGTTTTTTGACCTCGGCTTTTTCATTATTTAAGTGCTTGCTCAAGTTCATTGATTTTGTTAACAGGAAATAATCTTAAAAGTTCACCATACTGCTCTTTTGTAAGTCCCTCTGTTTCCACATACATTTTTATTTTCCCATCATCATTTGCCTTTGCAAATTCTCTTTTCAACATTTCAAATTCTACTAGCTTCATTTCTCCATCTCCTAATCTTTTTTAAATATTTCCCAAATTCCCATGAATAGTAAAAATCCACCAAATAGTTTTCTTAAAATATTTCCGTCCATATTTACAGCAATTAATGATCCCACCACTGCACCTACAATGCCAAAAATAATAACTGGCTTAACCAACGAAAAGTCAATGTTGCCTTCTTTTTTGTGTTTTATAATGGCAACAACTGCTGTAGGAATAAAAAATAATAAATTTATGCTTTGTGCCTGCTGCTGACCTACGTTCATAAAAAAACATAAAGCAGGTATAAGAACAGCACCGCCACCAATACCCATTCCACTAATTATCCCCGACAACAAACCAATAATCACATACATCATAAAATCATCCTAAGAGCTGCGACTATCATAAATGCTCCAAAAATTCTGTGTAACCATTTTGTTGATATTTTTTTTAATATAGCTGCCCCAATATATCCACCAACAATACCTCCAACACTAACCCACAGCACCTTGCTCCATTCAATGTCTATTTTTTGACAATATATAAAAGCAGATAAAATTGAAAGTGGTAATATAAGTGTAATAGCCGTTGCATGGCTTTTGTGTGACTCAAGTCCTAAAATTTTTTCAAATGCAGGCACTGCAATGGTCCCACCTCCCGAACCAAAAAGCCCGTTCACAATGCCAGTGACTAACCCAATTGCAACCTTTTTTATTTTCATTCTTTTCTTACCTCCGCAATTATTTTTGACAAAAGCGTCTTTTATTATGTTATAATTCTTGTTATATTTAAAAAAATAATTAAAGGAGCTATTATGAATATACTTCTAATTGCAATAAACGCAAAATTTATACATTCCTCCCTTGCTGTTCGCTCTCTAAAAGCATACTGCCCAGAGTTAAGCAATAATATAAATAGCATTGAATATACAATAAACAATTCTGAAGATTATATCCTTACAGATATTTTTAAACAAAAACCTGATGTAATTTGTTTTTCTTGCTATATCTGGAACATAAATATGATTGTTTCACTTTCTAAAAATCTTAAAAAAATTCTTCCAAACTCAAAAATTGTTTGCGGAGGTCCAGAGGTTTCTTACGAAAGTGAGGATTTTATTTTAAATAATTCCAACATAGACATTATAATTCGTGGTGAAGGTGAAAAAACTTTTAGCCAGCTTTGCCACGCTCTTATTGAAAATGCTCCATTAGATACTATAAATGGTCTTACTTTGCGTACTGGTGATGCAATTGTTTCCACGCAACCTCAGTTACCAATTTCTATGGATGAACTGCCTTTTGTATATTCTGATTTTATAGATTTGCAACACCGAATAATTTATTACGAAACACAGCGAGGCTGTCCATATAACTGCCAGTTTTGCCTCTCATCTGTTGAAAAAGGCGTACGCTTTCTTTCGTTGGAAAAAGTATTTACTCACCTAGACTTTTTTCTGAAAAATAAAGTAAGACAAGTTAAATTTGTTGACCGTACCTTTAATTGCAATAAAAAACACGCCACAGCAATATGGCAATATCTTATAGCTAATGATAACGGTGTAACTAATTTTCACATGGAAATAGAAGCACATATTATGGAAGATGATACAATTAATTTGTTAAGCCATGCCCGAGAGGGACTTTTTCAGTTTGAAATAGGTATTCAGTCAACCAACTGTGATACCCTAACAGCCGTAAAACGCAATCCCGATTTTGATTCACTGAAAAACAAAATTGAAAAAATCAAAGCACTGAAAAATATTCATGTACATCTGGATTTAATAGCCGGCTTACCTTACGAAAGCTATAGCTCTTTTCGTACATCCTTTAATGATGTCTATTCACTAAATGCCGACCAACTTCAGCTTGGCTTTTTGAAGGTTTTAAAAGGTTCTGGACTACGTGCCGATGCAGAAAAATATGGCATAGTAAACCGCCATCAATCACCTTATGAGGTGCTTTTTACAAATGATATATCTTTTGAACAAATGGTATCCCTTAAAGCCATTGAAGATATTGTTGAAACTTACTATAATTCAGGCAAAGCCCTGCACACAGCAAAATATACAGCAATGCTTTTTGATACCCCTTTTGATTTTTACGAATTATTTTCACTTTATTGGGAAAATAAAAATCACCATAGAGTGAATCATAGTAAGCAAGAGCTTTATACAATTTTTTATGAATTTTGTCTGGAAAATAATTTCACTAAATCAAAAATTGAAATAATTAAGGAGCTTTTAAAATTCGATATGCTCTTATGCGATAATCTTAATTCATGCCCAAGCTGGGTAAACATAAATACAAGCGATACATTCAAACACGCAAAAAGACAATTTTTTAACACTCCTGAAAATATTGAAAAATATCTTTCAAAGCTTAGCAATTTTACTCCTGCACAACTTTCAAGAATGTGCCGTATAGAATCTTTTAGTTGTAACCCACTTGATGTTGAAAGTAGTGAAGAAACAGTAACTATACTTTTTAATTATTATTCAAGAGATTTTATATCGAACCAAGCTTTTACAAGCAGAATAGAGGTGTAATATGAAAAAAAAAGAACAGGTAGAAGAAGTTTTATCCCTTTTAGCAGAACATTATGGTCCTACAAAGTGCTATTTGAATCATGAAACACCCTGGCAACTACTTATTGCAACTATTCTAAGTGCACAATGTACTGATGACCGAGTAAATATTGTAACAAAAGATTTGTTTAAGAAATTTCCATCAGTTAAAGCATTTGCACAGGCGGATATTTTGGATATGGAAGAAGCTGTTCGCTCCACAGGTTTTTATCATAATAAAGCAAAAAATATAATTTCATGTTGCCAAACTCTGTTAACGGAATATAACGGTGAAGTTCCGCAAGAAATTGAAGAACTAACAAAACTTTCAGGCGTAGGCAGAAAAACTGCCAATGTAATACGTGGAAATATATATGGTATACCAAGTATTGTAGTGGATACTCATGTAAAACGAATATCTAATATGCTTGGTTTTTCCTCTTCCCAAGACCCTGTAAAAATTGAATTTGAATTAATGAAACTTTTGCCTAAAGATCACTGGATAAGCTATAATACACAGGTAATAGCCCACGGAAGAGCCATCTGCATAGCACGACGCCCTAAGTGTCAGATTTGCTTTTTAAGCCATCTTTGTGATAATTATAAAAAGTTTTTCCAAAATAACTAAAAAAAGTGGCACAGTTTGTACTGTGCCACTCCCCTTCCTTGCTTCCAACATCAAGAACCTTACTTGCCTGCCATACTTCGCTCTTGAGCCTCTATCATTTTTTTAACCATATATCCGCCCACATAACCATTTTGGGCTGACGTTAAATCTCCATTGTATCCCTTTTTAAGAGGAACACCAATTTCATTTGCTACCTCAAACTTAAACTGCTCTAACGCTGCCATAGCCTCTGGAACAGCCTTTCTGTTTTTTGATGACATTATAGCTACACCTCCACTAAGCAAATTTTATTTACGGTTTTTGTACCGCATTAATATTATTGCTAAAAAACAATATTAAATCCATACACTTAATGGCTTTTTTGTATTCATTTTCAAAAAATATTTTTTCTATTTTTTTCTAATAAGTATAATTTATTTTTAGTAATTTTGTGTTTTCATACTTATATAATGCTTTGAGAATTAAGAGCAATGTTAAGCAATACGCTGCTTTTTTTTGTTCCCATTCTAAATTTATCTACCGAGTCCGTTACAAACTTCCTAAGTTCGTCCTCATTTTCACCTTTTACAAAAATACGCCACCTATATTCGTCCTTTATTTTAGAAATTATAGCAGGCGACGGACCAAGTATTTCAAAAATTTTATTGCTGTTTTTCTCTATCAAAATGTAGGAGAGTCTTTGAATTTCGTCTATTACATCCTTTTCATTTTTGCCAAATGCAAGAACTGTAAATATGTTTGAAAATGGAGGATATGCCATAGTTTTTCTTAACAATGTTTCCTTTTCATAAAACTCCTCGTAATTACATTGTGCCGCCAAATTTATTATATAGCTTTCGGGCTGATAGGTTTGTATAACAACCTTACCAGCCAAACTGTCACGTCCTGCACGTCCAGACACCTGAGTAATAAGCTGAAATGTTGTTTCTCCTCCCCTAAAATCACCTGAATTAAGGGAAAGGTCTGCGGCAATTATCCCAACCAATGTAACCTTGGGGAAATCATGACCTTTGGCTATCATCTGTGTGCCTATAAGTATATCTGCTTCACCGTTACCAAAAGTGGTTAAAATATTTTTATAACTGTTCTTTTTTTTGGTTGTATCCATATCCATACGCAAAACTCTTGCTCTTGGAAAATATCGGTGAACCTCATCTTCCACCTTTTGAGTGCCAGTTCCAAAATATTTAATGTATTTAGAACCACATTCAGGGCAAATCTTAGGCACTTCAACCTTTTTACCACAATAATGACACCTAAGCTGATTTTCAGCGGAATGATAGGTATAGGAAACATTACAGCTTGTACACATCATAACGTGTCCACATTTGCGGCAGGAAACAAAGGTAGAAAACCCACGTCTGTTAATAAAAAGCATTATCTGTTGCCCTTTACTAAGCACAGCTTTCATTTCTTCATAAAGTTTTCTGCTAAATATGCTTCTATTTCCTTCTTCTAACTCACGACGCATATCAACTATTTCCGTTTGTGGCATAGGTCTATTTAATGGTCTATCTTTAAGAACAACAAGGCTTATTTCTCCTTTTTCCACCCTATAGTATGTTTTAAGAGATGGTGTTGCAGTGCCATAAACCATTTTAGCATTGCTCTGTGCACACCTGAATTCTGCCACCTCTCGTGCATCATACTTTGGTGTAGTATCACTTTTATAGCTACCCTCATGTTCTTCATCAATAATTATTATCCCCAAATTATTAAATGGTGTAAACACCGCACTTCTTGGTCCTATCATAATTGAAATTTCACTATTTTTAGCTCTCTGCCATACATCAATTCTTTCCCCTGCACTCATGCGGCTATGGCTTACAGCAACCTTTTCACCAAAACGAGAAATAAACCTTCCCGTCATCTGAGGTGTTAGTGAAATTTCAGGTACAAGCACAATAGCCTGTTTTCCCATTGCAATCACCTTTTCAATGGACTGTAAATATATTTCTGTTTTTCCACTGCCTGTAACCCCATGGACCAAAACAGGCTTTTCTCCCTCAGTCATTATGATATCAAAGGCATTTTTTTGTTCTTCCGTAAATCTAAGAGGTGCTGTTTTTTGTATGTTTTCAGCATCAAATAGTTTCCGCCTTTGCTGATGTATATTTTCCTTAATTACACCTCGCTTAAGCAATGTTTTTATGGCAGAATCGGTTATTTTAAGCTTGCTTTTAACAGTCGCCGCTGTATATTCACCATGTTGTAAAAGTTCAATTACCATAAGCTGAACCCTACGGCTTTCATATTTTTTAAGCGTTTCTATTTCCTCTTCCAACTCACTGCCGCTTATGTTAAGAATAAGAGTTTTAACCTCATTTTTCATATTTATGCCCGTTGGCATTATAGTTTGCAAGCACTGTGTAAGGGTTGTATAATATTTTTCCTTCATCCACCACGCCAGTTCAATCATTTCTTTGGAAAAAACAGAATATTTGTCCATAATTGATGAAATAGCCTTAATCTTGAACTCAGGCACCTGCGTTTGGTCTGTAAAACCTACCACATACCCTTCAGTAGAGGTGTTTCTAAAGCCAAATGGTACCAAAACACGCATACCAAGCTGTATATCTGCCATAAGCAAAAATGGTATCTCATAGTCAAATATTTTATCAATATCCGTATGTGCTGTGCTTAATATAACCTGTGCGAAATGACCCTTTTTCATTTTAAAAACACCTCCTTTTTCAAATTTTAAAGGCGTGAGGATTAAATTACCCCACGCCACTGTTTTTTTATTCTACTGTATCTTCCTGCACCAAGATTGAACCGTCTTGCACCTCATCTTCATCCTTGCTAAAGTTCTGGATAATATGAATTTTACCTTCGTAAAGCTCATTTACAGCAATAGAAACAGGCTTGTCAATTTTACCAACTCTGGTAAGCGGCTCAGCATGAGCAACAAGCTGTCTTGCTCTTTTTGCGACTGCAATAACAATTGTGTAACGACTACCAATAACATCCTCGCCCTCTGCACCTTTGTTTAATTCCTCAAGTAAATCTGAATATGATGGTCTTAACATATTATATCTCTCCTTTAAAAGTTTCCATTAGGCTTAAATGACGGAAGCTTTTCATTTTTTCAGCTTCAACTACTGCCATTATTTTAGTTACTGCAAAATCAACCTCATCATTAATTACAACATAATCATACTTTGGTAAAAATTCCATTTCCTCTAAAGCACGTTTAATTCTTTTGTTAATTGTTTCAACATCTTCTGTTCCACGACCAACTAAACGGCTTTTAAGCTCTTTTATGTTTGGTGGAACAAGAAAAACAAGCACAGCTTCTGGGTATTTTTCCTTCACTTGGAACGTGCCTTGCACCTCAATTTCAAGTATCACGTTAAGCCCCTCATTAAGCTTTCCTTCAACATAATCTCTTGGTGTTCCATAATAATTGTCACAAAAACACGCATACTCCAAAAGTTGATTATTTTCAATCATACTCTTAAATTCTTCTTTTTCCTTAAAAAAATAATGTATTCCGTTTTCCTCGTTTGGTCTTGGCTTCCTTGTAGTTGCAGATATTGAAAGGGCGTAATTTACGTCCTTACTAAGTTCCCCTACAACTGTTCCCTTGCCACTGCCAGATGGACCTGATATTATAAGTAAAATCCCTTTTTCCTTCATTTCTTTATTCCTCGTTTTCATTTCTATCCGAAAGTCTGCTTCCAACGGTTTCTCGTGTAATAAGGCTTAAAATTATATGTCCACTGTCCATTATTAATACACTTCTGGTTTTTCTGCCATAGGTGGCATCAACCAAATTTCCCTTTTCCCTTGCCTCTTGTATAAGTCTTTTAATTGGGGCAGATTCAGGGCTTACAAGAGCAATCACCCTTGACGCATTAATAATACTTCCATACCCTATGCCAATAAACCTTGAATTATCCAAAAAAATTCACCTTCTGCTATTCAATGTTCTGAATTTGCTCTCTTATCTTTTCAATTTCTGTTTTAAGCTCAATTGATGCCTGTGTAATTTGTATGTCGTTAGATTTTGACCCAGTTGTATTAGCCTCCCTGTTCATCTCCTGAACAAGAAAATCCAACTTTCGTCCTATGGTTGCATCACCCGAAGCAAAAATCTGTTTAAGCTGTTCAATGTGGCTATACATTCTTGTAAGCTCCTCGTCCACACAAGCTTTATCAGCAAAAATAGTAATTTCCTGTGCAATACGCTGTTCATCTACTGGAGATTTGTCAAAAAGCTCGGTAAGTCTGTTTTTAAGCTTTTCCTTATATTCCTCAACCACAATTGGACTTCTTTCTTTAATTGTGTCAGTAATAGCCTTAATTCTGTCGCTTTTTCTAAATATATCTTCTTTTAGTGCCTCACCCTCTGTTTCACGCATAGCAATAAAATTATCAATTGCACTATTAAGGGCAGGTAAAAGTGTTTCCCAAATAACATCTCCGGCTTCTTCTACCTTTTCAACGGAAATCACGTCAGGAAATTTCGCAACCAAATCCAGCTTACTTTGGCTTGTAATACCATAGGTAAGTTCAAGGTGGTTAAGCTTTGCAAGATAAGCCTTGGCAATATGCTCATTCATTTTTATAGCAACATCATCTTGAGAAAAAGTTTCAAAATTTATATATACATCTGTCTTTCCTCTAAAAATCTTCTGTGTAAGTGTTTTTCTAATTTTATCCTCAAGATAATTCATAAATCTTGGAGATTTAATTGTTATGTCATTATATCTGTGGTTAACCGACTTTATTTCAACAGTGAAACGCCTGTCATGGGCCTCGTTCTCGCCCTTGCCATAGCCTGTCATACTTCTTATCATGGCAATCATTCCTTCTTAAATTATTGTTAACTATACATACTTTATATATTATATATTAATTTGCACTATATAATCAAGAACTATTTGTGATATAATGAATATATACTTATTTTTTGGAGGGAACAAACTATGGCATTAGATGGAATTACCGTAAGCAATATTGTCTGCGAACTTACAGACAAGCTGCTTGGAGGAAGAATAGATAAAATATATCAGCCACAAAAAGATGAAATAATTATTTCTGTAAGAAGCATAGGTAGTAACTTTAAGCTGCTTATGTCTGCAAATCCAAGCCACCCACGCATTCAGCTTACTTCCGTCAGCAAAGATAATCCAATGACACCGCCAATGTTTTGCATGGTGTTAAGAAAGCATATTGCAGGAAGCAAAATAACCAACATATATCAACCAGATTTTGAACGTGTTGTGGTGCTAGAAATGGACAGCCTTAACGAAATGGGTGACATAACCACTAAGCGACTTATAATTGAAATTATGGGTAAACATTCAAATATTATCCTTGTTGATGAAAACAATAAAATTTTAGACTCTATAAAGCATATTTCACACGAAACCAGTTCTGTTCGTGAGGTTTTACCTGGAAAAGAATACTCTTCTCCACCATCACAAGGAAAACTTGACCCACAAAAACTTAATGAGAGTGAATTTTTACAGACTTGCTCTGAAAAAAACAGCCTTAAGTTACAGCACGTTATCTATCAGTCCTATACCGGAATAAGCCCCGTTATAGCTTCCGAAATTTGCAATCGTGCTGGCATTGATGCCTCATTACATTGTGAAGAGCTGGACATTGATGAAAGAAAAAAGCTATTTATGACTTTCGACTCTCTTATGAGCAATGTAAAAACAGCTGTGTTTGCACCTGAAATTATTTATGAAAACAAAACAGGTAGAATAGTAGATTTTTCTCCAGTTGAAATGACCCAGTACAGTGGCTTTAAAAAAGTACCTTTTCAATCAATTTCAGAGCTTTTAGAGTGCTTTTATAGCGAAAGAGATAATGACTACCATATCAAGCAAAAAGCTCACGATATGCGACGTTTAGTGATAAGCAACATAGAACGGTGCGTAAAGAAAAAAGAAATTCAAATTAAAACATTGAAAGACAACGAGGGATTGGAAAATTGGAAACTAAAAGGCGAGCTTTTAACTGCCAATATCTATGCCATAGAAAAAGGTATGAATACTGTTAAGCTAGTTAACTATTATCAAGAAGATATGCCTGAAATAGAAATTGCTTTAAATCCAACTAAAACACCGTCAGAAAACGCACAAAAATATTACAATAAATATAATAAGGCAAAACGTACTCTTGCCGCCCTTGAAATACAAAAAAAGCAAAATGATGAAGAATTGGCTTATCTTGAAGGTGTTCTTATAGCCGTTGATACCTCCACCGAAGATGCAGATTTAAAGGATATTCGAGATGAACTTGTGGAACAAGGATTTATAAAACGCAAGCGTGGGGATAAAAAGCCTGATAAACGTCAAAAGAAATCAACTCCACTTCATTTTATTTCAACCGACGGTTTTGACATTTATGTTGGAAAAAGCAATATCCAAAATGATGAGCTTACAATTCACTTTGCAAAAAGCAACGATATTTGGCTTCACACAAAAAACATTCCAGGCTCTCATGTTATAATAGCTACAAATGACACTGCTGTAATACCCGACCAAACCATTATTGAGGCGGCAAACCTTGCAGCATATAACAGCAAAGGCAAAAACGGCAGCAATGTTCCAGTGGACTACTGTCCAAGGAAAAATGTGAAAAAACCGGGAGGTTCAAAACCAGGATTGGTTATATATGAAAATAATAAAACCATCTATATTACTCCCGACGAGATAATGGCAGAAAATATGAAAAAAGCTTAGAACATTTTGAAAACTCATTTGTATTTTTAAAATGTTTAACCAAACTAAAAAGCCTTGACTTGTTCAATTGCAAGCCAAAGCTTTTTGTTGGTTCTACATTACCTTTTTAAGGCCTCTTAATTTAACATATTCGGCAATATTTGCAAGCATTTGCCCATTGGTCGGCTTCTTATGAAAAGAGCATCCAAACACTTTTTCATACCCCAATCCTTCATCTTTTTTCCAAGATAAATCTATTGCATGACGCATATCACGCTCTACCTTGCCTGCACTTGTTTTATACTCTTTAGCAACATCAGGATAAATACGTTTTGTAATTCCCATTACCGTATCTTCCTCATTCAAAATCATTATAACTGAACTTCGTATGTAATAATATCCCTTAAGACTTGGTGCAATTCCAAGTCTAATTATAACATCCGAAACTATATACTCTGTGTTATCCTCGTCAATTTCATTTATTTCTACTCTTTTAGACATTGGACGCTCGTGTGCTGATGATTCATGGTTCTTAATTTTGATTTCATTCACCCTCATATCATTGTATATCTGCCTGACTCTTCGTTTTAAGCATATACAACTAAAAGGCTTAACCAAAAAATATTTTGCTCCAAGGTCTATTGCTAGATGTGAAACTGTGTCGTTTTCAAAACTGCTCATAGCAATTACACCTGTTTGTGTAAACTTAGCCTCTTCAAGCTCTTCCAGTATCCACAAACCATCATTAACCGGCATAACTAAATCTACAAGTGCAACATCTGGTGCAAGTTCTAGAATTTTTTTCAGCGTTTCTTCACCATTTGTTGTCATTGCCACCACTTCCATGTCGCTCTCTGCTTCAATATTTTCTTTAATAATATTTGAAGAGCTTTCATTATTGTAGGCAATCAAAACTCTTATTCTATGTTTTTCCACACCGAACACCTCCACGCATAACAACCCTATTTTTTAAATTGAAAATTAATCCACTACATATAATACCACAATTCATTTCATTTTATCAATTATCTTCACATATTTTTTTCTTTTTGTCAATACTCGACAATATTATTGTTGACTATTTTATTATAAGACCTATAATTCTAGTTGAGGTGATTATTATGCTATTTAAAAATATAAATATATTATCAAGCAATGGAGAAATAATTAATGATGTATATTTAGCTGTTACAGACAGAATAATAAGTTACATTGGCAAAACAGCACCCACTCAAAATTACAACAAAGTTTTTGATGGTACAGATATGCTTTTAATGCCAGGCTTTGTTAATACCCATTGCCATGTACCAATGACTCTTCTAAGAGGCCTTGGTGGAAATCTTTCACTTAGCGATTGGCTTACCAAAGCAGTTTTTCCTGCAGAAGCAAAACTTACAAGCGAATATATTTATTACGGTGCTCTTCTTGGAATTGCAGAAATGATTAAAAGCGGTGTAACGTCCTTTAATGATATGTATTATCATAGTAACAAAATTTGCTCTGCTGTTCTTGAAAGTGGAATTAATGGCAACATAGCCACTGACGGTTTTGCTTTTGACGACAGCCTAAAGAGCAAATATTCCATTCCTGCCTCTGTGCTTTATGACTTTCACAGGGAATTTAACAACAAAAATAACGGTCAACTGAAAATAGATATGTGCATACATTCTGAGTATACGTCTGACCCAAAAAAAGTTGAAAAGCTAGCTGAAATCGCAAAAAATACAAATTCAAATATCCAACTTCATTTATCTGAAACTCAAAGAGAAACTACTGAATGTATTAAACGACACGGCAAAACTCCAGCCAGATTTTTTGCTGATTTGGGTGTTTTCAATAACCCAACAACCGCTGCCCATTGTGTTTATTTAAACGAAGATGACCTTTCATTAATTGCAGAAAAAAAAGTTAGTGTTGCTCACTGCCCAATAAGTAATCTTAAATTAGGCAGTGGGATTGCTGACATTGTAAGACTGCAAAAGAATGGCATAAATGTAACACTAGGCACTGATGGTGCTGCCTCCAATGATAACCTTAATTTTATTGAAGACATGAAAACAGCAATTCTCTTACAAAAAGGAATCCATCGTGATGCTTCTCTATTATCTTCTGCAGACATAATTAGTATCGCTACAAAAAATGGTGCTATTTCTCAAGGACGTACTAACACGGCTGAAATTGCTATAGGCAAAGCGGCTGACTTTTTTATTATGGACTTTAATGCACCAAATCTTCAGCCAATTACTAATATGCTAAATGGCGTAGTTTACGCTTCATTGCCTGAAAATATTGTTCTTACAATGGTCAACGGAAAAATTTTATACGAAAAAGGTGAATTTAAAACCTTAGATATTGAAAAAATTATTGCAAAAATAAAAGATATTAAAAAAATATTATACTAACGAATTATTTTATACACTTGAAAGACACCATACAAATGGGGGCACTTCTGTGTCCCCATAACCACCATTACTTAAGCATATTTTCAACAAATATACCATATCCCTTTTTTGAATCTTTAACAAATACGTGGGTTACCGCACCAATAAGTTTTCCATTTTGTATTATTGGGCTTCCACTCATTCCTTGAATTATTCCTCCTGTAGCCTGAATTAGCCTATCGTCTGTAACACTTATAACCATTCCCTTATCGACACCTGAGCCAAATTTGCTTATACTCTCTATATTTATAGTATAATCTTTAACAACTCCATCAACAACATCACTTCTTATTACAGCACTACCCTCTGTTACATCTTGCATAAGACCAACTTCTAGTTCTTCGCCATCTAGTTCTTTTATACCGCTAGAATTCATGGTTCCAAAAATTCCGCTATTACTGTTTTTTGATATTTCCCCAACTATATTTTCCTTATCCAGCTTTCCTATTATTTCACCCGGTTCACCACTTTCACCTTTCTTTATGCCTGAAAGTTCTGATAAAGTAACCACACCCTCAGAAACAGACATTAATTCCTTTGTATCAACATCATACACGCCATGTCCAAGTGCAGCAAATTCACCACTATTAGGGTCAATAAAGGTTACTGTGCCAAGTCCTTGTGTGGAATCACGTACCCATGCTCCTATCTTATATTCCCCATATTCATTCTGTGCAGGCGTAATTTCAACATCCATCACGTTGCTGTTACGTTTCACCTCAAGATTAAGTGCGTTACCCTCTGTTGCACTTACTGCTGCTTTTAATTCTTCTTTCTGTGTCACTGCTGTTCCATTACAGCTTACAATAATATCTCCCGTTTTAATTATCCCATCTGATGGTTTTATAATTTTGCCTTCATCATTTTTTACATTACCAATTCCCAAAACCAATACACCTTCAGTTTTCATTACAACGCCAACAACTTTGCCACAGGTGATAACCTTTGTTTTAGGCAAAATATTAACAGATACCTTTTTCAAAGGAATACCAAATGCAGAAATTTCTGCCGTAGCAGTTCCCTCTTGCGTTGGTGTAACAATAGTTGGCTTATTTAAGTCTATAACTATATTTTCTTTAACAGGTTCGGTTTCCATTCCTGATACTCTTATATTTTCTTCGTTATATAAAACCGCTCTAAGAGGTACATTGTAACATATAGATTGTTGCGAACCTGCAATTAAATTTATTCTTTCAGGTATAACAATTTCTACAGCAATAGCTGCCGTACCCAAAAGGAAAAAAACAAAAGCCAAAAATACACAAACCGTCTTTTTCCGCATAGCTTTTCACCCTCCTCACTGTTTAAGATAACCTAAATACAGCTTGCTATGCAGACAAAAATTATATGAATATATGTAGTTTTAAGGTTTATGGATTTTTGAAATTTTGAAATTTTTTCAAATTTAAAACTTACTATTATTATGGCTTTTTTACAAAAATAAATGACATTGAAATTTCTTCCAATGTCATTTACTATTTTTTATTCTGCTTTTAATTCAACAATTTTGTGTATTTTAATCAACTCAATGCGTTTCTCATCAATTTTTTCAACCTTAAACTCAACATTACCAACCGTAATTTTAGGTCGTTCTTTTTCGTCAGGTATTCTACCCAGCTGACCAATTAAGAACCCGCCTATTGTATCGTAGTAATCATGGTTTTTAAATTCAACGTCAAATAATTCCTCAACTTCGTCAATTTGTGTGGTACCTTTAACAAGAAAAGTATTTTCATCAATTTCACGAATTTCTTCATCTTCAACATCATATTCATCAAATATGTTTCCAACTATTTCCTCAATTAAATCTTCCATGGTAACAATGCCTGCCGTTCCGCCATACTCATCTACAACAATTGCCATTTGCACCTTGTTTTTTTGCATATCTTCAAAAAGCTCATCCGTCTTTTTTGAAAAAGGCACAAAGTATGGTTCAAGTATTATATTGTTTAAGCAAAAATTTTTGCCATTGCTGCCATCACCATAAAATTTAAGTAAATCTCTTACACGAAAGAAACCTATTATGTCATCAATATTTTCATCGTAAACAGGTATCCTAGAAAATTTTTCTTCATTTATTAATATTATAATATCCTCAAGCGTAGCATTTAACCCAACTGCAACAATATCCGTTCTGTGTGTTGCAATATCGCCAACAATAGTATTGTTAAACTCAAAAATATTATTTATCATTTCCTTTTCATTTTCATCAATAGCACCGTTGTCCTCGCCTGCATCAACCAAAATACGAATTTCCTCTTCCGTTACATTATCATCCTCTTCACGAGGATTAATGTCTAGTGCCTTGCCTAAAGCATGAGACAAGCCAAGACATACCATGACAGCGGGACTTAAAACTGCTGAAATAATAGTTATATGCTTTATGGTTGAAAACACCATATTCTCACAATATCTTGTACCAATTTTTTGTGGCAAAAGGATACCAAAAAGCAACAGCAGCATTGCAAGAACTACCATAATTAAAACGCCTGCAAAAAAAACAGCTGCAGACTTATCCACTCCAAAACCAGCAATAATTTCTGCAATTGGCTGTAAAAAAGTTTTTGCACTAACTATAGTTGCACCAATGCAACACAAAATTGCACCAAAGTCAATAGATGCTGTAAGGCTGTCTATTTTTTTAAGATGTTCATGTAGTACAGAATACCTTTCGTCGCCATCTTCTGCCGCAAATTTAATTTTATTTATATTAATTTCAATATATGCCGTTTCCAATACCTTTAAAAAGCCATAGACAGCAGTTATTACAATTATAATTATACCACTTACACTCAACCTTTGGTCCTCCCTCAAAACGTTTTATATGATTTCATTTTATTATGAATAACAACAATTGTCAAGAAAACCAAAAGCCCTGAATTAACAGGGCTTTAAAAACTTAATATAATGGATATTTATTTGTAAGTGCAACAACTCTTTTTTTCGCATCTTCTTTATTTGCTTCAAAATCTTTAAGAGTCATTGTAATAATATCTGCAATTTCTTTCATGTCTTCTTCTTTCATACCACGACTTGTAACTGCAGGTGTGCCAATACGTATACCACTTGTAACAAATGGGCTTTGTGGGTCAAAAGGAATTGTATTTTTATTGCAGGTAATACCAATCTCATCAAGAAGCTTTTCTGCCTCTTTACCTGTAAGGTTAAGCCCTCTTAAGTCAACAAGCATAAGATGATTGTCGGTACCACCAGAAATTATATCAACACCGTTAGCTTTTAACTCTTCAGCAAGTGTAGCCGCATTTTTAACAACTTGGTGTATATATTCCTTATACTCAGGTTGTAAAGCCTCCTTAAAACATACCGCCTTTGCAGCAATAACGTGCATAAGTGGTCCACCCTGAAGCCCTGGGAATATAGCCTTATCAATAGCTGCTGCATACTCAGCCTTACACATAATCATTCCACCTCTTGGGCCTCTCAATGTTTTATGTGTTGTTGTTGTTACAAAGTCTGCATATGGTACTGGAGATTCTTGGTCGCCTGAAACCACAAGACCTGCGATATGTGCAATGTCTACCATAAGGTAAGCCCCAACCTGTTTTGCAATAGACTGAAGACGTGGAAAATCAAGTTTTCTTGCATATGCACTTGCACCTGCAACTATCATTTTAGGTTTTGCTTCAATAGCAATTCTTTCAAGCTCATCATAGTTTATAAAACCTGTTTCATCTACACCGTAAGGCACGATTTTGAAGTATTTACCGGAAATATTAACTGGACTGCCGTGAGTAAGATGTCCACCATGATTAAGGTTCATACCCATTATTGTATCACCTGGGTTAAGCATAGCAAAGTAAACAGCCGTGTTTGCTGATGCTCCAGAATGAGGCTGAACATTTACGTGGTCACAGCCAAAAAGCTGTTTTGCTCTCTCAATAGCAAGATTTTCAGCAACGTCAACCTCCTGGCAGCCGCCATAGTAGCGTTTACTAGGATAACCTTCTGCATATTTATTTGTAAGTGGAGAACCAACTGCCTCCATAACTGCCTTTGATACAAAATTTTCGGATGCGATAAGTTCTATATTATTTCTCTGTCTGCTAAGCTCTTTCACAATTGCATCTGCAAGCTCAGGATCGCTTTTTCTTACTTCACGGAATTCTAAATCCATCAATATCATCCTCCATATTTTAAATTAAGATTTGTCTAATGTATGTCTAAATGAAGAAAAATCCACATTCTTCAGTGCGTTCGCCACAGCCATACGTACGCTCAATGCGTACATATGTCCATTTAAAGACACATAACGCTATTATACCACATTTTTCTCATAACGCAATAGAAATCAAAGGTTATATTTTAATATATGGTTCCGCCACACACCACATAGTCGCCATCATACACAACAAGAGCCTGACCTGGTGTAATAGCCCTTTGTGGTTCATCAAATGTACACTCAATAGTGTCTTTATCAATAACCGTAACTGTGCATGGTGCTTTTTTATGACTATAACGTATTTTAGCTTGAAACCTCATTTCGCCCTCTATTGTTTCATAGGCCATAAAATTAACCCTATTAGCACGGACTTTTGTTTTAAACAGACTTGTATTATCACAAAGCACAACTTCATTTGTCTTGTAACGTATTTCGTAAACAAACATAGGAGTTCCAAAGGCAATACCAAGACCCTTTCTTTGACCCACAGTATAATGCACAATTCCCTTGTGTTTACCCAAAATCTTTCCATCCATGTCAACAAAATTACCCTCAGATATTTTTTTACCTGAATTTTCTTCTATGAATTTTCCATAATCATCATCAGGTATAAAACAAATTTCCATACTATCCGGCTTGTTAGCAATCTTAAGCCCTATTTCCTGGGCAATTTCTCTTACCTCATCCTTGTTATATGACCCTAAAGGCATCAATGTCTTTTTCAGCTGTTCCTGTGTAAGGTTATACAGCACGTATGTCTGGTCTTTTGCCTTGGCATCAGACATTCTAAGGCTGTAACGTCCCGTTTTAGCAAACACCTCAATTCGTGCATAGTGACCAGTTGCAATATAGTCAGCACCTATTTCCATGCTTCGGTTTAACAGTGCCTGCCACTTAACATATCTGTTGCAGGCAATACATGGGTTCGGTGTTCTTCCATGAAGATATTCTTCCACAAAATAATCAATAACATTACACTTAAACTCATTTTTAAAATTCATTACATAGTAGGGTATGCCCAACATATTGGCTACTCGCCTTGCATCATCAACTGCTGAAAGACCACAGCATCCTCCGTCTTCAAGTTCGACAGGCTCGTCCTGCCAAATCTGCATTGTAGCACCAATAACCTCATAGCCCTCCTGTTTTAAAAGATATGCCGTTACCGAACTATCAACGCCACCTGACATACCCACAACAACCTTGCCTTTGCTCACAATATCACCGCATTTCTAGTATAATATTCACCAGTATACCACAAAATTTGCCACACACCTATACACAACCAAAAAAATGTACATAAATGCACATTTTTTTTTGGTTGTCTTTATATTTTATATATGGCAATGTTCCTCAATGTCTTTAACAGGCTCTTTAAGACCATTTATAACAATATTGTTTTTCTTTGCATAATCCCACAGTGCTGCATTTAGGGCTTCTTCTGCCAAAAGTGAACAATGCACCTTTACAGGTGGAAGTCCGTCAAGTGCCTCCATAACAGCCTTGTTTGTTACCTGCAAAGCCTCCTGTATGGTTTTGCCTTTAACAAGCTCCGTTGCCATACTACTTGTAGCAATTGCCGCACCACACCCAAAAGTTTTAAACTTTGCATCTACAATTTTTTCATCCTCAATTTTTAAATAAACCTGCATAATATCACCACATTTTGCATTGCCAACACGGCCAACACCGCTGGCATTTTCAATTGTACCCATGTTTCTCGGGTTCATAAAATGGTCCATTACTTTTTCGCTATACTCCATAATCTATTCCTCCTTTGTTTATCGTCTAAGTTTTTCATTATTTTTTTGCGTTAATATAATCTTCGTAAAGTGGCGACATTTTTCTTAATCTTTCAATAATAGGAGGCAATTTTTCAAGCACATAATCCACATCCTCTTCTGTCGTTTCAAAGCCAAGAGTAAAACGTACCGAACCATGAGCCTCCTCATGCTTAAGCCCAAGTGCTAGTAACACGTGTGATGGGTCTAAGCTCCCCGATGTACAGGCTGAACCACTTGAAGCACAAATGCCATTCATATCCAGCAGCATAAGCACTGATTCTCCCTCTACAAAATCGAATGAAATATTACAGTTGCCTGGCAATCTGTCCGTTGGATGTCCATTAAGACGTGCATTTGGCACAGCTTGAATAATTCCGTTAATTAGCTTATCCCTAAGTATTGTAAGCCTTTTTACCTCTTGTTCCATCTCTTCATTGGCAAGCTCTATGGCTTTTCCAAGACCAACAATTGCTGGAACATTTTCAGTTCCTGCACGTCTTTTTCTTTCTTGAGCTCCACCAAAAATAAGCTGTTTAATTTTTGTCCCTTTTCTTATATAAATAGCTCCAAGTCCCTTTGGTGCACCTAGTTTATGTCCCGAAAGAGAGAGTATATCTATATTCATTTTGTTAACGTCAATTGGCACGTGTCCAACTGCCTGCACTGCATCTGTATGGAATGTAATGCCATGTTTATGGGCAATTTCGCCAATTTGTGCAATAGGTTCAATTGTGCCAATTTCATTATTTGCCATCATTATAGAAATAAGAATTGTAGTTGGTCTGATTACCTTTTCAAGCTCATCAACACTAACCTTTCCGTATTTGTCCACAGGTAAATAGGTTACCTCAAAACCATTTTCTTCAAGATATTGTGATGTATGCAAAATGGCATGATGTTCAATCTTTGTGGTAATAATGTGATTTCCTTTTTCTTTAAGCGCTGCTGTAACTCCACGTAACGCCCAATTATCGCTCTCGCTTCCTCCTGCTGTAAAATAGATTTCAGATGTATCTGCACCCAATGCTGATGCCACCTGCTCCCTTGCTTTTTCAACTGCCTTTTTGCTTACCTGGCCAAGCCTATAAACACTTGATGGATTACCGTATTTCGTGGTAAAATATGGCATTATATTCTTCATTACTTCTTCCCTTACAGGTGTTGTTGCTGCATTATCCATGTAAATTAATTTTTCCATAATTAAGCTCCTTTTATTTGAATTATTTTGTTCGCAAATGTTAAATATATTTATATAATACAGTTCGATTTTTATGACTGTTAGTTTTCACTTTGTGAAATGTTATTTCATTTGCAACAGATTAACAATATAATGTTCTCATGTTTTAGTATGTCTTTTTATAATTATTATTTCAAAACAGAACATACTAAACGAACATCAACAATTTCTTGTTATTTTATATTATACTACTGAAAGTATTCGAGGTGACAAAATGGAATTTAAAGAACGACTGAAGAGCCTTAGGAAAGAAAGAAAACTCACCCAAAGTGCTTTGGGAAACATTCTTAATTATGGTTATACTGCCATCTCGAACTATGAGTCTGGCAGAAATGAACCATCAATTAAAGATTTAAAGAAAATTGCTGTATATTTTGATGTATCTTTGGACTACTTACTTTGTGTTAATGATGTAAAAAATCCTTACGTTGAAAGTGATTGTCATGAGCAATTTGACGAGTTTAAAAACATTTATACTGCTCTTGAACAAAGTAAACGTGACACTTTAGAGGATTTTATGCGTTGGTTATTGGATCAACAGCTAAGGACTACGCAAAACCAAATAAAATCACTTAAGGTGGCTGAGAATACAGTACAATACAAGGCAAAACCATCAATCGATAAGTAAGCAATCATATTGGGGCAGGCAACAGAAAATCGTCTGCCCTAGCAATATCTAAAACAACTTTTTCTTAATTTCTAAGTTATAAAATAGGTATTTTCAAATCAATTGCATTACAAAAGTATAAATTACCTATTAATCCTCAACTCTTTTAAATGCTTCTTCTAAATCATAAATAATATCCTCAATATGCTCAGTCCCTATAGACAGTCTTATGGTATTTGGCTTAATTCCGCTTTCCAAAAGCTCGGCTTCCGTCATCTGAGAATGTGTAGTTGATGCAGGATGAATAACTAAGGATTTTACGTCAGCCACATTAGCAAGCAATGAAAATACTTTAAGATTATCAATAAACTGCTTTGCTTCTTTTTCCCCACCTTTAATTTCAAATGTGAAGATAGAACCAGCTCCGTTAGGGAAATACTTTTTGTAAATACTATTATATTTATTACCTTCTACTGATGGATGATTTACGTTATCCACCTTAGAATGGGTATTTAAAAATTCAACTACCTTTAGGGCATTTTCAACATGGCGTTCAACCCTTAAGGAAAGAGTTTCCAATCCCTGAAGAAATAGGAATGCGTGCAATGGAGCTAACGTTGCACCCATATCTCTAAGTAAAATTGCTCTTATTTTTGTTACAAACGCCGCCGCACCAACTGCTTTTGTAAAGCTTATGCCATGATAGCTTGGGTTTGGCTCTACAAAACTTGTAAACTTTCCACTCGCCTCCCAGTCAAACTTACCTCCATCCACAATTACGCCTCCAATTGCCGTACCGTGACCGCCAATAAATTTTGTAGCAGAATGCACAACAATATCTGCTCCATGTTCAATTGGTCTAAAAAGATATGGTGTTGCAAATGTATTGTCAACAACAAGGGGAATACTGTTGCTGTGTGCAATTTCAGAGACCTTTTCAACATCTATAATACTAGCATTAGGATTTCCTAAAGTTTCAATAAATATTGCCTTTGTGTTAGGTTTAATTGCATTTTTGTAGCTCTCCAAATCGTCACCATCAACAAAAGTTGTTGTAATGCCATATTCTTTAAGAGTATGTGCCAGCAAATTATATGTACCACCGTAAATTGTTGATGATGCCACAATATGGTCACCTGATTTTGCAAGATTTTGAATTGTATAGCTTATTGCTGCTGCACCCGATGCAACACCAAGGGCTGCTACACCACCTTCAAGAGCTGCAATTCTTTGCTCAAACACGTCTTGTGTTGGGTTTGTAAGTCTGCCGTAAATATTACCAGCATCTGTTAGATTGAACCGTGCCGTTGCGTGTTCACTGTTTTTAAACACATAGCTTGTTGTTTGATAAATGGGTACTGCTCTTGCATCGGTTGTTGGGTCTGCATTTTCTTGCCCCACATGAAGCTGTAATGTTTCAAATCTATAATCTCTTTTTTCACTCATTTAAAATTCCTCCGTTAATCACACTATTCCTACAGGTTAAGTATGAAATTATTATAAAACAACCCTTTTGTTTTGTCAATAGAATTATGGTGCTTTTTAAAAACCCGCCAAAACGGGTAGTTAGGATTAATCTTTTTTCTTATATAAAATAATCGCATAATTTTACATTTGGTGTTTATCCAATAAATCTTGTAAAGTATATTTATCAACATATTGGTTTATTACGTTGTAAAACCCTTCCCAAAAATCAATAGTTGCACAATCATAGCACATGGCACATTTATTTTCTTCATCCTCAAGACATGATACTGGTGCGAGCTTGCCCTCAGTAATACGCAGTATAGACCCTACTGTGTACTCTTTTGGCTCTTTTGCTAGTATATACCCACCTTTTGGTCCTCTTGTGCTTCTTAAAAAACCAACCTTACAAAGTAAGCTTATAATTTGCTCCAAATATTTTACAGAAATACCTTGCCTTGCTGATATGTCTTTTAATGCTACATTGGAACCATTGCTGTTTAAAGCAATATCAATCATAAGCCTTAACGCATACCTTCCCTTAGTGGAAATTTTCATCTTTAATTACCTCCTTTCCCTTAGTGAAAATCTTCATATTTAATTACCTGGTTTTATACACCCATTATACCATAGGAATTGTAGTATACAATGAAAATAATTTAATCATTTGACTTTTATACTGCTCTTATATTCATCTGCATATTTTTTCATCTCTTCAGCGGCTTTTGTAACCAAATTACCAGCCTGTCCGCCTCCCATAAGCCTTGAAATCTCGCCAACAGCTCCATTATAGTCGAGAGCTTTAACCTCTGTTACTGTTTTTTCGCCCTTTACACTCTTTTCTATAAGAAAATGCCTGTCTGCCATTGCGGCTATCTGTGGAAGATGTGTTATACAAAGTATTTGACGTTTTTTGCCTATTGTCGCCATCTTTTCACCTACACGAACAGCGGTTTTTCCACTTACACCTGTATCTATTTCATCAAAAATAAATGTGTCAATGGGCTCCGCATGGGCAACAACAGTTTTCATTGCCAACATAACACGGCTCATTTCACCGCCTGATGCAATCTTTGCTAGTGGCTTTAACTCCTCACCTAAATTGGCTGAAATCATAAACTCTACATTGTCACATCCCTTTGAATTAAAGGTGTCTTTTTGCTTAACAACTATTTTGAAAGACGCATTTTTCATTTCCAGTTCTTTAAGCTGAGTTTCTATTTCCTGCTCAAGTTGTTGGGCAGTTTTAATTCTTAAATCAGTCATTTTTTTACAATCAACTTTAATTTTAGAAAAAATGTCTGCTTTCCTTAGGGAAAGCTTTTTCAATTCTTCTTCACTGTTGCTAATAAAATTCAGTTCTTCCTGCAATCTTTCCTGAAAAGCTAAAACTTCCTCAACTGTAGCTCCGTATTTCTTTTTAAGCCTGTAAATAATGTCAAGACGTTCCTCAATATTGTCAAGTTCTTCTGGGCTGCTAAATATTTCATCACTGTATTTCTTGAATTTTCTTATTACATCATCAAGAGCAGTACCAACCTCGTTAAGTTCATCGTATATCTTGCTGCAATCTGGGTCAATAACTTTTAAATTTCCTACATCATCTATAGCTTGTGCTATTTTATCTGACGCTGACATTTCTTCATCTGCACCTAAGTACAAAAGTTCCATTGCATTATGTGTATATTTTGTTATTTTTTCTATGTTATTAAGATAACCTTTTCTTTCTAAAAGAGCCTCTTCCTCACCTTTTTTAAGGCTTGCATCCTCAATATCATTTATTTTAAATTCAAGAGCTTCAATCTTTTTACTCCGCTCTTCATCATCACCAGCCAGTGCATTTATCTGCAACAAAATACTCTTATATTCCTTTATTAGCACACCCAAATCCGCTTTATACTGCTCTATTTTTTCGCCGCAGAATTTATCAAGTATATCCATATGTCGTGCCGCATTAAGTAATGACTGATGCTCGTGTTGACCATGCACATCAATAAGCCCTTCTGAAATCTGTTTAAGCATTCCGGCTGTAACGCTTGTTCCATTTACCCTGTTTGTACTTTTCCCTTCAGCTGTCATTATACGCTGAATAATCACTATGTTATCGTCAGCTTCAATGCCAATTTCTTGAATTGCACTAAGAGTATCTCTGTCTTTAATTTCAAACTCGGCTTCTACCTGTGCCTTAGCTTGACCTCGTCGCACAAAATCTTTTGATGTACGTTCACCCAATACAAAATTAATGGCATCAATAATCATACTTTTACCAGCACCTGTTTCGCCCGAAAGTACGTTAAATCCTTTGCCAAATTCAATTTCCTCTTCTTCAATTAATGCCACATTTTTAATATGTAACCCTAAAAGCATAGCCATTACCCCTTATTCAGCATTTATTATTCTTGTAAGCTTCTGTATAAACTCCAATGCCTGATTATGCGTTCTTACCACACAAAATACAGTATCATCGCCTGCAATAGAGCCAAGAATATCACTGTTTTCCATATTGTCTATCGCCACACCAACTGCCATTCCCATTCCGTTAAGCGTTTTAATAACTATCATATTTTGAGCAAAGTCTAACTTAACCACCGCATCTCTAAAAACACGTATAAGTCGCTCAGAAACTTCAGTACCTGTTGTACTTATAGATGCGTACTTTTGCCTTCTATTTTCAGTTGCAAGCTTTGTAAGTTTAAGCTCCCTAATATCTCTTGAAATTGTTGCCTGGGTAACATTAAATCCTTCAATCCTCAGCCTTTCTGCTAAATCTTCTTGCGTTTCCACTACGTTATTTTCTATTATTTCAAGTATTTTTGTCTGTCTGGCAATTTTCATACTATCTGCCCCCTTTTGTAAACATTTTTTCCCTCAAAACATCATAAAATCCTAAATCTCCCGTTTTTATAATGTTAGTGTAATGCTCTGCCCTGCTTATAACAATGTAATCTCCTGTTTCTAAATTGCATACACTTTGACCATCAATGACTGCATAAAGGCGTTGCCTTGTATATCGATTAACTTTAAGCATAACCACATCATCTGCACCAACCACAATACTTCTTGCGTGTAACATATGTGGACAAATAGGTGTAATGGCAACCATGTTTGCATCACTTTTTAAAATAGGTCCACCTGCAGCCAAATTATAAGCGGTAGAACCAGTAGGGGTTGCTACTAAAATTCCATCACCAAAAAACTCATCTATAAATTCGTCATTTACATATACTCCTACATCCACCATACTTCCACGGGAAATACTCACCTCATTAATGGCAATCAAAATTTTTTTGCCATCTTTTTTAGAATTTATCTCAGCTTTAAGCATCATTCGTTTTTCAAGTTTGTATTTGCCGTTAAGCACCTTTTCAACTGTTTCTTTCATTTCTTCTGGTCCACAGTCAGTTAAAAAACCAAGATGACCAAGATTTATGCCCAAAAGAGGTGTATTATATTTTGCCGCACGTTTTCCAGCACTTAGCATTGTTCCATCACCACCAAGAGTAATAAGAAATTCTGCATCCCTAAAAATTATGTCTTCCTTTGTGGCACACTCTAAAAGAGCTGCATTCTTTGCAACGCTTTCGCTTACCATGGGCTGACAGCCTTTTTCTTTAAGCAAAGCCACAAGATTTTTAGTAGCTGTAAAATTATCATCTTTTCTTGCGTTAGGCAAAATACCTATTTTTCTCATTTGCATCACCTTTATAACTCCTCATGGGAGGTTGTAGTTACCCTTTCTGCCAAAGCATATGCTTCTTCAAGTGTAAGCCCTTGGGCTTTTTTATCCAGCAAAATTAGGTACTCAATATTCCCCTCTGGCCCTTTAATAGGCGAAAAATCTATATTTAATATGTTCAGCTTCTGGTCAAACGCAAAGTCTATAATCTTAACAATAACTTCTTTGTGTACTGCCATATCCTTCACAACGCCTTTTTTGCCCACCTTTTCACGTCCTGCTTCAAACTGTGGTTTAATAAGGCAAATAAGCTGGGCATCCTCGGTCATTCGGCTTGCCGTTGGTGGAATAACCATTGTAAGTGAGATGAAAGAAACGTCGATAGATGCAAAATTCGCAAGTGTTGGAACTTGTTCTTCAGTAAGGTATCGCACATTAGTTTTTTCAAGACACACGACTCTTTCGTCAATTCTAAGCTTCCACGCAAATTGACCATAACCGACATCAATTGCATATACCTTAACTGCACCATTTTGCAGCATACAGTCTGTAAATCCACCTGTTGAAGCACCTATGTCCATACATATTTTGCCCTGAAGCTTGACTCCAAATTCATTAATTGCTTTTTCAAGCTTGTAGCCACCTCGGCTAACATATTTCTGATGTCCGTCCTTTACAGTAATTTCTGCATTTACATCAATTTTTGTGCCTGCCTTATCCTCTTTTTGACCAGCAACATATACCTTGCCTGCCATAATAAGTGCCTTGCCTTTTTCTCTGGACTCTACAAGACCTTTGTCTACCATTAAAATATCAAGTCTTTCTTTCTCTGCCATAGTTTTTACCTTTCATTAATAACATCGTTTATCCGACGTAAAATTCCATCAGTGTCAAGGCTATATCGACCAAAGAGCTGTTCCCTTGTACCTTGTTCTATAAATTTATCAGGGAACCCAAAGCTTGTAAGCCTTACTCCCGTTATATTCTGGTTTGATATTTCTTCATTGACTACACTGCCAAAGCCACCCTTTACTACGTTATCCTCAATAGTAAAAATATATTTACACTTTTTGCATATATATGCAGTTGTTTTACTGTCTATAGGTTTTATAAATCTTGGGTTAACAAGCATTGGATTTTTCCCATCTGCTTTCAGTTTTTCGCATACTTCTTTTGCTGTATCAAACATAGTTCCACAAGCAATAATTGCAATTTCGTTGCCGTCCGTATCTATCTCGGCAATGCCATAGCTTATTTCTTCACCGCAATACCAATCCTCTTCGGCATTGCTGCGTGGATACCTTATAGCCACAGGCCCGTCCATTTCCACTGCCATTTCCAGCATACTTTTAAGCTCCGCACCATTTTTTGGTGCCATAATTGTAAGGTTTGGAATGTGATAAAGAAATGAAATATCAAAAATTCCTTGATGAGTTTCGCCATCCGCACCTACAATGCCAGCCCTATCAATAGCAAAAATTACATGAAGTTTTTGTAAACACACATCTACCATCAATTGGTCATAGGCACGTTGTAAAAATGTTGAATATACTGCAAAAACAGGTATAAGCCCGCCACTTGCAAGACCCGCCGAAAAAGTTACAGCGTGTTGCTCAGCTATTGCAACATCAAAAAAGCGGTTTGGATAAGCAAGCTGAAAATCCTCTAACCCTGTTCCACTTGCCATTGCGGCAGAAATAGCCACCAGCTTTTCGTTCTTTTTACCAATGGACATCATTGTATCACCAAAGACTTTTGAGAATGAAGGCTTGGCCTTTTTTGATGGTGATGTGCCTGTTTTTATATCAAAACTGCCTACCCCATGATAATCCCAAGGTAATTTTTCAGCAAAGCGATATCCCTTGCCCTTAGTAGTTTTTACATGAAGCAAAACAGGTCCTTTTATATTCTTAATCTTATTAAAAACCTCTATAAGTTCCTCCGTATCGTGACCATCTATAGGGCCAATATATTTAAAGCCCAGTTCCTCAAATATAACTCCCGAAACAAAAAGATATTTCACACCATCTTTAACACGCTCAATAACCTTGTCCAATGTTTTACCAACAACAGGCATTTTATCAAGCAATTTGTGCACACCTGCCTTAGCATTAAGATATGCCGATGCAGTCCTAAGGTCGTTTAAATACTTGGGCATTGCACCAACATTATTTGATATTGACATTTGGTTATCATTCAAAACAACAATCAAATTTGTGTTTGCACGCCCTGCATTATTAAGAGCCTCAAAGGCAAGCCCGCCTGTCATAGAACCATCACCTATGACTGCAATAACGCTTTCATTTCCTCGATTCAAATCTCTTGCTGTAGCGATGCCCAGTGCCGCCGAGATAGAAGTTGAAGAATGCCCTGTTGCAAAAGCATCATACTTACTTTCCGAAGGTTTTGGAAAACCGCTTAATCCATCCAGCTTTCTCAAAGTTTTAAAGCCATCTTTTCTGCCCGTAAGCATTTTATGTACATAAGCTTGGTGCCCAACATCCCAAACAATCTTGTCTTTTTCAATATCAAAAGAATAGTGCAAAGCCATTGTAAGCTCCACTACACCCAGGTTTGAGGCAAGATGTCCTCCTGTTTTAGATATATTTTCAAGTAGAAATTCCCTTATTTCCTTTGCAAGGCACGGAAAATCTTTGGGACATATTTCTTTTATGTCATTAACTTTATTTAAACTATCAAGTAGTTTATCCAATCACTACACCGTCTTTCTTTTGGTATCTTGCTTAAAACAGATAACCAACCACAATTCCCAACACTGCACCACAAAACACCTGCAATGGTGTATGTCCTAAAAGTTCCTTTAATTGTTCTTCAAATTTTAATTCAGCGTGCATAAACAGAAGATTAATTGCACGTGCTTGCTTACCTGCCGCACGTCTTACCCCTGCTGCATCATACATAACTATAAGGCTGAACACACAGCTAACGCCAAAAATAGGGGAATCAAAACCATATATTTTACCAATACACGTTGTCATAGCAGTAACTAATGCCGAATGTGAGCTTGGCATTCCTCCAGACCCGTACATTCTGCTTATATCCATCCTTTTTTCTGCCAAAAGAGTTAATATAACCTTAAATAGCTGTGCCAAAAACCACGCAAGCACTGCTGTCCATAAGGTTTTGTTTGCAAATAATTGTTGAATTTCCATTTATATAATCACACCCTTTCATCTTGTAAGTTCCCGTTAAAACCGCCTATCAATGAGGTATCTTGTCATTTCCTCTAAAAAATTACACCTTGTTCCAAAGCTTTGTAATATACTCATAGCCTCGTAAGAAAGCTGTTTAACAAACTCTGTGGATTTTTCAATACCATACAAAGTAACATAGGTTGTTTTTTCATTTTTTTCATCGCTGAAAATAGGTTTACCAAGTTCTTCTTGTGTACTGGTAACATCCAAAATGTCATCCTGAATTTGAAAAGCAATTCCAATTTTCTTAGCGGCCTCATCAAGTAATTCCACCGAAGCATCTGTTGCACCTGCAAGCAATGCACCTGCCTTAAAAGCACCTTGAATCAAAGCACCTGTCTTATTTAGATGAATAAAATCAAGAGTTTCCTTGTTCAGTTTCTTGCCATCACTTATTACATCTACTACTTGGCCAACAACCATTCCGTTAACACCCGCTCCGTGTGCAATGGCATTCATAGCACGTGCCCCTTTTATATCTTGGCTTTTGCATACAGCCTCGCTCATCACTTCAAAAGCATGGGTCAAAAGGGCATCCCCAGCTAAAATAGCTATGTCCTCACCAAAGGCTTTATGGTTTGTAAGTCTGCCACGTCTAAAATTATCGTTATCAATTGCAGGCAAATCATCATGTATAAGAGAATATGTATGAATCATTTCCAAAGCACAAGCATATGGTGCCGCAATATCATCACTTCCGCCAAACATACGGTTAACTGCCAAAAGCATTATAGGGCGAATTCTTTTCCCACCTGCAAAAACAGAGTATCGCATTGACTTAAAAATTATTTCTGGATACTCACATTCCTTTGGCAAATATTCATCCAGCTTTGTATCAACATACATTCTTCTTTCATTTAATTCCGTACTTAGGTTCATTTTTTTAATCCTCCTCGTTCTGGTCAAAGGCCGTCAAAGTATATTTACCATCAAAGGTCTTTTTAAGCTCCATAACCTCTTTTTCAGCTACTTCAAGTGTATTGCGACAAAAAAGAGTCAGTTCCATTCCCTCTTTGTAAAGCTTTATAGACTTTTCAAGGGAAACCTCCTCATTTTCAAGGGTTTGTGCAATTTGTTCTATCTGGGCTAAAGCGTCCTCATAGCTTAGCTTTTTTTTAGCCATCAGCCTTCTACCGTCCCTTCTGTAATAACTTCTATAGTACCATCTGATAAATTAATCCTAAGCATATCTCCTTTTTTAACATCTTTAACCGAAGAAATTAACTTATTGTCTTTATTAAATGTTGCACTATATCCTCTTTTAAGAATTCCCATCGGCGAAAGCAGTTCAAGACGTTTAGTTAGATGATAAAATAACTGTTGCTTTCTTTCCATGTTTAAAAGCAGTGCTTTTTCCATATCTTTTTTATATCTGTCCAATAGGATAAGGTTATTTGCCAAATTTTCTTGTGGATGCTTAAATGCTCTGCTTTTTTCAAGCACTGTAACTCTGTTTTTTTGATTTTCCATAACCTTGCTTACAGCAAAACCAAGACGAAGCCTTATAGCATTAAGCCTGTCACAATCCCCTTGCCAATCGTTTATTGCAAGTTCTGCGGCGGCAGACGGTGTTGGTGCCCGCAAATCTGACACGAAATCAGCAATGGTAAAATCTGTTTCGTGACCAACTGCACTTATTACAGGTATTTCCGATGCAAAAATAGCTCTTGCCACTATTTTCTCATTAAATGCCCATAAATCTTCTATGCTTCCGCCACCACGGCCAACAATAATTGTATCTGCCCCACCCCATAAATTAACCTGTTTTATAGCCTCTGCTATAGATTTTGCGGCATTTTCACCCTGAACAAACACAGGTACAACTACAATTTGTACTCCATTATTTCTTCTTTTTGCTATATTAATAATATCCCTTACAGCCGCCCCCGTTGGCGAAGTTATAACTGCAATAGTTTTTGGTGTTTTGCATATTTCTCGTTTAAAATCCTCGTCAAACAAGCCCTCGGCACTAAGCTTCCCTTTCATTTGCTCAAAAGCAACTGCAAGAGAGCCTGCACCAACGGGCTGCATAAGTTCTGCATAAAGTTGATATTGACCTGTTTTTTCATATACACTTATGTAGCCGCAGATAGTTGCTTCCATTCCGTTTTCAGGCTCAAATGGTAGCATCTGTGCACTGCCACGAAACATAATGCAACTGACAGCACCATTTTTATCCTTTAGAGTAAAATATAAATGCCCTGAGGAATGCCTTTTATAGTTAGAAATTTCGCCCTTTACCCATAGACTTTGCAGTATAAAGTCGTTATCAAATATCCCTCTAATGTACCTGTTAATTTGTGCTACGGAATAAACCCTTGGCTCAAGCATTTTCTCACCTCTGTGATATTTTACCTAAAATACCGTTTATAAAGCTTGGTGCTTCATCTGAACTGTATTTTTTTGCCAGCTCAACTGCCTCGTTAATAGCAACACTATCAGGTGCTTCATCCGAAAACTTCATTTCATAAACAGCAAGCCTTAGTATGGCTAAATCTACCTTACTCATTCTCTCTGTTGTCCACCCTCTGGCGTATTCTCCAATAATAGCATCAATTTCTTCAAGATTTTTCATTGTTCCATCCACTGTTTCCAGTATATATTTTTTATCCCCTTCTTCTATATCAGGGTTTTCTTTAAAAAATATATTCTTGTTTTCATCTATTTCGTGTATATCTATAAAATCATACTGAAATAGCAAGCTAAATGCGTTTCTTCTAGCATTAATTCTGCTCATTTTTTATCCTCCATAATTTTGTCTAAAGTAAATGAAACCCTCGGAAAAATTACATTTTCCAAGGGTGTAATCATATTACTGTGCTTCATTTTCTTCCTTGCTATTTGTTTTTTCCACCACAACAGCTGAAATATTTACATCCACAACAGCTACTGAAAGACCTGTCATTGTTTCAACTGCATTTTTGATTTTGTTTTGTACTTCCTCGGCAACCTCTCGCAGTAATGTTCCAAACCTAACTGCAAGCTCTATTTCAATGGATGCTTCTCCGTCTTGAACAGATACCTTAACACCCTTCGCAAGATTTTTTTTGCCAAAGAGCCCTGCTATTGAATCTGTAGGAGTGCCACTTACAAGTACAATTCCCTCCACCTCTGCCGCAGCTGTGCCTGCTATAATTGCTATTACTTCATCGGCAATACGAATTTGACCTATCCTTGCATCTGTATATTCTGACATAACGAATTCCTCCCTAAAAATCTAATCATTATCCAAATTAAAAGCATTTGCATAAACTACGCTTATTATAACAGAATTTATGCACTTTGCAAAACATTTTATGCAGATAATATGATAAAAGGATGGCTCAAAAGAGCCATCCGCATTAACCTTGTTTTTTTAATGTACTTATTCTTATTTTATCGGCAGAAACTCCTGTTTTTCGCTTTACTATATCCTCAATTTGAGCAAGTTGTGACTCATTTAAACTTTCACTGCTTACAACAACATCTACAGTTGCATCATCAATTCGTACATATGCTTCGTTAAATCCTTTTGCCTTAATCATAGTTTCTGCAGCTGTTTCCTTTTCTATTCTTTGCTGTAATTCCATCATTTCTGCGGCACAATCTGACTTTTGAGTGCTATCAAGTTTATCGTTATTTATCATTTCTGTAAGCATATCTTTTTGTTTTGAACGTGATTGCTCTCTATCTAGTTTTGCCTGCACAAAATATGTACTTGCATCCTCGGTTGCATTTACAAAAATTGCCGCACCAGTGTCATCATCAGGTGATGTATAATTAGCTTCTGCCGTAAGTGGGTCTAGCGTTGCCTGAGCACTTTCACCATCTTTGGTATCTTTGGTATCTTTGGTATCCTGTGACACTTTTGCATCATTGGCATCATCGGCATCATCAGCAAGCACTGTAATATCTGACGAATCATCAACAAGTGCTTCATAACTATAGCCATCTTCTGCGGCAGCCGTACTTTGCACCTCTTGGGTTTGGCTAAAATTTAAGTAGCCTGCCACGGCAATCATAACTACAAGGGTTGTAACAACGATTTGATTTTTTCTAACTGCAAACATTTATGTATCCCTCCTAATTCATTTTAAAAACCTCTACCTTGTGTGCAGGAACATCAAGCAAAGCCTGTGCCCCTCTGGTAAGTGCCTCCTTTACAAATATATCATCGCCACCTTGTGCCACTATTACAACTCCCTCAATTTCAGGAGCTTTCTCTTTAAGCACTAGTGGTGAATTGCTGCTGCCTGTGCCATTAAGCAGAACCACTTTTTTTTCACTGTTAAGCTCTTGTGTGGTTTTTCCTCCGCTTTCTTCCGATTTATTTTCTTCCACCTTTTCATCTTGTGCAACTACAATTTCACTGCCCGTTTTAAATGTAATAATAACACGCACATTACCTACACCGCTGATGGCTGAAAAAGCCTCTGTCATTCTTTCTTCCAAGTCTTGATATTTAATAGCTTCACTTTTATCTGCTGTGGCATTTTGCAAAAGCGGTGTGCTTGCTGCATTACTCTTTTTGTTCTGGCCAAAAAAGGCATTGCCTAGCAACATAAGCATTACACCTGTTGCAAGTACAGCTACTAAGTCTGCCTTAAGTCTTTTGCCATCTTTTCTTAAAAAGTTTATTACCGTGTTTTTATCCAAAGTAAGTCACCCCTGTTTTTTCTGATTACTTGTAAACAAACTCTATATCCTTTGGTGAAACTCCATATTTACCACCTATATATTGTGCCGTTTTTTCATCTTCTCCCTCATCCCCTTCACTATCGCTGTAAATGCTTATACTTAAAATGTTGCCATAACCATCACTTTCTGAATTCTCCTCCACCACTACCTCTGCACTTAAAGCCTTTGAATCCTCTGCAATTTTTTGGTTAAGCTCGTCTTTGTAAATTTCAAGTGCAATTGTATTATTATCCCCATCACTTTCAATGGAATAGCTCTGTCCCCACACTTCTTCGGTTTTTCGCTGTGCAACGCCAACCATCTGTTCCTCACTAATTCCAAACAAATAGGTTACAGGCTGCATAACCGCCAGCGTAAGCAGCAATCCCATTATTAGCTTAAGGTATTTTTTGTACTCTTCCGGCATAATTATTTCAGCAAAAACCGAGATAAGCAGAAAGGATACTATAGTTTTAATATATGTACCGAACCACTCAATCATTACTTAAAATCCTCCTATCCGGCACTAAGCAAAATGATTGCCGAAAATACAAACATCACCGCCACAACAAACAATGACCCTAGCAATAATGCGGAAAAATCTCCTGCACTATTAAGTGCCTTTATAAGTCGTGGCTCACTTACAGGCTCAATAACTGCCGCTGCCAGCTTATATATAAAAAACATAACTCCAAGCTTTATTACAGGCAACATTACCATAGCCGCCACCAAAAGCACTGTTGCTACAGTTACGGAGCCTTTTAAAAGCCCTGTTAAATTTGCTGCAGTTTGAACTGCTCCACTCATAATATCTCCAACCACAGGCACTGCCCCAACAGCTACTTTTGCTGTTTTGGTAACCATACCGTTAAGCCCAGCAGCTCCTGTTTTTTGAAGTGCAGTTATGCCAATAAAAGCAAAGGCACAGCCTTTAAGACAAATTGAAATTACGTTTTTCATAAGCTCGCTTAAATTGCTAAGCAGTCCTCTATCAGATATATGGTTTGCTATTTCAAGCATTGCTGTAAGACCTATTGCTGGTACTATAATACTTTGTATCAATGTTGAAATAAGCATAGCCGCTCCCATAATTAAAGGTCCCATAACTGCGGAATCCACAACTTTGCCCGACGCCGCCATTAGGGTTAAAAAGGCGGGCAGCATTTCTTTAAGCATTAATATGAGCTTGTCTGTTGTTTGTGTCACCAAAACACTGTTTTCGTAAAATGATGCCATAACTATGTAAATAAGAAGTATGTAGCAAACATAAAATCCCAGTTCTGATGCAGTTTTCCCTCCAAAAGAATCCTCAAGTGTTTTTAGAAAACCACAAAGAATTGCTATGAAAATTATTTTTCGTAAAAGTTTAATCTGTTGAAATATTTCTGAAAAGACTGCTCTCACTATTTTTGTGGCACAATCTTTATATGAAAACTGCCAGCCTCCACTTACAATATCCTTAACTGTTTGGCTAAAACTAAACTCATTATCATCCATAAGCTCATTAGCTGTGTCATCAATTTCCTCTAGTCCAAGCCTATCAATCTGTGTATTAACAAAAGTTTGCGTTTCCTCTGCATGAATTTTTTGAGGAAATATAAATACCGCACAAAGCAGTATAAATAAGCAAATCATTCGTTTTCTCATAGTAATCACCTATCTTTATATAAAGTGCTCTACCATTTCCATTAGTGCCAGTATTACAGGTGCACCAGTAATAGCAATAAATATCTTTCCTGCCAAATCTACCTTTGAAGCAATTGCACCCTCTCCTGCATCCTTACAAAGTTCTGTGGCAAATCGTGCTGCGTAGGATATACCTATTATTTTAAGTATAATATTCATATATTCACTGTTTATTCCAGCACTGCCAGCTAAATCTGAAAATATGTCTATAACTCTTTTTAAATATTCCGCCACAAAAAGAAAAATCAATATACCCGTAGTTAACCCAATAAACAAGCTGAACAGAGGACTTTCTTTTTTTAAGCTTATGCTAAGAATTGTGCCAACTATGCCTATAATAACTATCTGCAATATTTCCATATTGCCCATCCTCCCCTATAGATTAAATAAGGTTTGTACCGTTTCAAAAAGTTTGCTTATGTACTGAATAACCCAATAAAGCACCACCACAAGCCCCGCAAGGGTGGTCATCATTGCCTGTTCCTCCCGTCCTGCACGTATAAGCACTTGATTTAATACCGCAATCAAAATGCCTGCAGCCGCAATTTGAAATACTATGTCTATATCCATTTTTATGCCCCCTAAAATAAAATAATGCAAACCATAATTCCACCTAAAAGACCAAGTGTTTTATAAAGCCTTTCTTCAACCTTTCGTTTTTCTCTTAATTCTTGCTGGGCATTTTCTATATAATCCAACAAAAGCGTAGCATTTTGAACCTGCATTTCTTTATCTGCAAAACCAAGGGTTCTACCGAAAGAAAACAAATACTCCATGTCCTCTGCATTAAAATATGCGTTATGCTGAACCTCTATAACTGCCTTGTTCCAAATTTCATCGGCTGTTTTTCCTTTTTTGTCCAAAAACCCTTCTGTTGCCGCCTCAAATGCCATTGCAACAACACCGTTTGTTCGGTTTGCTATTTCATTAAAAACTTCATAAAGTGGAGTTGCCGAATATTTGATTTCTGCATTAAAAATGGTTATGGCTTTTTTTAGCTGCTCTAAATCCTGCATTCTGAATGCTCCCATTTTAGACATATAAAATCCCCACGTATAACAACATAAAATAACCACTATTCCACCTGTTAATTTAAAAAGCATATCATTCATCCCTCCACAGCACTTTAAGATTCTCATCCAAAACCTCTTCTACTCTTCCCGTTTTTCCTTTGTTGTGCAAAAAAACATATCTGTCAAAAGCTTTTATTTCCGTAAGACGCTTCAACGATGTTCTGTTTAAAACATCCTTTATAGTTGCCCCATGCACAGTGCAAATTACTGCAACTCCACAATTTAATATTTCCTCTATAGCATCTATATCTTTATCTTCACCAATTTCATCCACAACAATGCAATCGGGTGCCATACTTCTTAAAAGCATTTTCATTCCTACTGTTTTAGGACATCCATCCAAAACATCTGTGTTTTTTCCACAGTCGTTATTTCTCTTTCCTCTAAATGTTCCGCCTATCTCGCTTCTTTCATCTACAACAGACACATTAATCAAACTGTTGCTTATAAGTCTTGTCAAATCTCTTAATAAAGTTGTTTTGCCGCAACCTGGAGGTGATATAATAATTGTGTTCATAACTGAATGGCAATTAAATATGTATGGTAATATTATATTTGCACATCCTTTTATTTCGTGAGAAATACGTATATTAAGGCTGTTAATGTGCCGAATATCTACCACACAATCATTTTGGGTTACGGTATGCCCTGCAATGCCAATCCTATGTCCTCCGCTTATGGTTATAAACCCTTTCTTAACCTCCTCACTGAAGGCATAAAGGGAATATCCACTTAATATTTCCATGGTTGCGGCTATATCCTTTATTTCTGGATAAAATGCTTTTTTGTCATCATCAACAAGTATTCCTTGCGGCGTTATATACTTTGTTTTTTCTCTAAGCTTAATAACTGAGGGTCTGTCTGCTCTAATCCTAATTTCTTCTGCCTCTTCAAATATTCTGTCATCAATTCCTTCTGCCATTATTCTTATTTTTCCACCAAAAGATGACACAATTTCATTTTTCACACTCAAGCCTGTACCACTCCTTTTAATTTAATGTATGAAAACCTTTAAAAAATATGCTATTATAATATTGACACAATTCAACTTAGGGTATACAATCATCAAAACAATGATTTAACACTTTAAAGTGCAACAGAGGAGGAAATATATATGATTATAGTAATGAAACCGACATCAACCGAGGCAGATGTAAAAAATATTGTTAACAAACTTGAAGAGTGTGGTCTTAAGGCTCACCTTTCAAAAGGTGAATCCATAACCATAATTGGCGTTGTTGGGGATAAACATATTTTTCTTGAAAAAAATCCACAGCTTATGCCAGGGGTTGAAAAACTTGTTCATGTGAGTGAAAGCTATAAACTTTCAAATAAAAAATTCCATCCTGAACCAACAGTTATTGATATTGACGGAGTAAAAATTGGCGGAGATAATTTTGTTATTATGGCAGGTCCTTGTGCCGTTGAAAGTGAACAGCAGATGTTTGAAACTGCCGAAGCCGTTTTAGCAGGTGGTGCACAAATACTTCGTGGCGGTGCATATAAACCACGTACCTCTCCATACTCTTTTCAGGGACTTGAGGTTGATGGACTTAAATACATGGCAAACGCACGTAAAAAATATGGTTTAAAAATAATAAGTGAAGTAACAAGCAATGCTGCTATTGAAGCTGCAAAGGGTTATGTTGATATTATTCAGATTGGTGCAAGAAATATGCAAAATTTTGAGCTTTTAAAAACAGCGGGAAAAACAAATATACCTGTTATGCTTAAAAGAGGAATTAGTGCAACTATTGATGAATGGCTTAATGCAGCAGAATATATTATGAGCGAGGGCAACCAAAATGTAATACTTTGTGAACGTGGCATACGTACCTATGAAACAAGCACCAGAAACACCCTTGACCTTAGTGCAATACCTGTAGTCAAATCAAAAAGCCACTTGCCAATTATAGTTGACCCAAGCCATGCAACAGGTGTACGTGAATATGTTGCTCCCCTTGCTAAGGCTGCAATTGCCGCTGGTGCAGACGGACTTATGATTGAGGTTCATCCAAACCCTGCCATTGCACTTTCCGACGGTCCACAGTCACTTAATCCAGAAGATTTCAAAAAACTTTGCGGTGAGCTTAGACCATTTATTGAGCTTATGGGAAGGAAGTTTTAAATGTTTAACAAAGTAGGAATTATTGGTTTAGGCCTTATTGGAGGCTCTTTAGCTAAGGCACTTAAAAACCGTATACACACACAAACCATTGTTGCCGCCAACCGCAGTGAAGATGTGCTTATGGCGGCTTATAACGAGGGAGTTATAGACCAATATGCAACGGATGTAACCGATATTTTTTGCGGCTGCGATGTTGTTTTTATCTGCACACCAGTAGATAAAATTTTTTCCTATGCACAAAAGCTTACAAAATATGTTTCTGCCAACTGCATTGTATCAGATGTTGGCAGTACAAAAGGTAATATTTATGACCAAATGAAGTCCCTTGGCAACAAATTTCTGTTTATTGGTGGTCATCCTATGACAGGCTCTGAAAAATTTCGTTATAATGCCGCTAAGGAGCATTTGTTTGAAAACGCCTACTATATCATTACACCAGATGATAACGTGCCACAAGCCACTATTGATGAGTTTGAACAGGCAATTTCCAACCTTGGTGCAATACCCATTGTGGTTTCACCATACCAGCACGATTATATTGTTGCCTCAATAAGTCACGTTCCCCACATTGTTGCATCGGCACTTTGCAACAGTGTAAAGGCTTTGGATACAGAAAAAAAACATATGCAGCTTTTGGCAGCCGGAGGATTTAAGGATATAACCCGAATTGCCTCATCAAGCCCCGATATGTGGTCAAGCATATGCTTTGACAACAAAAAAGAAATTGTAAATGCACTTGATAATTTAACAAACGTAATTGCTGGAATTAAAGCATCTATTTTAGCCAATGATAGCACAGCTGTATATAATTATTTTGACAACGCAAGACTCTATAGAGATGAATTTTCCAATGTTACCCCAGGAAGTTTTGTTAAGCGTTACGAAATTGTTATTGATGTTCTTGATAAACCTGGTTCAATTGCAATTATTGCCGTACTATTTTCCAGCAACAATATCAATATTAAAAATATGAGCATTGTTAACAGCCGTGAACACGAATGTGGTGTTTTACAGATAGCCTTTGACAGTGAGCAACAGCGACAAAAAAGCGTTACACTATTAAGAGATATGAATTATGAGGTACACATCAAAATTTGATAGTTTTTATTCCTAAAGAACAAGGCTAATACTTAGCTTGTTTTTTGCGTTCTTAAAAAATTGCATTGAAAGGTGATAATTATGAACAAAACATTAAAATCCAAAGACCATTTGAATGGGAATTTTTCAGTACCTGGAGATAAATCCATAAGCCACCGTGCAGTTATGTTTGGTTCTATAGCCAACGGAACTACAACGGTGCATGGCTTTCTTACAGGTGAGGACTGCCTTTCCACCATATCCTGTTTTAAAAAACTTGGGATAGACATAAAGGTTAACGGCACAGATGTTACAGTGCATGGCAAAGGTCTGCATGGGCTTTCTGCACCAACTGAAATTCTTGATGTAGGTAACAGTGGTACTACCATGCGTCTTATTAGTGGCTTGCTTTGTGGACAGAATTTTAACTGCACTCTTACAGGAGATGCCTCAATTCAAAAAAGACCCATGGGACGAGTAAGCCTTCCTCTTAGCAAAATGGGTGCAAAAATAGATGGACGAAATGAAAATGGCAAGCTTTTAGCACCTTTGCAAATTCAAGGCAATAGTCTTAATGCCATTACCTATACCTTGCCTGTCGCAAGTGCACAGGTGAAAAGTTCCATTATTTTGGCTGGTCTTTACGCTGAAGGCACAACAACAATCATTGAACCCGAAGCAACACGTGACCATACTGAAATTATGCTAAACTATCTTGGGGCAAATATTGAACATAATGGTACAGAAATAATTTGTCATCCTGTAAAAGAGCTTTACGGCAAGGAAATTTTTGTTCCAGGCGATATATCTTCTGCCGCATATTTTATGGTTGCAGGTGTAATATGCCAAAATTCACAAATAACTATTAAAAATGTTGGTATAAATCCAACACGTATAGGTATAATTACTGTACTTGAAAATATGGGTGCCGAAATTACACTTATAAACAAAAAAAATGTGTGTGGCGAAGAAACTGCCGATATATGTGTTAAAACTTCAAAGCTGAAAGGTACTATTATTGAAGGTGATATTATACCAAAGCTTATTGATGAAATACCTGTAATTGCCGTTGCTGCTGCTATGGCAGATGGTAAAACCATTGTTAAAGATGCACAGGAATTGAAAGTAAAAGAAAGTAATCGCATAAAAACTGTTGTATGCGAGCTTAAAAAAATGGGCATAGATATAGAAGAAACTGATGACGGCATGGTTATTAACGGCGGAAAAGGAATAAAAGGTACAGTATGTGAAAGCTATGACGACCACCGAATTGCAATGAGCCTTGCTGTTGCTGCACTTGTAGCAGATGGTGAAACTACAATAACTGATACTCAATGTGTAGACATATCTTTTCCAAACTTTTTTGAATTCATAGAAAGGCTGTGATAAAATGAAGCTTTTGCTTTTTGGTGACAGCCTTACCTTTGGTTATGGCGTTTGGGAAAAGGACAACATTGAAAACCTTATAAAATCTGCTCACCCACAATGGCAAGTTATAAATAAAGGAGTAAACGGAGATACAACACGAGAAGCATTAGATAGGTTTGAAGCAGATGTTTTGAGCAACAATCCTGATGCAGTTACTTTTTTATTTGGCACTAACGACTCTGCCATGGGCGATGGCCCTTACCGCACTGTTTATGAATATAACCTTAATATGGAAATAATGACAGAACATCTTTTGCTTAAAAATAAAAATGTTAAAATAATTTATATCACTCCTCCGCCTGTAGACGAAACAGTGTTTATGCCTTGGACTTATAACGACCGCCTTGCACCATACTGCGATGAATGCCGTAAGCTGGCAGAAAAATATAATTGCATTTTGATAGATTTTAACAGCTACCTTACAATTTTAGCTAAAAATAATATCAACGAATATTTACAAGAAGATGGATGTCATTTATCTGAAAAAGGATACTTGGCATTTTTTGACTGCCTTGAATCGACTTTAAAATCACTATGATTTAAAATAAGTACACTTTTATTCTTAAAAATGAAAAGTGTACTTTTCTATGCTCATCAGTTTTGCAGCCCCAAAACGGAAAGAATAAATAACATTATTTCTACAACAAAACAAAAAAAGCTGACGCTAATTAATGTTACTGTCAACCTTTTAGTTTATTTAATATATATATACAATTTTTTTGCATTTTATATTTTTTCAATATTAACACACGTACCATTTGCAACTACTGCAATCATATCACTAGAAAAATTAAAATAATCAAAGTCAATACCTATAATTGCATTTGCACCATACGTAGAAGCTTTTATTTTAAGACGTATCATAGCCTTTTCCTTAACTTCTTCTAATTTTTTTGTATATCCAGTTGCCTCTACGCCAAAAAAATCTGCAAAACCTGCATTTAATTCAGAAAGCATACCTGTACCAATAACAGATTGGCCACTTATAACCTGCAAATAATCAGTTATCCTATATCCTTCAAATGATATTCCTGTTGTTAATTTAAGACTTGATAAATTCTTAATACTTTTATAATATTCGTCTAATTGATGCTTCTCTTGTGCTTTTCTATTTTCTTCTTGTAAATCCTCAACACTCTTTGTTTCAATAATCTGACCACAGCTATAACACACTTTCATTTCCAACATTTCATCGTTAAGTAAGCAATTGCAATTTGGACAATTCACAAAATCCCTCCAATTAAAACAATAATTAATTTATCATATCATAAATTATAACAAAATAATACTACAAATACAATTATTACATTCACCATTATATTATTGTACTATCTTCTTTCTTACAATCCATAAGTTTACATTCTCTATCAAGTAGCTGTACTTTAAATATTCCTCTACACCTGTTGTAAAATCATAAAAAACACTTCCCTTCTGAATAATTCTCAAAAGAAAAGTGTCCTTTATGGCAAAATACTTATCATACTAAATCAGCAATTCAAAAAAAATCTATTTTTTATATTCTTAAAATGCTTGTTTCGCAAGAATTTTACTGTGCATCTACCTTAGCCATGTGCATAACAAGGTCAACTACCTTATTGCTGTAGCCCCACTCATTGTCATACCAGCTAATTAATTTTACAAAATTGTCGTTAAGTGCAATACCTGCGGAGGCATCAAAAATTGATGTTCTTGAATCGCCAAGGAAATCGCTTGAAACTACAGCATCCTCAGTGTATCCAAGTATGCCTTTAAGCGGGCCATCTGCTGCTGCCTTAATAGCTTTTTTAATATCTTCATAAGTAGCTTTTTTCTCAAGTCTGCAAGTAAGGTCTACAACAGAAACGTCGATTGTAGGTACACGGAAACTCATACCTGTAAGTTTGCCATTAAGTTCAGGAATAACTTTACCAACAGCCTTTGCAGCACCTGTTGATGATGGAATAATGTTAGCAGAAGCTGCACGTCCGCCTCTCCAATCCTTCTTTGAAGGTCCATCTACAGTTTTCTGTGTAGCTGTTGTTGAATGTACAGTTGTCATAAGACCCTCAACAATACCAAAGTTATCATTAATAACCTTTGTTAAAGGAGCAAGGCAGTTTGTTGTGCATGAAGCATTTGATACAATAGTCATATCTTTGCTATATTTGTCATTGTTAACGCCCATAACAAACATTGGTGCATCAGCAGAAGGAGCTGAAATAACAACCTTTTTTGCTCCGCCTATTAAATGAGCTTGTGCTTTTCCCATATCTGTAAAAGCACCTGTAGCTTCAACAACATACTCAGCACCAGCACTTTCCCATGGAATAGTAGCTGGGTCCATGCAAGCAAATACAGTTATTTCGTTGCCGTTTACTACAAGCTTGTCACCCTTTACAGAAATTTCGCCTTTAAACATTCCCTGTGCTGAATCGTATTTCATCATATAAACCATGTACTCAAGGTCTACAAATGGGTCATTCACAGCAACAACCTGAACGCCTTCTTTTTCCATAGAAGCACGAAGAACAAGCCTACCAATACGACCAAAACCATTAATACCTACTTTTACCATAAAAATACCTCCCATTGTTTTGTTTTTCACTTTTATGTAACCACAACTGCTAGCTTAAAAATCAAGATAATGCAGAAATTCACTTCAACTATTTATATAGCTGTGCAATTCCTTTAGGTGCATATCTTGTTTTTTAAGCACAATAAATAATAGGGTAACCGACATCATTATCGGTAAAACTGCCCATGCCGATTTTTAATAATCCTTGGAAGCTAAATTTACAATAGAGAATGCTAAAAGTGTTGCAGATACTGCTAATGACACAGCACTTAAAATTAAAGCTGTTACTTTCATCAATATGCCTCCTTCTATTTAAAATATTTTACTCCGGATTCAAAAATCTTTTGGTCTTTTTCGCCTAAAACATTCTTATACAAACCGTTTCCAATTCTTTCAGAATGTCCCATTTTACCAAGTACACGTCCATCTGGGCTTGTTATACCTTCAATAGCCATCATAGACCCATTAGGGTTAAAACGGATATCATAGGTAGCATTGCCTTTACTGTCTACATACTGAGTGGCAACTTGACCATTGGCAATAAGCTCATCAAGCTTATTTTTTGGTGCTATAAACCTGCCCTCACCATGAGAAACAGGTATAGTATGAATATCCCCTACACTTGTGCCCCATAACCATGGAGAAAGTGTTGAGGTTATTTTTGTGTTTACAAGCAAACTAACGTGTCTGCCAATATAATTGTGTGTAAGAGTAGGACTTTCTTCATCCAAATCTCTTATCTCTCCGTATGGAACAAGTCCAAGTTTAACAAGTGCTTGGAAACCGTTGCAAATACCAAGCATAAGCCCATCACGATTTTGAAGTAAATCCATAACGGCTTCTTTTATATAAGGATTACGGAATACCGCAGCAATAAATTTGCCTGAACCATCGGGTTCATCACCTGCACTAAAGCCACCTGGAATCATAATAATCTGGCTCTGTTTAATTTCTTGAACCATTTTTTCAATAGATTCTTCAAGTGCCTGAACACTCATATTTGCAACAACAAGGGTTTTTGCCTCAGCACCTGCTTTTTCAAAAGCCTTTGCAGAGTCATACTCACAGTTATTGCCAGGGAAAACAGGAATGAATACCTTTGGTTTTGCAATTTTAATTGCAGGTTTTCCAAAATCTTTATTTTCAAATGTCTTAATTTCAGTGCTTCCTTCACCATTAAATTTAACCTTTGTAGGGAATACTTTTTCCAAAGTACCCTCCCACTCTGGAAGCATTTCCTTAAGTGAAATTTCAATATCTTTAAGTTGAATTACAGGCTCTTCAATTGTTTTACCTATAATTTTAGCATCAAGACCCATAAAATCTATTATCTTTGCATTTTTAATTTCAATCACAAATGACCCATAAACTGGCTTGAATAAATCAACATTTTCAATGTCATCTTCAAAAGCCATACCAATAGAATTACCAAATGTCATCTTACTTATAGCTTCTGCAATACCACCTGTTCTAACAGTGTGAGCAGATACGCAAATACCTTTTTGAATAAAGCTTGTTACAAGACCAAAAAGCTGTTTTAAATAATCAAAATCCGGTAAATCGTACTTGTCCCTTTTAGCAGGAAGATAAACAACTGTGTTTCCTACTGCCTTGAATTCAGGTGAAATTACGTTATCTACCTTCGTTGTATCAACTGCAAAGGAAACCAATGTAGGTGGAACAGAAATATCCATAAAAGTTCCACTCATGCTGTCCTTGCCACCAATAGCAGCAACGCCCATTTCCATCTGTGCCTTAAATGCACCTACAAGAGCCGCAAAAGGCTTGCCCCATTTTTCTGGGTCTGTACCAAGCTTTTCAAAATATTCCTGAAAGGTAAGCCTTATTTTGGAATATTCTCCGCCTGTAGCAACTATTTTAGCCAAAGATTCAACAACTGCATAAATTGCCCCATGGAAAGGACTCCATTTGGAAATATTAGGATTGTAACCATAGCTCATAAGTGTTGTTGTATTTGTTTCGCCTTTAAGCAATGGAACTTTTGCTGCCATAGCCTCTGGTGGTGTAAGCTGATTTTTTCCGCCAAAAGGCATAAGCACAGTGCCTGCACCAATTGTAGCGTCAAAACGCTCCACAAGACCTTTCTGGCTTGAAACATTAATATTTGAAAGATTGTTTAACCATGCTTTTTTAATATTGCTTTCAATAAGCTTATCATCAACGCAAGTTGTATCAAAATAGCTTGCTTTTTTAGGTGAAGTTACCTTTATGTTTGTTTTTTGTGTTGCTCCGTTGGTGTCAAGAAAATCTCTGGAAATATCTACAATTGCATTATTTCTCCACTTCATTATAAGTCGTCTATCATCAGTAACCACAGCAACTGGCGTAGCCTCAAGGTTTTCTTCTGCAGCAAATTTAATAAATTTATCCAAATTTTCTTTCCTTACAACAACTGCCATTCTTTCCTGACTTTCAGAAATAGCAAGCTCTGTTCCGTCAAGACCTTCATATTTTTTTGGCACTGCATCAAGGTCTATAACAAGGCTGTCTGCAAGCTCACCTATGGCAACAGAAACTCCGCCTGCACCAAAGTCGTTGCAACGCTTAATCATAGTGCTTACTTCGGGATTTCTAAATAATCTTTGAAGTTTTCTTTCTGTAGGTGCATTACCTTTTTGAACCTCTGCACCACAGCTTTCGATGCTTTCCAGTGTATGCTCTTTAGATGAACCTGTAGCACCACCACAGCCATCACGACCTGTTCTTCCACCTGTAAGGATAATTATGTCCCCTTCTTCAGGAACTTCTCTTACTACATGGTCTTTCTTAGCTGCTGCAATAACTGCACCAATCTCCATACGCTTTGCAACAAAGCCCTCGTCATAAATTTCAGCAACCTGCCCTGTAGAAAGACCAATCTGGTTACCATAAGAACTATATCCTCTTGCTGCTTCTGTTGTTATTTTTCGCTGTGGAAGCTTGCCAGGTATTGTATCTTCAACCTTAGCACGTGGGTCTGCACTGCCTGTTACACGCATTGCTTGATACACATAACTTCTTCCGCTAAGTGGGTCACGTATTGCACCACCAAGGCAAGTAGCCGCACCACCAAAAGGTTCAATCTCTGTTGGATGGTTATGTGTTTCGTTTTTAAACATAATAAGCCATTCTTCTTCAATGCCATCAATATCTACAGGAACAACTATTGAACACGCATTGATTTCCTCAGACTGGTCAAGGTTATCTAAAATTCCTTTCTTACGCAAAGTTTTCATGCCCATTACCGCAATGTCCATAAGGCAAATATCCTTATCCCTGTCGCCGTAAACATCTTTTCTTTCCGCAAGATAGCTTTCGTATGCTTTTTCAATAGGTGCTTTGTATAAACCATCTTCTATTTCAACATTCTCTATTTTTGTTTGGAAGGTTGTATGTCTGCAGTGATCTGACCAATATGTGTCTATAACTCTAATTTCTGTTGTTGTAGGATTTCTTTTTTCCACATCACGGAAATATTTTTGACAGAACAACATATCCTCAAAACTCATTGCAGTTTCTAATTGATTTCTTAAATCATTGATTTCTTCCTCTGTCTTATCTATAAAACCGTCAAAACTTTTAACATCTTCTGGTATTTCCATTTCCATTACAAGGCTTTTTGGCTTTTCAAGCATTGCTTCACGGCTATCTACGGGGTTAATGCAATAGCTTTTGATTGCCGAAAATTCTTCGTCACTTAAATTACCCTCAAGAGCAACTACCTTTGCACAAATAATTGTAGGTTTTTCAGCTTGAGAAATAATCTGAACACACTGCATAGCAGAGTCTGACCGCTGGTCATATTGACCTGGTAAATATTCTGTAGCAAAAACCCTTTCGCCATTGCTGAATGTAATTTCTTCTTCATATACTTTATCAACTGGTGGTTCTGAGAAAATAGTAGTTTTGGCTTTTTCATAATCCGTATCGGATATACCCTCAACATCATAGCGATTAAAAATTCTTACCCCTGTAAGTTCTGAAATTCCAAGGTTTTCTCTAATGTCAGCAAGCATACTTTGTGCCTCAACATCACAGCCCTTCTTCTTTTCTATATACAGACGTTTTATATTCATATTAACCTTCCCCTTTATAAGCATAGTTAAATAATTTTAACATTAATGTTTATTTTACCACGTCAGCACAAATATGTAAAATATTATTGCCTATTTTATCAATAAAAGTCAGCAAAAGTCTTTTAACTGTGCGTTGCCTTCAGTAGTAGTAAAATATATCTTGCCCGCTTATAAAATAAAAGTGCTAATTTTTTTGATAGTATGTTCTTTAGACCATCTTATTTATTTCTTTTTTTAAGCGGCTTATTATACGTTTTTCCAATCGGGATATATAGCTTTGTGATATACCTAAAAGGTCTGCAACCTCCTTTTGAGTTTTTTCCTCTCCGTCGCCAGACGATATACCAAACCTAAGCTGAATTATTTTACGTTCACGCTTATTAAGCTTTTCCATTGCCTTTTTCAGTAACATTTTATCAACCTCATCCTCAATATCTCTGTAAATAAGGTCATTGTCTGTTCCCAAAATATCGCTTAACAATAGTTCATTGCCTTCCCAATCCACATTAAGTGGTTCATCTATAGATACTTCAGATTTAATTTTGCTGCTACGTCTAAGGTGCATCAAAATCTCGTTTTCTATACATCTTGAAGCATAGGTTGCCAATTTAATTTTCTTTTCTGTTTTAAAAGTGTTAATTGCTTTTATAAGCCCAATCGTTCCTATAGAAATCAAATCCTCTACATTTATACCTGTATTTTCAAATTTTCTAGCTATGTACACCACAAGGCGTAAATTTCGTTCTATAAGTATTGCTTTTGCACTCTGTTCCTGCTCAGTGCCTAGCATTGATAACACTGATAACTCTTCATCACTGCTTAAAGGAGGTGGAAAAACATCGCTTCCACCAATGTAGTAAACCTCCTCAAAGGACTTTTTTCTAATTTTGAAAAACAACTCCTCTGCATCGTATTTAATTTTGAAAAATAAGTATTTTAAATAACCCATTTTATTTCCCCCTTAAATATCTATAATTGAAGGATTTATTATCCCATTGCAGCATTTATTTGTTGAAAGACGTCCGTTGTATATCACTAGCAAGGCATTTTTCAATACTACCTTTTTTTCAGTAAAAATTTCAACAAAATCTATTTTAAACGCAGTCAGCAGTCCTTCATCTGCACCTATAGACGAAAATGGTATCAACTGTATCCTTGTTTTAATATGCTCATCTTTAATTCCCTCCAATATTTGCTGTGGTGAAAGCTTTTGATAATACAATAGTTGAGTTTCAGTACTAAAAAATTGTTTTATAGCCCCGAACTCTGCAATTATTATTTTGTTGCCACCTTGGTCCTCTATAAGAAAATTTCCCGTATCCATCAGTGCTGTAATTTCAGCCTTTTCCCCATTAAAGCCAATACTTATACGGCAATATCCCTCTCTCTTTGCAATAGAACTTATTAACATTCCACCTGCCCATTTAATAAACACATAAATAGCTATTGTTAAAACCACCAACAACTTAATTGAAAAATTCCCAATTCCAAATGCAACCATTGAGTTGCATTTAGTTAAATAGAAAATTGCTATAAATATTCCTCCAACAAATACGGCTGTCAACAATGCAAAAATATTTAGCCTTATAAATCCTTTAATGGTGGAGGGTCTAAAGGTAAGCTCCACCGATATGCCTAAAATCACACTGCCTAAAGCATAATTAATCCAACTTCCAAGATAGGGCAAAAAAAGCAACAAACAGTATAACAATGCCCCAACACCACCGCCAGCAAGTATTCGTTTAAATGAAACTTTACGTCTGTCTAAAATAGAAATAAGCCAAAGTATCAATGTATCCATAATAAAATTAACTACAAATATTACATCTATGTATAATCTCATTCAATCACCTGCCATTAATTCATTATAGAAAATCAAAGCCACAAATTTTGTAATTTATACTGAAAAATTATGGAAATTTTATATCAATTTTTCCGCTTTTTCGCAAAAAAAACAGCGGAATAGCATCCGCTGTTAATAATTTAATTTATGTAGTTATATAAATTAAAAGTTTCTTCTGTTTTTGATGAAAGTAGGAATTTGAATTTCATCTCCATCGCCAAAATCAGTTGCTCTAAAAGAGTCTAATTCTTTACGCTTTGGCTCCTGCTCCTGAGCAATCTCTTGATTAATCCTCTGCTCTGTTTCCTCAACTGCTTTTTGTACAGGTCTTGTTTCTCCTATATTAAAAATCCCCCTCATTCCTGTAGGTGGAAGTCCCTTAATATCGTCATCAAAGCCTGTAGCAATAACTGTAACCACAACTTCGTCTTTAAGTTCATCATTAATGGTTGTACCAAAAATAATTTCAGCTTCAGTATCAATGCTTTCCCTAATAAGGTTAGCTGCTTCGTCTGCCTCAAGAAGACCTAAGTTTGAATCACCACTGAAATTAATCAATACGCTTCTTGCACCATCAATTTTTGTTTCAAGAAGTGGACTCTGGATAGCTGCTTTAGCTGCATCTTCTGCCTTGTTGTCGCCTTTTCCGTGACCAATACCCATATGTGCAATTCCCTTGTTTTCCATTACGGTTTTAACATCTGCAAAGTCAAGGTTAATTACACCAGGTTTAGATATAAGGTCGGAAATACCTTGCACGCCCTGTCTTAAAATATCATCAGCTTTGCGGAACGCTTCTATTATAGGCGTTTTTTTATCAACAATGCTTAAAATACGTTGGTTAGGAATAATTACAAGTGTATCTACATTTTTTCTAAGTTCTGAAACGCCTCTTTCGGCATTTGTCATTCTTTTTTTGCCCTCAAAATTGAAAGGCTTTGTTACAACACCAACTGTTAAAATGCCCAACTGTCTGGATATTTCAGCAATTTTAGGTGCAGCACCCGTACCAGTTCCGCCGCCCATACCTGCTGTAATAAAAACCATATCAGCTCCTGTTAAAGATTTTGCAATTTCTTCTTTGGTTTCTTCAACAGACTTTTCACCAATTTCAGGGTTTCCGCCTGCCCCCAAACCTCTTGTAAGCTTTTCACCAATCTGAATTTTTGTTGAAGCTTTTGATTTTGACAAATCCTGTACATCTGTATTGACTGCGACGAATTCAACGCCGTCCATATTATCTTCAATCATTCTGTCAACAGCATTATTACCTCCGCCGCCAACACCTACTACCTTAATAACTGCTAAATTGCCCTGACTAACAAACTCAAGCACCGAGCTTCCCTCCCAACTAAATCATTAAATAGATTGTCCTATATTATATAATAAAATTAATATAATTGCTATAGCAAACTTAAATATGTTGATTTTTTTTAATACATTTTTAGCACTTTGTACAATTAATTCCCTACATTATTATATTATCTTCTTTCTTTCCTTTGTTCAACCAAAATCTTCGAATATGTGCAAAATTTTGAAAAATCCTTGACCCAAAAACCACAACTGCCGCTATTGAAAGTTGAATATTAAGACGTTCACCAATAAAAACTAATAGCATTGCAAGTATGGCATTGCCAAAAAAGCCTGAAACAAATACTGAAAGGTTAAATTTTTTGAAACAATTGCTTCTAACTCCCCCCAATACTGAGTCTGCACAGGCAAGTATGCCTATAGCAACGTATGTGGAATAGCTGGCTGGTAAAACATAAGGACACACAACGCCTATTATTATGCCAACTAATAAACCAATCATAGGTATTAACATTATAATCCCCCCAATGTTGTTGGTTTTGCTTCTTTAAAATCAATCTGCTGTTTAGAACCAGGCACCTTCACTAATTCCAATTTTTTAATTGTTGTTTCTATTCCCCATGGTTTAAGTGCATCTAACACACCTCCAGGGAAAATAAGTGCTGCTTCCATAATCTCAGGGTCACCAATAGCTGAAATTACAAATGGTGCCGCAATTTTAACATCATTTACATTTACCACTGAACCAGCACATCTCACTGCCGAAGTAGAAATAATTCTTTGTCCGTTTATACATACTGCTTCTGCCCCAGCCACATTAAGTTCATTTAGTATGGAAAGTATATCCTCAGCGTGTACCAAAAATGCGTCTGTGCTTATACCATCGTTCTGTTGCCCAGCCTTAGGGCTGTCATTGATTGTTATAGTAATTCCTCTTCCTTCAACATCTGTAAGACCTGCAAGCATTTTAAATTCGCTACTTTCATCCAAAATAGACTTAAGCTCCTTATCATCCTGTGCAAGATAGCTCTCATATTCTGTAATCTTTTTTTCATTTTCTTGTATTCGTTTTGTAAGACTGTCATTTTCTGCAATAGCACTGTTAAGCTTAACCGAAAGCTCGCTTACACGCTGAATATCGTATGCTGTTATTTGGCTTCTTACCGTTTTGAATTGAATGCCAATAATTGTGCCAAGAATTATGCACAATATAGTAACAGAAACAATACCGTGGTCGATTTTATTCACAATTTCATCATCCTTCATAAGAATTTTGTAATTATTTTCATTTGTTTTAGATGCTCTTTGCAAATAAAAATGCTATATGAAAACATTTACGTAAGATATTTAAAGACTATAGGCTTTGATAAATCACTTAAATCTAGACTTCCCCTATCCTTTTCGGGTATCTTCTTGACAACCTCTGCCATAGTTCGTATCTTCTCATCACAATTTGTTACACTACCCAAGTTTATTTCTATTTTGTTTACATAGGCAGTAATTTTTTTTGTATCACTTACATCCAATTTAACTACAGTATCAAGCATATCATACTTTGTCATAACTTGTGCAATGACCACAACAACGTCAAAAGCGTCCTTATTGTCTGCTTCTATTTTTTCACCCAGCTGAAACCTGTCAAAATTAAGCCCAGTCACCACAGGTAATGGGTCTGTAAAAGAGCCTTTAATTTCCAATACCCTTCCGTACTCATCTATGTATAAGTAAGAGTCCATGTATGGTACATATCCTCTTACCTTTCTTTCTTTAATCTCTATATTTATAGTACTAGGGAACTTTTTAGTTATTTTTGCATCTTCTACATACGTATCTGCCAAAAGATTTTTTTTTGCATTTCTACTGCTAAAAGCAAATAAATTTTCTCCTAACTCAACACCTATTATGCCACAAACTTCATCCTTTGTATATTTTTTCATCTCAGTTACATTAATCTGCTTTATATTAAAAACAGGTGACAGCAATACTGCAAATACAGCAACAAATGATATTGTTATAAACAAAAACTTTTTACTTCGTGAATTATTATATTTTCTGCCCTTTAATACATTTTGAGTATTTTCGTCACATTCTGTTTCTTGAGTTTTTTTCTCGTATGACATTAATTTTCACCATCACAAAATTTTATTTCTGCACCAAGCCCATGCAAATTTTTTTCTATATTTTCATATCCTCGCCTAACAAAATCAGCATTGTTCACAATTGTTGTTCCCTTTGCACCTAATCCTGCAACAATTAGTGCTGCACCTGCACGCAAATCTGTTGCATTAACCTCTGCTCCTTTAAGCTGTTTAACTCCCTCAATAATAGCAACCCTAGTCTGTGCTGATATCTTTGCACCCATCTTGTTTAGTTCATCCGCATGGCTGAAACGGTTTTCAAACATCTGCTCAATTATAATACTTGTTCCCGAAGAGGTTGTCAACAGGCTCATAATTATAGGTTGCATATCTGTGGCGAATGATGGATACACTCCAGTTCTTATAAGATTTAAAGATTTTGTTTTTTTCGGTGCTTTAAGATAAATACTATCTTTTTGTACCTTTATTTCGCATCCAAATTCTGTCATAAGCTCTAAGGTTTTGCACATATATGTCCAGTTAATATTTTTTAAAAAAACTTCACCTTTTGTCATTGCGGCAGCTGTTAAATACGTTCCAGCCTCAATTCTGTCTGATATAATATCAATTTCGGCATCTGAGTATTTTTTACACCCGCTTATAAAAACAGTTGGCGTACCAGCCCCACGCACCGTAACCCCAATTGTTTTCATATATTCCTGCAATGCCCAAATTTCCGGTTCTCTGGCAGCATTATGAATAATAGTCTGACCTTTGGCAAACACTGCGGCAAGCATAGTATTTTCTGTTGCACCAACACTAGCGAAAGGCAAATATATATCTGTACCCATAAGTTCTTTTGCAGTACATTCAATTGTAGTATCCGTTTCACTTATTTCAGCACCAAGAGCTTTAAGGGCGTCCAGATGTATGTCTACTGGACGCTTGCCAATGGCACATCCGCCCGGTTTATTTATAGAAACACTGCCAAACTTGCCCAACAGCACACCTAAAAATAAAATTGATGACCGCATTTTTTCTGCCATATCTTTTGGCACCAAGACATTACTTATACCACTTGAATTAACTGTTAGTACCTTCCCATCTCGCTTAACAGTGCAACCAAGTGACTTCAATATTTCACAGGTCACAGAAACATCTGTAATGTCGGGGCAATTGGTTAAAACACTTTCTCTGCTGTTTATCAAGGATGCACTTAGTATTGGTAAAACTGCATTTTTACTGCCGTTAACCACAACTTCACCCTTAAGCCTTTTCCCGCCTTTAATAATGTACTTGCCCATGAAAAACCACCTTATTCGCGGAATTATACATTATAATATTCTTCTATTAGTTCTGTGTGCTTGTTGCATTTATATATTCTTGCATAAAGGCTTTTTCCTTTTTTGTAAGCTCCAGTTTTTTGTAAAGATCTGGTCGTTTATTGTAGGTGCGTATTAAACTTTGCTGCCTACGCCATTTGTCCACATTGCCGTGATGGCCACTTAAAAGCACCTCTGGCACTTCTCTGTTCATAAACATAGGCGGGCGTGTATATTGTGGGTACTCAAGAGTATCATCGTTAAAACTTTCGTCTTTAAAGCTGTCCTCCTTGCCCAAAACACCCGGCTTAAGCCTTGCAACAGCGTCTATCACAGCCATTGCCGCCAGTTCTCCACCTGTAAGGACAAAATCGCCCATGGATATTTCATCTGTTACAATTTCTTCAATAATCCGTTCGTCCACGCCCTCATAATGCCCGCAAAGTATAACTAGGCTTTTCTCACCAGCAAGTTCTTCAGCTATTTTTTGATTAAACGGTTTGCCTTGCGGTGTCATATATACTACCCTCGTTTCAGAGCTTACTCCAAGACTTTTGTAGGCATCATAAATAGGCTGTGGCTGCATAACCATTCCGCAGCCACCACCATATGGATAATCGTCTACGTGCTTTTGTTTGCTTAAAGAAAAATCACGTATATTTATGGCTTTAAGGCTTATAATCCCATCTTTAATAGCTCTCCCAATAACGCTGTGAGAAAGTCCATTTTCTATCATCTCAGGAAAAAGGGTTAAAACATAAAAATTCATTATCTCAGTCCCTCTAACAATTTTACAGTCATCTTTTTCTCTGCCACGCTTACGCTAAGTACAACGTCTTTTATTGCAGGTAAAAGCAGTTCCTTTTCTTCAGGCTTTTTCTCATTGTTCACTACATATACATCGTTTGCACCTGTTGTAAGTATATCTGAAATTGTGCCCAAAAATTCATTTTCTGTGGTGTAAACTTCCATGTCATACAAATCTCTTGTATAGTATTCATCTTCCCCTAATGGAAGTGCCTTTTCCTCTGGAATTAATAATGTTGCATTTTTATATTTTTCTGCCTCGTTAATGTCATCTATCTCTTTAACTGTCAAAAGCACCATATTCTTTTGATAGCTTACTTTCGAAATATTAAGCGTTTCTCTCTTTCCGTTTAAATCCATTATAACTTCCTTAAGCAGTTCAAATCGTGACGGGTCCTGTGTAGTGGGAAATACCCTAAGTGTACCTTTAATTCCGTGTGTTCCTGCAACTTTACCAATTTCAAAATATCCCATAAAATTCTCCTTATACAACAAAAAGGCTGTTCTCTGTGGCTATTTGCCTTGGAGAAATCAGCCTTAAACTGTCTGAATCTTTTATTACTGCACAATCTCCACAACAATGTGCTTGTCTTCATGTATAGCAGCTGCTTTAACAACAGTACGAATTGCTTTAGCAATTCTTCCCTGCTTACCGATTACCTTGCCCATGTCGTCAGCGGCAACCTTTAATTCAAGAACTAAAGACCTCTCACCCTGTACCTCAGTCACAATAACCTGTTCAGGATTATCCACAAGATTTTTTGCAATAACTTCTAATAATTCTTTCATAGTAAACCTCCAGAAAGAAAAAATTACTCAGTGATAACGCCAGCCTTCTTTAATAAAGCCTTTGCTGTGTCAGATGGCTGAGCACCTGTACCAAGCCACTTTTTAGCTTCATCAGCGTCTACTTTTAACTCAACTGGTTCTTTAAGTGGGTTATAATAACCGATTTCAGCGATTGACTTACCATTTCTTGGTGTTCTTGAATCTGCAACTACTATTCTATAAAACGGTGCCTTTTTAGCGCCTAATCTTTTTAATCTGATTCTTACTGCCATTGTATTTCACCTCCCGTAAAAATATTGTTGGTTATTTATTAAAAAGGAAATTTAAACTTTCCCTTTTTACCTTTTGTCATAGAGCTCATTTGCTTCATCATTTTTTTCATATCTTCAAACTGCTTCAAAAGACGATTAACCTCGGCAATAGTTCTGCCACTGCCGTTTGCAATTCGTTTTTTACGTGGTCCATTAAGTAATGACGGATTATTTCTTTCATCTTTAGTCATACTTTGAATAATTGCCTCAAGGTGTTTCATTTCCTTCTCGGTATCCACGTTATTAAGTGCATCCATGTTTATTTGGCTCATACCAGGTATCATGCCAAGAAGGTCTTTCAACGGACCCATTTTTTTAATCTGCTGCATTTGGCTTAAAAAATCATCTAGTGTAAAATCATTTTCACGCAATTTTTTTTCAAGCTCTGCCGATTCTTTTTCATCTATGTTCATCTGTGCTTTTTCAATAAGAGAAAGCACATCGCCCATTCCTAAAATTCTGCTTGCCATACGGTCTGGATAAAATGGCTCAAGGTCCTCCATTTTTTCGCCCATACCAATGTATTTAATTGGCTTGTTTGTAACACTTCTAACTGAAAGTGCTGCACCGCCACGAGCATCACCATCTAGCTTAGTCATTATAATTCCGTCTACACCAAGCTGTCCATCAAAGCTTTCAGCAACCGTAACCGCATCCTGACCTGTCATTGCATCAACCACAAGCAATATCTCCTGAGGTCTTACTTCTGCCTTAATATTTTTCAGTTCGTCCATCAGTTCTTCATTTATGTGAAGACGACCTGCGGTATCAATAAGTATAACATCGTTTTTATTTTGTGCTGCATATTCCAGTGCTTTTTTTGAAATTTCAACTGGGCTTAGTTTATCACCCATTTCAAAAACTGGGATATTGTAGTTTTTACCTACTACTTGCAACTGTTTAATAGCCGCTGGCCTGTAAACGTCACAGGCTACAAGCAGTGGATTTCTGCCTTCTTTTTTAAGCAAACCAGCAAGCTTTCCACTTGAGGTGGTTTTACCCGCACCTTGCAAACCGACCATCATATAAACTGTAGGTGGCTTTGCTGCAAAGGTAAGCTTACTTTGTGTAGAACCCATAAGGTCTACAAGTTCTTCATTTACTATTTTAATTACGTGCTGGCCTGGTGTAAGGCTATCCATAACCTCAATACCAACGGCTCTTTCAGTAACCTTGTTAACAAACTGCTTAACAATTTTAAAGTTAACGTCTGCTTCAAGCAAAGCAATTTTAACTTCTCGCATTGCCGCCTTAACGTCACTTTCTGTAAGTTTGCCTTTTCCCTTAAGCTGCTTGAAAACTTCCTGAAGCTTATTTGAAAGGTTTTCAAATGCCATAAAAGCAGCCTCCTTAATCCAAAATTTCGTCTGCAATTTTTTTAATTTCTTCTATTTTATTTATTGCGAAATTATCTAAAGTATGATTTTTTTCTATTTCTTCAACCAAGTTTTTTATTTTTTTCACTGAAAATTTTTGTTCTGTAAATTTTTCCACAAGTTTAAGCTTTTCTTCATAATCGAACAAAATTTTTTCAGTTCTTTTAACCTGATCACGCACAGCCTGACGGCTGATGTCAAGCTCACAGCCTATTTCTGTAAGGGATAAATCGTTAAGATGAAACAGTTCAAAAATATTTTTTTGTTTTTCTGTCAATAGCTCTCCATAAAAATCGAAAAGCAGTGTTGCCCTTAGTATTTCATCCATTTTTACACCGCCAAACACATAAAGCTGTAAAGCCTTTTTACTTTACTTAGGTTATAATACACTATAACATATTTTTTGTCAAGTATTTTTACTTTACAATTTTTATGATTTTATTCCTCACCAAACAACGCTTTAGCAAAACTTCTTGCATCAAATTTCTGTAAATCTTCAATGCTTTCACCAACACCTATGTATCTAACAGGTATTTTAAGCTCGCTTTTAATTGCAACCACAATACCACCTTTTGCAGTACCATCAAGCTTAGTTAAAACAATACCCGTTATGTCTGCCACCTCTTTAAAAAGCTTTGCCTGCTGCATAGCATTCTGTCCTGTTGTTGCGTCCAATACAAGGTATGTTTCCTTATGTGCTGATGGATACTCACGCTCTATAACCTTTGAAATCTTTTTAAGTTCCTCCATAAGATTTTTCTTGTTATGAAGTCTTCCAGCAGTATCGCATATAAGCACGTCAGTTTTTCTGTTTTTCGCCGCATTTACTGCATCAAACACAACTGCCGCAGGGTCACTGTTTTCCTCATGCTTAATTACCTCAATGCCACTTCTTTCTCCCCATACCTCTAGCTGGTCTATTGCCGCCGCACGGAAAGTATCTGCTGCACCTAAAAGCACTGTTTTGCCCTCTGCTTTAAGGTTGTTGGAAAGCTTGCCTATTGTTGTTGTTTTACCCACGCCATTAACACCAATTACAAGCAATACCGTTGGCGTTTCAACATCATATTCCTCGTCAGCACCTTCCAAAAGTATGTTGCTTATTTCATCCACAAGCATACCTTTAATGCGGGAAGGGTCTGTTATCCCTTCTTTTTTAACACGTTTGCGAAGATTGTCAATTATGTTCATTGTGGTTTCAACACCCATGTCAGCCATAATAAGAATTTCTTCAAGTTCTTCAAATAAATCCTCATCAATTTTGGTAAATGCACTAAGCATACCATCAACACTGCCTAAAATGCTGTTTCTTGTTTTGTTTAATCCTTCTTTAAGTCGAGCAAAAAGACCCTTTTTCTCTTTTTGAGGAACTTCAACAACAAACTCATCTATAGCAGGTTCTACAATCGGCTCTTCGACAATCGGCTCTTCTGTAACTGACTCTTCTACAATTGGCTCTTCTATAACTGGCTCTTCTACAATTGGTTCTTCGATAATCGGTTCTTCTATAATTGGTTCTTCTATAATTGGCTCTTCTACTACAATATCTTCTACTACATTTTCAACTGTTGGTGGCTGTATCGCCTCAACATTTTTGTTTTTAGATTTTAAGAAATCAAACAAACCCATATTTTTAACTCCTTTACAAATTGGCTTCATCAAATTTAACAGAAATAACTTTGCTTACACCCTGTTCCTGCATAGTAACACCATACATAACATCAGCAACCTCCATGGTTCCTTTTCTATGTGTAATAACAATAAATTGTGTACCGTCTGAAAATTCGCCAAGATAATTTGCAAACCTCTTAACATTTGCATCATCAAGAGCTGCCTCAATTTCATCCAGTATACAAAATGGTGAGGGCTTCATTTTTAAAATTGCAAACAAAATAGCAATAGCCGTTAAAGCTCGCTCTCCACCACTTAAAAGCATCATATTTTGCAGATTTTTGCCTGGTGGCTGTGCAATAATTTCAATTCCGCTTTCCAAAACGTTGCTTTCATCCACCATTTTCAAATAAGCCTTTCCTCCACCAAACATTTCTCTAAAAACAATATTAAAATTTTCAGAAATAAGTTTAAATTGCTCTTTAAACTGCTCCTGCATCATTATAGCAAGCTCAGTTATTATTTTTTGCAGCTTATCTTCAGCATTAATTATGTCATTTCTCTGAGTAGTAAGAAATATGTATCTTTCATTAATTATTTTATACTCCTCAATAGCGTTGACGTTTACCGCACCCAACGCCTTAATTTCTACTTTAAGCTGCTTTGTAACGCCCGAAAGCTCCGTTGCTGATATGTGGTCATCATTCATAGCTTTCGCTTGCTGATATGTAACTTCATATTCCTCCCAAACATCACTGTAAATCCTATCTTTTTCCGCATTAAGATGCTCCAGCCTTGTTTCCATTTTAAACACGTCATTTTTAAGCTGGTTTATAGTTTCAAAATGCTGTTGTCGTTCTATCTCAGCTTTTAAAGTTTCTTCCTTAATATTATGCACTTTTTGGCTTAATTCATTTCTAAATGCTTCAAAGCTTTGTTGTTTTTCTTTATTTATGTTTATTTTGCTCTTGACTTCTTCAATTGCAGATTCTTTAAGCACACGTGTTGAAAAAAACTCGTCTTTTTCAATTGCAAGACGGTATATTTCCTCACCCAGACTTTTTTCTTCCATTTTTACACGGCGAAGATTTTCCATCACCGCATTTTTCTCCTGTTGGGAAGCAGAAAGAGAAACCTTGTACTCTGTAATTGAGTTCAATATACTATCTCTAACAGTTTTATCACTTTGTATTGTATCATGATAATTCTCCAAAGCCTTATTGATTTCATCAATTTCATCCTCGGCAACCTTCAACTTTTCAGAAAAGTCAGCTACATCGCTATTTGCGGTACTTATTTGCACCATTAAAGCACTTGACTCTAATTTAGAATTTTCGTGCCGCTGTTTTTTTTCAACAATGCCATTTTCATTTTGCAGTTTTTCCTGCTCCATGGAGGCAACTAGAATATGAATTTCCTGCAAGCTATTGCCTATTTCAGCCTTTTCTTTGTTTATTTCCTCAACCTTTTCTTGACTAAGGTTGATTTTATCAAACAGATTTTTAGAACTTTTCTCCAGAACTTTGATTTCTTCTTCAAGGTCAACTATCTCTCGACTTCGACTAAAAATGTTAGATGTTTTTTTGGCAACACTTCCGCCTGTCATTGTTCCGCCTGGGTTAAGGACATCACCATCAAGGGTAACCAGCTTATACATATGCCTTGTTTTTGCTGCAAGTTTAAGAGCAAAATCCATATTTTCCATAATGACAACTCTGCCCAACAAGCTGCTCATAACATTTTCATACTTGCTATTATATCCAACAAGGTTTTTTGCTATGCCTAAAACACCCTGTGCTTTAAGTACCTCTTCTTTGTCATTACCTAAATCCTTGCCTTTAATTACAGACAATGGTAGAAATGTGCTTCGTCCCAAGAAATTTTTCTTCAGGTACTCTATGGCAATTTTAGCATCTTGTTCGTTTTCAGTAACAACATTTTGCAAAGCACCGCCAATAGCAATTTCAATAGCCGTTTCATATTTCTGCTCAACGCTTATAAGCTCTCCTACTGCACCACAAATACCCATAAAACCATGGGTCCCTCGCAACTTCAAAATACTTTTAACACTTTTAAAAAAGCCATCATAGTCATTTTTCATTTCTGAAAGGACTTTGAATTTCGATTTACACTCGTTAAGGCGTGAAATTTTTTGCTGATAAACTTTTTTGTTTTCAGAAATTTCACCTTCAATAATTTTTTTAGTTTCTTCTAGGCTTATCCTTCGGCTCTCTAGGCAACCTATTTCAGACTGCTTTTGCTCTATAAGCTTAATTAGTGCCTCAACTCTGGTTTGTGCATGATGAATTTGACTCTGAATATAGTCACCTTCATGGGAAATTTGGTCATGCCTTTGTTGAAATTGCTGGTTCATTAACTGCAACCGCTGAATATTGCTTTTAAGGTCAGTTGTCATTTTGATTTTTTCCAGCATATCTGCCTTATAATCCTCAATCTGCTCTTCGCTTTGTGCAAGCGTACTGGACAACTTGTTAAATTCCTCTTCCTTATCTGCAAGTCTTACGCTGATTGAAGAAAGACTAACATCTATAGCCATAAGTTTGGAACTATAAATGCTTTTCTCATTTTTAAAATCTTCAATTTTTTTCTGCTTGTCGCCTGTGCCAACCTCAATACGTTTAATATTTATTTCTATATTTTGTATCTGCTCTGTACAAAGCTTTATTTCTCCATCATTTTTTTCAAGTTCAGTTGCAAGGTTAGATATGTCACTATTTAATTTTTCAATTTCCCCTAAAAGCTTTTCTTCAGATTCCTTAAGCTTTTTAATTTCCTCATTTTCAGCCTCGTAGGCATTCTTTTCATCCTCAATGTTGCCCGTAGAAATTTTCTTATTTTGCTCCATCTGAGCAATCTCTTTTTCCAACTTATCAGCTTGAATATAAAAATTACATATTTCGTACTTTTTAAGTTGCTCCTTCAGTGTAAGATATTTTTTTGCCACCTCGGATTGTTTTTCCAATGGTTCAAGCTTCAATTCAAGCTCGTTTATTATGTCTTCAACCCTAATTAAATTTTGATGTTCCTTTTCAAGCTTGGCTATTGCTTCAAATCGGCGGTTTCTAAACTTAACAATGCCTGCAGCTTCTTCAAAAAGCCTTCTTCTATCCTCACCCTTGGAACTTAAAATCTCATCAATTCGCCCTTGTCCAATAATGGAATACCCCTCTTTGCCAACGCCCGTATCCATAAAAAGTTCGTGAATATCTTTAAGTCGGCAGGTTATACCATTTATGGTGTATTTACTCTCGCCCGAACGGTACACAGTTCTAGTTACAGTAATTTCCGAATAATCCAAGGGCATCTTGTGGTCCTCGTTGTCAAGTGTAAGTGATACCTCGGCAAATCCCAATGCCTTACGGTTAGCTGTGCCCGCAAAAATAACGTCCTCCATCTTATCACCACGAAGACTTTTTGCCCTTTGTTCACCCAACACCCACCTTACCGAGTCAGAAATGTTGCTCTTTCCACTTCCGTTAGGGCCAACAACAGTTGTTATTCCTTTATTAAATTCCAGTTTCACCTTTTCCGGGAACGACTTAAAGCCTTGTAAATCAAGCCGTTTAAGATACATACTAACACCTCAAAAATACTACTTTTAATTATAAATTTGCTGTCTAAGTCTTTCAATCAGTTTTACAAAATAATCTGGTAATGGTGCTTCAAACTCCATATACTCCCCTGTTTCAGGATGAATAAAGCCCAAAATTCTTGCGTGCAAAACCTGCCCTTTTAGCTTAAATGACTGCTTAAATGTGCCATATACCTCGTCGCCTAAAAGCGGATGCCCTATGCTGGATAAATGAACCCTAATTTGATGGGTTCTGCCCGTTTCAAGCTGTGCCTCAATAAGACAATACTGCCCTATACGCTCTATTACTCTAACGTGAGTTACCGCATGACGACCTGCCATATTAATTGCCATTTTCTTTCTGTCTTTTGGATTTCGTGCAATAGGCTTATCTACAGTGATGCTGTCTTCTTTAATATTATTAAGCACAATGGCATTATATTTTCTTGTTATTGTATGTTCAGCCAGCTGCAAAGCAAGGCTTCTATGTGCCATATCACTTTTTGCTACCATCAACACTCCAGATGTGTCTTTATCTATACGGTGTACAATTCCCGGACGCATACATCCATTTATGCCAGATAAATCCTCAGCACAATGGAACATAAGGGCATTAACAAGAGTACCTGTGTAATGTCCTGGTGCTGGGTGCACAACCATACCTTGTGGCTTGTTTATAACAATAAGGTGCTTATCTTCATAAAGTATTTCTAACGGAATATCCTCTGCCAAAATTTCCAATGGTTCTGGGTCTGGTATAGATATGTCCAGTACATCGTCTTTTCTTAGCTTATAATTGCTTTTTACAGCTTTGGAGTTAACCAAAATGTTTTCGTTTTCAATGAGTTTTTGCACCTGACTTCGTGAAAGCTCGTCCTTAACTAACGCAATGTAGCTGTCTATCCTTTTACCTATATCTTCTTTTTCTACTGCAATTGTAAACATTTCCATTATTTTCTACCTTAACCCTTCAAATTTGGCTCATCCTTAATTACCAAAAGCAACAACACCGCCAAAAGTATAGTTCCGGTTACAACATAAATATCAGCCACATTAAACACTGGATAATTTATAAACGTAAATTCAAAATAGTCAACCACATATCCACGCAAAAGCCTGTCTATAGCATTACCCCATGCCCCAGCCATAATAAGAATAAGGGAAAATTTCAGAAAATTATGTGCACAATCCTTCTCTTTCATTTTCCGAAGATATATAATGACACCAATTGTCACAGCTATGGTAAGTAAAACAAAAAGCCATCTCTGCCCCTCAAGAATACCAAAAGCCGCACCTCTGTTTTCAACAAAAGTAAAGTCAAACCAACCCTTTATAACCGTTATATTGCCCATTGGTTTAAGGTGCGTAAGTGCTATATATTTTGAATATTGGTCCAGTGCTGTTAAAATAGCCACGCTTAGCAACACAATTATCAATTTAATCACCTACATTTCCGTTTTAACTACATAATTAATTGCCGATATAATTTCTTTTTCCGTAACCTCATCAGTGCGAATGGTTTCACCCATTTTTTTAATAAAAACAAAACTTATTTTGTTGTTTTTAACTTTTTTGTCAAAAAACATTTGTCTGTAAACTGCCTCTGCTGATATTTCTTGAACATAAACAGGTAAATCAAAATATTTAAGTAAATCTATATATTCTGCCAAAAATTCCTCTGTTAAATATCCACGACTTACACAAATTTGCAATACAGCAACCATGCCAATGGCAACACATTCACCATGGAGAAGTGTAAATTCTTTCACACTTTCTATTGCGTGACCTATTGTATGTCCAAAATTAAGTATTTCACGCAGACCGCCTTCTTTTTCATCCTTGCTTACCACATCAGCTTTTATTTTACAACATTCTCCAATAACAGTTGCCATTGTTGCTTCATCTAACGCCTTTATTTGTGCCTTGTTATTTTTGATGAATTCATAAAATTCAGAAGATGCAATAGGTCCATATTTAATCACTTCAGCCATGCCTGCGTTAAACTCCCTTACAGGCAAAGTTTTAAGAGTATTTATATTTATATACACAAAATCAGGCTGATAAAATGCACCAACCACGTTTTTTCCATTTTTATAATCAATGCCCACTTTACCGCCAACGCTGCTGTCAACCTGTGCTAACAGTGATGTAGGAATTTGTATAAAGGTAACCCCTCGCATATATGTTGCCGCACCAAAGCCAGCCATATCACCACATACACCACCACCAAGACCTGCTATTACACTTTTTCTATCCAACTTTTTGTCCATAAAAAAATCATAAAAGTCTGCAATGGTATCAATGTTTTTGCTCTTTTCTCCAGCTTCAAATGTGCATATATTAATTTCAGAAAAGCTTTCCTCAAGAACATCTGCAACTTTTTTTGCATAAAGTGGTGCAACATTTGTGTCTGAAATTATACATAGCTTTCTTCCCCTTAGTCCCGCTTGCTCCACTGCATTCCTAAGACCATCAAATTCATTTTCAAAACAAATAGGATACTCCTTATTTTCAGTTATCACTATAATATCTTTCAATACAAACACCTCAAAATATTCTAAATATATTTAAGAAATACCACGCCTACCCTGTCTTTCTTAGTTTTTCCTCGTACCTCCAGTAATTTTGCACGCCCAAACCCACGTACTGAAAGCATATCTCCCTCTTTAACAACCTTAGAAACGCTTTTGGCTGTAATCCAGTTTATAAAAACCTTTTCACTTTCAATAAGAGCCACTGCCTTGCCACGGCTCATGTTAAAAGCTGCTCCTACAAGGACATCAAGCCTTAGCGATGACACCGTAACAGATTTTTCCTCCATTTTTTTTGTTGGCATCTGTGCTTCATTAACAGCCTGTAACTGAGTTTTAACAATAGTTTTGCCAACACGCAAAAGGTTAGCACATATATATTTTGCTATTTCCTCACACGCAAAAATAAGGGTATAATCCTCAAATAAGAAAATATCCCCCACCTTTCCCCTGTCAATTCCAAGACCTAAAACAGAGCCTAAAAAATCTCTATGGGTAAGCTCTTTTGAAAACTTCGTGTTCACAGAAATTTTAACAACTTTTATAGGAAATTCAGCTTCATCAATTTCTCTGTAGTCAGGACAAAAGCCTATGCGTCGTCTTTCGCAGTCGTCGCTTCCACCAAAAACTGTAAAGTTAAGTCCCTGTATACCACCTATTGCTCTAATTATAATTTCCATCTTACCTGGGTCGCAAAAATCTGTAAATGTGTTTTCGTGTCGCTTTAAACTAAAATCAGCCTGATCTAAGACCTTTGCTAACAAAAGCCTTTCGTCAGGCTGGTTTACATTGCGTAATAGTGCTTGTTTATCAAGCATTTTCTCACCGCCTAAAAAATCATGGTTACAATACTTTTAAGTACCATGCTAACAATGTTCATCAAAAACAATGCAATAATAGGTGAAAAATCAAGCATCATGCCTCCACCAATAGGAGATTTGTCTATCATATGGCGAACAGGCCCCAATATAGGTTCTGTAATGTTATAAATAAACACACCTAACGAACTTTGATTAAGCCCAGGAAGCCACGACAGAATAATTCTTATAAAGATAAGAAAATAAATGAGCTTGAAAAATATTTCTATTGAATTAAGCAATAAACTTTGCATAAAATTTCTCCTGTCAGCCGTTAATTATTTTGTTCCGCCTGCCCAGGGTAAAATAACACCCTTAGTTTTTAATTCTTCTTTAAAATCTCCTGAAACATCAACATTTTCAGGTGCAATAATAAATATATTGTTTGCAACCCTTTGAATTGTTCCGTCAAGAGAATAGCAAGTACCACTTAAAAAGTCCATAATTCTTTGTGCAGTAGGATATTCTATTTTCTCAAGATTAACCACAACTGGCTTTCTTGCCTTTACCTGGTCACATATTTCCTGTGCATCCTCATACTTTTCAGGCTTAATAATGCAAACCTGCATTTGTACATTTGTATGTATACTAACAACCTGAGAATTGCCTCTTCTGCCCAAGCTGCCGCTATAGTTTTGTGACTGTGACGCTGTATTGCGTGAAGAAGATGCAGAATAATCAACAGGCTCTTTTTCTCTTCTATCAAATGAGCTTGTTTCATAATCATCTAATTCCTCATACTCCTCATCATCGTAATCTCCCTGAGTAAACGCATTCTTTACCTTATCTAATAATCCCAATATATTTCCTCCTCAAAATTTTTCTTTTCCATCGGGCTATTTTTAACCCTTTGTAAAATATTATGAACTTACGTATTTTTATTTTCAACTTAATTCTTAGCTGGATAAAGTCTTGCACCAAAAACGCCAGTGCCAACCCTAACCATAGTTGCTCCTTCTTCCACAGCAACTTCATAATCTCCTGTCATACCCATAGACAGAACATCCATGAATACATTATCAATTTTTTTACTGTTAATGTCAACAAGTAATTGCTTCATTTCCTTAAAATAAACTCTGTTTTCCTCTGCATTTTCTACAAAAGGTGCCACAGTCATAAGTCCTTTTATCGTAATATTGGGTAATTTGGCGATTTCCAGAATAACTTTTTCGGTATCCTCTGGTCTTATTCCAAACTTACTTTCTTCGTTGGCAACGTTTATCTCTAACAATATTTTTGCAGTTATACCTTTTTGTGCAGCACGTTTTGATATTTCTTCCGCCAGTTTAACGCTGTCTACCGAATGTATCATCTCAACCTTATCTATTATATACTTAACCTTGTTGGTTTGCAAATGACCGATTAAGTGCCATTTAATACCATCACCCATAGGCTCATATTTATCCATAATTTCTTGCACCTTGTTTTCACCAAGGTTATTTTCACCTGTTTCAACAGCCTCTTTAATGCGAGGAACATCAATGGTTTTAGAAACAACTATAAAAGTAACATCTTTCCTAGTTCTACCGCTTTTAACCGCTGCCGACTCTATTCTTTTATTTATCTGCTCTATATTTTCTTTTATATCACTCATTTTAACTGCTTCCTCTCTTCTAGTTAACCGTTTCTTCATCCTGTACAGCTTTGGCATCAGACACAATTTCATCGTAAACCTTGAGCCCAAATTGGCTTTCAGCATTCACTATAGAATAATCACTATTTTGTCCCAAAATATCAACTACCGTAAATTGCGCAAGAGAGCTATTTGCAACATAAACGCCCTTATAAGTGGCAACATCACCCAAGGTATATGTTGGTGCATCTTCACCAGTCCCCACAATAACATCACCTATTTTAAGGTTTTCAAAGTCCTGCAATATATATACAAAATTTTCGTCTGAATTGGCTATATTTATCTTCTGGAATGTATCGCCATTATCTGTACGTTTAAGAACCCCTTGCTCATCAGGATTACTTGTTAAAAACGTCTTTGGTATTTTCAAAAAGGTTCGCTCAACAATGGCAGCATTTGGAACTTTAAACCCACTGTACACACTTTCCTTAACCTTAAAACACATTGTTCTAATGTCAAGAAAATCTATTAACTTTCGGTCGGTAACAAACACAACATATGTAGTGCTTTCACCAACATCCATGCTCTCAATTTTAACCTGTACACTTTTTTCTTCGTCGTCAACCGTTGTATAAATATCTAAATAATCCCCTGTTTTCCATTTAGCAGAAACTTCGTTAGGCACGTTTGACACAACGTACCATGTGTTGGATTTTATGATTTTAAACAATGGCGAACCTGTACTAACGGCAAGACTTTTGGATATATACTCTGGCTGTATAGTCATTTTTATTTGTTCTTCAGAAATATCTTTACGCACCTCAGGTGTAACTATATCCTCAAATTTATCTATTTTAAGAGAAAATATACCACTGTACTCAGCCTTTACTGCTTCCTGATTACCATTAAGCTGACTTTCGTACTTGTCACGTTCTGCTGAAAGTTCTGCCGTACTTTTTGTATTTTCTGCAAGCCAAATTTGATTACGTATATTTATCTGGGTTTGCACTTGATTTTTAAGAGAATAAACACCAGAAATGTTATTGTCTATAAATTTAAACACTGTTGAATCTATAGAGTTTGAAATACTTTTTTCTGTTCTGTCAATGTCTTCTTTAAACATAGAAAAATCTGTTCTATTTTTCTGTATCTCAAGTATTCCTTTATCAATTTTTTTAATTTCATCTTCAATCACCTGAGTAGTACCTGTATTTTTAACAGTGCATACCAAAGAATTTTTTGATACCTTTTCCAACTCAGAATAATTATATTCAGGTTGTCCATCCATACCGCTTTTCACCACAACCTCGTCCCTCACAATTATGCCCTTTAGGGACGCAGGAACATCTATAGTACCGTAGTTTACAGTTTCTACCCTCACCCTTGGTTTATTTGCAAACATCAAAATAAATCCTATCAGATAAATAAACAATGCTGAAAAGATAACTATTGTAAGCATTTTATGGTTTTTCTTATTCCTGTGTCTTCGTTCTTTTGTATGCCGTGCTTCATCATGCACAGTTTCTCTGCTTCCGTTAGCCATGAACTTCCCCTCGCAAGTTTAAATATATATTCTATTAATTATAATACATTTTTTGCCATTGGTAAACATAAAGTTAAACAAAGATTGCAAAACTTGTTTTAATAAACAAAAGAAGTGAAGACTAATGTCCTCACCCCAAATGTGGATACCTATTTTTTAAGGGTTTTTGCAACTTCAGCACCCTTTGATAGTGCCTCCCTGTTTATAGGGATAAATTTTGCTTTATCATCACCAAAAACCTTTAAGAAAGCCTTAATAACAGACTCACTTTCAACTATTTTATCAATTTCTATAACTGCACCAAGCATGATTATGTTAATTAATTTCCCATTGCCCAGTTCTTTAGCCAAATCATTTACAGGTATGTAGTAAACATTTACATCATCTCTGTCAACCTTTTCGCTTACAATACTTGAGTTGACAAATATTGAACCTCCAGAAGCTACCTTAGGCACAAACTTGCGGAAAGATGGAAGGTTCATTACAACCGATGTTGTAATCCCTTTATCAAAAATAGGAGAACCTATAGGGTCGTCAGAAACTATTACAGAACAGTTAGCAGTACCGCCACGCATTTCTGGACCATAAGCCGGAACCCACGAAACCTCTTTCCCGTCAATCATCCCTGCGTATGTTAAAAGCTGCCCCATAGACATAACTCCCTGTCCGCCAAAACCAGCACAACTAATTTTATGTGTTTTACCCATATTATTCAACCTCCTCTACATCTTTAAATATACCAAGAGGATAGTATGGAATCATCTTTTCGCCAACAAACTCCATAGCCTTTGCAGCCGAAAGCCCCCAGTTAGTTGGACAGCTTGATAATACCTCAACCATAGTAAATCCTTTGCCCGCTTTCTGATATTGAAGAGCTTTTTTTATAGCCTTTTTAGCCTTAATAATATGTGCTGGTGTATCCACTGCAACTCTTTCAATATATGCAGGACCATCAAGTGTAGAAAGAAGCTCGCATACACGTATTGGGTTACCATTTCTTTCAAGGTCACGTCCTGTCTGAGCTGTAGTTGCCTTCATCCCAGGGAGTGTAGTAGGTGCCATCTGACCACCTGTCATGCCATAAATACCATTGTTAATAAAAACTGTAGTGATTTTCTCACCCCTTGCAGCCGCATGGATAATTTCAGCCATACCAATAGAAGCAAGGTCCCCGTCGCCTTGATATGTAATAACAATTTTATTAGAATGCACTCTCTTAATTCCTGTTGCTGTTGCTGGTGCACGTCCATGAGCACATTGTATAGAATCATATGTAAAATAGTTAGGAATAAACACTGCACAACCAACAGGTGCACAAATAATTGTGTTGTCTATTTCGTTGATTTCCTCAATACATTCTGCTATAAGTCTGTGAATAATACCATGTCCACAGCCTGGGCAATAATGCATTCTTTTATCTGTAAGTCCGTTAGGTTTCTTAAATACTGTTGTTGGCATTATTGTCCACCTCCCATTACTTTTTCAGCATACTCAGCACATTCCTCAGGTGTAGGAATGATACCACCACACCTACCATAGAAGGTTACCTTTTCCTTGTCACCTACTGCAAGCTGAACGTCATAAACCATCTGTCCCATACTCATTTCAGCTACAAGAAATTTTTTTATTTTTTTGTTCTGAAAGGGAACCTGAGGGAATGGCCATAGTGTTCTTGGCTTAATTAGACCAATCTTATATCCTTTTTCTCTTAATTCATTAACAGCGTTTCTAACAATACGGCTTGTTGTGCCATATGCAACAAAGGCATATTCAGAGTCGTCCATCATATATTCTTCATATTTAACTTCATTTTGTTCTATTACTGCATATTTTTCCTTAAAAAATCTTATATTTTTCTGCTCACAAGCAGGAGCGTCTATTACAAGATTTTCAATTGTGTTGGGCTTTTCCCGTGTACCATAGCCAATAGCCCACGTACTTTTAGGTGCAGTATTTCTGGTTTTAACAGGCTTTTCAAGCTCAACCGGCTCCATCATCTGACCAATAAGTCCATCAGCAACAACAATTACTGGTGTTCTATAGCAATCAGCAATTTCAAACGCTTCTTTAACGTCATCTACAGCCTCCTGAACCGAACCAGGTGCAAGTACCGGTATATGATAATCTCCATTAGCACCGCCACGTGTAGCTTGGTTATAGTCCCCCTGTGAAGGCTGAATTGTGCCAAGACCTGGTCCGCCACGCATCATAGATACAATAACACAAGGGACCTCACCTGCCACACAATATCCGATTCCTTCTTGTTTAAGTGCAATGCCTGGTGAAGAAGAACTTGTCATAACTCTTGCACCTGCACTGCCTGCACCATAAACCATATTAATAGCAGCCACTTCACTTTCTGCCTGAACAAAAGTACCGCCTGCTGCAAATAATTCTCTTGATAAATATTCAGGGACTTCATTTTGTGGTGTAATAGGATAGCCAAAAAAATATCTGCATCCAGCAATAATAGCAGCTTTTGCAACCGCTTCATTGCCCTTCATAATAATTTTTGCCATTACTCATTCCCCATTTCTTAGTCATTTTTAACGATTGTAATTACACAATCTGGGCACATCCTTGCACAACTTTGACAGCCAATACACTCTTCCATTTTCCCTATGCCCGCCGGATTATAACCAGCATCATTTGTAATTTCTAGATTAAGTGCTATTAGTTTTTTAGGACAGGCCACTGCACATAATTCACAGCCCTTACATTCATTTTCATCAAAAGTTACAGTAAACTTTGTCATTAAAAACGCACCCCCTTAATAAATTATGTCACATCCACGGTTCTCTCATAAAGTATTTCATGGCTATTACCTCGCCTGAAAGCTTTGCCTTAATTTCAGAAGTCATATCCAATACTACTTCTTCCACATAAGTTGTATATTTAATGGGTATTCCAGTAATTCGGCTCGCCTCAGAAATTATTTCATCCCCAAGCAAAATATTTTCGGACTTAGTTTCTCTAACTAAATTAGAGTTATTAACAAAGCCCGTAACCTTCAAACCAGAAGTGTTTTCTAATTGTTCCTTCACTTTCAAAATCTTTTCAACATTCATTGTGTCTGGCCTAAAAACATTAACAACCATGAAAAAATCTGTTTCTTCAGAATTAATAAACTTCTTGTATCTTCCAAGCACATTAGTTCCAATGTCGTTACCACCTAGGTCAATAATGTAATCGTAGTTTTTATCTTCAAATGGTGCAAATGCTTCTGCTGGTACAGCAGGTAAGTCGGCAGAAGTATTTGCAGACGAGTCTATCATCCTTATTCCCAATGCCATAATTTCTTTCCTCACCTCTCTCGAGCGAAAATATACATTTACAATATCCATATCGGCAAAAGCAAGCTTTCGGTCTGACAACCTTACCAGTATAGTTGCGTAATTTACTGCAAATTCGGTTTTGCCACTACCATAATGACCAGTTATTATTCTAACCCTCTTGTCATCAGTAATCATGTATTTGGCCTCCTTTAGACCTGTGACCTTGCCAAACTTATAAATTAATAAAGCTATATTGGCTTATGTTTTAATTATAACGCCAATATCAATTGTATGCAATATTGATTTTGTATTTTTTTAAGCACAATAGCTAATGCACTTGATTTTATACAATTATTTTTAGTAAAATTACACATAAAAAAACCGTTTCCCTGATTTAGAGAAACGGCTTTTCATACATTTTATTATATTATTAAAACTTTTAAAATTAAATGTTAAATAAAAGCTCACCGTATGTTGGGAAAGGCCAAACAGTTTCATCAACCATCATCTCAAGCTTATCAGCAGGCTCTCTCAATTGTTCCATAGCGGCAAATACATTATCCTTGTATGCCATTGCCTGTGCAGCAATATCTTTAATTTTGCCAGCATCTTCAAGAGCACCAGAAAGCTTGATTATACCATTGCTAAGCTTGCTAAGTTCTGCAATGAGTCCTGAAAGTAATTTCTCTTCTACTGCAGCATCTGCTCCCACAGCTTTAAGAGATGCAACTGCATCTGCAATATCTTTAGTGTACTTAATAACCGCAGGTTTGATTTGCTTTAACGCAATGTCAATCATAGTTCTTGCTTCAATATCAATCTTCTTTGAATAATCCTCATAGCTGATTTCGGCTCTTGAGTGACATTCTCCTGCTGTAAGTACGCCATGGTCTTCAAAAAGTTTAATAGCTTTAGGTGTAACAATTGAAGGAATAGCATCAACCATAGATTTAATGTTTGGAAGACCTCTTCTTTCAGCTTCTGCAACCCATTCGTCTGAATATCCATTTCCGTTAAATACAATTCTTCTATGTTTCTTAACTGTTGATACTAAAAGCTCTTCAAGTGCCTTGTCAAAATCATCAGCCTTTTCAAGCTCATCAGCAAATTCTTTAAGTGCATCAGCAACAATTGTGTTAAGTACAAAGTTTGGTCCTGAAATGGATGCTGAAGAAGGCACCATTCTAAACTCAAACTTGTTTCCTGTGAAAGCAAAAGGTGAAGTTCTGTTTCTGTCTGTTGCATCTTTTTTAAGTGTTGGCAATGTGCTTACACCAATTGTCATTTTTCCACCCTTTTTGCTGCTTATTAAATTTCCGTCTACAATCTGTTCTAAAATATCCTCAAGCTGTTCACCAAGGAACATAGAAATGATTGCTGGTGGTGCTTCATTTGCTCCAAGTCTATGGTCATTACCTGGGTTAGCAGCTGATAATCTAAGCAAATCAGCGTGTTCATCAACAGCTTTTATTACAGCTGTAAGGAAAAGTAAGAAGCGTTTGTTTTCGTGAGGCTCTTTGCCTGGTTCAAGCAAATTACTTCCGCCGTTAGTAGAAATTGACCAGTTATTATGCTTACCAGAACCATTAACACCAGCAAATGGTTTTTCATGAAGAAGGCAAACAAGACCATGATGTGCAGCAAGCTTTTTCATGTATTCCATAATAAGCTGATTATGGTCTGTTGCAATATTTGTGTCATCATAAATAGGTGCAAGCTCATGCTGTGCAGGTGCAACTTCATTATGCTGTGTTTTTGCGGAAATACCTAACTTCCAAAGTTCGATGTTAAGGTCACGCATAAAACAAGCAACTCTCTCTTTAATTATGCCAAAATAGTGGTCCTCAAGTTCCTGACCCTTAGGTGACATTGCTCCATAAAGTGTACGGCCTGTGAAAATAAGGTCTTTTCTTTGGTCATAGAGCTTTTTGTCAATAAGAAAATATTCCTGTTCAGGACCAACGGATGTTGTAACTTTTACTGTTTCAGTATCGCCAAAAAGTCTTAAAATTCTTAATGCCTGTACGTTGATAGCCTGCATAGAACGAAGGAGAGGAGTTTTTTTGTCCAATGCCTCGCCTGTATAAGAGCAAAACGCTGTTGGAATACAAAGAGTTACACCAGCAGCATCTTCTTTAAGAAATGCAGGTGATGTACAATCCCATACTGTATATCCTCTTGCCTCAAAAGTAGCACGAATACCACCTGAAGGGAATGATGAAGCATCAGGCTCGCCTTTAATAAGCTCTTTGCCTGAAAATTCCATAATTGCCTTACCGTCATCAGTAGGTGAAATAAAAGCATCATGCTTTTCGGCTGTAATGCCTGTCATTGGCTGGAACCAATGTGTGTAGTGTGTTGCACCACGTTCAATTGCCCAGTCTTTCATTGCGTTGGCTACAACTTCTGCAACCTCAGGTGTAAGTATTTCTCCGTTTGCAATAATTTTTTTAAGGTCTTTATAAACCTTTTTTGGTAAGCGTTCGCTCATTACTGAGTTGTTAAATACGTTACTGCCATAAATCTCTGTCATTGACTTCTTTTCACTCATAATATCGTTTTCCTTTCATATTTAAAATTTAATTTAACAAGTTTATTCAGCTTTTTTGGTAAAAAAGTAAAAAAGGCGTCCTCAAAAAAATGAGAACGCCCTTGTTCTACGTAACTGATTTATTTATCTACTACTTTTTTGTACCATATTTTTAAAATTATTGCAATAGTTTTCTTTAAACTTTCGCATAATTTATAAAATTTTTTCATTTTTATTCTTTTCAAAACATTTTTTTAATGACTTTGGCTCTAAATCCTAATTTCTGAACTTAGTGTTTTCTTTTCAAATACATAAATTGCGGCTCTTTTTAGTTTACCACTTTCGAGCTCATTTGCAAGTATATTTTCGCATAAGATAGCCACAACCTCTACATTTACAATAATTGGCTTGTTTTACATTCATAAAAATTCCCCTCATTAAATAAAGTATATATTTACATATATTATATTATCAAGAGATATGTTTTATTTCACTAATTTTCTAAGCATATCATACTTTTTAACAGCTTTAGGAAATTTCACTTTAAGTATCTGCTGTGGATGTGGTGCACTTTCTATTGAGGCACCATCTTCGTTCCACATTTTTTCAACGGTCATCTTCCATGCTTGACCAACTGCTGGCAAAACCTCAATTTCTTCTCCAACAACAAATTTATTTCTTTGCATAACAATGGCACAGCCTGTTTCTTCGTCATAATCATCTTCCACCATGCCAATAAAATCATAATCTCTTATGTAAGTATTGTTTGTGTATACCTGCTGTTCTCCATCTGGTTTTCCATAATAAAATGCAGTTGTAAAATCTCGATGACTAGCCTTAGACACTTCTTCAAAGTAATAATCAAGCTTGCTTTCATAAAGCTTTGGGTCTTTTAAATAGTCATTAATTGCCTCTCTGTAGGTTTTTACAACTGTACCCACATAGAAAGGTGTTTTCATTCTTCCTTCAATTTTAAAACTCATTATTCCAGCCTTAACAAGGTCTGGTATATGTGTAATCATACACAAATCTTTAGAGTTATAGATATAAGTTCCTCTTTCGTTTTCTACTACTGGCATATATTCACCTGGCCTAGTTTCCTCTACAAGGTGATACTTCCAACGGCACGGATGGGAACACGCACCTTTATTCGCATCACGGCCGCTTAAATAATTACTAAGCAAGCATCTTCCAGAGTATGAAATACACATTGCACCGTGAACGAACGCCTCTATATCCATATTATGCGGAATATTTTTTCTTACATCAGCAATTTCCTCAATAGAAAGTTCACGTGCTACAACAACACGTTTTGCACCAAGCTTATACCACATAGAGGCACTTTTATAGTTAGTATTATTTGCCTGCGTAGAAACATGAATTTCCATATTAGGTACAGCTTCTTTTGCCACAGCAAACACACCAAGGTCTGAAATTATCAGGCCGTCTGCACCAATCTTTTCAATTTCCTTAAAGTACTCTGCCATGCCTTCAAAGTCATTATTGTGTGCAAAAATATTTGCTGTCACATAAACCTTTGCACCTCGTTCATGGGCAAACTCTATACCCTCTTTCATTTTGTCAAGGTCAAAATTCTTTGCTTTTGCACGTAATCCATATGCTTCACCGCCAATATACACAGCATCTGCACCATAAAGTACAGCTATTTTAAGCTTTTCCAAATCTCCCGCTGGTGCAAGCAATTCTATCTTAGTTGTATCACTCATCACTAAATTCTCCTTCTGTTGGTACATATTCTTTTATTTTGTTACACAACACAACACCGTCACCTATGGGTATAATACTGCTTTCAAGGCAATCTAAATGAGATATATCCCAAAGGAAATTTCTCATTCTTTTATGTATTGTACGCTGACGTCGTGGCACAGAATAACGAGATTTTGCAATATCCCCATTTTGAAGTACATCATCAGCAATAAGTATTCCTCCTACAGGTAAAAGCCTTAAAATATGTGGCAAAAACTGAGCATACTGTCCCTTTGCCGCATCTAAAAACACCACATCGTATGGTCCTGTAAGCTTTGGCAGAACATTTGCCGCATCATCTTCAATAAGGTTTATGGTTTCTTCTAAACCCATTCGTTTTATGTTTGCTCTGGCATCTTTAAGCATAACCTCATATCTGTCTATGGTGGTTACGTGTCCCCCAGGCTGCAAATATCTTGAAATAAGGCCTGCGGAAAAAGCCACAGCAGTACCTATTTCCAGCACCTCCTTAGGTCTTTTTATAGACAGTATAGTGCTTAAAAAACGTGCAACCTCGTGTGGTACAATTGGCACTTGTTTTTCCTGAGCCTCTTCTTGTATTTCGCCTAAAACACCGTCGTATTTAGGTTGAATAAGCCTAAGATACCCGTGCAAATATTCCTCTGTTACATAGTTCATAAACATTCTCCTAATTAAAACTATTCTTGTAGGTTTCTTTCGCCTTTAAAAATTCATCATATGTTTCTGCAAAAATATGCTCTCCACTGCCTCGCTCTTTCAAAACATAGTAAATATATTTGTTATCATCAGGATTTGCCGCCGCCTCAAGTGCTGCTTCTCCAGGGTTTGAAATAGGCCCTAACGGAAGTCCTTTATATTTATACGTATTATATGGCGAATCCACCTCTAAGTCGCTAGCTGCAACAATTTCATTTCTTGTAGAAAGTGCATACTGTACCGTAGAATCTATCTGCAATGGCATATTCACTTTAAGTCGGTTATAAATAACACCTGCAGCAATTGCTCGTTCATCATCTACCTGTATTTCACTTTCCACCATAGATGCTATTGTAACAATTTGATCAATTGTATACTTTGTATCCTTTCCTTTAAGAATATTGTTATACTCAATTTGAAACCTATCCAAAAACTTAATAATAATATCGTGAGGCGACTTCCCTTGCTCAAACTCATATGTAGCAGGAAAAAGATACCCCTCCAAATAGTTATCCCTCACAGGTATGTCAGCCAAAAATTCATAATCAAACGTGCCTTTATCCATTTCATCTAAAAATTCCGTTGCCGTAACAACTCCTGCTTCTTCAAGGGTTTCCGCAATTTGTTTTGCTGTGTATCCCTCAGGCACAGTAACTTTAACAGCATTTGTATAAACCACACCACTTTGCAAAATTTTCATAATTTCTTCATCTTCAGTACCCTTTACAATAAGATAATTGCCCTGTCTGTATTTTCCGTCATATTCACCAATCTTGCTAGAGATCCTAAACATAACAGCACTGTCAATAAGGTCATTTTTATATAATATTTCTGCAATATCTTTAGTTGAAGCACCCTCCGGAATAGTTATAGGTATTTCATCTCCTATTTCCGCTTCCCCTTGTTCCTTAGTTAAGAAATTGTTAATAATGTTTTTACCTGTCAAAAATTGAAAATTAAACACCTTAAAAATTACTATACAGGCAATAATTACATAAGGCAAATAAACTATTTTGCTTTTATATTTTTTTCTTGTTTTCCTTGCCAAAAAACCAACTCATTTCTATTTTTAGTTATATATTTATTATAAGCTATATAATTATACAATCTAATCATAGTTTTAACAACAAAATTCATAATAAATTAAGAACTGTTGTTTAATTTTGAAAAAAGGCGATGAACTCAATCATCGCCTTTTTTCTATAAACAATATATAAGAGGAAGATTTATTAAAAATATTTAATACATCAGCATCATATTAAATATTGTTTGAATCAAGTATTTTTACATTAAGCGTCATACTTGTTTTAGCATCTCTTATTATTCCCATTTCCACTGTAGTACCAATCTCTTGTTCTTTTAGGGTTTTCACAAGAGATTCCATGTTCATTACTGATTTTCCACCAAAGGATATAATTACGTCACCCTCTTTAAGCCCAGCCATTTCTGCACCGCCGCCATCAAGCACCTGCCTTACCAACACACCTACAGGAAGTTTATACATATCTGCAATATCATCCGTTATATCTGAACCCATAATTCCCAAATATGGCTGTGGTGTTGTGCCATTTACAAGCAATTGCTCCATAATTTCCTTAACTTTATTACTTGGTATTGCATAACCCATAGCCTCTGCAACAGTTGTACTGGCCTTTGCCGTGTTAATACCTATTATCTCACCATTGTAGTTTACAAGTGCACCACCGCTGTTACCAGGATTAATAGCAGCACTTGTCTGTAAAACATCAAGGCTAATTCCGTCAACATCAATAGTTTTGTTAAGCATACTTACCATTCCGCCTGTTGCACTTTTGCCTTTACCAAGAGCATTTCCAATAGCAAGTACGCTTTGACCTACTTTAAGTTCATCACTATTACCAAACTTTGCAGGAACTATTTTGTCTATTCCTGCGGCTGTAAAATCCGCCTTAAGTGCTTTAATTACCGCTAAATCGTTGGAAGCATCTGTTCCTACCACCGTAGCAGAAATATTTTCATTGCCTGTTACAGATATACTTATCCCTGTTGCACTTTCAACTACATGGTTATTTGTAACAATATACACATTTTCATCATCCATATCAAAAATTACGCCCGAACCTGAACCTGAACCTTCATACGGAACTGAAAAACCATAATAGTTTGTTGTTCCAGAAACCTCCATATTTATGTTTACCACAGATGGATAAACTTCATCTATAACATCTACAGCAGTCATTGCACCACTGCTTATACTAACAGGCTGTGCATCAGATGTTGTGTTGGTTTTAGCTGTACCATCAGGTGTTGTTCCGTCCGTCGCTTCATTTTGGTTAAACACCATGTTTTGCATAACCGCATACGATGCACCAATACCTGTTCCACCAAAAAGGCTTATGACAAGACATACAATAATAATTTTTTTAAAAGAGGACTCCTTTTTAACCTTTTTTTCTTTCACTGTTTCAGTGTAATAGGTATCCCGTGCAGACTCATTAGTCACATCATTGTCATCTGCATTTTCTGTGCTGTCTTTTACTTCTTCAGGCATTTGCACCTCTTGCATTACACCATTTTCATTGTCGTTTTCCAGAATGTTTTCGCTTTCTTCTTTTTGAAATACATCATCATCCTTCTGTTCGTTCTCACTATTTATTTTTTCTTTTTCATCATCATACATAAATAATTACCTCCCATTTTAGTTCATACTCATTTCTTTAATTTGTTTCTTTATGTAGGGAATTATAGTATTTATTTTTGAACTAAGTATGAACAAGATGTAAAAAAACATGAAATAATTATTACCCATCTGAAAAGTCCAAAGACTATTAAGTTTTTGCATAATGCAAACAAAAGTGATTTAAATGTTTTGCATTTATTGCCACTTTTTTTTGCTTGATTAAAGCATATAATAATCAATAAATCTGTTATAAAAAATTTCTTGAATTTCTATTAAATTATGCTATCCATATTAAGAAAGCTGTAATTAATTTTACAAGAAATGAGAAAAAATTATGGCTAACTTTCATTTACACATATATATACATATGTGTTGACATCTTTAAAAAATTATGTCATAGTATCTTAAACAGAAATATTAATTGATTAATATTTTTAAACTCAATTGAGGTGAAAGGTATGAATTTAAACGAAGAAATCCAAAAACTTAAAACTGAAAAAAATGTAGCTATTTTAGCTCATTATTATGTAGATGGCGAAGTTCAGGAAATTGCTGATTATGTTGGTGATTCCTATTATCTAAGTAAAATTGCTACTAAAGTTCAACAACAAACAATTTTGTTCTGCGGCGTAAAATTTATGGGCGAAAGTGCAAAAATTTTGAATCCAGAAAAAAAAATAGTTATGGTTGACGATTCAGCGGGTTGTCCCATGGCACACATGATTAATGTTGAAACAATTAATAATATAAAAGCAGATTATTCTGATATAGCAGTTGTTTGTTATATAAATTCCAGTGCTGAAATAAAATCACATTCAGATGTTTGTGTAACCTCTTCCAACGCATATCAAATAATATCAAAACTGCCTCAGAAAAATATATTGTTTATCCCAGATAAACATCTTGGCACTTATATATCAACTAAAATCCCAGATAAAAATTTTATTTTTCATAACGGGTATTGCCCTGTGCATCAGGCTATAACAACAACAAATGTGTTAAAAGCTCAAAAAACATATCCCGATGCAAAAATTTTAGTACATCCCGAATGTCACATTGATGTAATAAAATTGGCGGATTTTGTTGGAAGTACTTCAGAAATCATTGATTATGCTACAAAGAGCCACGAACAAAACTTCATAATATGCACAGACAACGGTATTTTACATGAACTTCATAAAAAAAATCCTAAGAAAAATTTTTGTCTTGTAAATGAAAAACAATACTGTCCAGATATGAAGCTCAACACTCTTCAAAAAGTTTATGACGTGTTAAATTCAATGGATTCTGAAATCATTTTAAATGAAGATTTAAGACAAAAGGCTCAGACATCTTTAGCAAGAATGCTTGAGCTTGCAAATTAAAGATTTAAAGTTTTTTACGTGTAGTTTTAATATTTTATAATTGTTTTTTTAGAAAGAAGGTACAGCTGTGTTAAATGAAGCTGATGTTGTAATTGTTGGAACAGGTGCAGCAGGATTATTTTGTGCTTTAAATATTCCTAAGCATATTAAAATCACTATTATTACAAAAAATCAAGCTGAAGATAGTAATTCCTTTTTAGCTCAAGGAGGAATTTCCGTACTAAAGAATAATAATGATTATGAAAGCTATTTTGAAGATACAATGAAAGCAGGTCAATACAAAAATAACAGTAAATCTGTTGAAGTACTTATCCGTTCCTCCAGAAGTATTATTGAGGATTTAGTTAAGCTTGGCGTGGATTTTGAACGAAACGGCGAGGATTTTTCTTATACCAGAGAAGGTGCTCACTCAGTAAATAGGATTTTACACCACAAAGATATTACCGGAAAAGAGATCACTGGAAAACTGCTTCAAGAAGCAAGAAAAAGAGAAAACATTACCATTGTTCCTTATACCACCATGATTGATATATTGGAAAACAATAATGTCTGCACAGGTGTTGTTGTAAAAACAAAAGATGGAGCAATTTATAATATTTCTTCTAGTGCAGTTGTATGGGCAACAGGCGGTATAGGTGGTTTATTTGAACATTCCACCAATATGAAGCATATTACCGGAGATTCCGTAGCTATAGCTATCAAACATAAAATAGATTTGCTTGATATGAATTATATTCAATTTCATCCCACAACTCTGTATTCAAAGAAAAAAGATAGAAGTTTTTTAATTTCCGAAGCTGTTAGAGGAGAAGGAGCAATACTACTCAATGAAAAAGGTCAGCGTTTCGTTGATGAATTACAGCCTAGAGATGTAGTAAGTGAAGCAATATACAAACAACTGAAAAAGTATAATACGGAATATGTGTATTTATCCTTGCGTCATATGCCTAAAGATAAAATTGAAGAAAGATTTCCGAATATTTATGAAAAGTGCTTGGAAGAAGGCTTTGATTTATCAACCGATCTTCTACCAGTTACACCTGCCCAGCATTATTTTATGGGTGGTGTAAAAATTAACATAGATTGTGAAACTTCTATGAAAAATTTATATGCCGTTGGTGAGACAAGCTGTAACGGTGTTCATGGTGCTAACCGATTAGCAAGCAATTCTCTTTTGGAGTCTTTGGTGTTTTCAAAAAGAGCAGCACATATTATAGGCATAACCCTTAAAAATATTAAGCCAGAAAATAAAATTTCACCATACAAGGGGAATCTATATAAAGATATGGACCGTCTACAAGAAGAATATCATCATTTGGTCTTAAATGAAACTAGAAAAGGAAGTGTTAATAATGCTGAATTGTGTATGCATGAAAGTTAATGTAGAGGACTATATTAAGTCTGCCCTTAAAGAGGATATTACCAGTGAAGATATTACAACAAATGCCATTGTACCTCCTCTAAGACAAGGTTATGCACATTTAATTTGCAAACAAACTGGTGTTATTGCAGGTCTGGATATATTTAGTCACACTTTCAATTTAATAGATTCTTCAGCTCACTTTGAAACAGACTATAAAGATGGTGATTTCATTGAAAAGGGAACACAGGTTGGCACTATATATGGTAATATGCAATCAATATTATCTGGCGAACGTACAGCATTAAATTTTTTGCAACGTATGAGTGGAATTGCAACTTACACAAGAGAATTTGTTGAAGAGCTTAAACCTTATAAAACTAAATTGCTAGATAGTAGAAAAACAACTCCCAATATGCGTATTTTTGAAAAATATGCCGTAAAGATTGGCGGAGGATATAATCACAGATACAATTTGTCTGATGGTATTCTTATTAAAGATAACCATATTACAGCAGCTGGCAGTGTTGCCGAGGCAATAAGACTAGCAAAAGATTATGCACCATTTGTTCGTAAAATTGAAGTTGAGGTCGAAACGTTGAAAATGCTTGATGAAGCATTAGAAGCTGGTGCAGATATTATTATGCTAGATAATATGGATAATGAAACACTTAAGATAGCGGTATCCCGCATTGGTAACAGAGCAAAAACAGAATGTTCTGGCAATGTAACCAAGGATAGACTAAAGGACCTTGGTGAAATTGGCGTTGATTATGTTTCCTGTGGAGCGCTTACTCATTCCGCTCCAATTTTGGATTTTTCTCTTAAAAACCTAAGAGCCTTAAATTGAAAATTCTAATATTATACCCATATCACCTTATATGAGTTTTATTGACATATAAAAAACTTACTGTATAATATTAAATGACTATGTAAGGATTTTATACCATGAAATACAAATCCTCCATCACATTATAGCATTATGTACAATAATGTCAATTAAAAGGAGGAGTTTTGTAAAATGAAAGATTCATATTTTGATGGTGGTTTGCTACAACTTATATGTTATAGCTTACTTGGGTGGTTTGTTACCGTCCTTACCCTTGGTATTTGCTACCCATGGGCGATGTGCATGATTTATAACTGGGAAACAAAACACACGGTAGTAAATGGACAAAGGCTTAAATTTAATGGCACAGCAATGCAGTTATTTGGGAATTATATTAAGTGGTTATTATTAACATTCATTACCCTTGGTATTTATGGCTTTTGGCTCGGCATTGCAATTAAGAAGTGGAAAGTAATGCACACAGAATTTGAAAACTAAGTAATAACAATATCCTTTTATTCTACCCTAGCCTTACCAATGGCTAAATAAAAAAGTTTGTGAGATAGCACACAGCCCCAAGATTGTGAACCGCTCCCCTTATGGTAGACAGTTAAAATAAATAAACTGTTTGCTTTAAGGCGGAGCATTTTTTATGCCACAAAAAGGAAAGACATATGTATACTAAGGCATATCCGATTACGCAATTATGTGTTATTGCCAGTATACAACGTTCCTCATATTACAAATGGCTTAACAGAAAAGAAAGTCATAATGAACAGCTCAATAAGAACATTCTTCCTCTTATCAAGGATGTATACGAAGAGAAAAATGGTATTTTAGGATATCGGCAGATGACAATTAAGTTGAATTGTGAGCACGGGTTCCATTTAAACAAAAAGAGAATCTATAGGCTTCAGATAGCATAAAAATGACGTCAATCATAAATAATGATTGACGCCATCAAAGACTTTCTATTATTTCCTCTGTCTACTTGACAAGGAGCGGTTCATTCTCTGCAGGCCTTTGACATATCACACCTATTTGCTTAAAACAACCGTCTTTGTAGCACTATCATATACTACTGTAACCCCTACTAGGTCACACAATTCTCTAATGGTAACATAGTTTGTTCCGCCAACATTAAAACCCTCTAATGTCTTTGCAGTGCCGTTAACAGTAAGCTTAATTATTGTCTTGTCCATTTCTTCATCGTCCTTAGTATCTCCACATATAGCAGTTGCTATTGCCTTTGCCATTTTATCTGACGAATACAACTTAACATCGTCCACATCGTCAACAAAGCAGCATTCAATTAACATTGCTGGTGCTTTCGTGTTGTTCAAAAAATAAAGCCCTTGATTTACTTTTACCCCTCTGTTTTTATACCCCAATTTGGAAATTTCCATGCAAACCTTTTCGGCATACTCATAAGCCTTGGTGGCTTTATTATAAACCAAAACCTCTGTGCCTGTATTTGAACCATTACCAAAATTATCTTTTGCTCCAGCATTAAAATGTATGGATATATCCAAGTCCACGCTGTTTGAGTTACACTTCCTCACAATTCTATCCAGAACATCACTTTGACTTGTCCCATTATCAACAGTGCAGTTGTAAACCGTATGTCCTGCTTTCTGCAAAAGCGTAATCAGCTTGCTTACAACATTCCTTGCCTCTGTGCTTTCATAAATATGCCCTACAGCACCACAAGCAACCTTTCCATCAGGGTTATGCCCTGCGTGTATATTAATTTTCATATTTCATCCATCCCTATTCACTCTTATCCTTCTCTTTGGTGGTAGTGTCTGTTGTTGTGACAGAATCGTCCGTCAGTCCATTTGCCAGGAGATAGCCAACCACAGACCCTAACGCTGTTATAATAGATGTAACCTGTACAACTGCGTTATTGTCGCAATTCATAAATGTCATAATTGCCGTTGCTAATCCCGCAAGTGCAACCCAAAATTTACGGCTTGTAATTTTTATTAAAAACAAATCGAAATCAAATTTTTTCACTTCATATCCTCCTCATCTACATATTCTCCAAATTTCATCTTTACAGCTTTTTGAAAAATCCTTAACCCTCTAACGCCAGCATCTTGTAAATTTTCCTATCCCCCTACTACTATTAATATGCCAAACACCAACAACTTGTCCCTAGTTCCTTTATAGAATTACTGGATATTTTTTGCTCTATAAAGGCTTTTTTAAGTCCTCCACCTTGACGTTTCAGCCGTTCTACAGTTTTGTCCTGCACCGCCAAAAAAAATAATCCCTTGGAAACTTAGGACTATTAATACTTACCGTAATTTAATGATATTTATTAAAATCATATTTTCTCATTGGTTACCTCTCCATTAATATCCACATATTTCAAACCAACTCTTGACATTTTTCATAAATTAGTTATAATAATATTCAAATGCGGGTGTAGTTCAATGGTAGAACGTCAGCCTTCCAAGCTGAACACGTGAGTTCGATTCTCATCACCCGCTTATTTTTATGCTTATTTTTCAGTTGTAAACTATTTCCTAACAATTCTTGCACATAATATCTTCCACTTTGGGTATCCTTAGCTTGAGGTGAATAATATGGATGAAGATAAAAAACAACCTGCAATGGATGGTGAAATAGAACTCCCTATTTCTAAATCGTACCCTGTAATTGACACTGACCTTGCAAGGGATAACATCGAAAACAATATGCCCGCTGCAGACCTGCAGGACCTATAATAACAAAATTTTTCAGACATGAATGATTAAGGAGCTTCTGCTCCTTTTTTCGTATTCAGCTATAATTTTTATAGTAAATATGAGCCCTCGTTATCTTATGGATTATCAGTGGACCAAACCATTTACCCCTTTCAAAAAAAATTTGACTTTATAATCCATATGTTTTTGTTTTTATATCATTATCCATGCACATAATATTATTTTTTTAGGATATCATAAATCTGAGGTGAAAAGTATGAATAAAAAAACTAGACAACGACCTGCAACAAACCAAAAAGAAGTAAAATCCACTTACAGTGAAAACCCTGAAATTAACACCGACCTTGCAAGGACCATCATTGAAAATAACATGACCGCTCCGGATCCGAAAGACTTATAAATCTAACGCCTATGCCCTTTTTATGGTTTTAATTTGTTGAAAATTTGCTGTGTTGGGACAATTAAGGAGCTTCGGCTCCTTTTTTCTAATGCTCATTATTGAAAAAAGAAAAAACCCCATAAAATCTTAGCAAAGCCTTGATTTTACAGGGTTTTAATAGCACTACGGGTAACAGAAATCCAACCTGCACGTCTCCTGACACCTGTTTTCAAATTATTAATTTACTCTGTGCAGTCTTTTTTTCTTCTCTATTCCATATATTTTTTCAAATTTTTTAACCCTTCTCATAATTCTGGAAGACTGAAATTACGCATTTTACTTTTTAAAGAAAAATCAATATATTATCTCCACACAGCTTCCACCGAATTTTGCTTTTTTAACTACAATCTGTTTATCTATTTTTCCTTTCAGTTCTCCAACATGAGATATAATGCCTATTAAACGCCTACCCTCTGATAGCCCTGCCAAGGTGTCTATTGCTTGTTTTAGCGATTCTTCATCAAGGGAGCCAAAACCTTCGTCAACAAACATAGTGTCAAGTTGAATTCCTCCAACGGAGCTTTGTATTTCATCAGATAATCCAAGTGCAAGAGATAGTGAGGCCTTAAAAGATTCTCCACCTGACAATGTTTTTACACTTCGTTCAGTTCCGTTATAGTGGTCTATGACATCAAGTTCAAGGCCACTTTGACTTCTGTTGTTATCAGCTTCAACCTTGCGTTTAAATTCATATTGACCACCCGACATTACCATAAATCTTGTGTTTGCACGAGCAATAACCCTATCGAAGTAGGTCATTTGAATATAAGTTTCAAGCATTATTCTTGCTTTACCGTTGATTTTTCCATTAGCAGTATTAGAAAGTGCACTAACCCAGTTGTATCTATTTTCAGTATCAGCAAGAGTTTTGGATTGTTTCTCTATACCTGAAAGTTCTGAATTGTTACGAGCAAGCCTTGTTGTAATTTCAGATAACAACATACTATGCTTACTCTTAATGGATTTTAATTCCTCGCTTTTTTCTGTAAGAGTCGTAGTATCAACCATAGTATCTGTTTTAAGCTGTTCTTCTAAAGCCTTAATCTTGCCTTCAAGTTCTTTCACTTCTGAGGAAATATTCTGGTTTTTTGTATCAGCTTCTTTCAAGGCATTATTCAAACCTTCCAGAATAGTTTCAAAGGATTTAAGGGCATTTTCCGCTTCCTTTTTGCCTCCATATTGGAGTACTTTTTTCATTTTTTCTTCATTTTCATTTAACTCTTTTATTTTAGTTGCCAACCTGATGGTTTCTTCATTTATTTCTGTAAGTTTAGTTTCTGCTGTTTTTAGTTGCACCTCATTTTGAGGAACAATTTTCTCAAGTTCTTTACTGCGATTTACTTTTATTTCTGTAGCCTTCATTTCCTCTGCAAGCTTATCCTGCTTTGCTACTACATCACTATTTAGAATGTGTAGTCTACTTTCAACTTCATTAAAATCACATTCATCCATAAAAAGAGCTTTAGCCATTTTTTTGATACTGTCTTGCTTTCCGTCCATTTGCCCTTTATAGGAAATACATATTTCACTGTTTTTAACCATATCAGTATCAGCAACCTCAAAGGCTTTTTTAGAGCTTGCAAGTTCTTCTTTGCTTGGGGCATTTTCAGTTGAATGTGCTAGTTCCGGGTGAGAGGTAGAACCACAAACCGGACATTTTTCGCCTTCCTTAAGGTCTTTTGCCAAGATACCGGCTTGTCCATCAATATATGCTTTATATTTATTTTCATATGTTAATTCTAAATCAGACCGAAGTTTTCTAGATTTTATATAGTTTTCTTTTGCAAAATTAAACTTTTTAAGTATTTTTTTACACTCTTCTATTTCTATGTTTAATTCATTAATAGATTGCTTTTTCTCTTTTAATTTCTCAAATTTTTGTTTGACTTCAATATAAGTAACCCCTATAGTTCTAAGTTCTTCAAGTTCATTTTTCTGTTTTTCTAAATCGTCTTTTAGTTTAATTATTGTATCAGACAACTTATTTTTCTTTATCTCTTCAGAATAAAGCTTTCCTTTTTCCGTAGCTATTGAGCCTTGCAGTTGAGAAAGTTCCTCATACCTAGGCAATTCATTTTTCAGTGTAACAATATCACCAGAAGCTTTTTGCCTTTCAGGCTCTTTGGCTTTTTCAGCTTCATATAAAGTTTTAAGCTCTGTTTGTGTAAGTGTCTTGGTTTCAAGCTCCTCTTTGGCTTTTTCTAACGCAATCTTTGCTCTTTTCTGTTCTTCTGCTTTGCCAAGGGCATTTGCAACTTCAGAAATACTTTTCTCTGTTTCAGATAAAAGTGTTTTAATATGCTCTTCATTTACTTCATCATCTGCAATAATTTTTTCAATTACTGCAACAGTGTCGGTTATGGTAAGTTCGCCTTTTTGGGCCTTTGCCAGTTCAATTGATGATACATCGTCAGCCTTGCAAGTTGCCCCACTTATATACTGTTTCACACTATTTCTAAGGGTTTCACATTCCTTGGATAACTCACTTGTTTCGCTTTTAAGCCTATCCTGTAAAATTTCATAATACCTTGTTCCAAATATTTCTCTAAAAATCTTTTGCCTGTCTTCTGTTGTGGCAAGTATCAGCTTCAAGAATTCGCCTTGTGCAATCATAGCAAGCTGAGTAAACTGCCCTCTATCTATACCAAGTAATTCCCTAACAGAAGTGTTTACATCTTTAATTTTTGTTACAACTCTACCGTCAGGAAAGTGGAACTCTGCCTCAGCCTTTTGTAAAGTAAATCCATCTCCACGTTTGGCAGGCCGTTGATATTCTGGGTTACGTTTAATAAAATATCTTTTCTCCGAATATTGAAAATCAAGTTCCACAAAGGTTGGTGTGCTTTCATCTGCATATTTGCTTCGGAACATACTGGTATCCCTAACACCACCACTTGGCTCTCCATATAAAGCATAGGTAATGGCATCAAATATGGTTGTTTTACCTGCACCTGTATCCCCTGTAATCAAATATAATCCTCTGTCACCAAGCTTTTCAAGTTCAATTTCCGTTTTGCCGGCATATGGACCAAAGGCAGAAACAGTTAACTTTATTGGTCTCATTTTTCGCCCTCCCATATCTTTTCAATTAATTTAGATACAAATTCGCTTTGTTCCTTAGAAATAGATTGATTATTTTGCAACTCATAGAACTCTGCTACAAGCTGTAAGGGTGTTTTGTTTTCAATATTGTTTGCTCCACCTATAACTGCATCGTTGCGTGTCCTTTTATTGTCATAATCAAGCCTCATAATATTTTTATATATTATTCGTAGCTTGTTCATTGCATCAGGAACATCATCTTCATCAGTTAAAGTGATATGAAAGTAGTCTTCAAGATTCATACTTTCATAGTAGCTTTTTGCAGTAAGCTCCATATAATTCCCTTTTATTTCTTTCATATCACGCTTGGGAATAAGTTCCACCATGCGAATACTAATATTTCTTTTTTCCTGCATTTCTACAACTGTAACAGACTTTTTATGCTTGGCTTCTGAAAAAGAGTATTTAAGAGGTGTACCACTATATCTCAGCGTTTCTCTTGTAATTGCTTGAGATTTATGAATATGCCCTAACGCTACATAGTCAAAATCATCAAAAACAGAGGCTGAAACATTGTCAGAACCACCTATGGAAATTTCCTCTGAATCGCTTCTTTCTGCACCTGTTACAAACTGATGGGTAATAATCACATTTCGAGCTGTTTTATCAGCCTCCATGTTGTTGATAGCTGTTTCAATAGCGTCTGTATAGGATTCAATCTCTGTATCTGGGTAGAATTGCCTTACATGAATAGGTTTTATGAATGGTAACATAAAAACATTTACTTCCCCATGCTTGTCCGTTAACTTCACAGGCTCGATAGTTTTATTGTAAACAGGGGACATATATACACCACTTAAATTCATAAGCCTTGAGCCAAAAGCAATTCTTTCTGGAGAATCGTGATTTCCGCTAATAACAAATATTTTCAAATTACGCTTAGACAGACGAACTAAAAAATCATCAAATAAAGCTACGGCTTCTGCTGATGGAACAGCTTTGTCGTAAACATCCCCGGCAATGAGCACTGCATCTGGAGTTTCCTTATCAATGATATTTATTATTTGGGTTAATATGTATTCCTGGTCTTCCAACATAGAAAACTCATTGACACGTTTCCCTATGTGGAGGTCGGAAAGATGGATAAATTTCATAAGAGCCTCCTTTAATATTAGGTTTTTTATAAATATTCCAAACTATTTACTGCAACAAATAAATTTCTTTTCCAGCATCCGTCAACCCTATTGTGATACCCTATGGGGTTTAAAATATAAGTAAGAACTCTACACATCATTGCTTCCTTGTCATATACCTCTAAAACTTTAAAGATATTATACTTTTCTGTTGATGATTCATTGTATATTTCAACTTTTTCTGCAATTTCCTTTAATAAATCATTAATATGTTCCACTAAATTTGCCCTTATTAAAAATCTTTTTATAAGTGCCATAATGGATTAAACTAATTTATATTTGCTTTTCGAACCTATTCTTCTAAATAACGATACCAAATTACACTATCTATCATTTTATCAAACTAATTATGTTATTACAATTAATTTCCATTTTATATCCGTATTTTAACATTTAACTTTAGTTGAATATTGCCCCCAGTAAACCTTTAAGAGCCTCCAAAATCAAACATTGGAGGCTCTTATCAATAGGTTTTAAACTTTTAAATTACTTTTGTTTAATTGTAATCATTCCTGTTTCCATTTTATTTAATGCATACTGCTTTATCTTTGTATATCCTCCACTTTTTACAGTTACCTTTAAGTCAAAAGCACCCTTGGAAATGCTCTCTGAATTAATAACACATTTATATGGAATAGAGCCAGTTTGGCTTGGCAAAACTTTACCGTCAAGTGTATACTCAACTGCCACAGACGAGACTCCAATTGGTGCACAATAGGTATATAGTTCTACCGTTGGCAGGTTATCACTATATTCACTTGCTTTCACATACGCATACGGACTTGTACCAATATTCTTTATAAATGCCATGTTATTTTCAGTTGCACTTTTATACTTAGAAAATACAGTTGAATTCTTATTAAATGCGTATACATACCCATTTTTGTTTAGGTCAACATCAAAGTAAATGATTCCTTTCACCTGTGGGAAAACCATATTTACATAAGTATACAGCATATTAAGTTGGTTAGATGCAAACCCAGTTAAGTCTGTGCCTCCACCTCTAATAGAATGACCCGTTCCACCCTCGGTTATAATAATAGGGTTCCTATCCCCATAACGCTCTACTATATCTCTAAGTTTTGAAATAGGGTTTGCATATATGCCGTTACCATAATACATCTCTTCAAAATCTTTCCCTGCAACTGGGTTTTGATAGCTTCTGAACTTATTTGTATACAAGGAAACTCCTACCCAATCCACATAACTGTCCCCTGGATAATAGTCATCAATATCCACGTTCCAGTTTGAAATATCATTTGGTGAAAACACCAATGCAACATTTGGTGCATTAGTTCTTGCAATATTTGCAATCTTAACAAAAGCTTGTTTAAATAAGGAAGGTTCTGCAAGATTCTGCCAAACGTTCATTTCTCCACCAATACGTAGCAAAACGGGTGTATTTAAGGAATTTATGTATGCCATCGTGTCCCTTAAATAGCTATCGGCATCGGGACTAACAACTTTCTTTAACGAATCATTTTCTTGTGGCATATTCAGTGCGATATGAATTATTCTCTTTCCATCGGCATAATCTCTAATCAAATAATCATAATCCTTAATATTTTCCTGAAAACATTCAATATAAAACGAGATTGCCGTTTCATCTTCCATTGGTACAGCTCCGTCTTTTGTAAAGACTCTGCCAAAATACGTTCCACTTTTTGGCTCATTTTTCATTCCAAAATAAGGTACACTGCCTTTGTTCTGCGTAACTGCGTAAACCTCCGTCATGGGGTCTATATTTTTTACACGAGCCTTTGCTAATTTCACACCATCTTTGAAACCGAGATATTCCCCATAAGGAATTTGTGCTTTTAATACTGCAATTGCCTTGTCATAATTTCCCTGTCGTTCATACGTCGGATACATAGCATCATATGTACTGTACAGAATGCCAGCCTTATCTTTATCTAGGGGCTTGTCCTTAAAAACATTCATAATTTCTGTTCCTAGGCGAACAATCTCAGTATCGTTTTTTGCTTCAACAGCATTCAAAAACGGCTGTTGATATTTCCAGTAGGCTTTGGGTATTTCAGCTTTTACTGACTGTATATTTGATATAGCTAAAAAGCAAACTAAAAATAATGACGTTGTCTTCTTAAATTTTTTTCCTTTTACCATCTCTTTTCTCCCTTCATTATTTTACTTATCAAAAAACAGTAGGCCTAATTCTCCCTGCATTTTAATGAAAAATGCCAACTAGTTTTTTAAAATTAGAAATTAGTGAAACCTTCTACAAAAACAATACATCCTTATAAATATTTTGTACCCTACCTAGATAAACGCATTCACCATATTTTAACATACACCTTTCAATGTTTTCAAGCTATTTCATTATTAACTCAATTGTTTTTGTTGCCTCGTCCCATTTAACGGACTTCTCTTCAAAAATTGATATTACCATAAAAATGAATGACATATCCTCAAAAGAAAATCCTTTTTAAAAATTGTGATTAACCTTAAAAATACCAGTTCAAAAGTAATTTTTTAACTGGTAATAATTTTTCTGTTAGAAAAGTGTTAGAAGACTGTTTAGTAGGTACCGTCCAAAAAACTGCAAATAAAAAATCCTCGCTAAAACCCTTGATTTTCCAAGGTTTTCACGAGGCTTTCTTGCACTGCGGATAACAGGAATCGAACCTGCACGTCTCTCGACACCAGAACCTAAATCTGGCGCGTCTGCCAATTCCGCCATATCCGCATAAGACAAATTTCACTTAATAATATATTGTCTTACTTTTTGTAATAATTCAATACTTTTTATACACATTAAGCAAGAAAATCCAAAGCTTTAAGTATTTCGTATAAAAAAGCCGAATTCCCGACAAATCAGAAATTCAGCCTTTCAACTTGCTTCGTGCAAAAAAATGAACCGGAAGGGATTCGAACCCCCGACCCACGGNNACGGCTTAGAAGGCCGTTGCTCTATCCAACTGAGCTACCGATCCATAACAGGAACATTCAGTCCTTATTGATTTTGTTAAAGCGGGTGATGAGAATCGAACTCACGTGTTCAGCTTGGAAGGCTGACGTTCTACCATTGAACTACACCCGCATATATCGTGACCAACAAAAACTATTATACTCTATACCACATATATTGTCAACAACTTTTTTAAAGTTTTTAAAAAAGTTGTTTGCTCCCTCCATCAGCACAATATTCATATGCTTGGCACCGTATTACACCGCTTTGTGTCACCTCTAATATGCCGTAAGTTGGATATTGCGTGCTTCGTGGCAAAGATATACTTCCTGGGTTAAATAACACAATTCCCATGCTTTCATCCAAAACAGGCTGATGGATATGACCAAAAAGCACTGCATCCGCCTCCTTTTCTCTTCCCCAAAGGCTGATACTAAGAAAGTTGTAATTTACTCTCTGCCTGTGTCCATGCGTAAGTAATATCTTTTTTCCACCCAAAGCAATCATTGTTTCATACGGAACGCTACTATAAAAATCATTATTACCTGCAACATAATAAAATTGTCTGTCTTTAAACTGTGCTTTCAACTTTTCAGCATCGTCAACCAAATCACCAAGATGTATCACTGTGTTTATATCGCTGTATTTCTCTATAAGATTATGTGCATTATTCAAGTATCTGTGTGTATCACTTATAACTAATGCTCTCATAATCAAATCATCTCCTTAAGTCTTTCTTTCATTGCACGTAGTGCCTTTCCTCTATGGCTAATTTTATTTTTCTGCTCAATATCCATTTCAGCGGTATTAATTCCAAACTGCGGAACGTAAAAAATAGGGTCATATCCAAAACCATTTCCACCTTTAGCCTCATGGGCAATCATACCCTCAATAGTTCCCGTTGTTGTAACAATTCTTCCGTCTGGAAAAGCTGCAGCTATAACACTAACAAATCTCGCCGTTCTTTTTTCATCTGGCACGCCATGGAGCATCTCAAGTATTCTTTGATTTTTTATATCATAGGATGTATTCTCACCCATAAATCTGGCACTATGCACACCTGGTTGTTTGTTTAAATAATCTATTTCCAATCCTGAATCATCACTAAGGGTAATACATCCGCTTGCCTGCATTATTTCTTTCGCCTTTTTTATAGCGTTCTCCTCAAAGGTTTTGCCATCCTCGTCAACATCTATATCTATGCCCGCCTCGGTCATTGTAACCACCTCTGCATCCAGTTCTTCCAGCATAAGCTTAACCTCTTTAACCTTGCCAGCATTTTTTGTAGCAAATATAATTTTCATTTTTCCCTCCTGAAATTCAAAACAATTATACATCTTCATTTTATATAATTTTATTATACATCATTTTGTGCACAAAAAAAATACCCTTTGTAAAAACACAGGGTATTCCTTTGTTAATCTTTCTACCTTACACTGTAGTTATTCATCATATCAACAATTGCCGAATAAATTGCATTTGCCGCAATATCTTTATAGCTATCTTTTGACAGCTTTTCTGCATCAGCCGCATTGGAAATAAATCCAATTTCAACAAGTGCCGCTGGCACGGTTGTTTGGTTCAGCACAATTAAATCAGACCTGTTTTTAATGCCTCTGTCAGTTGTTTGTAAAGCCTTTACAAGGTAGCCCTCTAAATATTCAGCTGCTATCTGACTTGTAAGCTTGCCTGACACATCTGTAGCGTGAACAGTATATAGTGTTTCTGTTCCATTAGGCAGAGAACTTGTACTGGAATTTATATGTATTGATATAAATAAATCTGCAATGCTGTTTGCCATTTTTGCCCTGTTTACATTGGTAGGGTAACTGTCATTTGCCCTAGTTAAATAAACTTTTATGTTATTATTCGACTCAAATAAATCATATACTCTAAGGGCAATCTGAAGGTTTAATTCCTTCTCAACAAGGCCATTTCCGCTTGCACCAGGGTCAGTCTTTCCATGCCCTGGGTCAATTACAACTATTTTACTATACACATCTCTTGGCGACATGATTTTAATACGTATTTCGGCATCAGTTACATATATTTTGGTTGCAACTATTGCATTTTCATTAATTACAAACTGTGTGTTTCCACTTGTTGTATTCTGCACTGTAATATTAGATACCAGGTTGTTATTAACAGATATAATACCGTAGCCATATGTATTATGATAATCATCGTCAAGGGTAACTTTATAGTTTCCTAGCAAATAGTTATCTGTTGTACTAAAGTCATTTTCTTTAAGGCCATTTAAATTTTTAAGCACAATTGTGTTAGTTGCTGAATCATAAGTAAGATTATTCAATGTTGATTTTTCAGTATCAACTGCTGTGCTTCCGCTGCCACTAGACCCATCAGTACTTGTATTTTTATTTGTTTCAAGGGTGACTAAAATACTTTTTTTATCGCTGCTAAGACTAACATTGTAATTAACCGTTGCTGTTAAATCAAGCACAACTCTTGAAATTTTTACAGGTTCAACTTGATTTTGTGCCGACCTTATGGATTTTACAGTGGTGCTGTTTGTTGTTGTTATATTTGTGTTAGCAATACCCATATCTGCATTGTACACATCAACCACAATTCTGTTTTCACCCAGTAAGAAGCTGTTATATTTTTCTATAACATCACTTGCCTTAATTGTAAATATTTCCTTATCACTTGTTGATGAAGGAACATTTACACCTGTTAGTTGTATATCATTATCTTTAGGCGTTGTTGCCGTTGTAGTAGTTGAATTACCATTCGAGCTATTTGTTGGTACTTCTATTACTGGATTACTATATCCTTTTTCATTAATAGTAATAAGCCTTGTTGCATCATCCCACCCAACAGTACAACCCAAGGCTTCAGAAGCCGCACGCACAGGTATCATAGTTCTGTCATTAATAATTTTTGCAGAGGTATCCATTTTAAAGTCAAGACCATTTGTATGTCCCGTATTACTATCAATTTTCAGGTCTACTATGTCATTATCTTTTACAATATAAACTTGCTGTGTACTGTCATTCCACGTTACTTCTGCACCCATTTTTTCAAATATAGCACGAACTGGTACAAGGGTTCTGCTATCAATTATAACTGGCGGAACATCCATGTTCGTTATTTTATCACCGTTAACCTTAATAGTAACTTCCTCTGCACTATAGGCATGGTTTGCCCCATCATACACAAGGTTCATATCAATTGTGTTTCCATATATAACACTGCTACTTCCCGCAACACAAAATGCTGCTGTAACAGCAACCAGAATTTTTTTAAAATTAAATTTTAACAAAATCAGCCCACCTTTATCATACTTTAACAATTTTTTTCATTCCATACAAAAGTATACCAAATAAATACAGTCTTGTGTAGCTTTATGTAAATCCGAAATAAAAACTTAATATTTATCGTACAAAAAGCATACACTAATCAGGACAAAGTATAGCATAAAAGTTATTAAAAGGATGGTGTAAAAATATGGATATAAATTGTGCTTTAAAATGTACACATCAAAAAAACGGCAAATGCCGTCTTAGTCAACCAAAAAGCTCTTCTTTTTTATTTTTAGAAGAGCCATCATGCCCTTATTTTGAAAAAACAGTGCCTCATTCCTCTCCAACAAAATAAATAAAAGGGCAAGGTTTATCACCTTGCCCTTGGCATTTTAGATTTATAATCGCCTTACAGTACCATCAGACGATACTTTTTTATAATATTCTCTAAGTTTTTTACTAACCAATCCTTTTATTGAATTTGGAGGATATTTTGAATTTTTATTAAGTTTCCCCGCTTGCACTCCTGTAAGTATCTCAATTCCTTCATCTATATGTGTAATAGGATAAATATGAAATTTACTCTCCTTAACTGCTTCAATAACATCTTCTTTAAGGACCAAATCGCTTATATTTGATGATGGTATAATAACTCCTTGCCCTCCCGTAAGCCCTCGCTTGTTGCAAAGGTCAAAAAAGCCCTCTATCTTGTGAGTAACCCCACCTATCGCCTGTATCTCCCCACGTTGATTAACCGAACCTGTAACCGCAAGCTCCTGATTAATAGGAACTTCTGCAAGACTGGATAAAATGCAGTAAAGTTCTGTACTTGATGCACTATCACCGTCTATTCCATTATAGTTCTGCTCAAAGCATATACGGCACGAAAGTGACAATGGAAACTCCTGTGCATATGTGTTTCCCAAATATCCTGTAATAACCTGAACGCCTTTGTTGTGAGTAGGTCCACTCATATGAGATTCTTTTTCAATATTAACAATTCCACTTTTGCCTATATATGTTGTAGCTGTAATTCTAGATGGATTACCAAAAGCATAACTACCCATATCTAACACTGCAAGCCCATTAATTTGACCTATTTTACTTCCACAAGTGTCAATCATTATTACTTCTTCTTCAAGCATTTCTCCAAGCTTTTCTTCATACATTTTAAGGCGTTTCTCTTTTTCAAAAATTGTTTTCTTAATATGCTCTGCTGTTACCATTGTATCCCCAGCCATTGTTGCCCACGTTTCAGCCTCACAAAGTATTTCACTTATGCAGTTAAATCTTGTGGAAAGTTTATTCTGACTTTCAACCAGTCTGGATGTGTATTCCACAATCTTTGAAACAGCCATAGCATCAAATGGCATCATTTTTTCCTTTACTGTATAAGCTTTTATAAATCTAGCAAACTGATTTATATTTTCCTTGCTTCGATTCATCTCATAGTCAAAATCTGCAAGAATTTTAAAATATTTATCAAAATCGTCTTCATATTCCCTAAGCATTTCATAATAATAGGTGCTTCCTATCATAATAACCTTAACATTCACAGGTATTGGTTCCGGCCTAAGGGTTGGTGCAAGAACACCGCCCATCTGTTCTCTTATACTTTCCATTGAAATTTCTCTGGTTTTAACTACACGGTGAATTGCCTCCCAAGACTGAACATTGCTAAGCACATCATGTGCCTGTAAAATAAGATAGCCTCCATTTGCTTTATGAAAAAGACCAGCCTTGATTTTCATAAAGTCGGTGGTAAGGTTACCAAATTCATTATCATATTCCAACTCACCCATCAGATTATAGTAAGTTGGATTAAAGTCTATAACTACTGGTGCTCCGTTGGTCTTAGAATTGTCTATTATAAGATTAACCTTGTATTTAAGGGTAACGTCCTCTGGTGCTTTTTTTGAAATCATAAGTGGCAAAAGACTTGCCATAGTGTCATCATCATCAGGCTCTGCTGGAGCAAACTGATTAATATTTTCCAGCACATCTTCCTGTACCGCCTCAATATATTTCATCACTCTGTCATAATGTTTATATTTCTCCTGTGCAGAGCTTACATGGTGTCCTATAGCAAACATTCCAACCTTGTAATCAAGGTCATCTATAGCTTTTCTGCATTCCTTTTCGTCATCTTTTATGTCACGCATAATAGATGCGGCTAAATCCTGCACAATGTCACTTTCCTTATTTATTTTCTCCTTAACGTCCTCGCTAAGTTTATCATACTGTTCTTCATTTACAGACTCTCCATTCACTATTGGCATAAAATAAATTCCAGCATTTGTGCTTTTTATAGTAAAATTGTGTTCGGTAGCAATGTCACTCATATTCTTCATTAATTCATCTCGTCGGTCGTCATAAACCTTAAGTATTTCGTTTTTTTGCTTTTCATAATCCTCTGAGTTAAAAGCCTTTTGTATCTCACTTTCAAAAATAACAACAAGCTCGTTCATATCATCTTTAAACTGCCTGCCAATTCCCGGTTCAAACCTAAGTGCTAATGGGTTTCTTGGATTATCAAAATTATATACATAGCACCAATCATAAGGTACTCTTTCTGTTTGGGCAATTTTTTTGGTGCTTTGTTCTGCATAAGTGGTTTTACCAACACCTGAAGGTCCTGCCATGTAGATATTGTAACCTTTGTTTTTGACCTTCAAACCAAAATTAAAGGCATTAACTGCCCTATCCTGACCAATTATACCTTCCAACGGTTCAATCTCGTCAGTGCTTTCAAAACCTAAGCTTTTAGGGTTACAAAAGTTATTGAGCTGTGTGTATTTAAGTTCTTTTGTCTGCATGGACTTATCACTCCTTTACCATAATTGCGTCCTTTAAGCTTCATACCTTGTTATATCCCTCATAATTTTCGAAATATTTCCACATTATTACTGCATCCTCGTTAGTATCTTTATAATAGTTTTTTCTAAAACCCTCTGGCTTAAAGCCATATTTAGTATAAAGCTTTTGTGCTGGCATATTACTTATCTTCACCTCAAGGGTAATCCCTATCATCTCATGTTCTTTTGCTATTTTAATAAATTCCTCTATAATAGCATCACCTATGCCACATCTTCTGTATTCCGGCAAAACTGCTACATTTGTTATTTGCCCTTCATTAACCACGTGCCACATACCTGCATATCCAACTACTTTTCCATCAACCAAAGCAACTCTGTATATTGCCATCTTATTCTCATTTATCTCTCGCTTAAAATCCGCCTTAGTCCAAGCAATATGGAAACAAGCTTCCTCAACTAAAAGCACACCATCTATATGCTCTGCTTTCATAACTGCAATTTCTAACATTATTTTATCTCCTTAGCTTCATTAGCCACTTTTTCTTCAAGCTCTCGCTCTGCCTGTGGCTTTCTTAAGTATACAGGTGCAAACATACTTCCATTTACAGTCCTTCCCTGCCTTGCCAACACTTCTGCCAATGCCGCAACTGACGCTGCCCTTTGCAAATTACAGTTAGCAGGTGCAAGTGTAAATAAGGTGTTTTCCATCAATTTTTCTTTGTAAACAGGCACACCATCGCCAAGGAAAATAGTTTCTTGTCCATTAAGCTCAGCTATTTCAATAATATCGTCTATGCTTCTTGCGTCTTCTGGCAAAACGGTTTCAAGCACTCCGTGTTTCCACCTGAAAATTCCTGTATAAACCTGATTTCTTCTTGCATCCATAATAGGACAAATCAATTTATCTGTGTTGAATATATTGTATGCCAAAGCACTTAACGTTGGCACTGGTATAATATCAATGTTAAGGCCATGAGCAAGCCCTTTTGCTGTTGCTGCACCAATTCTTAGTCCCGTAAAAGAACCTGGCCCTTCAGAACAGGCAATATAGTCCAATGTTTTTAAATCCAGCTCTGTCATCTTCACAATTTCGTTTACCATTGGCATAATGGTTTGAGAATGTGTCATTTTATAATTAAGCGTGTATTCCGCAAGACATTTTCCATTTTCGGTAATTGCACATGATGCCACAAGACCTGACGTATCTATTGCTAGAATTTTCATTTTTGCCACCTCTTATTCTTCGTTATTAATAGTTATCTTCCTGTAATCATCACCCTTTTCAAGGTTCTTCTCAACAGTAATCCACACAGCCTCCTGTGGTATAATTTCTTTGACCAATTCTGCCCATTCAACAAGACAAACTCCGTTGCCAAAAAAATAATCTTCATATCCCGTATCGTCCATTTCCTCTATACAGTTAATTCTGTACACATCAAAATGATAAAGGCTTAATCGCCCTTGGTACTCGTTTATAATAGTAAAAGTTGGGCTGGTAATATATTTATCCGTAACACCCAAGCCCTGGGCAAAACCCTTTGTAAACACAGTTTTGCCAACACCAAGGTCACCGCTAAGGCAGTAAATACTTCCTGGTTTGGCTTCCTCTCCAATTTTTTTACCCAAAGCCTTTGTTTCTTCAGGACTGTAACTTTCTATAATCATTTTCGTTCTCCTTATTCCAAAAATGCCTCGGCTTTAACACCAACATCAATCACTTCTTTGCCATCAGCATAAAACAAATTTCCATCCTCAGTTTTTGTGCTATAATCCTTTATATATGCAAGTTTTTCTCCCCCACAGTAAACCATATCACAAACATTGCTGTCAAGGGTTGTAGTTTTGCCTACATCAAACTTTACAAGGGTTAGGTCGCTTTTTGTGTAATAAACTGACATACCGTCAGTTGCTACAGCTATTTTTTCAATATTTTTTTCAATTTCACTTTTATATCCACCAGAAGAATAGTAAAAATCTTTACCCTTCATATACACAATGTCATTTTTTAATCCAGTAAAGAAAGCCTCTGTAACATTTTCATCAATAACCGTATATTTGTCAACTTCGTTGTTTTTAAGGTTTACAAGGTATAACACACTAACCTTGTTTCTAATGAGAATTGTTGTTTTGTCCGCAGAAAGCACTGCACTTTCCAAAATAAGCTGCCCCATGTCAAATTCAGACAATTTATTAAACTTTGATGTATCCATAACTGGCTTTTTAGGCTTTTCATACTTAATCTGTTTAATTTCTCCACCAAAGTTAAAGGAATAAATTTTGCCGTCATTTTTAAATATAACAGGCTCTGCCGTAGCTGTTGAACTATTTGAGTTTACTTTAATAATACCAATTGAAGCTACCGCCGCCATAATTGCCACCAAACCTATAATCACCAAAACTGTTATGGCAATACTTTTTTTACTTAACTTCTTTTCTTCAAATTTCATAAGTTGTCGCCTTTCATAAAAACTAAATATCTACAAAAGGGTATCCCTGTTAAGAGATACCCTAAGCATTACGTTATAATCATGGAGAAATTTTCATTCTTCTGTCTGCCTTTTCTCCTCTTTCAATTACAATGCCATGGTCCTTGTAGTTTTTAAGTACAAAATGTGTTGCTGTACCTGTAACCGCATCTATTGTTGCAAGTTTGTCAGATACAAAGAAAGCAATTTCTTTAAGACTTTTCTCCTCCAACATAACCGTAAGGTCAAAGCCACCACTCATAAGATAAACCGCCTTTACTTCTTCAAAGCGATAAATTCTTTCGGCAATTTTATCATATCCCTCGCCACGCTGTGGCGTTACCTTTACCTCTATAAGAGCAGTTACAAGTTCTCTGTCGGTATTGTCCCAGTTGATAAGCGTATTGTAACCGCATATAACTCTCTTTTCTTCCATAAACTTAATTTCTTTTGCCACGTCCTCTGGCTTTTCATTAATAAGCACGGCAATTTCTTGGGGTGTAAGTTTACTGTTTTTAGCAATTATCTGAAGTATTTTCCCTCTCATAAGATGCCTCCTCCTTATTGAATATTTTATTGTGCTGCGTTGTCACTTCTGTCAAAAATGCTTTCCTGCTGAACAGGTTCAGTTTGTGGCTTTACTGTTTCTTCCTCAGCTGTATCAGCCTGTTGCGATGAATTGGTTTCCGTAGGTTTGGTGTTTATAGATGGTGTTGTCTTGACATCTGGTGAGGCCTTGGCTACCACTTTTGTGCCTACCGATACTTCGTCGGCTGTTGACTTATAGGTAGAATCTGAAAACCACTCTTTGCTTAAAAGTGTTCCATTTTCATAAATCTTTTTATAGGTAGTAATTTTATGACCAACCTTACCTGTATGTGTAACAACTCTTTCTCCCGCTGGAAGGTTTGGGTCTTCTGTCACCTTTTCTGCAGGCTTAGCTATAGAGCCAACATATACGTGTTCAAGTTCCACTGTTCTGCCTGCATCATGCTCCTCATGCCCAAAAATATTTGTAACTAGCTTTCCATTTGCAATATATGCCTCTATATATATAGGAAAATCTGTGGAATTTTTAAATTTTAAATCAGTATAACTTCCAGCTACAGCTGCATCCTGTCCCAGTGGCACATATGAAACTGCAAGTGAATGATTTCTTCTTTCAACAACATCCAGCTCTGCCTTAATAACAGCGTTGTAAAGTGTAGAAGTTATCTGACAAACTCCACCTGCAAGACCGTCTTCAATCTTTCCATTTACAATAATTGCCGCATCTCTATAGCCATTTTCGTAAGTTTGCTCACCAAGGGCTTCATTCATGGAGAATACATCGCCCGATTTAACAACCGTGCCTGTTATATGCTGGCATCCAACACGAAGATTAATGTTACGACCAAGACTATCACTGCCTGTATATTTTGTATAAAAAGTTCCTATAAGGTCAGTAGCTTTTTGGTTAGCTTCTTTTTTTATTTTCGGTTGTGTAACCTCGCCAGATACAGTAACCTCGCCACCTTTTGCCTCATCAAGCAATGCAACTATGTCTGTTTTTGTTTTAGCCACATCCATTGTGTAACCACTAGACTCATCGGTAATTGTAAACTTTCCATTTTCTCGCTTTAACTGGCTGTCTTTTGCCTTAACTGTAACAGCTTGATTAATTTCTTCCAAAATTGCATCCAGTTTTGAATCATCATACACAAATTTTGCATCAATATTCATTCCGTTTTTTTCAAGTTCTTTATATACTGAATATCTATTGTTAGAGTCACCATTTCTGGCTATTTGATACGCTGTAAACACAGCATCTTCGACATCATAATGGGCATCTATATCAGCATATTTAACGCTTTTAGATACCTCTCCATGGTTTACTAATATCTCGTTTGCAGTAAGTGGATTGTTAAGGCTTTCTTGCAATGTACTTATGGCTTCGTCAGTAGAAAGACCTCCAACCTGCTGACCATTAACTGTAATTCCACCATAAATAGTTTCCACAGCCAAAAGCTCTTGAATTCTTTTTTTATCTTGGAAATCAGCATATTTTGTGCACCCAAAAACGCCTGTGGCTATGGTAACAACAGTGATTATTACTAGTACAATCCTTTTTTTCATACCACCCATATACTATCCTCATCTCGCAATATTTTATTTCCTAAAAATGATTATATATAAAAGTGGAATGTTTTACAACCCAAAACATGAAATATCATCCAAAAGTAACAATAAAAAATTTGATACCTAGTTTACATTGCTGTTATATGACATTGATGCTGTAATTATACTTATTTAATTTCTAGCATTTATTTTCAGTGACGCCAACTTTAAAAATAAAGCACTTAGCAGTATATCACTTACCATATTTACAATCCACATATCCACTGGCAACTTTAACCCTTTTCCATACCAGTTAGTCATGGTTATTCCATCAAAAAGATTTGTTCCTAGCTGTGCATCAATAACGGAAAAAAATCCAGCTCCAGGGTTTAAAAAGAAAAATCCGTAAATTGCTGGCAAGCTTATATAATTATTCATTTGCTTATAGCCGTGTAAATAGATATTTACATATAACAAATATCCAACCAAAGTTCCCACCACAAGTATACCTATAATAAGGCACACTATTACCATAGAAATCATAGTTCTTTTATAAATGGTGGAAAATAAAAGCCCCATGGAACCCACCATACAAGCTGTTACAAGCATAAACATTGTCATACCAAAAAGATAAAATATGGATACACCGCCAAAGTAAAATAAAACGGCATATACCGGCATTGCCGCAACTATCATAAGCAAAATCAAACCTATGCTTGATAAAAGCTTGCCAAATATAATAGAAAACGGTGACATTCTTGTAATAACCAATAAATCCAGTGTCTGTCGTTCCCGCTCTCCGCTTATACTACCCGCTGTAAGGGCAGGAGCAGTTATAAGTATAAAACCTAACTGCAAGCCCGAAAGCAGTGCATATAAATAAATTACACTTTGTGGGTCAAATCCTGAATACATAGAACCATCTATTGCGGTTTTTATAAACACTATTGTAAAAAAGACAATAACCCCAACATATGCTGATATAGCCCCAAATATTTTCCAAGTTCTTAAAGAGGTTTGAACCTCTCTCCTTAATATCGGATTAAGCATCTTTCTTTTCACCTCCTGTAATCTGCATAAATATCTCTTCCAAATCTCCAGCCTTTTCTTTAAAAGCCAGCACAGGTATTTCAGCCTTAACAATTTCTGTTAAAAGGTTTGCAACCTCACTATCCTCTCCGTCAAAAGATATTTCTACATTGTCCTCATTTTCAATTATATTAGAAATATTAGGTCTTTCTTTCAGTAAATTAAGCAAAGCTTCCATGCCACTAAGTGGGCTTATGGAAATAATACGCTTTTTGCTTAACATACGCATAATTTGCAAAACACTTCCCTTTGCACGCATTACACCATTATCTATAATACCTATTTCAGTACAAATTTCCGCAAGCTCTGGCAGAATATGTGAGCTTATTATAATGGTTTTACCCATATGGCTAAGGTGTTTCAAAGCTTCTTTCATTTCCACCCTTGCCCTTGGGTCAAGACCACTAGCTGGTTCATCTAATATCAATATTTCAGGGTCATGTATAAGGCTTCTGGCAAGGCACAGCTTTTGCTTCATTCCTCTTGAAAGAGAATCAACATAAATGTCTTTCTTTTCTGTTAAATTAACAATTCCCAAAAGGTTGTCAATTAATTCTTTTCGCTCGCTAAGAGGAATGTAGTATGCACTTGCATAAAAATCCATGTATTCACTAACTTTAAGATTGTCATATACACCAAAAAAATCAGGCATATAACCAATTTTTTCTCTTAGCAATGCTGAATTTTTTGTGATGTCCTCTCCATCAATTGTTATATTCCCTTTTGTTGCACGCAGTAAGCCTGCCATAATTTTCATAGTTGTGGTTTTGCCAGCACCATTTGGGCCAACAAATCCAAAAATACTTCCTTTTTCTATCTTAAAAGATAAATCGTTAACCGCCATAACTTTTCCATAACTTTTAACAAGATTATTTACTTCAAGCATTCTTGTTTCCTCCCTTCAGCCTTATTTGTGGAACTTGCATTTCTGTTTCGTTCTCTGAATATGCACGAACAGTAATTTTTCCCTGACTGTCGACATAGCTTTGCAAATCTGTAACTTCCTCTTCTGTAAGCTTCTCCCACTCCCCTGTTGTCACATTAAGTATCTCAGGCGGGTTAGTTATTTCAGATGTTCTATTCCATTTAATTTGAAACAATTCAATATTAATTTTTTGTGGAAGTATAAACTCACAATAAATATCTCCTGACATATATTTATAGATATAGTTGGAATCTCCTTCAACTGTACTTCCATTTTCATCAACAATATTACTTGGGCTAATAACGCCATATGGTAATTCAAACTCGCCGCCGTTTTCCAAATTCAGTTCAGCATCCATAGCAAAAATGTTTTCTGTCATTTCGTTCATTTTCTTTCCATTAATATATTTATTTCCCGTAATAAGTGGTTGTTTGTTAAAAGCATATACCTTCACACAAATAGGTTCATTCAAATTATTCATTGTTGATAATTTAGTGTCTTGAATATTCCTAAGATAAGTTGCCCTTCCATATTTTATAAAATAATTCGCACTATCTTTTCCAAATTTGTAGTAACCATCTTCAACTCCGAATAATTCGCCAATTTCACCATATCTATCGCCATTGTTGCCCTTTTGTAAATCAATTGGCTCAATTTTATAATCAATATCTATTGTTTCGCCAGACATACAGCTATCAATTTTAGTATACATCGACCCAACATTAACCACTATATCTTCAAAATCAAAATTAGTGTTATTTGTAATAGTTCCAACAATTTTTTCCCCACTCAGCCCTATATTTGCCTCAAGTGCACCACCCATATCAATGGATTTTTCTGTAGCAAAGGTATTTAAATCCCAGCTTGCCTTGCCGTAATATGTTGCTTCTGACGCTTTCTCTGTGTTTATTTTCAATGCACAAACTTCCCCGTCACCATATATATATCTGTAATTCATTTGGCTTGTATTTATATAGAATTCTTCATCGGCACTAAATTTAAGCGAACCTTTTTCACCACTTCTCAAACCACCATAAATTTTTGCCTGTGCAGAACTTTCGCCATTTTTAACATCAACTTGTGATACAATATTAATGATACTGTTTCTGTAATAACTGTTAGCACCCATAAAATAAATAACAATAGTAACAGCCATAGCAGAAATAGGAATAATCACCCATCCTCGTTCCCTTTTATCTTTCTTTTTAAGCACAAGGTAAAGCACTGGTCCAATAAAAATAACATAGCCTACAATAATTATAAAAATAATATTCATCATCGAGCCTTTTTCTGGCATCATTCGCCCTGCCATGTCACTTGCAGGATTATATTTATAATCTTCCTTATAGCTATGTTTAAAAATACTAGCATTCTGTTTTTCATAAATTGTTCTAAGCAATACCTCCATGTTTCCAACATCCGCTACAGGTGATTTGCCCAAATCAAAGTTATGTAAAATAACCATGCCGTTGCCAACCTTCGCACTTGATGTAATAATCTTTCCATCTTCTTGCAACAATGAAGTTGAATTTTCCATCTTCACATCTGAAATAGTCAAGCCGCTTAAATTTGATAAATCCTTAGCTAATATACCACCTATGTTTTTAAGACCAACCTGGCTTACTGCATCACTTACAGTAAAAGTTGTTATATCCTTTAAACCAGACAAAACCTTTTTTGCATTTGCACCTGTGCCAAGAATAAGCATTCCACCCTCGTCAACCCATTTTGCAATTGCATTTTTCTGTTCTTGTGAAAGGCTATCTGTATTGAAGTCATTAATAATAAGCACCCTAAAATTGTTAAGCACCAAGCTGTCATTAGGAAAAGTTTTACTATCCAAATAAACAGTGTCGAAATAATCAACTCCGTCATAATAATCCGTTTGCTGATTATAAAAATTATCGTTTTCTTTAATATAAGCCAACTCATCAGGGCTATCACTTAAAACACCTGTCCACACGCTGGAAGAATCTTTAGGTATTACATTAAAATTCTTAACGCAAATATCCTTACCATTTTCATCCACAAGTTTAGCAGTAAAATATGTTCTTAAAGATGTAACCTCTGCTGTCATTTCTACTTCTTTTGTAGAATTTTTAGCAAGTTCAAGGGGTACGTAAAAAATTGCATACTGCCTTGACTGACCTTCGTCGCTTTCAAAAAGATACACCTTCATTTGCAGCTCACCTTTAAAGTCGTTACCGTTATTAGTAACAACAAACTTAAAAGGCGTCTTTTCCCCCACTATATATTTATTGTCAAAACCAATAGTTGCACTAATTTGGAACTGACCGTCATCAATTTCCTCGGGCAATATACTTTCATAAGATTGTCCCTCTAGTTCATTGTCAATTGCAGCAGCAGGCCGTGGCATAGTTGCACCATAGGCAATAGTGCTAATAACTGGTGCAACTATACTTAAAATCATAACCAATGCAATAACTATTGCAAGTGCTACTGCTCCATATCTTTTTGTGTTGCTTTTATTTTTACCTTTCATATCTTTCCTCCTTTATACTGTTATACCTAGCTATTATAACATATTTTTTGTTGCTAATTTCATAAAATTGTATTAAAATTGCATTGTGTTATTTTTAAGAATAACCTGTAAAGGAGATTTATACCGTGAATATTGGATTATTTACAGATACATATTTTCCACAAATAAACGGTGTAGGCACTTCAACCTATACCCTTGCAAAAGAGCTTAGAAGCCTTGGTCACAATGTTTATATTTTCACTCCTACTGACCCTAAAAATGTCCTTGAAAATGAACAAGGCGTAATACGTATGCCTAGTATGCCCTGCATATTTATACATCAATATCGTTTTGGTGTTGTTTATTCTCCTAAGACTCTTAAAAAAATTGCAAAGCTTCATTTGGATATTATTCATACTCAAACAGAATTTTCCCTTGGCATATTTGGAAAAACCCTTTCAAAGGCATTTGGCATACCAATGGTACATACCTACCATACAATGTATGAAGATTATGTGCACTACATTGTAAATGGAGCATTAATTACAAAATCCATGTCGCATTCCTTTAGCCGTATATTTTGCAACTTTGCTAGAGAATGTATAGCACCCACTGCAAAGGTTAAAGATTCTCTTTTGCAATATGGTGTAACAAAACCTATACATATAATACCAACTGGTATAAATATTGATAAATTCCGTAAAACGAACTATCCTATGGCGGATACTCTAAAACTACGCAGTTCCTTTGGTCTTAACCAAAACCATAAGGTTATTCTTGTTTTAGGGCGTATCGCAAAGGAAAAAAGCATTGATGTAATAGTTAATTCTATGCCCGAAATTTTTCAAAACGAGCCTGATGCACGTCTTTTGATTGTAGGTGACGGGCCTGGGCGAGCTGCACTGGAAAAACAGGTTAACAGCCTTGAAATAACTAACAGAGTTGTTTTCGCTGGTGCGAAGCCGTGGAACGAAATTGGAAAATATTATCAGCTTGGCGATATATTTGTAAGTGCATCTATTTCTGAAACACAAGGCCTTACATTTGTAGAGGCAATGGCTGCCGGGCTGCCCATTGTAGCCAAAAAGGATGAATCTATTGAAGGTGTTATTAAAAATGATGAAACAGGTATTGTTTTTGAAACTGACGATACCCTTGCCATCAAAATACTTGACATACTTAAAGACAATAAAAAACGGAATTATCTTGCAAAAAATGGTGCTGTTTTTGCTGAAAATATTTCAGCTGAGGTCTTTGGCAAAAGTGTTGAAACGGTTTACAAAAATGTGCTTGAAACATACGAAGGCTCGGCTATGCAACTGCATCTTTCCCATCATGGTATACAGGGAATTTACAGACGTGCAGAGTGTAGTCTTATAAAAATAAAACGCAAAAATCGCAAACTAAAACACATAGCTTTAAAACCTGCTAAAGCAGTTATAAAATATATTGAAGACAAAAATGAAAACGGAGGTACTCACAATGATTTCTGATAAAATGAAAGCATTTGTAAACGGAAGTTCTGCAATAAGAGCAATGTTTGAGGATGGAAAAAAAATGGCTGCTATTTATGGTGCTGAAAATGTGTATGATTTTAGCCTTGGCAACCCTAGCGTAGAGGCACCTGAGGAAGTTAAGCAGGCGGCTATTGAAGTTCTTAACAACACATCACCAAATGTATTACACGGCTACCCAAATAACGTAGGCTTTGAAGACGTTCGCCTTGCAATTGCAAACCAAAGCAACAAACAGCACGGCACAAGCTATACAGAAAACAACATAGTAATGACAACAGGTGCGGCAGCCGCCATTAATATTCTGTTAAAAAGCATTTTAAATCCTGGTGATGAAGTTATAGTTTTTGCCCCATACTTTGGAGAATATAAGTCCTATATAGGCAACTATGATGGCATAATTGTTACAGTTTCACCTAACACAAAAGATTTTCAGCCAAACCTTGCTGAACTTAACAGCAAAATTACACCTCGCACAAAAGCGGTTATAATAAACACACCAAATAACCCAACCGGCGTAATTTATTCAGCTAAAACCTTGTCCACTCTGGCAGATGTTTTAAAGGATAGGCAAAAAGAAATAGGACATCCTATTTATCTTATCAGTGATGAACCTTACCGAGAATTATTCTACGGAGATTTTGAAATTCCATTTGTTCCAGATTTTTATGACAATACATTTATTGCTTACTCTTACAGCAAAAGCCTTTGCCTTCCTGGTGAAAGAATTGGTCACCTTACGGTAAATAGCAAGGTTGATGGTTTTGATGATATGATTTCTGCTCTTAGCTGTGCAAACCGTATATCTGGCTTTGTTAACGCACCTAATCTATGGCAGAAAGTTATCCCTAAAGTTTTAGATTGCAGTGTTGATGTATCTATATACAAAAAAAATCGAGATACTCTTTATGATATACTTATGGAATTGGGATATGAATGTGTTAAACCCGATGGTGCATTTTATGTATTCCCTAAAGCTCTTATTTCAGACGACAAAGCCTTTTGTGATGCAGCAAAAGAGTTCCGTCTTCTTATTGTACCAGGCTCTGCATTTGGTTGCCCTGGATATTTCAGAATGGCATACTGTGTATCCCACGAAACTATTGTTAATTCTAAAGAAAGCTTACGTGCTTTAAAAGAAAAATTTTCGAGGTGAAATTATGATAAAACCATGGAGTGATAAACTGCGTAAGGTAGACCCATATGTACCAGGTGAACAAAGCAAAAAGCAAAATATAATCAAGCTTAATGCTAATGAAAATCCTTATCCACCGTCACCAAAGGTAGTTGAGGCGATACATAATTTTGATACCGACAAGCTTTGCCTTTATCCAAATTCAAGTGCTTATCAGCTTACTGAGGCACTTGCACAGCACTATGGACTGGATATGAATCAAGTTTTTGTAGGTAATGGTTCTGATGAAGTTATTGCACTTGCATACATGGCATACTTTAACTCTCCTGATAAACCAATACTTTTCCCCGATATAACTTACTCTTTTTACCCTGTGTGGTGCAATTTCTTTAAAACACCATATCTAACAAAAGCAGTAGACGAAAACTTCCGTATTAATGCCAAGGACTATTATGAAAAAAATGGCGGAGTAATTATACCCAATCCCAATGCTCCTACAGGCATGAGTGAGGGAAGGGAATTTATAGAGGAAATACTTCAACACAACCAAGATGTTGTAGTAATTATAGACGAAGCCTACGTAGATTTTGGCAGTTACTCGGCAGTTGAGTTATTGAAAAAATATGAAAACCTCGTGATTGTTCACACTTTTTCAAAATCTCGCTCACTGGCTGGTATGCGTATAGGCGTTGCACTTGGTAACCCTGAACTTATTAGTTTGCTTAACGCTGTTAAAAATTGCTATAACTCCTACACTTTGGATAGTGTTGCAATTGCCGCTGGAACTGCCTCGGTTAATGACGATACCTATTTCCTCAGTACCCTTAATAAGGTTATTGAAACCAGAGAACGTACAGCAAAAGAGCTTTCTGATTTAGGCTTTAAGGTGTTTCCATCACATTCCAACTTTCTCTTTGTTACGCACCCAACAATTAGTGCCAAAGAGCTATTTGAAGCTGCTAAAGCAGAAAATATATTTATAAGATTTTTTGATTTGCCTAGAATAAACAATCACCTGCGAATTAGCATTGGCACAGATGCTCAGATGGATGCACTCATTGGATTTATAAAAAAATACCAAGGTCGTTAAGGTTGTTACTGTGTATATTGCTTTAAACTAAAAAACTGCGTTTGCTTACGGATACAGAGTCTAAGCAAACGCAGTTTTATTAATTTAAAAAACAAAAAACCCATCGAATTAACGACAGGTTTAGTTGTTTTACTTATTTTAATTTTCTCAGCTTTTTCTCAAGCTTTGAGTAGCAAGGTTAAATTTATCGTGAATAGCAATAAGTGCATTATCTACATCTTTTTCATTAATAAGCACAGAAATCTTAATTTCTGATGTAGAAATCATAGCAATATTAACGTCTGCATCATAAAGAGCCTCAAACATAAGACTTGCAACACCAGGATGTGTAGCCATTCCTGCTCCAACAATAGAAACTTTTGCCATGGAATCATCAAAAGAAATTTGTTTAGCACCAATTGTTTCCTTATTTTCTTCAAGTGCCTTCATAACATGATTTAATTCATCCTTGCTAACTGTAAACGAAATATCATTTGTTCTGTCACGACCGATTGACTGAATAATAATATCAACAGACACGTTGTTCTTATCAAGCAATGAAAAAACTTCAAAAGCCTTACCTGGCTCATCTGAAATACCTTCAATTGAAATTCTAGCTATATCTTTATCTGATGCTACTCCACTAACAAGCATTTTTTCCACGTTACAATCCCCCTTAACTACAGTTCCTTCTTCTTTTGTTAAACTAGAACGTACTACAAGTTTTACATTATATTTCTGTGCAACCTCTACCGAGCGTGTGTGAAGTACTTTTGCACCAAGGGAAGCAAGCTCAGTCATCTCTGTATAACTTATTTCATCAAGCTTTCTTGCATCCTTTACCACACGTGGGTCTGCTGTATATACCCCTGCAACGTCTGTATAAATTTCACATAAATCTGCTCCTAAAGCTGCCGCAATGGCAACTGCGGATGTATCTGAGCCACCACGTCCCAAAGTAGTAATATCTTCAAACTTATTTACTCCTTGAAAACCTGTAATAATTACAATATTTTTTCTTTCAAGTTCTTGCTCAATTCTTCCACGGCTAATAGTTTTAATTTTAGCGTTTGAATAAGCAGAGGTTGTGTCTATGCCAACCTGCATTGCATTAAGCGAAATTGCTCTATATCCAAGCTTATTTAAAGCCATAGCCATAAGTGCTACCGACTGCTGTTCTCCTGTGGAAAGCAACATATCCATTTCTCTTTTTGAGGCATTAGGATTAATTTCAGCTGCTTTTGCAACAAGGTCATCAGTTGTATCACCCTGTGCAGATAAAATAACTACCATATCATTGCCTTTATCATAGCTTTCAGCAATTCTGCCGGCTACATTAAAAATTCTTTCAGCGTTAGCAACTGAGCTTCCGCCATATTTTTGCACTAATAACAAGTAAATTCCTCCATCTCTATTCTGATATAATTCTAGCACCTTCTAAATCTGGTTTAAGTATTTCCAACATCCATTTATTAGGTATTGTGCTTAAATACTCATTCATTTTAATTTCAAAGTCTTCGGCAATATCATCTGTAAGCACGCTTACAATTGTTGGGCCTGCTCCACTTAAATACGAAGCCTTTGCACCCATCTCATCTGCCTTGCTAAATATACCCTCCATACCAGGTACAAGGGGCAAACGATATGGCTGATGAAGCCTATCATCCATAGCCATCTTAAGGTTATCAATATTGCCCGTCATCATGGACGCAACCAAAAGTGCCGCCCTAGATGAATTAAAAATCGCATCTTCTCTTGACACATTATATGGCAATACGCCTCGTGATTTTACTGTTTCAACTGGAAAATCTGGTACCATAATAGCGAATGACAGGTTTTTTGGAATATCAATTCTTACATGACGCATTTCGTCTTCGCTAAGTGCCCCAACAACCATTCCACCCAAAATAGCAGGATTGGAGTTATCAGGATGGCCTTCAATTTTAGCTGCAATTTGTGCCAACTTACCCCTAGAAAAATGGCACCCCGAAAGGTCATTGGCTGCAATAAGCCCAGCAACAATACAGGCAGCACTACTTCCAAGACCACGTGTATGTGGTATATAATCCTCTTGAATGAGCCTTACACCAGGCATTGGCTTGCCAACCAGTTTGTAAAATTCTTCCATAGTTTTATAAATAAGGTTTGTTTCATCAGTAGGTATTTTAAGCTTATGTTTCTTGTTTACAAGTATTTCTAAGTCCTCTTCAATCTCCACAAACCAAAGATGGTTGTATTTCTGAAAAGCAATACCTATACTATCAAAACCTGAACCCATATTTGCCGATGTAGCTGGGACAATAATATGTTTCATTTTATGCCTCCATACGAATAAGATTTCTTATTTCGCCAACTCCGCTCATTGTGGCAATTTTTTCTACTTTCTCAGCCATGGAGCCCTCTGTTTCTTCATTAGTAATAATTGCAAATTCATCATCCTGAACATCAAGGTCAACAAACTGAACATCCCCAAACACTTCAATAATGGATTTCTTTGCTGCCTCAAAATTATCACTGGCAATTCTAATCATAGCCTTAACATCTGCTTCCTTAATATCAGCTACACAAGCCTGAACATCACAATCCCATCCAATGTTCACCGTTAGACCCTTATGCCTTACAGCGTCAACTATATCAGCAACTACGGCACTTGCTGTAGGCAATTTGCCTGCACCACTGCCATAATACATTGTATTTCCGCTCATGTTTCCCTTTACAAAAATTGCATTATATACACCATTAACTGCGGACAACGGATGCTCTTTGCTTATCAAACAAGGTGACACCTTTGCCGAGATACCATTTTTACTTTTTTTGCTGCTGCCAATAAGTTTAATAAGGCAATTGAGTTTTTTACTATATTCAATGTCTATATGTGTTATTTTTGTAATACCTTCAGTATAAATATGTTCATAATTAACTGTTTCTCCAAATGCTAAAGAAGAAAGAATTGCAATTTTTCTACAAGCATCATGTCCCTCAACGTCTGCCGCAGGGTTTGCTTCGGCATATCCCAATTGCTGTGCATCTTTAAGAACCTCATCAAAGCTCTTGCCCTCTTCAGTCATTTTGGTAAGAATGTAGTTAGTTGTTCCATTAAGAATACCTGAGATTTCCAAAATTTCATCAGCTGCAAGGGATACACAAAGTGGTCTTATAATTGGAATACCACCACCAACACTAGCCTCAAAAAGATAGCTTACACCATTCGTTCTGGCAAGCTTCATAAGCTCAGGGCCGTGCTTTGCAACAAGCTCCTTATTGCTGGTAACAACGCTTTTGCCCATAGCTAAAGCACGTTTTGTAAACGTGAAAGCTGGCTCAACACCACCCATAGCCTCAGCAATAATGCCAATATCTGGGTCGTTTAAAATTTCTTCAAAGTCTTTTGTAAGTACTTTTTCAACAGGATTTCCCGGGAAATCTCTAAGGTCAAGCACTTTTTTAACCTCAATTTTATCTCCTGATTTAAGTTCTAATACACCGCTATTGGTATTAATTACGTCGTAAACTCCTGAACCAACTGTTCCAAAGCCTAATATCGCCACACCTGTCATTTACTTCACTCCTAAAATTTTATTCTCTTGCTATAATTTTAAATGTCTGAACTCCATCTATCTGTTGCAGTTCTTCAACAAGACATCCTAAATCTCTGTCCATTGCGTCTGTTTCAATCGAAATAGTAACCATTGCTATGCCATTAATTGGTATATTCTGATTTATTGTAAGTATATTGGCACCAGCCGAAGCTATTCCGTTTAACACGCAGGATAAGACACCCTTTGTGTCATCAAGATTAGTAGCAAAAGTAACCGTTTTGCCTCTTGTATTTTCATATAATGGAAAAACTGCATCTCTGTATTTATAGAATGCACTTCTGCTTATACCAACCTTACTAACAGCTTCCTGAACGGTTTTTTCTCTGCCGCTTTCCAGCAAATTTTTAACATCCATAACCTTCAAAAAAATTTCTGGAAGAACATTTTTGTCGATGATATAAAAATTTTTATCTTCTCTCATGATTGTCCTCCGGTTCCCCATACGAAAACATTTGTTTTCACACTGTAGACTATACCATGTATTAACTACAATTTCAAGTGTTGAAATATGAAAAATACTAAAATAAAAAATGATTATTTGTTTTCTGCAATAACTTCTTGAACACGAGCATAAATTTCAGGCGACACGAACCCATCACCTTCTTTTACGTAAGTGTCATAAATTGAAGCTGTAGCTTCCTTGAACGCTGATTTATCTGGAAAATTAACTTCCATGCCTCTTTCTTCAAGAGCTTTAAGACCTGATTCTGTCTGAATATCAATTTGTTCTCTCTCGTAAATTGCTGCTTCAATTGCTGCCTCTTTTACTGCCGTCTTATACTCAGCCGGAAGTGCATCAAAATAATCCTTTGAAATGAATACAGGTGCTGGGCTATAAATGTGGCCTGTCATAGAAACGTATTTTTGAACTTTATCAAACTTGTCTGTTTCAATTATTGGAACAGGATTTTCCTGACCGTCGACTATGCCTTGTTGTAAAGCTGTTAAAACCTGGCTCATTGCCATAGGCGTTGGTTCTGCACCCATTACCCTAAATGCTGCCATGTGCATCTGGTTTTCAATTGTTCTAATCTTCATACCTTTAAGGTCCTCTGGCTTTTCAATAGGCTGTTTGTTGTTTGTTATGTTTCTAAAACCGTTTTCAAACCACGAAAGCCCTACAAGCCCCTGATTTTCCACTGAATTAAGAATTTCTGAGCCTACTTCGCTATCAAGAACCGAACGTGCAATGTCTGTTGTTTCAAAAAGAAATGGCAGGTCAAAAACTAAGAATGTATCTGTTAAGTCCGAAAGAGGTGCTGTTGTTACACAAGTCATCTGTACAGAGCCTGTCCTAAGCCCTTCGATAAGGTCACGTTCGTTGCCAAGCTGTAAATCACCATATACTTCAAGTGTTACTGCTCCACTTGTTTTTTCTTTTATAAGTTCACCAATTTTTTTCATACCTAATACATATGGATGTGTGTCTGGTGTTGATGTACCAGCAATCATTTTAAATATGCCTTGGGTTGACTCCTCTGCTACTGAAGTTTCTGCTGCTTTGCTTACATAACTTGCAAATATTCCTGCACACATTGCTACTGACATTGCAATTGCTAAAATTTTCTTCTTCATAAAAATCTCCTAAAATAAAATTCCAACCTATGAAGTTAGCCATAAATTCATTTAGTCCCCAATGCAACTGATTTGATGTATCTTATGCAAAATTGCTACTGCATCCGCAATTGACACACTGCAGTTTGCCTTTATATTTTCTTTTCGCAATTTTTACAATAATTCTACACCAGACGACATTTATTTACAATATATCCACACCAAAAATAAAATTTCTTTTTCTATTCCCACATAGGTCACTTGTAAAAATAGTTTTTTCTGGTACAATAATTAATATTGCACAAGGATAAATTGAGGAAAATAAAGTACGTACACATTTAGCCTCGGAGGTAAATTATGAACAAAAAAGCAGTCGAATTAACTATACCAATTTCTTTAACTAAATATTTTACCCATGGCTTTGATGAGATTCTTTCTACCTTTACCAAAACAGAAAAAGGTAAAATGCTATCTCTTTCGCCCGTTTTTTTCAAAAAGTGGTATTACTCGACTTTTTTTGAAAACACCGTACTCTCCCCTGCTAATATATTGAATAGTTACTTAGGTAAAAATAAAAATGAAGTTTCATATATAACCTATAAAACAGTCGCATCAGCTAGAGGTGTTAAAAAGTATTCTTACAGCCTTTCACTTGACTCGGTTGAATGCCACTCTTTTATAAAAAATCTCATTACATTTACAGATTATTGCTTTCCTGTTGCAACCTTTGATGAAGGTGGTATGTTTCCATTAAAAGTACCTGACGATTTGGCTAAACAATTTACAAACACAGACGGATTTTATTTTGAATATTTGGTTCTGATTGCACAGCGTATGAATTTAATTACACCTATGCCTTCTATAAATACGTGCAAGTATCAGAAAAATGTGGAACAATGCAACAGCTTTTTTATTCAAAGTAATGTACAGATTCTTACACTATTAACCGACGAAGTTTTTGAAATATTTAACGAAAAATTCACTGAGATGCTGCAAGTACCCTACCACATTGTGGATACATCAATTATGAAATCCTTTTTAAAGGAATCAATTACAACTGATGATATTTACAATAAAGTATACAGCTCTCTAGGGTTTAATTTCGATAATATGCTTAAAATGGCAGAAATTCCTTCTCTTTCACCTGAAAATGAAGTTCTTATGTCTTCTGCATATGTTATGGGTACAGTTTTAGATAAGTGGTTTTTCTCACCACTAGGTGATTATCTTAAGCTTATAACACCTCTTTACTGTTTGCCCTATGATTTTATGGATGAAACAGACTTTGTTCGACCAATATTACTTACAAACTGTGATGTATCCGCCGACGTTTTTTCGCCATGCAACTATTTTTCCCTTACACCAATAGGCGAAGAAATTTTAGAATGCGAAAACTCAAATACTTGGTTTCAAAATATATCCCAAGACTTTACTGAAGAACAAATCCATGTTTTATTAAGTTCAACCATACATATTAATCGCATAAATATAACCGATTATATGATTCAAAAAAACAACCGTGAAATTTATACTATAAAGGTAAGCTATGTAGACTCCCCAACGCTTTGGAAAACAATTCAAGTACCTGTAGAGTATACACTTTCTAAGCTTTACGAACTTATTGCAACATATTTTGGCTTTGATAAAAGCGACTACTATACATTTAGTATTCTTAGAAAAAATAAAGACGAGCCGTGTCATGCCAACCTTAGCAAAACATCAGGTTTTCGCCTTAATGAGCTTTTGAAAAACAATAATCTTATACTTTCAGATGAATTTGTCAACTTCAATGATTTGGAACTGACACTTATAAACATTAGCAATGAACAAAATATTTGTAACTATCCTCGCCTTTTAAGGCAAAGCAGAGCAATAACATTGGAAGAATTAAACGACGATATGTAAACCTATTAGAAAAGAAGGAATTAAAATGGAAAAATTAGTACATCAGCACGGCGGTGACCTTGACGCAATTGAGCGAAAGTATAAAATACCCAAGTCCCAAATAATCGACTTCAGCGGAAACATAAACCCCCTTGGCTTTCCTCAAAGTGTAAAAAATATTCTTGCACAAAACTTAGATATAATTTCAACGTACCCTGATAAAAATTATACTGCATTACGCCAGAGCATTTCTGAATACACTGGTGCTATGACAGAAAATATAACCGTAGGCAACGGTTCTACCGAACTTATATCAGTCTTTATTAAATCGGTAAATGCAAAAAAATCAATAATTTTGGGGCCAGCTTACTCAGAATATGAACATGAACTAACCGTTATAGGCAGTAATTTTGAATATTTTCCTCTTGAAGAAGAAAAGAATTTTGTAGTGGATATTAACAAATTGCTAACTGCACTTACTGCTGATATTGACCTTTTTGTGGTGTGCAATCCAAATAACCCAACTGGCACAGCCATAACCTCCTTACAAATGGAGGTTATACTTGAACATTGCAAGAAAAACAACACCTTCGTCATGGTTGATGAAACCTATATAGAATTCAGCGACAACCTTGATGAAATTTGTTCTATACCTCTGACAAATAAATTTAACAACTTGTTTGTAATACGTGGTGTATCCAAATTTTTTGCAGCTCCTGGTATACGCCTTGGCTATGGTATAACCTCCAGTGCTGCATTCCACACACTTTTGAAAAATCATCAAGACCCGTGGAGTGTAAATATTCTTGCCTCTTTTGCAGGTGAACATTTATTCACTGACAAGGAATATATGCACAAAACCCAGAACTTGATTTCTGACGAACGCAAAAAAGCATTGACTGAGTTTAAGTCTTGGAAAAATATTAAAGCTTATGATTCTTCATCAAACTTTATACTTCTCAAGCTTTTAACCAACAAAATAACCTCTGCTGAAATTTTTGAAAAACTTATAGTAAAAAAAATTCTCATTCGTGATGCAGCGTCATTTGCTTTTTTGGACAACACTTATTTACGCTTTTGCATACTTATGCCTAAACAAAACGCATTTTTTATAAATCAGCTAAAGAAATTGGTTGAGAACTAGAAAAAAAGAATTATATCTACCTATATAGCCTTTTAATATTTTATTGACACCTAAAAATGTATTTTCACTTAAGGAGAGTTGAAATGATTTTAAATTCAAATCCATACAATTCACTTAATAACTATCTTAAAACCAAGTTTGGAACAAAAGTTGCAAAGCTAAGCCTTGACGGCGGCTTCACCTGCCCAAATCGTGATGGTACTTTAAGCACTGAAGGCTGCATATTTTGCAGTGAAGGTGGAAGCGGAGATTTTGCTGGCAAACGCCTACTGTCCATATCACAGCAAATTGAGCAGCAGAAACAGAACGTAAGTAAAAAATGGCCAAACGCAAAGTATATATCATACTTTCAAGCATTTACTAACACCTATGCTCCCATAGACATTTTACGTTCTAAATATACCGAAGCCATTTCCCAAAGCGACGTTGTGGGACTTGCCATCGCCACTCGCCCCGACTGTCTTGGCAATGATGTAATTGAATTGTTAAAAGAATTGAACAAAAAAACTTATGTATGGGTAGAGTTGGGCTTGCAAACGTGCAACGAAAAAACCGCAAAATATATAAACAGAGGATATGAAAACTATGTGTTTGAAGATGCCGTATCTCGCCTTAATTTGGCAGGCATACACGTTGTTGTGCATCTTATTTTGGGGCTTCCAAATGAAACGCATGAAGATATGCTAAACTCAGTTAAATACATATGCTCTTTTAATATACAAGGCATAAAAATTCAACTTCTTCATGTTTTAAAAAATACACCCCTTGGGGCTATACACAAAAACAACCCTTTTCATATTTTAACTAAGGATGAATATCTTTCTCTTGTATGTATAATTTTGGAACATATTCCAAAAGAAATAGTAATACACCGCCTTACAGGAGATGGTGCAAAAATAAATCTTATAGCACCTCAATGGAGTGGAAACAAAAAAGACGTTTTAAATTCACTTAATAAACTTATTTCAGAAAAAAATATACATCAGGGTTGCAAAATAGTTTGATATATGACGAAAAATAGAGTATAATGTATCGGTTACATATCTAACTATGCATTCGGAGGTGCTGGCAGTGTCTGAAGAAAATAAACTAGCTGAAAATAAGCTTATTATACTATATCTTTTAAGAAAAATGGATGTTTCCCTGTCTAATACAGAAATTTGTCAATTTGCCCTTGAGCGCAATATAATGGATTACTTTGTTGTTCAGCAATATCTTTCCGACCTTACTGATTCAGATTTTCTTGAAGCCTATTCAGAAAACGGAACAACACGTTATACAATTACCAAGGAAGGCTCAAATGCTTTAAGCTTTTTTCAAAATAGAATAACTGGTTGGCTTAAAAATGCCGCCAATGACTATATTAAAAATAATCTTACACGTATACGAAGCGAGTATGAAACCTCTGCGAATTACTTTCCTGAAATAAACGGAGAATTTTTGGTTAAATGTGATGTATTTGGTATAGATGGAAGCCAGATAATGGAAGTTGATGTTACCGTTGCCACAAAAAATCAAGCACAGCTTATTTGCTCCAACTGGAAGAAAAATGTTAATAGTATCGTGGCAGAAATTTTTAATGTACTTGTTAAAGAATAATAAAAATATATAGCAAAAGGCTACAGCAACCGCTGCAGCCTTAATTTTTGCACAATTAACTTTTTAATTTAATTACATATTATTACAGCTTGGCAAAACTATCCAAAGAACAACATAGATAAACACCACTGGCCATTTAAGCAGTAATGCCAAAAGCACAACAACAATTCTAACTATTGCTGGCTCAAAATCAAATTTTTCGGCAATGCCACCACAAACACCAGTTAATTTTTTATTTTCAGATAGACATAATCTTTTTGACATTATAATTTCTCCTTACAAAATACCCTTATCAATTTAACCTTATGAATTGATATACGTCAAATCAATCTGTTTGTCTGCTATCTTTCAAATTTAATACATCTTCTATTATATCCCAAAGTTCTGTAACTCCCTGCTTAGTAACGCCCGAAAAACCTACAATTTTGTCCTCTGGTGCAAGGTTAAGACCTTTTTTTACAACAGAAAGATACTTTTGAATTTGGCTTCTGTTAAGCTTATCCAACTTTGTTGCCGCAACGATAATATCGTAGCCATAATGCTTAAGCCAGTTATACATAATAATATCATTTTTTCCTGGTTCATGGCGAATGTCAACCAGCATAACAATAGCGGCAAGCTGTTCTCTTTTTTCAAGGTATTCCTCAATCATTTTGCCCCATCTTTCTATTTCTGTTTTAGGAGCTTTTGCATAGCCATAACCTGGTACATCCACAATGTACATAAGTCCCTCAACATCATAAAAATTAATGGTCCTTGTTTTACCTGGTGCTGAACTTGTTCTTGCCAATGCTTTCCTGCCAATCATAGCATTTATAAGCGTGGATTTTCCTGCGTTGGATTTTCCCACAAATGCCACTTCAGGTCTAACATCCTCAGGATATTGCTCCATCCTGACACCAACCGCCGCCAAATTTACATTAACTACCTCCATATATTTTCTCCTTCTACAATAGCATTGTTAAATACCTCGTCCATTTCCTTGGCAAATACAAACTTCATTCCTTCTTTAATGCTGTCAGGAATTTCGCTCAAATCTCTTTTGTTATCAAATGGAACAATAACTTTTTTAATACCCGCCTGCTTTGCAGCTATTACTTTTTCTTTAAGCCCACCAATAGCCAATATATTTCCCCTTATGGTTATTTCTCCAGTCATAGCAACATCGTTTCTTACTGCTGCACCTGTAAGGGCAGACACAATTGCAGTTGCCATTGTTATACCTGCCGATGGACCATCCTTAGGCACAGCACCTTCAGGTATATGTATATGAATATCTGTATCTTTATAAAAATCGTCGTGTATGTTAATTTTGTAGGCTTCCGAGCGAATATAAGTTATAGCCGCTTTTGCGGACTCTTTCATTACATCACCCATATTTCCTGTAATCTCAAACTTACCTGTTCCTTTCATTGTGCTTACCTCTACTTGCAAGGTTTCGCCTCCTGCTGCAGTCCAAGCAAGTCCACGAACTACCCCTGTCTGTGGCTTATCATTTGCCGCTAAATGCTTTACAATCACATTTCCAAGGTATTTTTCAACATTCATTTCTGTTATCTTAATACTTTTTTTCTCGCCACTTACTATTACCTTAACCGCCTTTCGGCAAAGCTTTGCAATAGCCCTTTCAAGACCTCTTACACCAGCTTCTCTTGTATAACCTTCTATAATAAATGCAATGGCTTTTTCATCTATTTTAAGTTGGCTCTTTTTAAGACCGTTTGCTTTAAGTTGTTTAGGATAAAGATGCTTCATTCCAATATTCACCTTTTCATCAAGGGTATAACTTGAAAGAGAGATAATCTCCATCCTGTCCTTTAAAGGCGTAGGGATTTTGCTAACATCATTGGCTGTACAAATAAATAAAATTTTTGATAAATCATACGGCATATCCAGATAATGGTCACGAAAAGTATTGTTTTGTTCACTGTCCAATACTTCCAAAAGTGCCGCTGAAGGGTCACCATTCATAGATACTGAAAGTTTATCTACCTCATCTAAAAGCACAAGTGGATTTATTGTTTTTGCCTGTTTAACAGCATTTATAATACGTCCGCTCATTGCCCCAAGGTATGTGCGTCTGTGACCTCTTATTTCGGATTCATCTTTAACACCACCAAGGCTCATTCTAACATATTTTCTTCCTGTTGCCTTTGCAATTGATTTAGCAATAGACGTTTTTCCCACACCTGGAGGCCCTGCAAGGCAAATAATTGTTGCACTGTTTTCTCTAGTATTCTGCATTACAGCAAGATATTCTAATATACGTTCCTTAACCTTTTCAAGGCCGTAATGGTCAGCTTCCAATATTTTTTGTGATTCGTTTATATCAAATATTTCTTCCGATTTTTCAACCCAAGGCAATTCCAATATATGTTCCACATAGCTTCGTATTATATTTGCTTCAGGTGCTGAAACTGACATTTTAGAAAGTCTGTCAGCCTCTTTAATAACAATATCTCTTGCATAATCTGGCAATTTCTTTTCTTGTGCCAGACGTTTATATCCATCGGCCAGTGCCTGAATACCATCTTTATCACCAAGTTCTTCTTGTATAACCTTCATCTGTTCTCTAAGATAATATTCCCGCTGATTTTCCTCAACACGGCTTTTAACCTTTTCTTCAAGTTCAGCTTTAAGCTTAAGTATCTTAATCTCTCTGTCAAGTATATTAATTGCATCGCCCAGTCTTTCAATTGGGTCTATACAATTAAGTAACATCTGTTTCTGTTCTGCTGGAACCATAACACCTGTTGCAATAATATCTGCCAACTGCCCTGGTACTTTGGGAGAAACAATATTTACCATGGCTTCGTTTTGTGGTGTTCTGCTATTCAATTTTAAATATTGGTCAAAGCTGTCCGACGCAAGACGCATAAGAGCCTGCATTGGTATGTTTTCAGTATAATCATTATCGTCTTTATACTCTACCTGAGAAACCTCACCATAAATGCAATCATCACAAACCAGTATATTCTCCAAACGCCCACGGGATATTCCCTCAATAATAACGTGTGTTAAATTACCAGGCATTTTTAACACTTGCTTAATTTTTGCAACTGTACCTATTTCATATAAATCATCTTCATGTGGGTCATCTACGCTTGCATCTTTTTGCATAACAGCAAAAACAATATCGTCCTTTTTTCCTGCGGCCTCAAGTGCATCCAAAGATTGCTGTCTACCAACAGGAAAGCTTATTATCATATTAGGAAAAACTGTAATTCCTCTTAACGGAACAATTGGAAATTTTAATTTGCTCATTTCAACCACCTCAAAAACTTACTGAATATTAACCTACGTATTATACACTATTTTGTCAGTTCTAACAAGTACGATATATACAAAAAGACCTTGCTGAAAACCCTTAGACACCTTAAAATGCCCAATACGCAACAAAGCCTTTGTATATAAATTTCGTTCTATGCCGTAAGCACAGCCTCAGAAGTTTCTCCAAAACAAATACCCAAAACCTCATCAAGGGTGTTTACGCACAATATTTCTACATCCATACTGCTAAAATTTGTTTGATAATTTTCTCTTGGAATAATAACACGCTTAGCACCTGCTTCAATTGCTCCCTCAATCTTCATAGGTACACCACCCACAGGCAAGACACGCCCGCATATAGACACCTCACCTGTCATAGCAATGTCAGAAGGCATGATTTTTTGGTTTACAGCAGAATATAAAGCACTGAAAATTGCAGCACCTGCCGACGGTCCATCTACAGGAACACCTCCTGTAAAATTAATATGCACGTCATAATCTCTTATATCCACATTAAGTTCCCTACAAAAAACCGTTATCACACTGCTGACTGAAGAGCTAGCTGTACTTTTACGCTTCATGGTGTGTTGACCATTTTTAATTTCCTCTTCTTCAACAATTCCTGTCACTTTAAGCTCACCGCAGCCTTTTTCCACTTTTTTTGCCCACGCTTCAATAGGCAAAATAGTTCCGCCACTACCGCAAACTGCAAGACCGTTTACACTTCCAACCTCGCCCTCCTTTGCAACTTTTATATCCATACGTGGAGAGTATCTTCCGCTTTGAACAACCCACTCTATGTCCTCTACCCTTATTTCTTTACGTTCTTCCATTCCAGCTACTGATGCTGCCGTCTGCATTATATTAACTGCATCACGACCATTCGCTGCAAAACACGTAACCTTTTCAGCCGCATCTATCTCACAGCCCATGTCTGTGCTTTTTGCTGCCTCTTGAGCAATCTGCTTTATGTGGCACTTTTTAAGTCCATCAAAATATATCTCTGTGCAACGGCTTCTTAACGCAAGAGGAAGTTCCTCTGGTGACCTTGTTGTTGCACCAACCAACCTGAAATCTGCTGGCAGCCCATTCTGAAACACATCATGTATGTGCTTTGGTATGCTTTTGTTTTCACTGCTGTAGTAGGAACTGGATAAAAATACACGCCTATCTTCAAGCACCTTTAGCAGTTTGTTCATCTGAATAGGGTGAAGTTCGCCTATTTCGTCCATAAATAAAACTCCACCATGTGCCTTTGTTACAGCACCCTCTTTAGGCTGCGGAACGCCTGCTGCTCCATACGCTCCCGCACCTTGATATATTGGGTCATGTACCGAACCCATAAGTGGGTCAGCAATACTTCTCTCATCAAAACGTAATGTTGTTGCATCCATTTCAATAAACGGTGCATCCATTGTAAATGGAGAACCATATGTTCTTTTTGCCTCCTCCAGCATAAGCCTTGCCGCCGCAGTTTTGCCTATACCAGGTGGCCCGTAAATAATTATGTGCTGTGGATTTTTTCCACAAAAAGCAGCTCGCAATGCTTTTATCCCATCTTCCTGACCAACAATTTGCTCAAGCTTTTGTGGCCTTGTTTTTTCCGAAAGAGGTGTGGTTAGCCTTATCTCACGCATTTTTTTCATTCTTTCCATTTCCTTTGATGACTCCAGTGAGCCTACCATTTTACCTGACCTTTGGGCTTTTAATGCACCGTAAAAATATGCTCCTGCAATCACAGTAAATACTAATTGGCTAATAATAACAACCGCCGCTAAAATTTCCACATCTATCACTTCCCTTCTTCCCCTATTATGGTCAAAAAGGAAAATTTTTATGCCAAATTACATTGATATATAATTATTAAAAACTTCAAAAAAGCCCCAGCCAATAAATGTTTACACACTCATTAGCCGGGGCTTTTTCTATTTAAAAATTAAATTTCGTTAATATTGTCATTAAGCAAAATATCATCATTTTCAGTTTCTTCTGCGTCAGTAACAATGTCAATGTTACGGTATCTTGACATACCAGTACCAGCAGGTATAAGCTTACCAATTATAACATTTTCCTTAAGACCAATAAGTGGGTCAATCTTTCCTTTGATAGCAGCCTCCGTAAGAACCCTTGTGGTTTCCTGGAATGAAGCAGCAGAAAGGAATGAATCTGTAGCAAGTGAAGCCTTAGTAATACCAAGGAGAACTCTTGTGCCATTCGCAGGTTCAAGGCCCTTTTCTTCCATCTCTGCATTTGTATTTTCAAATGCAAGCCAATCTACAAGACTTCCTGGAAGGAAACTTGTGTCGCCATTTTCTTCAATCTTAACTCTCTTAAGCATCTGTCTAACGATAACCTCAATATGCTTATCGTTAATCTCAACACCCTGAAGACGGTAAACACGCTGAACTTCCTGAATCATGTAATCCTGAACACCTCTTAAGCCTTTAATCTTAAGAATATCATGTGGGTTAACACTACCTTCAGTAATTTCATCACCAGCCTGAATAAAGTCGCCATCGAATACTTTAACTCTTGAGCCGTAAGGAATAAGATAATCTTTAGCTTCACCTGTTTCATGGCTTGTAATTGTAACTTCTCTCTTTTTCTTTGTTTCGCTTAACTTAACAGTACCTGCAAACTCAGAAATGATAGCAAGACCTTTAGGTTTTCTTGCCTCAAAAAGCTCCTCAACACGGGGAAGACCCTGTGTGATGTCATCACCGGCAATACCACCTGTATGGAAAGTACGCATTGTAAGCTGTGTACCAGGCTCACCAATAGACTGTGCTGCAATGATACCAACAGACTCACCAATTCTTACTGAACGACCACTTGCCATGTTTGCTCCGTAGCACTTAGAGCATATACCGATTGTTGAACGGCAAGTAAGCACTGTACGTATAAGCACTTCTTTAATTCCTGCTTTTTCCACCTTCTCAGACTGGTCAGCAGAAATCTTTGTGTCTTTTTGGACAATAACTTCACCTGTTTCAGGGTTTACAATTTCAAGCACGCTCCAGCGTCCTCTAATTCTATCCTGAAGGCTTTCGATAACTTCGTTACCATCAAGGAAAGCTGAAACCCAAAGACCCGGTGCATCCTTGCCCTCTTGTGTACAATCCCACTCACGGATAATAATATCCTGAGAAACGTCTACAAGACGACGTGTAAGGTAACCTGAATCGGCTGTTCTAAGTGCAGTATCTGTAAGACCTTTTCTGGCACCATGTGAAGAAATAAAGTACTCCAGAACTGAAAGACCCTCACGGAAGTTAGCCTTGATAGGTAACTCGATGATACCACCCGATGTGTTTGCCATAAGACCACGCATACCTGCAAGCTGTTTAATCTGGCTTGTTGAACCACGGGCACCAGAGTTAGCCATCATGAATATATTATTGTACTTACCAAGTCCTGCAAGAAGGTCAACAGTAATCTTGTCATTGGCGATATTCCATGCCTCAATTACCTTATTATGACGTTCCTCGTCAGTCATAAGTCCACGTTTAAATTTCTTTGTAATCACATCTATTGTTGCTTCTGCTTCTGCAAGATGTATAGGCTTTGACGCAGGGATTTCCATATCAGATACAGAAACGGTTAACGCACCCTTTGTTGAATATTTGAAACCAAGGGTTTTAATTTTGTCAAGCACTGCTGCTGTTTCAGTTGAACCACATACATTTATACAGCGGTAAATAATTTTACCGATTTGTTTTTTGTCAACAAGGAAGTCAATTTCATATCTAAATTTATCTTCTTCCTTTGTTCTGTCAACATAACCCAAATTCTGAGGAATAGCTTCATTAAAGATTATGCAGCCTACAGTTGTAGGTACAATTCTAGTTTCTTTAACTCCATTAAATTCCAAAACTCTTCTTACTCTAATTTTTGCATGAAGTGTAATTTCATGGTTATCATAAGCAAGCATTGCTTCAAGCTCATCCTTAAAGGCTTTGCCTTCGCCCTTTTCTCCATCCTTAACAAGTGTTAAGTAGTACATACCTAAAATCATATCCTGTGAAGGAACGGTTACAGGAGCACCATCAGATGGTTTCAAAAGGTTGTTAGGTGAAAGCAGAAGGAAACGACACTCTGCCTGTGCCTCAACACTAAGGGGAACGTGAACAGCCATCTGGTCACCATCGAAATCGGCATTGTACGCAGTACAAACCAATGGATGAAGCTTGATGGCACGGCCCTCTACAAGCTTTGGCTCAAATGCCTGAATACCAAGTCTATGCAATGTAGGTGCACGGTTAAGCATAACAGGATGCTCTGCAATAATTTGCTCAAGCACATCCCAAATCTCAGTCTGAAGTCTTTCAACCATACGTTTAGCAGACTTGATATTGTGTGCAAGTCCGTCTTCAACAAGCTTTTTCATAACAAAAGGCTTAAAAAGCTCAATTGCCATTTCTTTAGGGATACCACACTGGAAAATCTTAAGGTCAGGTCCTACTACGATAACCGAACGGCCAGAGTAGTCAACACGCTTACCAAGAAGATTCTGACGGAAACGTCCCTGCTTGCCTTTAAGCATATCTGAAAGAGATTTTAATGCTCTGTTACCAGGTCCTGTTACTGGGCGACCACGGCGACCATTATCAATAAGTGAATCGACAGCCTCTTGCAGCATTCTCTTTTCATTTCTAACGATAATATCAGGTGCTCCTAAATCAAGCAATCTTTTAAGACGATTGTTACGGTTAATAACACGTCTGTAAAGGTCATTTAAGTCACTTGTTGCAAAACGTCCGCCATCAAGCTGAACCATAGGTCTTATATCAGGTGGAATTATTGGAATAACATCAAGTATCATCCACTCAGGCTTGTTGTTTGAAGCTTTAAAGCTTTCAAGAACCTCAAGTCTTTTAATAATACGTATACGTTTCTGTCCTGTAGAGTCAACAAATTCTTTTTTCAATTTTTCGCTTTCACCATCAAGGTCAATGTCAATCAAAAGCTGTTTAACAGCCTCTGCACCCATACCAACCTTAAATGTGTCGCCATATTTATCATATGCTTCTCTATATTCTTTTTCGGTTAAAAGCTGCTTGTATTGAAGGGCAGTTTCTCCCGCATCAAGCACAATATAGGATGCAAAATATAAAACCTTTTCCAATGCTCTTGGGCTCATAGAAAGTATAAGACCCATTCTTGACGGAATACCCTTAAAATACCAGATATGTGAAACAGGGCAAGCAAGCTCAATATGCCCCATTCTCTCACGTCTTACCTTGCTCTTTGTAACCTCAACACCACAGCGGTCACAAATTACGCCTTTATATCTAATTCTCTTATATTTACCACAATGACATTCCCAGTCTTTCTGAGGTCCGAATATTCTTTCGCAGAAAAGGCCATCCCTTTCAGGCTTAAGAGTTCTATAATTTATAGTTTCAGGTTTTTTAACCTCACCTCTTGACCATTCACGGATTTTCTCAGGAGATGCCAAGCCAATTTTAATTGAGTCAAAAACTATTCCTTGTTCTTGAGTTGCCATACTTTAACATCTCCCTTCTTATTCCTCATCATTGTCAATATCTTCATCATCATCCAACAAATCTTCACCTAAAACGTCGTCAAGCATATCGTCCTCGTCAACTGTATCTTCTTCACTGAAAAGAAAATCCAATTCGTCTACAATAGGTGCTTCCTGTGGTGACACAAAAGGCTTTGGCCTTTTATTGTTAAAGTCGTCATCCTCTTTTTCAATTGCATCAATGTTTACATTAAGGTAGTCAACATCATCAATGGACTCTTTAATTTCAACTTCTGTCTGGTCTTCTCTCAAAACACGTATGTCAAGACAAAGGGACTGTAACTCTTTAAGAAGAACCTTAAAGGATTCAGGAACACCTGGTTCCGGTATATTTTCACCCTTAACAATAGCTTCATAAGTTTTAACACGACCAACAATATCGTCAGACTTAACTGTAAGAATTTCCTGTAAGGTATAAGCTGCACCGTATGCTTCAAGTGCCCAAACCTCCATCTCTCCAAAACGCTGACCACCAAACTGAGCTTTACCACCCAATGGCTGCTGTGTAACAAGAGAGTAAGGACCTGTAGAACGAGCATGAATCTTATCGTCTACAAGATGATGGAGCTTAAGGTAGTGCATAAAACCAACAGTTACACGGTTGTCAAAGCTTTCGCCAGTACGTCCGTCACGAAGTTCAACTTTGCCGTCACGGCTAAGCTTAACCCCTTTCCATAACTCTCTGTGGTTTCTGTTTTCATATAATTCATCATAAATGTCACCTGAAAGTAATGGTTCCCACTTCTTGGAAAATTCATCCCAATCTGTGTTAACATAATCGTTTGACATTTCAAGGGTGTCCATAATATCAATCTCGTCTGCACCATCAAATACAGGTGTAGCTACTTTCCAACCAAGTACATTGGCTGCAAGGCTAAGGTGAGTTTCAAGTACCTGACCTATATTCATACGAGAAGGAATACCTAATGGGTTAAGCACGATATCAAGCTGTCTGCCGTTTGGTAAGAAAGGCATATCTTCAACAGGAAGAACACGAGAAACAACACCCTTGTTACCATGTCGACCAGCCATCTTGTCACCAACGGATATTTTTCTCTTCTGTGCAATGTAAACACGCACAAGCTGATTAACACCTGGTCCAATATCGTCGCCATTTTCTCTTGTATATATTTTAACATCTACAATAATACCTGTAGCACCGTGAGGAACACGAAGGGAAGTATCTCTAACTTCTCTTGCTTTTTCGCCAAAGATTGCACGAAGAAGTCTTTCCTCAGCTGTAAGTTCTGTTTCACCCTTAGGTGTGACTTTTCCCACAAGTATATCGTTTGGTCTAACCTCAGCACCAATACGGATAATACCTCTTTCATCAAGGTCACGAAGTGCATCATCGCCTACATTAGGTATATCTCTTGTAATTTCTTCTGGTCCAAGCTTTGTATCTCTTGCTTCTGCTTCATATTCATCAATATGCACAGAAGTATATACGTCCTCTTGCACAAGCTTTTCACTTAAAAGAACAGCATCCTCATAGTTGTAACCTTCCCATGTCATAAATCCTATAAGAGGGTTTTTGCCAAGAGCAAGCTCGCCATGACAGGTGGAAGCACCGTCGGCAATAATCTGGTCAGCTTCAACCGTCTGTCCAAGCTCAACTATAGGACGTTGATTAAGACACGTACTCTGGTTACTTCTCTGGTACTTAATAAGTTTGTAAACATCTCTGCTCTTTTCTGTTTTTACAACAATTTGGTCAGCAGAAACTCTTTCAACAACACCAGCATTTTTTGCAATTACACAAATGCCAGAGTCTTTTGCAGTTTTATATTCCATACCTGTACCAACGATAGGGCTGTCTGTAATAAGTAATGGAACTGCCTGACGCTGCATATTGGAACCCATAAGAGCACGGTTAGCATCATCATTTTCAAGGAAAGGAATTAAAGCAGTAGCAACTGAAACCATCTGCTTAGGGCTAACGTCCATAAGATGGATTTCATTTTGGTCAACCTCAATAATTTCTTCACGGAAACGACCTGAAACCTTTTTATGCACAAAGAAGCCTTCTTCTGTAAGTGGCTCATTAGCCTGTGCAACCATGTAGTTTTCCTCTTCATCAGCCGTTACATAAATATAGTCCTCAGTAACTCGTGGCTGATCACCGCTCTTATCAAGGGTTCTGTATGGTGCTTCAATAAAACCATACTCGTTTATACGTGCAAAAGTTGCAAGTGAGTTAATAAGACCGATGTTAGGACCTTCGGGTGTTTCTATAGGACACATTCTTCCGTAGTGAGAATGATGAACGTCACGAACCTCAAAGCCGGCTCTTTCTCTGGAAAGACCACCAGGGCCCAATGCTGAAAGACGACGCTTATGAGTAAGCTCTGAAAGAGGATTGTTCTGGTCCATAAACTGTGAAAGCTGTGAACTTCCGAAGAATTCCTTTATAGCCGCAGTAACAGGTCTTACGTTAATAAGTGCCTGTGGTGTAACTATATCTAAGTCCTGAATTGTCATTCTTTCACGAACGACTCTTTCCATTCTTGAAAGACCAATTCTAAACTGATTTTGTAAAAGCTCACCAACTGAACGAATTCTACGGTTTCCCAAATGGTCAATATCATCAATATTGCCAAATCCATAATCTAACTGCATAACATAGTTAATGGAAGCCATAATATCCTGTATAGTGATATGCTTAGGCAAAAGCATTGCGTGTTTTTCTTTAATAGCTGCCTTGATTTCTTCCGCAGTAGTGTACTCGTCAAGGATAGCTTTAAGTGCAGGGAAGTAAACTTTTTCCTTAATGTTAACATCCTCAGCTGTAAGGTCAAACTCTGCAATAAAAGGATTTATAGAAACAGTCTGATTTGTGAGTATCTTTGTGGTTCTTTCTTCCTCTTCAGTTTCAATAACAACATAGCCAATTCCTGTGTCCTGAATTTCATCACACATAAGCATATCTAGTTCTTGTCCCTTTTCAGCAACCACTTCGCCAGTCATTGGGTCTATAACGCTTTCTGCAAGCACAGCACCTTTAATACGATTTCTGAGTGCAAGCTTTTTGTTGAACTTGTAACGGCCTACCTTTGCAAGATCGTATCTCTTAGGGTCAAAAAACATTCCACGAAGGAGTGTTTCAGAACTTTCCACTGTAGGAGGCTCACCTGGACGAAGTTTCTTGTAAATTTCAACAAGACCTTCCTCGTAAGATTTACTTGGGTCTTTTTCAATTGTTGCAAGAATTTTTGGTTCATCACCAAACATCTGTAAAATTTCATTATCAGTACCAAAACCAAGGGCTCTTATAAGCACAGTTACTGGTACTTTTCTGGTACGGTCAACACGAACATAAAAAATATCATTGGAGTCTGTTTCATATTCAAGCCATGCACCTCTGTTAGGAATAACTGTAGCAGAAAGAAGTTTCTTTCCAACCTTGTCATAATCAGAAGCATAGTAAATACCAGGAGAACGTACAAGCTGACTTACAATAACACGCTCTGCACCATTTATAACAAATGTGCCTGTGTCCGTCATAAGTGGGAAATCACCCATAAATAATTCCTGCTCTTTAATTTCATCTAGCTCTTTGTTGTTAAGTCTTGCTTTAATTTTAAGAGGTGCTGCGTAAGTTGCGTCCCTCTCCTTACATTCCTCAATTGAGTATTTTGGATTATCCTCCAAAGAAAAATCTGTAAACTCAAGCACAAGATTTCCGCTAAAGTCAGTAATAGGTGAAATATCCTCAAAAGCTTCTTTGAGTCCTTCCTCCAAAAACCATTTGTAGCTTTCCTTCTGAACTTCAATCAGATTAGGCATTTCAAGCACTTCATTGATTCTTGAGTAGCTCTTTCTTGCTCTGTCGCCATTCTTGACAGAGTGAATTCTGTTTTTCTCCATGGCTCGTCACTCCTTGAATTATTTGTATAGCATCTACACAAAAAGTTAGAATTCCCATAAACACATTAAGACCTTTGCCCGTACTACCTTTGATCAGTAGCAGTGCAAAAGTCATAAAAATTTAAGAAACCCTAATTTTTCACTTCATATTTCAGTAATGTTAAACATTCATTCCTCATTCTATCCAAAAATTTCAGTAATAATCACTACATTTAATTTTTCACACTAAGATTGTTATTGTAATCCGACAAAACCTATGCTATAATACGAAATAAGTAGAGGGATAACCACGTGTATCACTTAGGTGACTTCTCACTATCATAGCAAAAATACCCCTTTTTGTCAAGGTATTTTTTTATGCAGAAAAACTGTGCCTAATGTACGGTTTATTTTTTTGAAAATTTTTAAGGAGGATTTTATAATGGTAAATCAGGAATTATTAAAAAAATTATATGATACAGCTTTTACTAACGAAGAAAAATATGGGGGATGTGCTCAATGCACCATTGGTTCAGTTAAAACTCACCTTGGCGGTGTAAGTGATAATCTTTTTCAAGCAGCCACAGCTCTTGCAGGCGGTGTAGCGGCATCTGGTAACACCTGTGGTGCGTGTACAGCTGGAATTTTGGCATTAGGCACATTTTTAGGACGTGATTTTGAAAATTTCGGCACAGAAATTGGAATTGAAAACAAAAATAAAGTAACTGAAATGGGTAGAAAACTTCTTACTAAATTCGAGTCAGAATATGGTTCTTTCAAATGTTCTGACATACATGAAAAGCTTTATGGTAACATTTATAGAATGTACATTCCTGAAGAAAAAGAGCAGTTTATCGCCGCAGGTGGTCATGGTGAAAACGGATGTACAATGGTATGTGGCAAAGCCGCACAGTGGGTTGCAGAAATATTAGATGAAGAAGGCTTACTTAAATAGTATATTTTCAAATTTATAAAACAACTAATGGCATAATTTTGCCAATAACCAAAATTATGCCATTACCATTGTTTTAAAATTTTTTATTCATATCTTAATGCAGTAATTGGGTCAGCTTTTGCTGCTTTGCTTGCAGGGTATAATCCAAAAAAGATTCCAACTATAGCTGAAAATCCAACTGCAATTAATATAATTTTAAGCTTAACAACCACCGCAATTCCAACTACCGCACCTCCAATGGCCACAACCCCTGTACCTAAAGCTGTTCCTATTAAACCACCTGCTGCAGATATTATAGCCGATTCCACCAAAAATTGTAGCAAAATGTCCTCCGTACGTGCACCAAGAGCCTTTCGTATACCAATTTCACGTGTTCTTTCAGTAACCGAAACCAACATAATATTCATAATGCCAATACCACCAACCAATAACGAAATTGCCGCAATAGCACCAAGAATCAAAGACAAAGTTCCCATCATGCCATCAACGGTACTCAGTTCATCCTGTGCAGTACCATATTGTACGTTTTCTACATCAACATTTTTAATTCTAGAGATATAATTTACAAATCTGTTTTTAAAATCTTTTGTATCAATACCGTCTTTTGGATATAAATAAATTGACCAGGAGTTTCCATCTCGTGACGAAATAATTGTTTCTGGTACATATGTTGTTGCTCTCTGATTTTTTCCACCATTCATGAGTTTCATCAGTGCTGAGTCTGTATTTTCATAAACACCAGTAACCGTAAGCTCCATCATTTCCTCACCAACCTGAGTACGCAGCGTTTTGCCAACGGCATTTTCATTGCCGAAAAGTTTTTTTGCTGTTTTGTCCTCAATTATTATATACTGCCTTTCTTTAATAATATCTTGATTAGAAAACATTCTTCCATATACCATTTTCAAGTTTTTATATACAGTTGGATTTTCTGCCAGACCTTCAAGGCTTGCATCCAACATTGTTCTATTATTTTTTATCTTTGCCGAAGCACTAATTCCTGTACCTATGTATGTAATTTGGTCGCCAAACACTTCCTTTATATTCTCAATATCATCATAGCTATACGATTCACTACCAACATAATCATCGTCTGGAGATGTGATATACGAATATGCAAAATTTGTTCCAACATTTTCATATTCACTAGCTATAAGACTTCTCATTGTGTCCCCAAGCGATACGATGGCAATAACCGAGCTTATCCCAATTATCATACCAAGCATTGTAAGAAAAGACCTCATTTTATTAATACGTATGGCAGAAAGTGCCAATTTTAGATTTTCAAAAAGAAGCATTATCTAACCACCTTTCTATCCTCAATTATCTGTCCATCTTTAAATTTTATGACACGTTTAGTAAATTCTGCAACCTCATCTTCATGGGTAACCACAATTACAGTAACTCCCTCATTATTAAGCTCTGTAAATAAATTCATAATCTCCACCGATGATGCCGAATCCAAATTACCTGTAGGTTCATCCGCCAAAATTATAGCCGGCTTGTTTGCCAAAGCCCTTGCAATGGCGATTCTCTGCTTTTGACCGCCAGAAATTTCATTAGGCATATGTTCAAGCCTGTCGCCCAAACCAACCTTTTCCAACAGCTCCTTCGCCCTCTGTCGCCTTTCGTTGCCACCTATTTTTGCATAAACCATAGGAAGTTCAACATTTTTTAAAGCAGATGTTCTTGGAATAAGATTAAAAGACTGAAATACAAAGCCAATTTTTTTGTTCCTTATGTATGAAAGCTGTCGCTCTGTTTGGCTGGCAATATCTATTCCATCCAACTCATAAATACCTGATGTTGGCTTATCAAGACAGCCAAGTATATTCATCAAAGTTGACTTACCCGAGCCAGATTGACCCATTATTGCTACATATTCCCCTTCCTCAATGCTAATGTTTATGTTCTTTAAAGCATGAACCTGAATTGCACCAGTGTCGTAAATTTTATTTAATTCAGAGATTTTAATTATCTCACTCATTAACCATCACGCTCATTCCTTCTTCCATGGTGTCGTCAGGATTAAGCACTATTTTATCTCCCTCATTAAGGTTATCACTAATAACCTGTATTTCCAGTGCATCCTCAATGCCAATCTCAACTGCAACTGCTTCAAGTTTATTTTCGGAATTAACCCTCAACACACTGTATGTACCGTCGTTATTATCACGCAAAGCCTCAATTGGTATAACTTTTGCATTATCTGCCTTTGCAATCTGTATTTTAGCATTAGCATTTATACCTGCAATAAGTCGGTCATACCCACTTTTAATATCAATTTGTATAGGAATAAATCTCTCCGAACTACCGCTTTTTTCTTCTCCAGTGGGAGAAATCCTTACTACTACACCGTTTGCCACGTCATTTTTTAATATATCCGCATTAATTGTTACCGGCTGACCAACAGCAACTTTATCAATATCATACTCACTTACATCTACCATCATTTTAAGTTTATCAATATTTTCAATTACAAACATAGGCTTGTCCTCTTCTACTTCATCAGCAAAACGCCCCACTTTAGAGTTAACTCTGGTAACCGTTCCATCTATAGAACTTTTAATGCGACATTCTTCAAGGTCTTTCTTTTTTCTTTCCAAATCTTTTTCAGCAATTTCAATACTTTTTAATGTTGAAGCTGTAGATAAGGCTATTTTAGAGTTTTTTATGTCAAGTAATTCAGACTCAGTTGCAACAACCTTGCCATTTTCAACGTTAAATTTATCTACTTCTCTCTGTGCATCATTTACTTTAGTTTGTGCCGTATTAACCTCATCACTGCTTATACCGCCCGCTTCATTAAGTGCCTTAGCATTTTTTAAGTCGTTTTTAGCATTTTTAAGTGTTTCTAAAGCCTGTTCATAGTTACGCTGAGATTCTTGAAGATTATCATTTAGTTTTGCTTTTGCCAGTTCCAGCGAAGTATTTTGGGACTCCTCGTCTTTAGAATACTGTATTTTTAAAAGTTCAAGGTTATCTTTAAGTTTTTCAATTTCATCTTCCAATGTAGATGTATCCAATGTGGCCAAAACCTGACCTTTTTGAACCTTGTCACCTTCCTTCACATCAATTGACAATATTTCGTAGTGTAACCTACTTACTACATCAATGCTTTCCGTACCTTCCAATGGTGCTTTTAAAGATAAAAGTTCTTCAATTTCTTTTACCTCTACCGCTTTTGTGCTTACAGTAACCCCTGCACTTTCTTTTGTAGTTTTTCTTTTAATACCAAATCCCACCGCAGCAACCATACTCACCACTAACACACCAATGATTACTTTCTTTTTTGTAACCTTCATTTTTTCACCTCGTAAGTTAATTGTATGTAATAATTATTACCCCTTCTTATTATAAATGAGAATTCTTAAAAAAAACTAGCTACCTTCTTACCTAATTTTTAACATTTTATTTCAATACGTATTATATAGCACAAAATTTTATCAAAAAAATAGCTTGGCACATATAATTATAATAAAAAACCCGTAAACACAATGGTTTACGGGTTTTAATATATAAGATAAATCTTACTTTAAAGTTACGCTTGCGCCAACTTCTTCAAGCTTAGCTTTGATAGCTTCAGCGTCTTCTTTAGAAGCTGCTTCTTTGATTACTCTAGGAGCACCATCTACAGCTTCTTTAGCTTCTTTCAAGCCAAGACCTGTAATTTCTCTAACTGCTTTGATAACTTTGATTTTTTCTGAACCTGCTGCTGTTAATTCAACATCAAATTCTGTTTTTTCTTCTGCAGCTTCACCAGCACCTGCTGCTACTACTGCAACGCCAGCTGCTGCTGAAACGCCAAATTCTTCCTCTGCTGCTTTAACTAAGTCGTTAAGCTCGATAACTGTAAGCTCTTTTACAGCTGCGATAATTTCTTCAATTGATAATTTTGCCATTATAAGCACCTCCGAAATAATTTTCATTTTAAATAGTAACCAAACACACCTTATTCAGCCACTGCTGAACTATCTTTTTCTGCAATCTGTTTAATAACACGAGCAAATGAAGACATAGGGGATTTGAAGCTTCCAAGAAGTTTTGAAAGAAGAACTTCTCTTGAAGGAATACCCGCAACTACTTTCATACCCTCAGCATCATAAACAACGCTTTCAATAACGCCTGCTTTAAACTCAAGCTTTTTAAAGTCTTTAGCTGCTGTATTTAAAATACTAGCTGCTGTTGTAGCATCCTCATAGCTAAATGCAAATGCACTAGGACCTTCAAGATAAGTAGTAAGCCCTTCAAACTCAGTACCTTTAACAGCCAATGTAACCATTGTGTTTTTGTATACTTTATAATCAACGCCCGCAGTTCTTAAGCTCTTTCTAAGTTTTGTGTCCTCATCAACTGTTAAGCCTCTTGCGTCAACAACTACTACGGATGCAGCCTTTGAAAGTTTGTCTTTAATTTCATCAACAATAACTTGTTTCTGTTCTATTTTTGCCATCCTTACACCTCCTTATAGTGTCGTATAAAAAGTAAACCTCTTTGCCAAAAGACAAAGAGGTTAAAAGTCAAGACTTTAATAATCCTCGGTAGGCAAGCTGAGCTTTTATGCTTGAATGCACCTACTGTCTTAGGCAGTGTTAAACTAACTTTATGATAGTACCATACAATTAAAAAATTGTCAACTATATTTTAAATTTATCACTGCAAAGAAAAGGTATTATTCAACAATTTTAGCTGTGTTAAGCTTAATGCCAGGGCCCATTGTTGTAGCAACTACTACGCTTTTAAGGTACTGACCTTTACTAGCTGTTGGTTTTGCTTTTATAACTGCACTCATAAGAGTCTGGAAGTTTTCTGATAATTTATCTGAACCAAAAGATACTTTACCAATTGGGACATGGATAATGTTTGTTTTGTCAAGACGGTATTCAATCTTACCTGCCTTAATATCGTTAACAGCCTTAGTAACATCCATAGTTACTGTACCCGCCTTAGGATTAGGCATTAAGCCTTTAGGACCAAGTACACGGCCAAGACGACCAACAACGCCCATCATGTCAGGTGTTGCTACAACAACGTCGAAACCAAACCAGTTGTCGTTCTGGATTTTAGGAATTAAATCCTCTGCTCCAACAAAATCTGCACCAGCTGCTAAAGCTTCTTCAGCCTTATCACCTTTAGCAAATACTAAAACACGAACTGTTTTACCTGTACCGTGTGGAAGTACAACGGCACCACGAACCTGCTGATCAGCGTGTCTGCTGTCAACACCCAAACGAATATGTGCTTCAACAGTTTCATCAAATTTAGCAACTGATGTCTGCTGAACTAAATCTATAGCTTCTTTAGAATCATACATAACTGCAGAATCTATAAGTTTAACTTTTTCTAAATATTTCTTTCCTCTTTTCACTTTCGTGACCTCCTTATGTGGTAATATCGGGAGAATTGTCCCTCCCACCAATATGACAGAGCTAACTTTCAATAAAATCTGTCAATTAATCTTCAACAACGATACCCATACTTCTTGCTGTTCCGCAAATCATACTGAAAGCAGTATCGACTGTTGCAGCGTTAAGATCAGGCATTTTAAGCTCAGCTATTTTCATAACTTCGTCTTTGGAAATTTTAGCAACTTTAGTTTTGTTAGGAACACCTGAACCAGATTCGATTTTACAAGCTTTCTTAAGTAAAACTGCTGCCGGAGGAGTCTTTGTAATAAATGTGTAGCTTCTGTCTGCATAAACAGTGATAACTACAGGTATAACAAGACCAGCCTGCTGTGCTGTTTTTTCATTAAATTCTTTACAAAAACCCATGATATTCAAACCGTGCTGACCAAGGGCTGGACCAACAGGTGGTGCTGGTGTTGCTTTACCAGCGTTAATTTGTAATTTAATATAACCAGTTACTTTCTTTGCCATTTCGGCACCTCCTATAAATGTGGTAATTAACGGGATTTTCCCTCCCACGTGCACCTACGGCACACAAATACAATGTTTACAATTTTTCCAGCTGAGTATAATCAAGCTCAACAGGTGTTTCTCTTCCGAATATGGAAAGCATAACAACAACGATTTTCTTAGCCTCGTTAATCTCTTTAATCTGTCCAATAGACTCTGCAAAGGGTCCACTAGAAACCTTAACTGCATCGCCCTCTTCAAATTCAAAAGTTTGGATATATTTTTCAATACCCATTGCTTTTGCTTCCTGATCAGTTAATGGCACCGGCTTGCTTCCCGGGCCAACAAAACTAGTTACGCCTCTTGTATTTCTAACAACATACCAAGTTTCGTCGTTCATAATCATCTTAAGCAGAACATATCCCGGAAACACTTTCCTCTGAACCGTTTTTTTCTGACCATTTTTAATCTCAACAACATCCTGCACTGGTACGCTGACCTCATGAATTTGGTCCTGCATTCCTCTGTTTTCGATTATTTTTTCAATGTTTGCTTTCACCTTGTTTTCATAGCCTGAATAGGTGTGTACAACATACCATTTTACTTGGTCGTCCATTTTAGGCGTGTCAGCGTTTTCAGTATTCATTATTTCTTCAGACATACTATCATCCTTTTTCTTTCTACTCAACTTAGATTAATCCTAAAAGACTCATAGCCAAATCCTGTGCACCCATAAAAGCAGTGTCCATACAGAAGATAATAAAGCCAATAAGTAAGGATGTTACGATGACGGTAACTGTTTTTTTAGCAACCTCATCTTTTTTAGGCCAAATAATTTTTTTAAACTCAGCCTTGTGGTCTGCAACAACAGAACTAAAGCCTGGTTTCGCTTTAGCACCTGTTTTTGCTTTTTTCACTTCTGTCTTTCCATTTGGGTTATTCGCAGTGTTTTGTTCCATTTTCTTCCACGTCCCTTTCAGGTTATCACCGCACACAAATTACTTTGTTTCTTTGTGTAATGTATGTGTTTTACAGAATTTACAATATTTTTTGAACTCCATTCTGTCAGGGTGATTCCTTTTTTCCTTTGTTGTGTTGTAATTTCTCTGCTTGCACTCTGTGCAGGCTAAAGTAATTTTGGTTCTCATCACTTCCACCTCCATCTTAGATAGAACTCTTTTGCATAATAATTTGCATAAAAAAAAGACTTACGTCATTCAATCACAAGTATACCATAAGCCTTTTATGTTTGTCAATAATAAATATTCAGTTTTATTTCTTCAAATTTTCCAAAGCACAAGCAAGTTGGTCAGGACATGATGTGTTTCTTTGTCCACACGTAATACCTTTAAGTCTTTTAACTACTTCTTCTGTATCCATTCCATCAACAAGACTTTGTATGCCTATATGGCTGCCTTGGCATCCACCATGAAAACGTACATTCTTAATTTTATTCTCTTCAATATCAAAATCAATTGCTTTTGCACAAACGCCGTTTGGTGTAACTGAGTATTCCATTTTTATTTTCCTCCAAATTTTTCTTCTTAGCTATATGCCGCATAACTTATAAGTGTATGCTGTTTTTCAACATAATCTAGTTTTTATATAAAGTATATACCTTTTATATCACAATATTGACTTTAGGGCAACAACTATTTCTATTTAAAATAAAATAAATCAACATAAACTTAACAATCATCAACAACATTTGCTTTAAATCACTATTTGGATGAGATGGGTGGCAAAGCTCTAAGGTGTTCTACCACTTGTATTTATGCAGCTGCCCTTGTGTGTTAAGTCCGTTAAAGCTATGCTGTCGCAATGCCTCGTATAGCATAATGGCAACAGAATTAGAAAGATTTAAACTCCTTGTATCTCCATACATAGGTATCCTAACTGATGTATCATGGTAATCCAAAAGTATTTCCTCGGGTATGCCCGCACTTTCCTTGCCAAACATTATATAATCATCCTCACCATATTCCACCTCTGTGTAAATATGCTTTGACTTTGTAGTTGCCATAAAAATTTTGGCATTTTGATTTTTTTCAATAAAATCCTGAAAATTTTCATAATATCTTATGTCCAACAGATGCCAATAGTCAAGGCCCGCCCTTTTTAGATATTTGTCCTCTACTGAAAAACCTAATGGCTTAATTAAATGTAAAACCGTGTTTGTAACAGCACAGGTTCTTGCTATGTTACCTGCATTTTGTGGTATTTCTGGTTCATGTAAAACTATATGCATTGTTTCCGCCTCCATTTTTATAAATAGTATAACACCCACAAAAAAATCGAGGCATATATGCCAATACCCTTGACAAAATGCCTAATTACTATTATTATTATTTAATAATGACTATTGTCAAGGAGTGGGTTATATGATTAAAATTACTGAGGTACTACGAAAAAAAGGATTAAAGGTAACCCCACAACGCATAGCTATTTATGCTATGCTAAGCAACACAAAATCTCATCCGTCAGCAGAGGAAATCTATAAAGCACTAATGCCAACTAACCCAACCATAAGTCTTGCAACCGTCTATAAAACACTAGATATTTTTAAAACAACAGGACTTGTACATGAATTAAGCGTTGGTAACGGCCGCTCAAATTATGACGCAAATGTACTTGTGCATCCACACATTGTTTGCACCAAATGTGGTAAAATCTACGATTTTGAAATCCAAGGACTTAATTCACTTCGTAATCAGGTTGCAAACCAAACCGACTTCATTGTTGAGAGTGAGCAGTTAACATTTTACGGAACGTGTCCAGATTGCCAAAAGAATTAAGCTTATAAGAAAAGGTGCATATAAATTAATATGTGCCTTTTTCTACTTTTTACGTACATTATACATTAATTTCTTTTTTAAGTCCAGTTTTTTACTTGGTACAAACACCTTAAACCTCTATTTTAAGCTCCACAGGGCAGTGGTCCGAGCCCATAACATCACTGTGTATAGCAGCCTCCACCATTTTTTCTTTAATCCTCTCAGAAACCACAAAATAGTCTATACGCCATCCCGCATTGTTTTTTCTAGCACTAAACCTATAGCTCCACCATGAATACGCTCCCATAAGGTCTGGATAAAAGTATCGAAAACTGTCTACAAAACCACTTTCCAATAACTCTGTAAACTTTCCTCGTTCTTCATCTGTAAAGCCAGCCTTGCCAACATTTGGTTTTGGATTTTTAAGGTCAATTTCCTTGTGTGCCACATTAAGGTCCCCGCAAAAAATAACAGGCTTTATCTTATCAAGCTTTACAAGATGTGCCCGCATAGCATCTTCCCATGAAACCCTGTAGTCAAGCCGTGCGTTTTTATCTTGACTGTTTGGCACATATGCCGTTACATAATAAAATTCATCAAACTCAAGGCTAATCACTCTGCCTTCTTGGTCATGCTCCTCTATACCCAAACCGTATGTAACACTAATGGGCTCCTTTTTACAAAACACCGCAACTCCAGAATAACCTTTTTTAACAGCATAGTTCCAATATTGGTGGTAGCCATTAAGGTCAAGTGAAATTTGTCCTTCCTGCAATTTTGTTTCCTGCACTGAAAAAAAATCAGCATCAATATTTTCAAAAAAATCCAAAAACCCCTTGCCAACGGCGGCTCGTAAACCGTTTACATTCCATGAAATCATCTTCATATATAAATTCTCCTTTAGTCCATAACCACAAGCTCAACCTCTGCTTCGTTAAGCATATCAAGAGATAGCTGGTCAGGATAAGCTCCCTTGTATACAATCTTTTTAATCCCAGCATTAATTGCCATCTTTGCACAAATAACACAAGGCTGCAACGTAACGTATAATGTTCCTCCATCTGTACTCACACCAATATTTGCCGCCTGTATAATGGCATTTTGTTCAGCGTGTAACGCACGGCAAAGCTCATGTCGCTCGCCTGACGGTATGTTCATTTCAATTCGCTGGCAAGTACCCTTATCTGTACAATGACTAGTGCCAGATGGTGCACCATTATATCCAGTTGTAATTATTCTATTATCCTTAACAATAACCGCCCCTACCTGACGTCTTAAACAGGTAGAACGTGTTTTAACTATCTCTGCAATTTCCATAAAATATTCATCCCAGCTTGCTCGCATAAAAAATCCTCCTAAAATTAATTTAGAAGGATTATATCATATCCGCTTGAATTATTCAAAGTATTATGCTCTTGTAAAACATATCCACATTGCCCTATTTTGAAGGTATCACCAATTTGTCACCCAAAAAAATAAGATTTTCGTCTTTAAGTCCGTTAGCCTCCATTATTAGCCCAACTTTCTTATCTGTACCATAAAACTTTCTGCTTATATACCAAAGACTATCCCCGGCTTCAACATAGTATACTTGTGTTTCACCATCTTCCTGTGCCGCAGGCTCTTCGCCACTCTGCACCTCAAGCTGTTCTTTGTTAGGCAACTCAGTATTTTCGGTAGATAGGTTATTATTTTGATTTGCAAAAACCTGAGCAGTTGTATTTTCAACTATTTCGTTCATTGCAGTATAAGATTTTTGTACTGAAGTAAGTTCTTCTTCAAGACGATTTATCCTATCCCGGTTACTGAGCAAATTTGCACACATCATAAGACACGCAAAACATAGTGTGCCGCAAACAACTGTAAGAGCAACATATTTATTCTTATTTTCTCTATCTCTGTCCTCTTCCTTTTTGCGTAAAACCTTTCTTATTCTTGATGCAGCATCTATTCTGTCGATGTCGCTTTCATCTGGTTTTTCTACTACTTTTCTTCGCCCTGCAATTCCTAACAACCTTTGAACAGCAGTTTTTCCTGATGATTTGCCCTCAACAACAACTTCCTCCAACGCTGCCCTTGGCTTAATTGTGCTATTTTCAATCATATAGCTTTGCATCATTTCATTTTTGTCATAATAAATAAAATATCCACGTGCACTGCGTAGAGATGCCTTGTCCTTATTGTAAATATAAAATCCATCAGCACGCTCACTTTGGTCCATTACAAATAGTAATTGCCACATTTCCTTAAAACATTGCCTGTGGAAAAGTTCATCCTTCGCCATAAGATACGTGCCAAAATCTGGCTGAATATGTACCCAGCCAATAATACAAAGGTCTTTAAAATATGTAGCCATTTGACGGTTTATATAATTCCAGCTTTCTTCTGTAAAAACTTCTGTATCCTTGTCCTTTACAGTATCTTTTGCTTGTATTGCACCGCTTATAAGCACAACCTGTGCATTATCCACAATCACATAACGCCCTACAAGCACTGCAAGCTTTTCTCCTCCACCATAACTTCTGGCATACTGATACAGATATGTATATACATAATCCTCCATGTATATCTTTAAATCCTTGTCTACATTTCCCATCTGCTTTATGTTAGCGGGAAACTTAAAATCCTTTGGTGCATTTTCACTGCCATCGGTAGGAAATTCATATTGCATTAAAAAGCCTCCTTATCGTTCACTAAGGCACAATCCCTTTGCCCCATGTTGTATTAAAATTTTAAATAAAATATACCACTGTAGTACCAAATATTTTTGTAAAATCATGTCATCAATTACTATATATTACCAACAAATTTCACCCATTGTTTTAAAAAAGCAACAAAAAAAGAGATATGCTCTCACATATCTCTAATACTTCCAAAAAATATCTTTATAATAAAGGTGAAATGTTTATTATTTACACATCAAGTTTCATATCTCCCAACTTTATGTACCCTTTTTTTCTCATATATTCACTTATAATAAGGGTAATTATAGCAGGCAATACAAAATGAAGAAGAATAATTTCAAATAGAAGCACACCACCACTGCGACTTCCAGCCATAGTTTGCCACGTCATTATCTGTCCAACCAAACCCGACGTGCCCATACCACCACCTGCGGCATTGTTTTCCATCTTAAATACACAAGTCCCAAGAGGGCCAAGTATTGCACTGGCAATAATGGGTGGTATCCAAATTAAAGGCTTCCTAACAATGTTTGGCACTTGCAGCATAGATGTGCCAATGCCCTGTGCCAATAGACCATCCCACTTATTTTCTCTGAAGCTTGCAACTGCAAAACCTACCATTTGTGTTGAACAGCCAATTGTAGCCGCACCCGCAGGCAGTCCGCTAAGACTAAGTATAATTGATAACGCCGCAGAACTTATAGGTAAAGTAAGTATTATTCCCATAACAACTGATATTACAATTCCCATAATAAAAGGCTGTAGCATTGTTGCAACTGCAATTGCCTCACCAAGCCAAAGCATTCCCTTTGAAATAGGCGGGCCAACAATTGCTCCCACAACACTTCCAGCAAGTATTGTAACAAATGGTGTAATAATAATATCAACCTTTGTTTTGCCTGCAACTAACCTGGCTATTTCCACTCCTGCAACAACAGCTATAAACGCACCTAAGGGATCTCCAGGACCTTTAAGGTTAACAACACCTTCAATAATCAGAGTTCCCTTTACAAATGCCGACGCATTAGCCCCTAAAAGCCCTGTAATTGCAGACGAAAAAATAATTAATTTTGGTGCACCAAGGCAATATGCTGTGCCAATTCCAATAGCCGCACCTGTACATACGCTTGCAATTGTGCCTATTCCTACAATAAAACTTCCAATATCTCCGCCAATAAACCCACCTATCTGCTTAATAATAAGCCCAATAATAAGTGTACAAAAAAGTCCAAGTGCCATGCCATTAAGACCGTTAATAAAATAACGTCTTAAAAATCCTTCCAGTGAAAACTTTTTTTCTTCTGCCATCTTTATCCCTCCATATAAATATATTAATAAATATCTATGTGTATATGCACCTTTTGTGACAAAAGAAAAGATATCATATTTTTATGATAAAATCAAGTACCCTTTTACCGCTAATTCGGCACATATTTCCTCTATACTTTCCGCATCATCTGCTTCAACAAGGTGCATATGCCTTCCATTTGTAAGCCTAAGCAACGGCTCACAACCTGTTTTACTTATGTTTTCTAAGAATTTTTTAACATCACGCCTGCTTTTTATGTTAAGTGTTTCACCAAGAATTCCATAAACTGGGTGTTCAACTGCCGTTGTAAGCACTCTTCCACCAAGGTCCACTATGGTATTAAGCTCATCCTCTATACAATGCACGTCATGGCAAACCTGTATGATTTTACTAACACTTTCTGAATCCGCCTTGTTTAGAATATATCCCCTTGCTGTTGAGATAATATCATTTTTTTCAGCCTTTAAAAGGGCAATGTCCTTTACAATTATCTGTCTTGTAACGCCAAAGCGTTCTGCCAATAATGCGGCACTTATTGCGGTATCACGTTCTGCCAGTATTCTGCATATTCCCAATCTTCTCTCTGCACTATTCAATTTATTGCCTCCTCTCTTAAAAAGCTAAGACCTTAACGACTTTATCAGCCACTAAGGTCTTACCTATACTACAAGTATTATTTGATGATTACACTAGCTAAATTAATTATATCATAAATTTATCAATTTTACTTGGTCTTGCATCAAGCTCTGCCTTTTTTTCTTCATATCCAGGTCTGCCAAACATAGCATAGGTTGCATTTTTGCCCTCTTCAACACCAGGTTGGTCAAAAGCATTAATGTTCATCAATTCTCCCGCAAACGCCGTAGCCACCTCAAACATATATAACAGTTGACCAATTGTAAACTCGTTAACCTCTGGCAAGGTAATGGTCATATTTGCTTTTCCGCCCTTTAGCAAAGCGTACTCTGTTGCCATCTGTTCAGTTTTAATAAGCTGATTTTGCGTAATTCCGCCCAAAAACCCAAGGCTAGGTATCTCTCCGTAAATTTTAGGTATTGTAATTGTTTCTTTAAATTTGTCTACACCCAAAAGTACAATGATTTTATCAAAGGGACCCTCTGTATAAAGCTGAACCTGTGAATGTTGATCCGTAACACCCAGTGCTTTAACAGGTGTTTGCCCTGAAAATATGGCTTTCCCGTCAGTATCAAACTTTTTACCCAGTGACTCAGCCCAAAGCTGTGCATACCAATCTGAAATAAATTTCAGGCTATCTGCATAAGGCATCATAACAGATATATTTCTACCCTGCTCCATGGCGATGTAACTTAATATTGCATACATATAGGCAGGATTTTTGTAAATATCCTCCTCTTCGCTAAGTTCGTCCATAAAAGCTGCACCCTCAAGCATTGCCTTAATATCTATGCCACACATAGCCGCTGGAAGTAACCCAACAGGTGTAAGTTCTGAAAATCTTCCTCCGACACCACTTGGGATAAAAAATGTTTTATACCCCTCTTCTTTTGAAATTTTAATAAGGTTTCCATTTTCTCGGTCGGTAGTGCATACAATATGCTTAGCTGCTTCTTCTTTGGATAACTTCATCTCAAGCATTTCTTTTATAATCATAAACTGGCTCATAGTTTCAGAGGTTGACCCACTTTTTGAAACACAATTAAATAAGCATTTTGTAATATCAATTGTATCAAAAAGATATGTAAGCCTTTCAGGATCAACATTGTCTGCAACATAAAGCTTAGGGTATCCACCACGTTTTTCTTTTGTTAACTCGTTATAGTAAGGGTGATTAATTGCTTGCTGAACTGCAATAGGCCCCAATGCGGAACCTCCTATACCTAGAACAACAAAGGCATCCATATCGTCTTTAATTTCATTAACATATCCTATAATATCTTCAACAACCTCATTCTGATTGTATGGTAAATCTCTCCAATCCATCTTGCCGTTTGCTCTTTTTGTAACCATTGCCTTTTTAGCCGCTTCAATTTTGTCATAAATCTTTGTGATGTCGCCCTCTGCAATACCATATTCACCAATAAAGTCTGTCATCATGTTGTTAAAATCCAATTTAATTTTCATTTTCATACCAAATGCCCCCATTATAATTGTATTTTAAGCCGCATATTAATTTAACCGCGACAAAATTTCTTCTTGCTTCGGCAAATTTTCCAAACTTTCAAATCTGTATCCCTCAACCTTTAATGCCTTTATTGCACTATCCAGTGCCTCTGTGTTGCTTTTGCTCACTGCGTGTAAAAGCATTATGCAGCCATTGTGGCTATATTTAAGTATATTATTGTAAGCAGTCTGTTTTCCTGGCTGTTCATCGGTCACCCAATCTTTATAAGCAAAACTCCAAAATATGGTTTTGTAACCCAACTCCTGTGTCTTTTTCAGTGTTCTTATGCTATATTCTCCTGCTGGAGGTCTAAAAAACAAAGGCATATCCACACCCGTAACCTCTTTAAAATATGCTGAACATCCCTCTAATTCATTCACTATTTCCTCATCGCTAAGTTTGCTCATATCTCTGTGCGTAACTGAATGATTACCAACAGTATGCCCCTCGACAACCATTCGTTTCACCAAATCAGGGTCACTTTCTATGTATGTTTTAGTAACAAAAAATGTTGCTTTAATGTCGTTTTCTTTTAATATATCTAATATATGCTCTGTGTAACCCATTTCATACCCTTCATCAAAGGTAAGGTAAATCACCTTTTGGCTTACATCCCCCAAATAATAAGCATCATATTGCATTGTGCAAATATCGTTTTGTGCAGATGGCGGTGTATTGATTTTATTTCTTTTGAACCACCAGCTTTTAGAATCATTATAACCAACAACTGCACTATTAACAATTGGGACTGAAGGCATATTTTTTGCTATTAGGTCATAATTAAAAATCGGCTCTTGTTTTTTCTCGAAAACTGGTTCGTATGTCATTTCCGTTGTTTTAGATACAACTGCTTGTCCATACTGTTGCTTTGGCTTTAATGTAACAGTTCCAATCTGGATTGCTGCAAGGCACATGCTTATTAATATTGCCACTGCTGAACTTCCCATTATGCACACACCCTTTCGCAAATAAACATTAACTTATGTATTAATATAATTATACCACCTACCGTGCAATCTTTAAAGAGTTTTCAAAACAATTAATATTTACTTAAAACGACATTCTGGAGTCCCTAAAATAGCATGCTTCCACACCGTCTTTTTACTAAAGGACTGGAAAACAAATTTTATAAAGTTCAAAGAGGTATTCCAATAAATTTTTGCAATAAAAGACAGCCACAAGGATTGCTCCAAGTGGCTGTATATTTCCCAAATTCATTTTTGATTAATTTTGTTTCTTATATGGAAATAGTTTTAAATTTTCCTATGTGTTTAATTTCAAGATAACAATATTTATCTTAGGATGTTGGTTCACCATCTAATGTTTCAACAGTTGTTCCCTGCGGCCATTGGGGTGGCCCATAGATAACATAAAGTTTTATTTCTTTAGTGCCAATATTGTAAAATTTATGCCATGTATTAGCAGGTATCATAATTGCATAACCATCTGAAACTCTTACTCTAAAATCCAAGTTTTCTTTATTCATACCCGATTCGATAACTCCCTGCCCCTCTACAATATTTATAAACTGGTCTGTATCATTAATTTGTACATCTGATTTCTGCCCAACCGGGAGGCTAATTAACATAACTTGTAAATTTCCAGCTGTCCATAAAGCTGAACGGTAATAATTATTTTGTTTAGTATCCCAATTAATACTAGTTACAAATGGATTTGGTCCGTAATCCATATTATTCACCCCTCTCTAAATTTATATTTTATTTTATTCGCCATGTTCATTGACTGTGAGTAAATAACAAAACGCTGCTGTCGCTGCTGTTTATAACCCAACTATACAGCATAAGAAAGCCTATAAAATTCACATATAGGAGTATATATATACAAAAAAATCCCGAAAACAGCAAATTATCAGGATTTTATAAAAATTATTCTGTTTTTATTTCATAAAAAGTCTAAGCCTATCCATAGTATCATCACTAATATTATGTTCAATAAGACACGCCTCACGTTCTGCGGTTTCATCGTTTACACCCAATTTTTCAGTAAGAAAAGCTTTAAGTATTTTGTGGCGTTCTGCCACATCACATGCAATTTTAAGACCTTTTTCTGTCAGCTTAAGGTCACCATAATACTCATGCTCAACAAGACCTTGTTTTTTAAGGGTATTTATGGCCCTATTAACACTCGGTTTAGAAATATCCAGCTCCCTTGCAACATCAGTAATCCGCACTTCAGATTTTTTTTGATATAAAAAATAAATAGCCTCGAGATAGTCCTCAAGGGAGGCTGTTACATTGTTTCCACTTAAACTCATCCGACCGCTCCTTTAAAAAACTCAATCTTTTACAGCACGATTATAGCACATTTTTCTACTTTATTCTACTTTTTATTCAAAAAGTTCCTGTTTTTGAATTTAGTTCTTGCATTAATATAAGTTTTGATATAAAATATCACTTGAAAATATATTACTGGGAGGTGTATTCCAATGGCATACCAAATTGATAGCAGCTGTATTAGTTGTGGTGCTTGTGAGGCTGAGTGCCCTACAAACTGCATTACTAACGATGGCGGTATTTTCAAAATTAACGAAGCTGATTGCATCGACTGCGGTTCTTGTGCAAGCGTTTGTCCTGTAGACGCACCAAAGCAGATTTAATTGAAAATTCCAATCTAGTGAATAAAATCTTATGCTTAACAGTATAAGATTTTTTTCATTTTCTAATCTTTGTCATTAGTTACTGCCTTCTTACACATTTAGTATAGAATTTTTCTTTAATAAATAGTAATATAAGTAAATAACATAATAATACATAATATTACAAAGAGGAGTAATTAAATGAAAAAAACCTATACTGGCAATCTCTTCGCCCTTATATTAATTCTCATAATGATTTTTTATAAGTATTTTCTATCATTAATAGTAATTAAACTTCCATTCTCTAAAGTTATTATTACTGTTTTTGTTTTAATTATAATATATGCTTTGCCTATAATTTTCTATTTTTTCACTTCAAAAGCCTCTATAGCAGATACCTTTTCAATAAAAAAGCTCAAACCCGTTAATATATTACTTGTAATTCTTATTTCAGTAATAATACAACCTTTGTTGATGCTTATATCAACATTTTCGGCAATTATTTTCCCTAACAATATTTCAAGTGTTTTTGAAATCTACTCAACATATCCTCTTTGGTTTGTTATTGTTTCTATAGCCATTATTCCTGCTTTTTGCGAGGAATTATTTTTTAGAGGCATAGTTTTTTCAAACTATCGTAATGTTAGCTTTTTTAAAGCCGCTTTGGCGTGTGGATTTATTTTTGGTATGGCACACATGGATGGTCAACAATTTTTTTATGCTTTTTTTATGGGAACAATTTTCTGCTACCTAGTATATAAAACAGGCTCAATCTTCGCCTCCATTATTTCTCACTTTATTATAAACTGCTCTCAGTCTATGATTGCCTATGGTATTTATAATACATCTGAAATTTCTTCAGTGGCAACGCAAACACAGGTTACGGCAAAAACTTTGCTTACAGCAGCACAGTATACCCTTGTAACCTTACCCTTGCTAATGCTTGTGTTTTACATTTTTCATCGCTATAACAATAAGTATCTACTTTTAGAAACAGAAGAATCCCTAGATTTCACATTATTGCCTACTAATGATAAGGTGATAAACACACCCCTTGTAATAAATATTATAATTTTTATTTACATTCTTTTTATCTCTTTATAAAATAAAAACCTTGCCATATATCACTCTATAATTATAAGTGTTAATATGCAAGGTTTTATTTTTTTATTTTTGCTCTCCCCATCTAGCTTCAAGCCTATATATAGGCATACCCATGCCAGAAAATTTTTCTTCATATTCTGTCATAATGTTTCCTTCGTAGTCACTTGAATGAAGGTCTAAGCTGATATTAGATAATTTCCAGTCGTTACCACAAAATTCATTTAATGAAAATTCAAACAATCCTCTGTTGTCTGTTTTGAAGAAAATCTCAGCACTTTCTCCAAATATTTCTTTATATCTTTCTAAAAATGTTCTATACGTAAGTCTTCTTTTAGCCCACTTTTTCTTAGGCCAAGGGTCACAAAAATTGATGTAAAGTCGCTTAATTTCACCAACCTCAAAAAAATTCCCAAGATTTTCCACATCACCCGGTATAAGAAAAACATTTTTTTGCTCATCAACAAGTCTTCTTGCCGCCGTTGCAATAACCGTTGGTTCTCTTTCAACGCCAACAAAATTTATGTTATGGTATGTTAATGCGTTCTGTGAAATAAAACGACCCTTTCCACATCCTATTTCAACAAAAATAGGGTTATCATTGCCAAAAAGCTCATTCCATTTACCCTTGTAGTTTTCTGGCTGATGTATAAGGTGTTTGTTTGTTTCAAGCACCTCAGACGCCCAAGATTTTTTTCTGACTCTCATAAATTTTCTCCCTTTTTACTAATCTCTTTAGTTCATGCAATTACTTATCAATTCAATATAATACTACCTAAATAGAATTTATACAAGATATGAAAGCCATAAATTTTATTGAATACAATCCCCTTATCTCAAATTTTTTATCCAATAGCCATGTTCTCCCTCTTTCATTATCTTATCTCCTACGCCAAAAAAGTCTACAAATCCAAGTGCCATTGCCCTACGCCTTTCAGATGCCTTATAGCAGTCAGGCACACCCAAAATAAGCATTCCGCTTTCTCTTCTGCCTAACAAAAGATGCTTGTATTTTTTGTCTGCATACATCAAAAAACTACTATTATTCACAGCATTGTCTTTAAGCCCCAATGCCCAAATTTCCTCAGGGCAAATTCTTACCCATTGGCATTCCTCATTGTTGAATGGATTCATTTTTTCATTATGTTTAAATATGTAGTCCACTTCATTTTCCTTTTTTTCAGCTTCTTCTAAGCATTCTTCGTCTTTTTCGTTGACGTTAAATCCCTGTATTTCCATTAATTCCGAAAGGGACAAAACCCCTATGTCTTCCAAATTTTTCATTTCTTTATTAAAACTTTGAACAATACGCTTAAATGTATCGTGTACATCCATTTGTTGTCCATTTGATGTATTTTTTGCTAATTCTAATATCTTTGCTTCCAAAGGCTTTGTTTGCTTTTTCAATGCCTCTTTTATTGCTATTCCTTGCTTAGCTGCTTTTTGTTGAGTTACTTCCTGTTGAGTTATTTCTTCCTTTCCATTATGGTCGCATACAGTTTCTTCCTTTTGCCCAAAATTCACTTCTTCAGTTGGTGGCTCAACTTCATTAATGTTTGCCTGTTCTACTAATTTCTCCTTTTGGGATTGTAATTCTTCTTTTCCTTGTGAATTATCTACCATTGCTACTGGCTGGGACTTATCTTCATTTTTTTCCACTGTTATCATATTTCTACGCCACTCACGTCTTCCATTAAAAAATCCAACATATACACTCCAGTCAAATTTTTCGTCATTTTGACGTTTTCCCATAACCAATATGTCAAAATTTTCAATTGCCTTGCCACTGCCAGCCACATTTTCCGGGTTAAATGATGTTTTTCCCACCTGTCCTAAATCGGCACATATATTTGAGCCTCTGTCTGCCCCAACAAGGTAAATGTGACTGCCCTCATTTATTTTCCCTTGCAAATTAATACGACCTTGCCCGTTTTTAATCTCTATTGCCGCAACAGCCGTCTGCCCTGCTTTTTTAGAAAAGCTGTCTGTTTCCTGCTTCAATATAACCGTTTTCCTATCGTATCTCCTGTTATACATCGGTCATACCTCCCTTTTTTGTAATTATATGCAAAGTTCTTTTATCATATGCACATTGACAAAATTGCATAAATCCTTATATAATTAGTTGTTTAAAATATAGAGGGGACGGAATATATTAATGGCAGATACTTTAGTACAATTTTTTATAGACCATTTGGGTGGAAGTGTTTCAAACAACGCATTAGTTTTCATTATATCGCTTATGCCAATACTGGAATTACGTGGGGGCATAATTGCCGGCTATGCTTTAGGAATGAAGCTTTTGCCCGCATTTGTAATCTCATATATTGGCAATATTTTGCCAATACCATTTATATTGATTTTAATAGAAGAAATTACTAAACTATTAAAAAAAACACCACTTCAAGCCTCGGTAGAACGTATGGAAAAAAGAGCATTATCTAAAAGCGATCAAATACAAAAGTATGGCTACCTTGGACTTTTACTTTTTGTTGGCGTACCTCTTCCAGGCACAGGTGCATGGACAGGTGCATTTATAGCCTCTCTTTTAAAGCTTGACAACAGAAAAGCCTTTCCAATAATTATGCTTGGTGTATTAGTTGCTGGCATAATAGTTTCAACGCTGTCTTTTGGTCTTTTACACGCAATAGGGATAGGATGATAAATTTATGATAGAACGCATTTCTTCACCAATAAAAACAAAAGAAATTATAGAAAAAAATAATTTTTATTTTAAAAAGAACTTTGGTCAAAACTTTCTTGTAGACTCCAATATTCTTGATAATATAATATCTGCAGCTAACATAACCAAGGATGATTTTGTCTTGGAAATAGGTCCAGGTATAGGAAGCCTTACCCAGTATCTTGCAGAAAGTGCGGGTAAAGTAGTTGCAGTTGAAATTGACACCAACCTTATACCCATTCTAAAAGAAACTGTAGGCGATTATGATAATTTAGAAATAATAAATGAAGATATATTAAAATTAGACATAAATGCTCTTGTAGCCGAAAAAAATAACAGCAAACCAATAAAGGTTGTCGCTAATCTTCCTTACTACATTACAACACCCATAATTATGGAGCTTTTAGAAAAAAAGGTGAACGTTGAAAGCATAACAGTTATGGTACAGCGTGAGGTTGCCGCCCGTATGCAAGCTTCAGCAGGCACTAAGGATTACGGTGCACTTTCTATTGCCGTTCAGTTCTATTCTGACGCAAAAACAGATTTTATTGTTCCACCTAGCTGTTTTATGCCACGCCCAAATGTGGATAGTGCCGTTATAACCCTAACTTTGTTGGGAAAAAAGAAAGTAGAAACCATAGACCAAGATTTTATGTTTCATATAGTAAAATGTGCTTTTGGTCAGCGACGAAAAACTCTTATGAATACACTTAATAACCTTGGTAAGCTTAATCTTTCAAAAGAGGAAATAACTGAAGCCATAACATCTATTGGTATAAGTGAAAAAATACGTGGTGAGGCACTTACCATAGAGCAATTTGCACTTTTATCTGACGAATTATACAGACGTTCAAAAAAATAAAGTCTGGCAAAAAAATAATCGGCAAGAAAACATACCTTTAGAGGTAATTTTCTTGCCGATTTAATATTCTGTACTTAAATCTTTTGAATTTATTAATTGACTTTCCAGCACCTTATATTTCTTTACGTTTATTCATTTTCCAAATGTAAATAGCAATGCCCGTTACAATAAGCATTCCTGATACCAACTGACTTACAGCAAGTCCTGTATTGCCCAGAATAAGCTGGTCTGTTCGCAATCCCTCAATCCATATTCGTCCACTGCCATAACCAATAATATATAATGCACCAATCTGACCATTAAATTTCTTTCCATATTTCCTCAATAAAATTAGCCCAATGAATAAAACCAAATTCCACAAGCTTTCATATAAAAAAGTTGGATGCACCTGAATATATTCTACTCCATTCACATTAATAATGTGGCTGATTATGTCTGCCGATAAATTGGACTCCATTACCTGTGCCCTCAAATATCTCATAGCAAACAGCCCATCAGTGTATCCGCCAAAAGCCTCCCTGTTGAAAAAATTTCCCCATCTTCCACATATTTGCCCTAGTAAAACACTTGGCAAAACAGTATCTGCAATCAGCCAAAAATCCTTTTTCTTCTTTCTAGCGTATATTGCACTAAAAATAATGCCAGTAAGTACAGCACCATAAATAGCCAATCCACCCTCTCTTATTGCAAATATTTTAATCAGATTATCACTATAATCCTTCCACGAAAAAATAACATAGTAAAGCCTTGCACCAATAATACTAAAAATAATTACATAAATGCTAAAATCTAAATATTCATCAGGATTTTGCCCAGTTCTTTTTGCCTCGTTTATCATCAGCAATACACCCAGCATAATTGCACTGCCAATTATCAATCCATACTTATAAACATCAAAGCCAAATAAGCTAAAAGCCACACGGCTCATATGTGTAATTTTTATGCCTAGGTTAGGAAACCATACCTCTGGTGTCATTAAAAATCCCCCCATATACTCGTTTTTTCCTCTACTTAACTACAGAAAGCACTGCCGTAAATTTATCAAAATCCATAAGCAATTCCTCCAAATACTCCTTTTCCATATTTTTAATCATGTCAAAAGCATCAAATAAATCACAATCCATAACAGCAAGCTCGGTTTGTGCCATACATATGGCATCAATGCTGTTAAACCCTCGTATAAACCTTCCCATATGCTTCTTCTTTGCTCTTCTGAAGCTTTCTGCATTTATACCATTTTTCTTCAGCTTTTCAATTTCACGAGCTATACAATTTGCCACATCCTTAGGTGCATCACTTTTTCCCATTATAACAGCAAGGGATAGCCGCCTTCCCCATAAATATTGCAACGCCATACTTTCATCCAACAAGCCGCTTTTTAAAAGCTTGCCATATAAATAACTGCTTTCACCTGCAATAATATCCAATAGCATTTTTGTTCCATAAACCTTTTTTATGCCCATTTCTTCTGGCTCAAGCTTAAAGCCAAGGTTAAATACTGACTTAGATAATTCCATACTATCAGATATATAATTGCGTCCTATGTCCATTGGTTCTTTTATTGCTGCACGTCTTGCTCCATTTACCTTAGGCTCAATAACAGATTCCGCTATTTGAGATATTTTTTCATACTCCACATCACCACAAACAACAATACGCATATTTTCAGGCACATAAAAAGCATCAAACGCTGCCTTCAAATCATCAACATCAATAGTTTTCAATGTTTCCTGTGTTCCCGCAATAACATCTCGCACAGGATGTTTTTTATAAAGCCTTTTTAGCATATTAAAATATACAATCCAATTAGGGTCATCGTCATACATAGCTATTTCCTGCCCAATAATGCCCTTTTCATGCTCTACATTTTCATCTGTTAAATAAACACTTCCAACCATTTTAAGCAGACGTTCAAAATTTTCCTCAAAGTTATCCTTACAGCTAAAATAATATGCAGTTTTATTAAAGTCTGTAAAAGCATTTGTATCTGCATCTCCTGCAATAAAATCTGCAAAAAAATTTCCGCCCTCTTTTTCAAACATTTTGTGCTCAATAAAATGTGCTGTACCTTTTGGTGACGTACGTCTTTCGCCAAATGCCTCAAATCTTAAATCTGCTGAACCATACCTAAAAGAAACAACAGCCTCAGACTTCCCAAAGCCATATTTAGGAATTATATAACATTTAGCCCCTGATGACAACGTTGTAATAAACATTTTTTCACCAAGGGAATTTTCTGTTTTTAATGTAAATCCCATTTCTTCACCTCATTTAAGAAAATATATTATTTCTGACTTAAGTGCCTTTGCAGCTTCTGCCACCTGTAGAGCAGTAACTTTTTTAATCTCTTCCATAAATTCCTCAGGCTCAAGCTCTAACCCAAGCAACGTCATAGAAAAAGCAAAATTTATTCTCTCCACAGGTGTATCACCAATGCCTTGATATGCCTTTATAATACCCTTTTTGCCTTCTTCAACAGCCTTTTCATCAATTTCTTTTTTAATATCATTTACTGCATTTTCAACAAGGCCCACAACCTTGTCGTAAGCTTTTTTGTCTATGCCTGCCTGAACCACCAACAACATTTTGTGTTTAAAAACAAAAGACCCTATGCTATAGCAAAGACCTTCTTTTTCTCTAACTTGCAAAAATAGCCTTCCATTCGCTCCTCCACCAAGTATTTCATTAAGCACCATAAGTCCCATAAGGCTCTTTTTTTCTGCTTTAAGACCGGTTGAATAGCAAATACAAAGCTTTCCTTGATTAAGCTGTTGATTTTCAAGAAAAACCTGTGGTTTGTCTGAACTGCTAATATATTCACTGTGCTTAATTTCTTCAATGTTGCACCTTGCTCCACTGAAAATCTCCTTAAATCTTTCACCCACATTATCCTCATCACCATCACCAACAATAAAAATGTCCATAGGTGCAGAAGTCATCAAATGATTGTAGTGTTTATCCAAGGTGTCCTCGTCAATCCCATCAACCTCTTTACTGTAACCGAGAGCTGGCACACCAAAACTGTCTTTTTGCCCGCACATTTTCTCAATCATTTTCTCAACGGCATATTCACCTTTGTCGTCCCTCACTGCCTCTATGCTTTCCTTCAAACTTTTTTTTGCTTTTTTCAATGCACTGCCTTTAATTATTGAACTGTACAAAACGTCTCCCAAAAATTCAACGCTTTTTTCAAAAACATCATAGCCTCTTATTCCTTCAAAATATGTGTAAATTATTTGTTCGTCGCCTCTTTTAATAACCGATACATCAAATACACTACCGTACATTTCCTCAAGCACCACAGCTATATTTTGTTTTGTTACATATTTTTTGCATCCACCTTTAATACATTCTGCCACAAGTGCGGTTTTTGTTGCATTTTCTACACTTAGCTTTGTTCTTATAAACACTGCAATTGTGTTTGTTTTAAACTTGCTATCCTTTAAGTAGTGCAACCTTATACCTTGGTTTATTTCATAGGTTTTAAACAAGTAAATCCCTCCTTTTAAAGTATCTTTCCTCAATAAAAGTAAAATTACTCAAATATTAATTTTTCATTTAGTGGGATATATTTTATTTTCAATTAAATAATTAAAAAAAGCCCTCAAGAAAAATATTCTCAAGGGCAAATAATCTATAATTATTTTTTTAAATGTTTCCAAATGCCAAACTTCTCAGCATCTTTAATTAATCTTTAACCTAAGTCATTGGCTTACTAGATAAAACATTTTTATAAATTTGCTTTTTTAGCTTCATCGTAAGCATAAAGAGCAGCACCCAAAGCACCTGTTATTTGTGGATTTGGAGCTACAATAACTGGTCTTCCAAGTTCTCTTCTTATTGCTCTTACAACACCTGCGTTTTGGGCAACACCGCCACCCATTACGATATCGTCTTCAAGACCTGTTCTGTAGGCAAGACCACACGCTTTACTTGCAACAGAGGCATGAACACCAGCAATAATATTTTCTTTTGAAACACCCTTTGACAAGTGTGAAATAACCTCAGATTCTGCAAATACAGTACAAGTGCTACTTACTTTGGTTACTTCAGTTGCACGTGCATCATAATCTGCCATCTCTTCAATATTAATTTCAAGAACTCTTGCCATAACATCAAGAAATCTGCCTGTACCTGCTGCACATTTGTCATTCATAAAGAACTGACTTACGTTACCTCTGGCGTCCAAACGGATTGCCTTAGCATCCTGTCCTCCAATATCAATTATAGTTCTTGCCGTTGGCACAAGAAAGAAAATCCCCTTAGCATGGCAACTAATTTCACTAATCTGTTTGTCAGCTTTATCAAAACCAAATCTTCCGTATCCCGTAACAACAATTTTACTCATATCGGAAAGTGAAAGATTACTTTTTTTAATAGCCTCATCCAAAGCTCTCTGAGGACCTGATGAACCAGTACCAAACTGAACAACCTCAGCAACAACAATATCAGTTCCATCCTTCAAAATTACTACTTTAGATGATGCCGAACCAATATCGACTCCCATTGTGTACATTAAAACATCCCCTTACTCCATATTGTATGAAAATCAAACTGTATATAACCAACCAAATTATTCAATTGTTAGAAAATTAACCATTTTATAACATAACCTTGGTTTGCAATTTCTGCATAAACCATATTATATCCTTTTATAATTTAAAAATCAATGCTAAACCCTAATTTATTCATGTACAAAGTGTATTATCTTTCCAAAAATGTTTTACAAAGCGTTACACCGTTTTCATAATTGATATTTGTGCTTTTTGCGGCTTCCTCATCAAAAGTTTCTGTACCTTTTTCATCACGATTACTTGTATAAATCATAAAAGGCACAGCATCTCTTGCATGAGTTTTAGTTGCAATAGGTGTAGGATGGTCAGGCATAATAAGCATTCTAAAATCCTCACCGTCTGCTAAAAGTTTTTGTGTAAGTGGACCTATTATTTGCTGGTCTATATATTCAATAGCTTTAATTTTGTTGTCTGCCTCTCCACGGTGTCCACATTCGTCAGGTGCTTCAACGTGAATATAAACATAATTCATGCCGTTTTTTAAAGCATTATAAGCCGCCTCACATTTATTGGCAAAATTTGTATCTATATTTCCAGTTGCTCCCTCTACTTCTATTACATCAAGCCCTGTTGACATACCTATTCCCTTAATAAGGTCTACCGCAGATATTACTGCACCCTTAAGACCAAATTTTTCGTAAAAGTTTGGTACTGCTGGTCTTGTTCCTTCACCCCAAAGCCAAATAGAGTTTGCTGGGTTAAGACCTCGGGCAACACGTGCTTTATTTACCGGATGATTTTTAAGCACATCGTAGCTTTTAATCATAAGCTCACGTATTTTAGGCTCTTTAGGCATATATTCAGTTATTTTACGGTCAGATATATCATGAGGTGGTGTAAGCCCAAGACCTTTAGGTCCATCATGCCAAATCATACAATGCCTATAACTTATACCTGTATAAAACTCTATTTCATCTGTTTTAAATGCCTCGTTAACTGCTTTTATAAGCTCGTCCGCCTCTGCAGTTGTTATCTCTTGGGAGCTATAATCTGCCATGATTTTATTTTCATAATTTTCCTCATCAGTAAGCGTAACCAAATTGCATCTGAAAGCAATATCTGTTGCATTCATGTCAATTCCAATGCTCATAGCCTCAAGAGGAGAACGTCCTGTGTAACAACTTAAAGGGTCAAACCCCATTGCCGCCAAATTTGCCACATCACTGCCAGGTGCCATTGTATCAGGCACTGTTTTGCAAAGACCAACCACCGATGTTTTTGCCATCTTGTTCATATTTGGCTTGTTTGCCGCCATCATTGTTGTTTTGTTTCCAAGGCTTTCCATAGGATAGCCTGCCATTCCGTCACAAAGCATTACTATATATTTCATTTTAATGTCCCCTTTATATGGTATGTATTAAGTAAAGCTATTATATAACAAAGAAATTTTGATTTCAAGTACAAAAGTCCACTCAACACGGTCAAATGAACTTTTCATGCCTCCGCTTTATGTATTTTTGTTTTTAACGCTTCATTTCTGTTGCAAACAAATATGGGCTATCACATTATAATCTGCAATAGCCCCAGTATTTATTCAGTTCTTATAGCAGATAACGCACTAAGCTTCATTGCACGCCTTGCTGGAAAATATCCCGCCAATATACCTATTATGGTTGCAAATAAAATGCTAAGTATTACAAGCCATGACGGAATAACACATAAATTTGAACTTTGACCCAAATTTATTCCTACTATATTAATTATTTTAGACGCAATAAAACCTAATACAGCTCCTAATGTACCACCTAAAAAACCAATAAATGCCGCCTCAGTAAGGAACAATCTTTTTATATCTGATAGTGTTGCACCAATAACCTTCATTACGCCAATTTCTCTCGTTCTTTCGTAAATGCTCATAACCATTGTATTAGTAATACCTATAGCTGCAACTAACAACGAAATAGCACCTATTGCACCTAGCACAAGCTGAAGCATTTTTGATGTTTCCTGCATAGCGTTAAGGGACTCCATAAGGCTGTAGGTTTCAAAACCCATTTCCTTTATTGTATCTTGAACAGTGGAAACATTTTTAAGGTCACCAACCCTAAGCTTAACCATTTGGTATGTTCCTTTTTTAGCCGAACTTCCATCACTTGATGATACACTTGCCTTTTGTGCTTTTGCACTTTCAGCATTTATACTTTCAAGCTCATTAAGTGGCATAATGCAGTTCCAGCTATCACTGCCCATAGGGTCCAAAACACCCACTATATTCACGTTTTTTCCTTTTATGCTTTTGTCTGCATCGTTTTGACCATAAGCTTGGTCATATGTAATCTTAAATCTATCTTCCTCTACATTAATTTCAATTTTGTTTGAACCATCATATCTGTACTGCCAACTTTGCTTAGGATTATAGAAATTATTTGCAACCTCTGCACCCAAAACCATATCCAATCCGTCGCCCTCCTGTAGGCTGCGTCCGCTGACCAGCTTATAACCCAGTGCATCCATTGCCTCTGGAAGAATTCCTGTTACGCTTATATCTGTAACATATCTTCCATCTACAAGCTTAAGCCACCCATCCAAAACAGGGGTAACAATTTCAACTCCTGGTATGTTTCGTATACTTTCAATAGTTTTTGTATCCAGCACAGCATTTTGATTATTACTGTTTGTATCACCTTCCCACGGTGTGTTAACAGTTATTACATTAAGGCTTCCCATCTGGGAAAGCTGCTCCTTGTAACCCTCATTCATGCCAATACCAACAGAAATCATAACAACAATGGATGCAGTACCTATAACTACGCCAAGCACTGTAAGAAAGGTTCTAAGCTTACGTTTCCAAAGGTTTCTAATAGCCATGCTTATCATATCAAAGCTGCTCATTGTTATCCTTTCCTTCCTTAATATCCTCTGCTTTATACTCTGCATCATCTTCTAAATCTTCTTCAATAAATTTTGCTGCCTTTTTTGCTCTTTTCTTTTTAAATATCACTGCTGCAATGGCAATAATAACAACCACTCCACCAACAATTGCAGCTATTTTTCCAATGCTAAGCGGTTCACTTCCGTCAGCATAATCTTCGCCCATTTCGCCGTCCATACCTTCTTCAACTGGTATTGGCTCAGAACCTATAATTGTATATTCATGTACATCCTCTACTTTTTCACCGCTTGCATCATCATAGGATATTGTAAGCTTTACATTGTTTTCCCCCAAGTTAATTACTGAAAAACTCCCCTCATAATATCCGCTTTCACCAGAGGCACAGTTTCCTATGTATGTGCTTTTAGACGTTGTATCAATATCACCTTCAAGTGTGACCTTGAGATTGCTTAAAGCCACTTTACCTGTGTTATAAATATCAAAATACAAACTTATAGGTGCATATAATTCAAAAGTTTCTGGTATGACAATCTCGCTCGTTTCAATCTTTGCTGCCTGCTTTACATTAACACCCAGCAATTCAGTGGAAGTATATTCATTACCGCTTTCGTCCTCATATTCAAAATTAACTGTAACAGTGTATGTTTTTGGCTGTGCATCAGGCACAACGTAAAGCCTCAATTTCTTTTCAACTGTACCCTTTGCAGGTATAGAGTCAAAATAGAAAGTATTGCTACTGTCTACAGGTGTAAAAATGTTGCCTGTTTTGGTACTTTCAGACGACGTTTCCTCAGCCATAGTTAAATACATCTTTACATTTTTAACTACCTTTTGTGAATGGGTATTAAGGAATGTCATAGAAAGGTTAAACTCCTGACCTCCCATAACAATAATTGGGTCGCAAGCATAATCACTTACAATAATTTTAGGCTTACTTTCCTTTTTATCCTCATCTTCGTCTTTTTCATTATCTGGGTTTGAAACATTAGCACCAGCGTATTGGCTAAAAGAAATTGCTTTTCCATTTTGCTCATATTCCACCTTCAGTTCAACAGTATAGTTCCTTGTTGACGCACTTCCTGTTGCCGCAAAGGTAAAACTCATCCCCTTACTTGCACCTGCCGCAAGCTCTTCTATGGATATAACGCTTGATGTTTTAGGAACAATGTTACTTCCCTCACCATATTCACTTGCAGTTACCTTTACATTTTTTGCCGCCGACTTGCCAATATTGGCAATGTCAAACTTAATCTGAAAATTTTGGTTTACACCAAAAACTCCATTTGGTTCTACTAAGTTTTTAATCACTAAATCACTTTTTTGACCACTGGAACTTCCACCAACCACTACATAATACTTCTGTTCATAGGAATATGCCGTTCCGTTTTCATCTTTACAGGTGACACTGAATGTAATTGGATAATTGCCAGAAACCATTGCTGAATTTGATGCTATATCAAAATTAAATCTTTCTTTTGTTCCTGCCATAATATTAGGTATTTTTTTGCTGCTTACGCCCTTGGCACTAATAAGTGTTGGGTCAAGCCCTTCAATGGAAACATTTACACCATACATATTTATTGGGCCTCTGTTTTTAACCGTTACCCCAATCTTTCCTGTTCCACCAACCTCAAGGCTGTCTGGTTCAACATTAAAATCTTCAAAAAAGATATTGTCTTCCGTTGTTATTCCTTTAACCTTGAAATATAAGGTGGATTTTGTTTCATAATTGACGCCATCAGTGTTATAAAAGTTGAAACGTACATCCACAGAATATGTTTTTGCCTGTGCAGTCTTATCAACATCTACAAAAAATGTAAGATTTTTGCTGGCGTTAGGAGAAATAGCAGATAAATTACTTGAAGTGGTCTTTAATGAAATATCAAGTGGATTGCCCTCTATTTCTACAAGTTGCGGCATAACAATTATACTTTTTGCCACATAAGAACTGAGATTTTTTACAGTAATATTCACTTCATTCATTTCCCCTGCATTAACTTCAAAAACAGGGCCATTGACTGCTAAAATTTTCGGTTCTCCAGCTGTTTCGTCATCTGCCGCATATGCCGCAAATATACTGCTAAAAACCATTTGTACCATTAAAATCATTATTACCAATGCTCTAAGCTTCTTTTTCATTTGTAACACCGCCATCCTTTACTAACTCTGCACTTGATGTTATTTTGTTTTTATTTTCCTTTATATTTTCTACCCGACCATCCGTAAGATAGATTACTCTGTCTGCATAAGCGGAAATTTCAAGGTCGTGCGTAACAATTATCATTGTTTGCTTATTTTTTTCTGCCAGTCTAATCATCAAATCCATCATAAGGTATGTCGTTTTTGTATCAAGATTACCCGTAGGCTCGTCTGCAAACACAACCTGTGGATTGTTTACAAACGCTCTGGCAATAGAAACCCTCTGTTGTTGACCGCCACTAAGTTCCGAAGGTTTGTGGTTTGCCCTGTCCTCCAGCCCAACAGCTTTAAGCATTTCCAAAGCTCTTTCTTTACGTTCCTTGCTAGGAACTTTGTTAAATATCAGCGGAAGCGTTACGTTTTCCAGTGCAGTAAGCGTTCCCAAAAGATTGTAGCTCTGAAAAATAAACCCAATATACTTTTGCCTAAACTTTGCTAACTGGTCCTCATTCATTCGTTCTATATGCTTATTATGTATTATTATTTCGCCCTTTGTAGGCTTTTCTAGACCCGATATGAGATTTAGCAACGTACTTTTGCCTGAACCCGATGTACCCAGCAAACAACATATTTCCCCTTTATTAAAATTTAGTGAAATGTTATTAACTGCGGCAATTTTTTCATCGCCCATGCGGTAAATTTTTCGTATATTTTTAAGTTTTATAATTTCTTCAGGCAAACGCATATACCTCCTATTTCTTAGTTCTATTTACATATTTATTTTAAAAAAGCTTATATTTTTACATTTTATTCCAAAAATATCTCGCAATTTAATTCTAGCACACCTTACGTGCTTTATCTATTGTAAAGCTAATAATTAATTATTACTTTTTTCTTAACTTCAAGCCCAAGAATTTTGGGTAACTCTCAGGCTAATTCTATATTACATGACCAATGTAATTACATAACCAACATATATTCCAAAGGCTGTAACTCCCTGCCATTTTCTGAACCTTCCTGACATAATTGTAGGAAAAACCATAATGACAATGAGAACAATTGCAACAGGAATATCTACCGCTATTGTGCTTGAATCTACCGTAAGCCCGTTACCTGAAAGAAATGAGCATATGGAAAGTATCATGGTAAGATCAATTATATTTGCACCAATAATATTTCCCACTGCCATGGAACTTTCTTTTTTCATAACGGCAGTTATAGCTGTTACAATCTCAGGCAATGACGTGCCAACAGCAACAAGTGTAAGCCCAATTATAGACTCTGGCACACCAAGCATTTTTGCTATAGCTGTTCCGCTATCCACCATAAGCCTTGCACCAAGCACAATACATACTGCTCCTAATACAAATTTAATTATATTTACTGTAAGTGACTTTTTCTCAATAGGAACCCTCTTTTTTGCTGACTTTGATTCAAGCTGAATACTTTTTACATTAACAGCAATAAATGCAATAAGTATGCACAATAAAATAATTGACTCAATAGGCATAAGTTTTGTGTCCCTTATTAAAAACCAAAGAATTACTGCTCCCATAAACATAAGAATTCCTTTTTCTGAAAAATCCTTTTTATTAACATTAATAACCTTAGGTGCAAAAACCACAACAAATGCAAGCCCAAGACCAAGGTTGCAGCTAACTGAGCCAATAGCATTGCCAATACCCAAACCATTGGACCCACCCAGCACTGCAATTATGGATACCATCTGTTCTGGTGCAGTGGTGGCAAGGCTAACAATTGTTGCACCAACTATAAATTTAGGTATTCCTGTTGCTTCTGCTATCCAACTTGCAGCATCAACAAACCAACTTCCTCCTTTAATAACTAATAAAAGACCCAAAATAAATAAAATAATAACCATATCTGTTTCCCTCCGTATTTTAAATACCTTCATATTATAGTACAGTATATTTAAATAAAATTAAAGCACATAAAACCTATATTCCTTTGCAAAAATCAACATTTTCTGCTATTATAATGCTCATAGGAGTGATAATATGTCTATAGAAAATGTAAAAATTCATCTAGCAAAATTTAACCGTGAAAATGATATTATGGAATTTCCTGTATCCAGTGCCACAGTTCAGCTTGCAGCAGAAGCACTAAACGTAATACCTGCACGTATTGCAAAAACTATCGCCTTTAAAAAGGATGATACGTGCATACTAGTATGTATGGCTGGTGATGCAAAAGTAGATAACAAAAAATTTAAATCAGAATTCGGTATTAAAGCCAAAATGCTTACACCAGAGGAAACCTTAACCCTTACCGGCCATGCTGTTGGCGGCGTATGTTGTTTTGGTGTGCCCAAAAACGTAGTAAGCTATACTGATATTTCTCTACAAAGATTTGAAACTGTTTTCCCTGCCTGTGGAAGCAGCAATTCTGCCATTGAGCTTAGCTGTGACGATTTGTTCAAACTTACAGATGCCTTAAAATGGTTAGATATTTGCAAATGCTGGAATGGTGAAGATTAATTTTTACACAAAACAACTATCGTTTTAAGTATATTCTTGTGTTAAATTTTTCCATAAACAAAACCCCCAAACTGAAGTAATTATATATTACATCAGTTTAGAGGTTTGCACAAACTTTTAGCTTCTCCCGAAAGAAAACATAACCGTTATTTTTATTGTAATGCTTTTTTTAATCCTCTGTAGGAGTTTTTTCTATGTTTATGCTATAAATATAGTCTGCACACTCTGCCAACAGTGAACTTCTTTCACTTCCGGTAATTATAATATCCATATAGCTGCTTCGCTTTTCAAGCACCTCAAACAACTCAGCTTCATCAATCAGCCCGCTTTTCACAGCATCAATAACACCGTCAAGGATAAGCATTTCACTTTCACCTGTTTCCATTATCTTTTTGCTGAAGTTAAAGGCTAAATTAATTTCATTTCTTATTTCATTTTCATCAGCTTTTTCAAGACTTTCACGACGTTTTTCAAATCTAAATGCTCTAAATTCCGGTTCCATACGCTTAAGTGTTGAATATTCCTTATTGTTGTTGTAATCCAAAAACTGAACCATAACAACTGAAAGTCCCTCACTTACAGCCCTCATACCCTGACCAATGGCAAGAGTGGTTTTTCCTTTTCCTCGGCCATAATACATATATATATTCCCTTTACGCATAATAAGCACCTCAAATTCCTGAACTAGAAAACTGCAGAAATCATATACCCTATTTTTATTTTTGTCAATATACTTTTTGTATCAGGCTTAGCAGTGGCTATTCTTCCAAGCTTCCCAGAGAAAAACCTCCCCGCTCCACATCATTTATTATGTAGTAGCACATACCTTCCTCTGCCTTAAAGTAAATGTCTAACTTAACCAAATCCTTAAGGAGATTTCCTTGGCTTTTCCATAACGCTTTAATGGCTTCTATCACTTTTTTCTCTGTCACCTTGTGTTCTCTAAATTCAATATACAAGCTTTTTAACATTTTACATACCCCCCACTATTTCTTCATTAGTAATAATCAAATACAAACAATTATTCCAGTATGAAATAATCTTACTAAGTATGGAAGAATATGTCAACCTTATGGCGAAATATGTTAAGCTATTGTTCAGTTTTTTTCTCAATTCTCGACACTGAAACCTCATATGCCGTTCTTTCTTCTATGCCATCCTCATTTTTTTTCTGATATTGCCTGCTTTGCACTCTGCCCCACACCAGTATATTATCACCTGTTTTAAGATTGCCAGTATATTTTGCATTTCTTCCCCAAAAAATACAGGGTATATAATCACTTTTGTTGTATGCACGGTTTACCGCCAACAAAATATCAGTTATTTCTCTTCCAAATGGCGTTGTACGATATACAGGTGCTTTACATATGTATCCATTCAAAAGAATTTGATTGGTGTCCTCACACTCCTGAAAATCAAGCTCTTTTGCAAACACAGTAAGCACCAACCTGCTACGCTTATCACAATAGCTGTTATAACTTCTTATTTGACCCGTTACACATACCTTACGTCCAATATCAAGACTTTGTCCTTCCATAATACGTTCCGAAACGGTAACGGGCAAAATATCACTGTTTCCACTTAAACGCTGAGATGCCAAATCAAATGTATAAAACCCCTCACCATATATTTCATGACTAAAACGGCATGGTGACACAATCTCACCTGATAATAAAGTATAGTTATTTTCAGCAGCAGTATCCTTAGGCATATTAAAAAACTCCCCTCAATAGTAAATTATATTTTGGGGTCGTTACTAAGCTTAATTTTTACGACCCCTGAATTTCTATATAATATAGGTTTATTCAGACATCCAAATTTTAGACTTTAAACTTCTGCTCCTGATATAATTGCTGCTGTTACCGCCGCCAAAACCTCAGTTATATCATTGCTGTTACCACACACAGAAAACTCCTGCGGCTCTATAGCCTCTCCATTAAGGGTTAAAAGGGTACGCTGTAGACAATACTGTATTTTATCAGCAAACTCACCTACACTGCTGACTGTTACACTTGATGTATGGTTAAAGCCACAGGTGATAAGTGTGGTTTCGCCATTTGTAGATATTTTTTCCGGCAATGGAACATCATTATTCACAATTAATATATTTCTTCGTTTAAGCAGTGACGAAAGCACCACCTCGCAGTGTTCTTTTTTCACTAAAAACACAAATATATCAAATCTCAATGTACCAATTTTTTCCCAGTCGTTTCCACTTATAGACAGTACAACTACCTTCGCTTTTTGCTTGACTGCCTCAATAAATGCAGCTGCAACACCATCGCCATCTTTTTCTACGGACGCAAAAAAGGGTATGCCGTTTCGCATAAATATATCCGCCAGCACACCTAATACTATTTCTTTATCATCCCCAACAACACCTATAGCTAGCATGTTAACACCCCTTCGGGTACTATTTTAGCCATAATTTCTAGAAAAATACACAAGACCTTGATGGCTTGTATTAAAGCCACCAAGGTCTGTTATTATACTAAGCTAAATTGCTATATCCCATAAGTGCCTTGTCTACCTCTTTTGCCGCATCTCTGCCCTCTCGTATTGCCCATACAACAAGACTTTGACCACGACGCATATCTCCAGTAACAAACACTTTTGGTATGCCTGTTGAGTAGCTGTTAGCAACTGTTTTAACATTGGTACGTTGGTCGGTTTCTACCTTAAACGCCTTTGCAACGTAACTTTGTGTACCCAAAAAGCCTGCAGCTATAAGCACTAAATCAACATCAATTGTTTTTTCACTGCCTTTAACATTAACCAAACTCATTGCACCGTTTTTTTCAAATTTACGTTCAACTTTAACAATTTTCGCCTTTTTAACATTGCCATCTTTGTCCAATACAAACTCCGTTACCGTTGTTTCATAAAGACGAGGGTCACTGCCAAAAACTGCAATTGCCTCTTGCTGACCATAATCGGTTTTAAGCACCTTTGGCCATTCAGGCCAGCTGTTGTCTTCCGCCCTAGTAAGTGGTGGCTTTGGCATCATTTCAAGCTGAACAACGCTTTTTGCACCGTGTCGTATTGATGTACCCACACAGTCATTGCCTGTATCTCCACCACCTATTACCAACACGTTTTTGCCCTTTGCAGATATATACTTTCCATCTGCAAGATTGCTGTCCAAAAGACTTTTTGTAGTAGCTTTAAGAAAATCGACTGCAAAGTAAATTCCCTTACCTTCTCGCCCAGGTACATTTATGTCCCTTGGATTTGACGCACCACAAGCAAGAATTACGCTATCATATTCCTTTGTAAGCTTGTCCGCTTTAACGCTGTTGCCAATATCGGAATTGACTATAAATTCCACGCCTTCTTCTTTCATTATGTTAACCTTACGGTCTATTATCTGTTTTTCAAGCTTCATATTTGGTATGCCATACATTAAAAGTCCGCCAACACGGTCGTTTCTTTCAAATACAGTTACACTATGACCACGCTTGTTTAACTGGTCTGCCGCCGCAAGTCCTGCTGGACCACTGCCAACAACTGCAATTCTTTTCCCAGTTCTAACCTTAGGTGGATTAGCCTTAATAAGTCCCATTTCGTAGCCATTTTCAATAATGCCCCACTCGTTTTCTTTAATGGTAACAGAATCATCATTAAGTCCACAGGTACAAGCCGCTTCACATGGTGCAGGACACACACGTGCTGTAAATTCTGGAAAGCTGTTTGTTTTAAGCAGTCTTGCCAATGCTTGTTCAGGTTTATTTAAATATACCAAGTCGTTCCACTCAGGTATAAGATTGTTTAAAGGGCATCCCGAAGTCATTCCTTTTATCATCATGCCACTTTGGCAGAAGGGTACACCGCACTCCATGCACCTTGCACCCTGAAGCTCCTGCTGCTCTTTAGGTAAATGGCCGTGGAAATCCTTGAAGTTTTTAATTCTGTCTTTTGGGTTTATTTCTTCCCCTGTTTTTCTTTCATATTCCAAAAATCCTGTAGCTTTTCCCATCTTTGTCCCCTCCTATCCTCTCTTATTAGCATAAAATGCTTCAATCTGTGCTTCTTCACCACTTAGACCTTTTTCTTCCATTTTTATAATTGTTTTGTACATCTTGTCATAATCGTAAGGAAGTACCTTTTTAAACTTACCTAAATATGTTCCAAAATCATCAAGTATCTCTTTTCCTTTTTTAGAACCTGTTGCTTCAACGTGTGCTTCAAGCATTTCTTTAAGCATAGCAACATCCTGTTTATGCAAAACTTCTTCAAGAGATACAAGTTCCTTGTTAACTCTTGTATAAAAATCTCTGTCCTCGTCCAAAACATAAGCTGTTCCGCCACTCATACCTGCAGCAAAATTTTTGCCAGTTTTTCCAATAATTACGGCAATACCACCTGTCATGTATTCACAGCCATGGTCTCCTACGCCCTCAACAACTGCCCTTGCACCACTGTTACGCACGCAAAAACGTTCGCCGGCAACACCATTTATATATGCGTCTCCGCTTGTTGCACCATAAAGAGCAACATTACCTATAATAATATTTTGGTCTTGGACAAATTTACTCTTTTTAGGTGGATATGTTATAAGCTTACCACCTGATAGACCTTTTCCAAAGTAGTCGTTACAATCGCCCTCAAGCTCCAATGTAAGTCCCTTTGGAATAAATGCACCAAAACTTTGTCCACCTGCACCGTTACATTTAACGTGCATTATATCTTCATCTAAACCTTCTGGGTATCTCTTTGTAATTTCAGAGCCTAAAATAGTACCCAATGAACGGTCTGTGTTTTTAACATCAATTTCTATAGTTGTAGGCACTTTATTTTTCAGTGCAGCGTCAAAGCTTTTTAAAAGCACACGCATATCAACAGTTTTTTCCAGTTCAAAATCAAAGGTTTGTTTAGGGTCAAAGCAGAAATTCTTGCCTTCTTCAGCAAATGGATTATTAATAATTGGGGATAAGTCAACCTTTGTTGTTCTAGTTTTAGCACCATCCCTAACTTTAAGGAGGTCGCTTCTTCCAACCATTTCCTCAACAGTTTTCACCCCAAGCTCAGCCATATATTCTCTAAGCTCCTGTGCAATAAAACGCATGAAATTAATTACATATTCAGGCTTACCCTTAAATCTCTTTCTAAGCTCTGGATTTTGCGTTGCAACTCCAACAGGACAAGTATCCAAATTACAAACTCTCATCATTACGCAACCCATTGTTACAAGTGGTGCAGTTGCAAAACCAAATTCCTCAGCACCCAAAAGTGCTGCAATTGCAACATCACGTCCGCTCATGAGCTTTCCGTCTGTTTCAATGGCAACCTTGTTTCTAAGCCCGTTTCTAATTAAAGTTTGGTGTGTTTCCGCCAAACCAAGCTCCCAAGGAATACCTGCATTTTGTATAGAAGTTCTTGCTGCCGCACCCGTACCTCCGTCGTAACCAGAAATAAGAATTAACTGTGCTCCTGCCTTTGCAACACCTGCCGCAATTGTTCCTACCCCTGCTTCAGAACAAAGTTTAACTGAAATACGTGCATCTCTATTTGAATTTTTAAGGTCGTAAATAAGCTGAGCCAAATCCTCAATCGAATAAATATCATGGTGTGGTGGTGGAGAAATAAGTGCAACACCTGTTGTTGAATGTCTTGTTTTTGCAATCCAAGGATAAACCTTTCCCCCTGGAAGATGTCCGCCCTCACCTGGCTTTGCACCCTGTGCCATTTTAATTTGAATTTCTTTTGCACTAACAAGATAACGGCTGGTTACGCCAAAGCGTCCAGAAGCAACCTGCTTAATTGCCGAGCAACGGCTATCACCATTTTCGTCTGGTGTAAGTCGGTCAATGCTTTCTCCGCCCTCACCGCTGTTGCTTTTTGCACCTAAACGATTCATTGCAATTGCAAGAGTTTCGTGTGCCTCCTGACTTATGGAACCATAGCTCATTGCACCTGTTTTAAAACGTTTAACAATTGAGTCTACGCTTTCAACTTCATCAATGGATATTGGATTTTGCTTAAGATTAAAGCCTATAAGACCTCTTAAATTAACCTTCAATTCATCGTTAATAAGTGCTGTATATTCCTTAAACAGTTTATAATCTCCTGTTCTTGTTGCCTCTTGAAGAAGATGTATTGTTTTTGGATTATAAAGATGTTCTTCCTTACCACTTCTAAATTTATGGCTGCCTGAACTTTCAAGTGTAAGGTCTGTAGCCAAGCCAAGTGGGTCAAAAGCACCTCTGTGCAGTTCATGAAATTCACTTTGAATGTCATCAAGGTCTATACCACCAATACGGCTTACAGTATTGGTAAAATATTTGTCCACAACAGAATTGTCTATACCTACAGCTTCAAATATCTGTGCACCTTGGTAGGACTGAATTGTGGATATACCCATCTTAGAAGCTATTTTTACAATACCATGCATTATTGCAGAGTTGTAATCATCCACAGCAGCATAGTAGTCTTTGTGTAACAAATCCTCATCTATAAGGTTACGAATTGTATCCTGTGCAAGGTAAGGATTTATGGCACACGCACCGTAGCCCAAAAGCGTTGCAAAATGATGCACCTCACGTGGCTCAGCAGTTTCAAGTATAAGTGCCACATTAGTTCTTTTCTTTGTTCTTACTAAATATTTACTAACTGCAGATACTGCCAAAAGTGATGGAATAGGAACATGGTTTTCATCCACATCGCGGTCAGAAAGTATAAGAATATTTGTACCGTCACGATATGCCCTGTCCACTTCAACAAACAAGCGGTCAATTGCCTTTTCTAACGATGTATTTTTATAATACGTAATAGGAATAACTCCCATTTTGAAGCCCTTTATATCCATATTCTTAATTTTAAGCAAATCTGTGTTGGTAAGTATTGGATTATCAATACGTATAACCTTACAGTTTTCCGCTTTTTCTTGAAGCAGATTTCCGTCCTCACCAATATATACAGTTGTGCTTGTTACAATTTCCTCACGTATAGCATCTATAGGCGGATTTGTAACCTGTGCAAACATCTGCTTAAAATAATTAAACAATGGTTTTTTGGTTGCCGAAAGCACAGCCAGCGGTGAATCTATACCCATGGAAGCAATTGCCTCACTGCCTGTCTTTGCCATAGGCAAAATTGCTGTCATAACTTCTTCATAAGTATAGCCAAAGGTCTTTTGCATTCTTGCAAGTTCTTCTTTAGTATACTGCTGAATTTTTTTGTTTGGTATACGTATATTTTTAAGGTGAACAAGGTTTCGGTCAATCCATTCGCCATAAGGCTGACGGCTTGCATAGCGTTCTTTCAATATATCGTCATCAATAAGCTCACCTTTTATTGTGTCAACCAAAAGCATTTTACCTGGTCTTAAACGTTCTTTTCTAATAATTTTTTCTACTGGAATATCCAAAACACCAACTTCAGATGAAAGAATAAGTCTATCATCATCTGTAATATAGTATCTTGATGGACGAAGACCATTTCTGTCCAGCACTGCACCCATTACATCACCATCACTAAAAAGGATTGACGCAGGTCCATCCCATGGCTCAAGCATTGTTGCATAATACTGATAAAAATCCCTCTTGTTTTGGCTCATATTCTTATTATTGCTCCATGGTTCTGGTATGGTTGCCATTACTGCAAGAGGTAAATCCATTCCACTCATTACAAGGAACTCCAAGGTGTTATCCAGCATTGCACTGTCTGAACCCTCTTGGTTTATTATAGGAAGCACCTTGTGCATCTCACCTTGAAGCACATCAGTTGCCATGGTTTCCTCACGTGCAAGCATAAGGTCTGCGTTTCCTCTTATTGTATTTATTTCACCATTGTGCAAAATAAAACGGTTAGGGTGTGCCCTATGCCAACTTGGTGTTGTATTTGTGCTAAAACGTGAATGCACCATTCCTATTGCAGACTCATAGTCATTATCCTGTAAATCCTTAAAGAAAAGACGAAGTTGAGTAACAAGGAACATTCCTTTATAAACAATAGTACGTGCCGAAAGTGAGGCAACATATGTGTTGTCATTGCTCTGCTCAAATACACGTCTTACAACATACAGCTTACGCTCAAAGGCAATTCCCTTTTCCACCGAATCAGTACGCTTTACAAAGCCCTGCAAAATACATGGCATACAGTCAATTGCCTGCTTACCCAAAATTGATGGGTCAGTAGGAACTTCACGCCATCCAATAAATTCAAGATTTTCTTTTTCAACAATAATCTCAAACATCTTTTTAGCTTGGTTTCTCTCCAACTCATCTTGTGGTAAGAAAAACATACCAACGGCATAATCTCCCTCGCCACCTATTTTGTAACCTAATACCTTTGCTTCTTTATTGAAAAATTTGTGCGATACCTGAAGAAGTATGCCTACTCCATCGCCTGTTTTGCCCTCTGCATCTTTACCCGCTCTGTGCTCAAGGTTTTCTACAATTTTAAGTGCATCCTCTACTGTTTGGTGTGTTTTAATACCTTTAATGTTTACAATTGCACCTATACCACAATTATCATGCTCAAAGCCTGGGGTATATAAGCCTTTTGCTTCGTTGTTTTTAAGAAACATGTTCTCGCTCATAATCTTTTCATCCTTTCTTTTTATAGTACCCTCCGAAAAAATTAACTCTTGTAAACATTTTCGGTTTTAAGGGATAAAAAAAAGTTCTTAAGCAAAGACAGACATAGTCCACCTTGCTTAAGAACTTCTTTGCTCTTGTGCACATTATAATACTTTATGTTACATAAATCAATAGAATATATTTTATATCCAATATAAATTTTTCTTATATCAAACACGTATTTATGTTTCAATTACATTAATTATCAGATTTTTGTCATAAAATCTCCATACGCTGGACCATTATGTTCACAAACATCCAATCCTCTTATTTCTTCTTCTTCACTTACTCTAAGACCAATTGTTTTCTTAATAACAGTAAACATAATGAATGCTGTGGCAACTGTCCATGTACCAACTGCAGCAACACCAATTGTCTGAATACCTAAAAGCTTTAAACCGCCACCGTAGAATAATCCTGTGATAGCATTTTCTGTACCAGGTGCATAATTTGCAAACAAGCCTACAAGCAGTGTGCCCATAACACCACATACAAGATGAACACTTGTAGCACCAACAGGGTCATCAATTTTGCATCTGTCAAAAAATCCTACAAAAAATACTACTGCAAAACCTGCGATAACACCAATTGCAATACTGCCCCACATTGTAACTACTTGGCATCCTGCTGTAATACATACAAGACCAGCAAGTGAACCATTAAGTGTCATTGATACATCAGGCTTACCCATTGTTAACCATGTAACAATCATAACAACCACAGTAGCTGATGCTGCTGCAAGATTTGTTGTCATTGCAATGTGTCCAATTTCAAGGCTTGCACCAAGTGTTGAACCTGGGTTAAATCCAAACCAGCCGAACCAGAGAATGAATACGCCAAGAGCACCGATAGGAATGTTATGACCTGGAATAGCATTAACTTCACCATTTTTGCCATACTTGCCAATACGTGGTCCTAAAATAGCTGCACCAACAAGTGCTGCCCATCCACCAATGCTATGTACAACTGTTGAACCTGCAAAATCTACAAAACCAAGCTGTGAAAGCCAGCCGCCACCCCATATCCAGTGACCAACAACAGGGTAAATAACCAAGCTGATAATAAAGCTGTAAACACAATATGAAAGAAATTTAGTACGCTCTGCCATAGCACCTGAAACTATTGTAGCTGCTGTAGCACAGAACACCGTCTGGAAGAAAATAAATGTTCCTGGTGTAAGAGTTTCAAAAATATCAAGCTTCAAGTTTGTAGGATTAATAAATCCCGTTGTACCAACAAAGCCACCAGCACTTTCACCAAACATCAAGCCAAATCCTACTACAAAGAAAACAACTGAACCAATTGCAAAGTCCATAAGATTTTTCATAATAATGTTACCAGCATTTTTACTTCTTGTAAATCCAGTTTCTACCATAGCAAAGCCTGCCTGCATGAAGAAAACCAATGCTCCTGCTACCAATACCCATGTTACGTCCAACATTCTTGTTAATTCCGCAATTTCCATAATAATAACCCCCTAATAAAATAAAAAAGGATGAGTTCTTTGGTTTTTTCCAAAGTAATCATCCCCATTGATAATAACTAATATATTTGCTGTTCACTTTTAAATATGCCTCTAAATAGCGTTTTCGCCTGTTTCACCTGTTCTTATGCGAACAGCCTCTGCAACTTCATAAACGAAAATCTTACCATCGCCTATATTGCCTGTTGCTACAGTTTCTTGCACCTTAGTAAGCACCTGATGGTAAATATCGTCACAAACAACAGTTTCCACCTTAACTTTAGGCAAAAGGTTAACAGTGTATTTTGCACCTCTGTAAGTTTGTGTATAACCCTTTTGATTACCAAAGCCCATTATGTTTGTAAGCATCATACCTGTTACCCCAAGCTCATTGAGTGCTACTTTAAGCTCCTCCAGTTTTTCACTTTTAATAATTATTTCTATTTTTTTCATTGTCTTCATTCCCTTCCTTTTATATTTTATAATATTTATAAGTGCTTATATTTTAAACCTTTTTCTATTTTAAAAAAAGGCATTTTTACATAAGATAATGGGCACACCCGTGTACTAACAGGTATGCCCACACTGACATATCAATCATCTCTTAATATTATTTTAGCTGTATCAACCATTTTCATGCCCTTGTTCATGCTGTTTTTTTGGATGAACCTGTGAGCCGCATCCTCAGTGATTTTAAACTTATTCATAAGCAGCAGCTTAGCTTTTTCAATAATAACCTTATCGTCCTCAGTACGTAACACCTTGGTGGCAGTGGCTCTTCCATTAAGCTCAGTAGCATTTGCTCCTCCCGAGTTTTTTCTGCCTATTTCAAGAATCATGTTAACCGTTCTTATCAAATCCACCTTGTTAATTGGCAATACCAAACTAAATATATCAGGATTATCCATCAATTCAGCCTGATTCCTTGACAGCAACACCAACATACCGAAATCTTCGGGCAACAGCTCATATACCTCTGTACTTATCATGCTTCCCACTTTATATCCACAAACAACAATTCCACCGGCATATTGGTTGGCAATTCTCAGTACCTCTTCGCCAGATGTGCAAAGGTCAGTATCGACAAAACCATTTTTCACAATAATGTCTTTGATTACTTCACCCTTTTTTCTCTCCGAAAAGCCGATAATTACGTTATTCATCCATATCAACTCCAGGTTCTAATTGTAGGCTGTGGTATCAGTAAATGTTGAAATATCTGTCAAGCTCCCAGTCGGTAACAGTTGACCTATACTCTTCCCATTCATGTTTTTTAGCTTTAAGGTATTTGTCGCAAATATGCTCACCAAGAGTTTCTCTAATAAGCTCATCCTTTTCAAACTTATCTATTGCCTCTCCCAAATCCTTAGGAAGTCTTTCAATACCGAGGTTCTTTCTTTGCTCATCGCTCATTTCATATATATTTCCTTCAACAGCAGGCGGAGGCGTCATTCCTCTTTCTATGCCGTCAAGTCCTGCCGAAAGTATAGCTGCAAATTCAAGATATGGATTACACGCTGTGTCAGGGCATCTTAGCTCAATTCTCTTACATTCTGGGCTGCTAGTTGGAATTCTTATAAGCGGGCTTCTATTTGCCGCACTCCAGGCTAAATACACCGGTGCTTCAAACCCAGAAATAATTCGTTTATAAGAATTTACAATTGGATTTGTTATTATGGACATACCCTTCATATGTGCAAGCAACCCTGCCATAAACTGATATGCCTCAAGGCTTAAACCATACCCATTTTTGTCATTCTCATCATAAAACGCATTTTTCCCGTTTTTTGACAAAGATAAGTTTGCGTGCATTCCTGAGCCATTAACGCCATTTAATGGTTTTGGCATAAATGAAGCAAAAAGTCCATTACGCTGTGCAACTGTTTTTACAACAAGCTTAAACGTCATAATGTTGTCTGCTGCTCTTAGTGCCTCCTCATATCTAAAATCAACCTCATGTTGACCAGGTGCATTTTCGTGATGACTAGTTTCAATTTCAAAACCCATATCTTCAAGAGTAAGGCAGATTTCACGCCTTGTATTTTCGCCCATATCCACAGGTCCAAGGTCGAAATACGTACCATTGTCATGTGGCGTAGTGGTAGGCTTACCTGCATCGTCAGTTTGAAAAAGGAAAAATTCACATTCAGGGCCAACATTAAATTGATAGCCCATAGACTCTGCCCTCTGCAGTGTTTTTTGCAGTACATATCGTGGTGAGCCTTCAAAAGGTTTTCCATCTGGTGTATATATATCACAGATAAATCTTGCTACCTTACCATGCTGTGGTCTCCAAGGGAATACAACAAAGGTATCAAGGTCGGGTTTTAAATACATATCGGACTCTTCAATTCTAACAAAACCCTCTATTGATGAACCGTCAAGCATACATTGGTTATCAAGTGCTTTTTCAAGCTGACTAACAGTAATAGCAACATTTTTAAAAACACCCAATATATCTGTAAACTGAAGCCTTACGAACTTTACGTCGTTTTCCACCACAAGGTCAATAATGTCATCTCTTGTATATCCCATTGCCAAAATCCCCCTTTAGATTTTTCACATCAGGTATTAGTCCACCTGCGTTCTCTATAAAAAAATAGAGGACGCCTACTTATATAGTGGACGCCCTCGTTCAAAATTTATATCTCGATTATACTAAGGCTTTAAGTAATTGTCAATAAAAAGGCTTTCCAAAAAAATCGAATCTTATAACCTTTTAAATATCGTATTTATAGAATATTATTAGCCTGTTAGATAAAATTGTTTATGTATATTGTAGAAATATAACAAATACATAGTATATTCTTTAGTTATATCTGATATTTTCATGTAATTTAATCTAAAAATCAGTTATCTAAAGTTTTTTTATTTTTTAAAAATCTTTTTTCTATGTTTTTATATCTAAATTTATCTACAAGCATATAAAGCACAGGTATAAATATAAGAGTTACCAGCGTGGATAAAGAAAGACCAAATATAATTGAAATTGCCATAGGTTGCTGCATTTCCATACCCTCTGTTAAGGCAAGCCCCAAAGGAATCATACCAAGTACAGTTGTAAGAGTTGTCATCAATATAGGTCTTAAACGGTCAGGACCTGCAATACAAATGGCTTCATATGCACTCATTCCTTTTGCAACATTTTGGTTTGCCGCATCAACAAGCACAATTGCATTGTTAACAACCATACCCACCAGCATAATAAAGCCCATAAAAGCTGTAACCGTTATTGACTTACCCGTTACAAACAAGCCAAAAATACCGCCTGTAATAGCAATAGGCATAGAGAACATTACTATAAACGGATAAATGAAAGATTCAAACTGACTTGCCATAATCATATAAACCAAAAGTATTGCTACAACAAGCACAATTCCAAGCTGTATGAAGGATTCATTCATTTCTTGCAATGTTCCAGTAAACTCATATGAATATCCTTCTGGCATAATATAATTACTAAGTCTTGACTGTATGTCTTGTTGAACCGAACTCATGTCCCTTCCGTAAACCGTAGCAGTTAATTCTGTATATTTATGGTGATTTTTTCTTGTTACAGAAACAGAAGATTCATCCTTTGTTATGTCCGCAACTTCAGTTATTGGTACTACAATGCCTGAAGAAGTGGTTATTGTAAGGTTTTCAAGGTCGTTCATATATTTAACACTTTCGTCACTTTGCTTAATCCTTACATCAATCTCACTTCCGTCTATCTTGAACTGAGTAGCAACAGTACCATTTATTGCATTGCTTACTGCCATATAAATTTGTGTTGCTGTTATTCCGTATCTCGATGCCTTTTCTCTATTAATTGTAATTTTTGTTTCTGGCAAGGTTTCACCAGCAGAATTGGAAATTTCTGTTACTCCGTCAATGTCCTCAATCATACCTTCTATATTGTTAGAAATCTCTCTTAATTCATCATTTTCGTCACCGTTAATTTGCAGTGTTACTCCACTTCCGCCGTAAGAACCCATGCCAGAACTGCTAGCACTTACAGTTATTTCACACCCAGGTACCGATTTCAATTCATTCTCAAGCTTTTTAGCTATATCCTCAGAAGATAATTCCCTCTCCTTTTTATTCACAAGATTAACTGTTATGGTGGCAAGATTGGTACTGTTTGCAGTAAACGATACTCCGCCGCCGCCAATAGTTGCATAATCCATTTCTACACTATCCATACTTTCAATATGTGTAAGTACTTCGTTAACAACTTTTTCTGTTTCCTCAATCATTGTCCCATCAGGCAATTTAATACTAGCAGTTATAACGCCCTCATCCATGGTAGGCATAAAGTCCATACCCATAATAGGTACAAGTGCCAATGTTCCAATAAATATTGCTAACACCAGTGCAACAACTTTCTTTTTGTTAACAAGGCACCATAAAAGCACTTTTCTGTACCCTGAATCAAGCCTATCAAGCCCTTTGCCCCATACATCCAAAAGCTTTGTAAAATGCAGTTTCTTCTTTGGTTGAGCAGTATCTTCATTGTCAGCAAATTGCTCTGGCTTTAAAAGCTTACTGCACGCCATAGGCACAAATGTAAGTGATACAACTAAAGATGCTGTTAACGCAAAGCAAATAGTAAGGGATAAGTCCTTAAAAATGTCACCAGTAGTACCAGAAACAAACATAAGTGGCACAAAAACGCCAAGGGTTGTAAGTGTTGAGGCTGTAACTGCCATTGCAACCTCTCCTGCACCATCTGCCGCCGCCTCTTTAATAGGCTTTCCTCGCCGTGCATGGCTAAATATGTTTTCCAGCACAACAATGGAATTGTCCACCAGCATACCTATACCAATGGCAATACCACCTGTACTAATCATATTCAATGTCATTCCATCAAACCACATAACCGCAAAGGTGGCAATGATTGATGTTGGAATAGAAATACCAACGATGAGTGCCATTTTTGACGAACGAAGAAATATGAAAATTACTAAAATAGCAAGTACCGCTGCCTGTAATGCTGTTGATATAATGTTATTTACTGATAATTTAATATAATTTGATGTATCTGTAAGCATAGATAAAGATACATCTGGGTAATCCTTGCAAACCTTTTCAATCTCTGCTGTTACCTCGTCAGAAACCTGAACAAGATTTGCGTTACTTTGCTTTTGGATGTCAAGCATAAGAGCGGGCTGACCATCTATTAGAGCATAGCTTGATTTTTCTTTTTCCACAATATTTACATCTGCAACATCTCTCATGTGAATAATTCCGCCTGACGATGTTGGTATAGGTAAATCTCTTATTTCATCAACAGATTTAAAAATGCCCACAGATTTAACCTGTAAACGTATTGTGCCTTGCTGAATTTTTCCCGTTGGATAATCTAAATTTTCTGCAGCTAAAGCCTGTGAAAGCTGGCTTACTGTTACGCCATAGCCCTGAAGTTTTTCTGGATTTACAACAATTTCAACTTCATCTTCAATGCCACCTGTTATAGAAACTGAGGTTACGCCTTCAATTTTTTCAAATCTTTTGGAAATTGTATCTTCTGTAAGTGTATTAAGCTCTGTTAAATTGAGGGAATTACTTTTTATGCCAACTGTAATAGCAGTCATACTATTAATGTCCAGCTTTAGCACAACTGGTTCTTGAGCACCCTCTGGCAAGTTGCTTTTAATAAGGTCAACCTTTTCACGCATATCAACTGCGGCAAGGTCTACATCTGTGTCATCTTCAAATTGAACAATAATGATAGATGAATTGGCAGATGATGTGGAAGAAATTGTATCCACTTTAGCAACTGTACCCAAAGACTCCTCCAACGGTTTTGTTACAAGTGTTTCTATCTCCTCTGGACCTGCACCCACATAGGTTGTGCTTACAATTGCTACTGGTATATCCATTGACGGCATAAGGTCCAAGTTAAGTGATTTGTAACCAATTAAGCCCGCCAGTACAACAATAAGCATAATCATAACTGTTGTAACGGGACGTTTTATTGATGCTTTGGAAAACATGGCTTATTCCCCCTTTGTTTCAGTGGACTCCACCGCATTGCTATCATCCTTAACAACTTCAACACTGTCACCATCGTTAATATATGTCTGTCCCTTTACAACTACATTGTCACCAACATTAACACCTTTTAATATCTGAACTGTTTCACCGTCATCAATGCCCATAACTACAATGGTTTTTGTAACCACGCCATCTTTTTCAATAAATACGTAATCCTCGTTATTTTTGGATACAACTGCATCTCTGGTCACAACAACTGTATTTTCTCCCTTTTCCTTATCAAAACTTACCTCTGCAAACATACCGCTTTTTATTGCACCTGATGTATTTGAAATTTCAATGTCAACGTCATATGTACCCTTTGCATTTGCCGCAGGATTGATAGTTTTAATTGTTCCATTTAATTTATCTGGACTAACTGCTGCTATTTTAACACCTACACTCTGTCCATTTGCAAGGGAATTGATTATCTGTTCCGAAACACTTACATCAACAATAACCGATGATGTATTGGAAATTACAAATGGTACAGCTGTACTTGAAAGTACAGTGCCTGCTGTTACATTATTTTCAGTAACAACTCCGTTTATAGGGCTTTTAACCTTTGCATCTCTTATGGATTTTTGTATAGACTCCATCTGTGCCGCAGCTGCATTTGCACTTGCCTGTGCCGCATTTAAGGCATCCTGTGCTTTTTGAGTATTTTCCTCTACAAGCTGACCTTTTGTAAGTTCATATGCCTGTGAAGCCTGATTGTATGCAGTTTCTGCTTTTGTGTATGTATCTTTAACGGCATCCATTTCTGTTTGTGCTATGTAGCCTTGTGTAAACAACACTGATTTGTTATCAAAATCTATTTTCACCGTGTCCCTTGCCAGCTTTGCATTTTCCATAGCAACTCTTGCATTTTCAATCTGCATCTGCATAGACGCACCATTAACTGTGTTCAGTGCAGTTTGTGCAGTGGAAACATTCGCCTTTGCAGCTGTATAATTTGCCTGCTGTACTTTAAGACTTGTTGCATAGCTCTCAGTATCCATTTCAAACAGTATGTCACCTGCATTTACCACGTCACCAATGTCAAAGTTAACTTTTTTTACCTTTACGTTTATTGTGCTAAATACATCCGCTGTTTCAACTGGTGCTGTTTTGCCGGAATATACATAGTTTGTTTCTACTGTGCCATTTTGTGCCACAGCCACCTCAACCGATGTAGCATCACTTACCTGCTCATCCGTGGTTTTTTGTGATGAACAACCTGTAAATGCCATTGTTACCACCAATGCTGCAACTAAAGTAATATTTTTGCAATTCATTATTTACTCCTCCCTGTTTACGTATATTTTATAAAAGCAATCAATACCATTCTTTAAATTTTCTTTATCTTCTTCATTCATAGATTTATAATAATTAGCAAACCCCTGAAACATTTTTTTCTCTATATTTTCCAAAGCGATTTTGCCCTTTTCTGTTATCTCCAAAAATGTTTTTCGCCCATCCGTTTCATCACCATCCTTATATCTTGTAACATAACCATATGTTTCCATTCTGGAAACCGTAATAGATATACTGCTTTTGGAAACACACATTATTTTTCCTAACTGAGATATTGTAACCTTTTCAATGCTATCAATTATTTTCAATAATTCCATTTGCGTTCTTGTAAGTATATCAGGTTTTTTACCATTTATATCAAAAAGGTCTGACATATATTTTACATTCCAGCGTATCATGCCCAAGTGTATCTGCATAACCTTTGACACAATATCATCAATATCTTCAGTTACTTCATCATCCATTAATCTCAACCTTTCCATAGTTTTTGTTTAAATCTAATTTCGTTTTACAATAAAACCTTTTGGAAAATTTTACAATAAAACTTTTACTATGTCAATGTGTTATATAAAACAGATACGCTATATTTTAGTGTAGGTTTATTTTTTCATAAAAAAAATAACTCAGAGAAAAAATCCCCAAGTTATTTCATATACATAATTAATATTTAATATTCCACATTCAACAGCGTAAGACCTTGTGCTGGCAAAGTTACTCCTGATAATTCTCTATCTTTTGCTTCAAGCATGGCAGGTATTTGTGTTGATTTAATCTTACCCTCGCCTACTTGCACTATTGTGCCAGCCATTATACGCACCATATTGTATAAAAAGCCGTTGCCACAGAAAGTAAGGCGAACTTCATCACCAATTTTTTTAACATCAATGCTATAAATTTCTCGCACTGTGGATTTTTTATACCTTTTATTAGAGCAAAAGCTTTTAAAATCATGGCTGCCCAAAAACTGACTAGCAGCTTTTTTCATTTCCTCTATATCCATTGTTTCGGTACTGGTATACATCAATCTTCGGTCAAAAACCGATGAAACCTCGCTGTTCCAAATTCGATAAATATAAGTTTTTCGTTTTGCATTGAGCCTACTATGGAAACGGTCGTTTACACGTTCTACCGATGAAACCGCAATATCTTGTGGCAAATTTTTATTAACAAATGATAATATGTTACTTTCCGCAATTTCATTTTTCATACGGAAATTAGCCACCTGACCATAGGCGTGTGCTCCTGCATCTGTTCTGCCAGAGCCTGAAATTTCTATTGCCTCACCTGTCATTTCGCTAAGCACTGCTTCTATTTTTTCCTGTATGGTATTTTTTGTATTGCCTTGCTTTTGCCAACCATTAAAGCGTGTGCCTTCGTATTTAATTATCATCTTGTAATTTGCCATGTTTTCTCCTCTAATGTATATAACATTTCTTTCTACTTCACATCTGCCTCTTTAATAATGCCCATATGGTATGCCTCTAATAATTTTTCTAAATCTGCAATATTGCTTTTCAGTTCTGCACCTATGTCGGTGTTAGCCACTCTTATTCTCTCTTGGGAATATTGCAATGCAACTGTTGACGAATGAATATCTTTTTCCTCTGCAACTGCTTTTTCCATACTCTCAAATGGCTCATGACTTACAAGCACTAGCCCATGGGAATTATAAATAAGTGTATACCCCGCAATGCCCGTAACCTTTTGATATGCCTTTGCAAACCCACCATCAATAACAAACAAACGTCCATCTGCCTTAATAGGGCTTTCTCCTTTAGATACCTTAACAGGCACATGACCGTTTATAATGTGGCTCTTTTCTGGATTCATACCAAAATCCGCAAGTATAGCTTTACAAATTTCCTCTTTGTTTCTAAGACTATAAAATGGATTGCTTATTTCCTTGTGTGCTTCCTTATCGTCTATAAAATATCTCTCAAATGTAGTCATTTTTTGCTTACCAAAAAGAGGAGAGTCTTCTCCACACCATAAATACCATATAATATCCATGCACTCACGTTTGCTTTCACTGTGTGCTTTGTTAAAATATCCCTCACGCACAGTTCTGTCAACGGCGTCAAAATAATCTTCTCCTGCCAGCTTCTTTCCTCTAAAACTAACTATTTTAAGAGTTCCATCCTCGTTCATTGGCACACCTCCATGGAACATAAGGTTTGAGTTGAATTTTTTGTAAAGACTGCCATTTGAATAAAGTAATCTTGTATGTCCTTGAAGTTTTTCACTGTTTACAAAGGATGATTTTATTTTGTCCATAACAAGCTGTTCTTCCTGTGTAAGGTCATAAGGATTTTTAGGGTCTACTGTAGGGAAATATTTATCATTCATTGCATATTCTGTTCCTTCAATTGTAATAGTTCCTTTTTCAGTATCCATGTTTCCTAATAAAAGCCTATTCTGCATTTTAAATTCAGGATTACGCATTATGATTTTTGCTTCTTCTTTAAATTGCATTATGGCAATTGCTTTGTGCATTTTAGCAATAAGCTTTGCATCCTTATCGCTCATAATATCACCTGTGGAAAGCTTTGGCATAAAACGTTCGCATGGGTCATCTGCATAAGTTTCCATAGCAAAGGTAGCAAGAGGTATAAGGTTAATGCCATAATCCTCCTCAATTGTATCAAGGTTGGCATAACGTGCCTGTATTCTAATGACATTACATATAAGTGCCTGACAGCCTGCTGCTGCACCCATCCAAGAAATATCGTGATTTCCCCATTGTATATCCACCGAATGGTATCGGTCTATAACATCCATAATTTTTGCCGCATTAGGGCCTCTGTCGTAAATATCGCCTATTATATGCAATTGGTCAACGGCAAGCCTTTGTATAAGGTGAGAAATGGAAATAATAAAACGTTCTGCTTGATAAAGACGTATTATAGCTTCTATTATTTCGTTAAAATACAACTGCTTGTTTGTGTCTGCCCTATCTTCGTGCAGTAATTCTTCAATTATGTATGCAAACTCTTTTGGCAAAGCTTTTCTAACTTTAGAGCGACTATATTTTGAACCTAAAACCTTACATATAGTAACCAGCCTATAAAGAGTTATTTTGTACCAATCCTCAAGGTCTGTTTCTTCCTTTTCAATCTGTTCCAACTTTTGTTCTGGATAATAAATAAGTGTAGCAAGGGATTTCTTATCAGCTTCCCTCATCTCTGTTCCAAAAATTGTACTTATTTGGTTTTTAATAACCCCTGACGCATTTTTAAGAACATGATTAAAAGATTCATATTCACCATGAATATCACTAACAAAGTGTTCTGTTCCCTTTGGAAGATTTAAAATAGCCTGCAAATTTATAATTTCCGCACTAGCACTGTTAATATCCGGATATTTTTTTGCCAAAAGTATCAAATATTTCAATTGCTCTTTCGTAAATCCACTCATGTCTAAAACCATAGTATTCCTCCTAAAATAAAACTTATTGCCATTTATTAATTATATCATAAATTTTAAACAATTGTACAAATTTAGGACAAATAGAAAAAAATAGACCGACTTTCTGTCAGAAAATCAGTCAACATTTTACATAAAATCTTCAATTTTTCCTGTAATACCCTCTTTAACTGCTTGTCGGTTAATATAAAATATAGTTATTGCTACAACAAAGTAACAATCAATGATATTAGTTATAAATCTTAACATTAGCTCAGTTATCATAGTAACTTCTTCCCCTGGAAATAAATTAATAACTAAGAAAGATATAGAGAAATCTAAACAGTAAATAATTACTACTGCAATTGCTGTTTTTAAAAAATATCCCCTAACCAAACTTGTACTATAACTAAGGGATTCAAAAATGCCTTTATCATCCAGCACAATAGCATATACATAAAAATACAGATTAACCATAAATATAAGCCCAGGAATAATGAATATCATTCCTCCCCAAATAACCATTTCACTTATAAGTGCCGCACCAATAAGTACATATCCCTTAGAAAAGGCTTCAAGCATTGCCTCACTGCTTTTTGCAGCCTTCTCTGTTGCATAATTTTTTGTTATACGTGCCACAGCCATAGTTATAAGTGGAATCATCATACTTTGTATCATGAACACAATTATATAATAAACCACCATTTTTCTTCCTTGTGGTGATAATATAAATTGCTCCATCTTACTTGGGTCACTTGTAATAACATCAAAGTTAATGCTTTTACCTATATTTGTGGCTAAAATAACCACAAAAGACAAAAGTATATTTATTGGTATACCAATAAACACGCATACCTTTATAATTGAATTTAGGTTGGCTCTAAAAATTCCCCTTGCCATGGCAAATATCTCAAATATACCAAGTTCTTTTTTTCTAATATCGTCAATAAGCATTTTGTTTCTCCTTATCTAATATTTTATTTAAGGTTATATTATACTCTTTTGCGTCAAAAAAGAAAAGTACCATTATTTTTTAGCTATAAACATAAACTATTAATAATACTTACTTTTTTTCAGGAGGATATAATATGCAAATACACGTAGTAAAATCTCAAGAAACTCTTTTTTCCATAGCCCAAACCTATGGTCTTTCCACCCAGTATCTACAAAACATAAATCAACTTCCAAACCCCAATAACCTTGTCATAGGTCAGACAATTATTATCCTTTACCCAGAAGTCAGCCATACCGTTAAACAGGGTGATACACTAGCAAGCATAGCCAATCAATATAATGTAACTGTTATACGCCTTTTACGCAACAACCCATTTACAGCACAACGAACAATTGTGCCTGGAGATTTAATTGTAGTATCCTACAAATCGCCATTTATAGGTGCTACACAGATAAGTGGATACATATACCCCAATGTAAATCTGGACTATCTACGAACTGTCCTTCCATACCTTACATATATAAGCATTTTTACTCATGGCATTAATGATGATGGAACACTTATAACCATCACAGATGAGAAAATCATTGCCCTTGCTAGAAGTTTTGGTGTTGCACCCCTTATGCACCTTTCATCATTAAATAAAGAAGGTGTCTTCAGTAGCGAACTTGCAAGCAAAGTTTTAAACGACACCGTACTTCAAGATAAGCTTATAGAGAATATTCTTGTTACCCTTAAAGAAAAAAAATACAATGGCCTTGACATAGATTTTGAATTTTTGCCACCTGAAGACAGCCAAAACTATGTTAATTTCATTTCAAAGCTTACTGCACGCCTTAATCAATATGGCTACATAGTCATAGCCGCTCTTGCACCAAAAACATCTTCAACCCAGAAAGGTTTATTGTATGAGGGACATAATTATTTAGGAATAGGTGCCGCAGCAAATCTTTCATTTATAATGACCTATGAGTGGGGCTATACATATGGACCACCTATGGCAATTGCTCCAATAGACAACGTTAGAAAAGTGCTGGATTATGCCATAACAGAAATTCCTTCTGACCAAATACTTATGGGAATACCAAGCTATGGTTATATATGGCAGCTTCCTTATGAAAAAGGTGTAACCAAAGCAACCTCTATATCAAATTTAACAGCAATAGAAATAGCGGCTGAAAAAAATGTTGAAATTTTTTACGATGAAACATCCCAAAGCCCATTTTATAACTTTATTGATAACACTGGAACACCTGCCGAGGTATGGTTTGAGGATGCCAGAAGTATTGAAACCAAACTTATGCTCATAAAAGAATATGGTTTAGCTGGAGCAGGGTATTGGAACCTTGACAGACCATTCCAACAAAACTGGATGGTACTTAATGCTCTTTATAATATCATGCAAGTACCTCTTGTTTTAAACGAATAATAATGTTAGATTATATATATAGACCTTATTTACAAATTTCAACATATTTAGGCATCCATGTTTGAAAGGATTTGATTAAATGGAACTTAAAGGCAAAACTGTTCTGGTGACAGGCTCCTCAAGAGGTATTGGTAAAGCTATTGCCTTTGCATTTGCAAAAGAGGGCTGCAATATTATACTTAATGCCTCAACAAGCTCGGATGAATTGGTTAAAGCACAGGAAGAACTTAAAGCCATGGGCTATTACTCCTATTCATATCTTGCAGATGTTTCAAGCTACCAAAGCTGTAAGGAAATGTTTGGTACAGTAAACAATATTTACGGCAATGTTGATATACTTGTAAACAACGCTGGTATTGCACATATGGGGCTTTTTACAGAAATGAACCCAGAGAAATGGGATGAAATTATTAACACCAATATTAAGTCTGTTTTTAACTGCACACACCTTGCACTACCAAAGATGATAAGCAGTAAAAGTGGTACAATTATTAATATTTCATCTATATGGGGCGAGCGAGGTGCATCATGCGAGGCAGTATATTCTGCCACAAAAGGTGCTGTAAACTCCTTTACAAAAGCCATGGCTAAGGAAGTAGGTCCAAGTGGAATACGTATTAATGCCATTGCCTCCGGTGTTATAGATACAAAAATGAACGAATGGCTTAACGATGAAGAAAGAGCTGTTCTTACCGATGAAATAGCACTTATGCGTTTTGGCAAAGCTGAAGAAATTGCTGATTTGGCAGTTTTTCTTGCTTGTGATAAATCTTCATTCATTACAGGGCAGATTATAACCATGGATGGTTGCATGGTGTAAATGGGCAATTCAACCGTTTTCTGTATATAAAATGAATTGCAAATGACAAAAAGCCTGCCATCCTTGAACTTACAAGGAAAGTAGGCTTTTTTGCTATTTATGCGTCCAAAATTTTTAGTACGGAAACCCGCTTGCTTTTTTACCTTTTTCAGTAATCCATAGTATTGACTCTATGCCCGTTTCCGACTTCATATCTTTTCTTACTATATACCCCTCTGCTATTAACCATTCCATATCTTCCTTAACTTCGTTTTTATCTTTTTCTGCTTTTATGATAAATATTATTTCCTTGTAGTTCGTCAGCCCTGACATAATATTCATGTACTTCCTTATTTCTTTTTCATTTAATCTCACAACGGCACCCCCTCTATTCAATGTTATAACATAAACACCATTTTTTCAAGTTAACATTAAAATATATTGTCTACTCTTGACATTTCTCAACGTATCTATTTTGCTGTCTATTCACTATACTGTTATCATACTTGTACATCTGCTATAAAAAACATAGTATTTTGGTCAAACCACTCTTTCTTTAATAATGTTTAAATATTCATTCTTAGTTAATTTGATTTTTTTATTTTAACTAATATAAATTCTAATAAAAACTCTTCTAACAGGTGTATTAATTGCATAAAAAAATACCTCCAATAATAATATTTGTACTTAAAGTTGCACATACGTATATCATCATTGAAGGTAGTTTGTATATCAGCATCTTTCCATTTTTATGCAAAATGACAATGTATATAGTGTATAACATTCCTGTAACCATTGATTTTACAACATTCTAAAATGTATATTTATTCGTCCCAATTATGGTAAACGTTTTGAACATCATCATCTTCATCAAGTAAGTCAAGAAGTTTATTCATCTTTTTAACATCTTCATCATTTGTTAACTCTGTATATGTCTGTGGAATCATTGTTACTTCAGCACTTACCATATGAATTCCTGCTTTTTCAAGTGCCTCACGCACTACGCTAAAATCGTCTGGTAAAGTTGAAATTTCGTAACTATCTTCTTCAACGCCAAAATCCTCAGCACCTGCATCAAGGGCAGTCATCATAAGTTCGTCCTCATCCATGTCAACTTCTTCCTTATCAATTACAATAAGTCCTTTTTCGTCAAACATAAATGATACACAACCACTTGTGCCCATATTTCCGCCGCCCTTTGTAAAAGCATTACGAACATTTGCCGCCGCACGGTTACGGTTATCTGTAAGTGCCTCAACAATAACTGCAACTCCGTTAGGGCCATAACCTTCGTACACAACTACCTCGTAATTAACTCCGTCATCAGCACCTGCCGCTTTTTTAATACTTCTATCAATAGTATCGTTAGGCATATTGTTGCTTTTTGCCTTCGCTATAATATCTCTAAGCTTGCCGTTATTAGTTGGGTCTGCTCCGCCCGCCTTAACAGCAACTGCAATTTCTCTGCCAAGCATAGTAAATATTTTACCCTTTGCAGCGTCATTTCTTTCTTTTTTGTGTTTAATATTCGCAAACTTAGAATGTCCGGACATATTAAATTTTCCCCCTTAATTTTCTGTTATTATATAATTGGCAAAGTTAAAATTTTTTCCATAACTTTGCCTTTTCATAATATTTTATCATTTTTTTATGATGAATACAAGTTTTTTAAAGCACATAAGAAATCAGCGTTAAATAGCTATTTGCAATACACAAACTCGCCATTCACCCATGCACCACGTACAGTGTCCAGTGCCGTTATTATAGCTTTACCTGCCGAAACATCCGCTATACATTTTTCAAACTCCTCTGTCTTGGCTTCCTCTGCAAGGACTATGAATTTAACCTTATCAGTAAAAACAGTGTCTTTTATTATATATTCACCCTGCATAATTTCATATTGAATTTTCCCTTGTTGCGTATATTCTGTAACAATTGAATACTGCCTAAAAGTAGTAATTTCTACTATTCCAGCGTTAAGAACGCCTTCCTTTGCACTTTTTCCGTAAGCACGTACAAGTCCGCCTGTACCCAACAGCGTTCCACCAAAATATCTTGTTACAACAATGCAGCAATTTTTAATATCCTCGCCAGTAAGCACCGTAAGCACAGGCATCCCAGCCGTACCTTGTGGCTCACCATCATCACTAAAACGCTGAATTTCATTTTGCTCACCTATTTGATATGCAAAAACATTATGCCTTGCATCCCAATATTTTTTCTTAATTTCCTCAATAAATTGACGTGCGTCTTCCTCTGTTTTAATGGGACGTACATTAGCAATAAACCGTGATTTTTTTTCCACTATTTCCGCCTTGCCCTCATTAAGAATTGTTTTGAATTTTCTAATCATATAAATCACCTATTATATAGTATAGCCTATGAATTCATGGCAAACAATCAAAATTTATATTTATGCAATAAAAAATGCAATTTTTCTTGCTTTTTCACAGTATGGTAGTACAATTATATAGGTATTTTGAAACGCAATTTAAGGAGAGTTATTATGGAATTAAAATCTGTGCTGGAACTAGCAGTTACTGTTGGGGAAAAACTGCTTGTTAACGGATGTGGAACACACCGAATTGAAGCCGAAGTAAAACGTACATTAAGTAGTTGCAATTTAATCAAAACAGAAGTCTTTGTTACAACATCAGTTGTTATAGTAACTATAGATAGTCCTGAAACCGGTCTGCTTACCATGGTTAAACACGTAACAAAAAAAGCTATGCACACCGAACGCATAGCCTACATAGAAGAAATTATTACTGACTTTGTTAAAAAAAATATTGATGTTGAAACCTCAATAAAAGAAATTTTAAATATGGAAAGCAAAAACACATATTCTTTTTTTGTTACCTCTATGGCATTTGCTGGTGCAGGTGCTTTCCGTACCTTTATGTTTGGCGGAACAATATTAGATGCTCTAACGTCAATAATGGTAGGTTTCTGCGTTGGTATTTTTATTCAAATTCTTACTTCAATAAAGATACTTCCATTTCTGGTTACAATTTGTGCCGGCTTTATTGTTGGATTTGTTTCAGTTCTTTTAATGCGATATGGCATAGGCTCTAATTTGGACAAAATAATTATAGGCTCGCTTATATCCTTTGCACCAGGTGTGCCTTTTGTTCATGCAGTAAACGATATTTTAAACGGAGAACATATCTCCGGCAATATTCGTGCTATTGAGGCTGTGCTTTCTGGCATTGCCATTGCAGCAGGAATTGCTTTTGCTCTATATGTATGGGGATATCTTGCAGGAGGTGCAATAATATGACAGTATTTGTAGAGAGTTTTTGTTCTTTTTTTGCCTGCTTCTTTTTTGCAATAATATACAATACGCCAAAAAAGGAATTGCCTTTTTGCGGGCTTATAGGTAGTTTGGGCTACGCAGTATTCTATTGCTTTACAACTCCTTACAATATGCCAATGTTCGGGGCTTTTTTCAGCACAATACTTATTTGTATAATGGCACGTTTTTTTGCCGCAAGACACAAAATGCCTGTAATGATGTATGTTCTTCCAGCAGTATTTCCTATTGTTCCTGGGGCAGGCATTTATTACGCACTTTATGCCTTTATGATAAATGACCTTTACGGTGCCGCAAAGCAAGGTATTGATGCCTTTAAAATTTCAGGAGTAATTGTAGTTGCTATGCTTATCGTTCTTTCTCAGCCAAAGATATTTTCTCAAAAAACAGAATGCAAATAAATACCCTTAACCTTAATCCTTGATGGCAAACCCATTAAGGATTTCTTTTTGTCCATATTTTTTCGCAACCTAAAGCACCTAATTTCACTTCTAACATAATATATAAAAGAATGAATTATAAATTTAAGGAATATTAATAAGGAGGAAAATTATGGATGATTTTGAGATTTGTAAAAAACCTTGTTGCCAAGGTCCACAATCAGATTGTATTATAGCACAGAAAATTTTTGACCAATGCCGTATTCAAGTATGCTTAACTTCTAACATTATCGGCCCTGCAAGAACAGCATCTAATATGGGTGGGCAGAGTTGCTTAAAGCCTAATAGCAAAGGTGATGTAGTTGTTCCACCACCAAACGCTGTTAGTGTTACAATTGTTCACTTTTGTGTATCGAATGTAACCGTTATTAGCAAAACACCAAGTGCTTTCCGCAATGGCTTTTGGGATGTAGCAGTAAAATTCATCTTCACGTACTGCCTTAAATTTTATGATGCAGACGGTAACGAGATTTTTGCAATCCCTGCTTATAACACCTATACAACAACCTTATCTCTCTATGGTGGCGAGGATATGTGCATAACTATGTTTAACGAGCTATTCCCAACTCAACTTCACAACGGCCCATTTGTTGGTGCAGATGCAAATGCAATGGGACTTTCTGCTTGTTTAAGCTATCCATGCCCAGCTAACTGCTGCTGTCAACCACAGCCACAAATTGGCAACTGCGATTGCACACCAGTAGGTGGCACTATGCTTGTGCCTGTAAGTGTAAATGTTACAATCGGACTTTTTGCAGTAATTAAATTGTTTAGACTTTCCAACATGTGTGTTGAAAACCATGGCGACTGCATGCCGGATGAATGTTCTGCCGTTTCCCCTGAAACCTTAGACCCTTGCACATTCTTTGAAAGTTTAGACTTCCCGTCAAGAATTTTTGCGCCTAAGTCCTTCTATAAACCTTCAAATGATAATTCATCACACATGCCGCTTCCAAACAATTGCTGCTGCAACGGAAAATAATTTACAAATAAAGCTATTATAGCCTAAAAAAATTCCACCCTTAGGGGTGGATGAATATATATAAAATTATCATAAATTTATAATCATTCTAAAATAATAAGCCCTTTAAGCACACCTGTATATCTGTTTTGATATACAGGTGTGCTACCGGGCTTTTTTTACTTATTATAAACAGCTAAGCGTTCTACTAGGTCATGGCTAGTGTGATTCAGCCCTCGCACAGATACATTATTGTTATTACTGATAAGTTTTATCAATGTTTTATCAATAGCGCCTACACCAGAACAATCCCAAACATTTGAGCTTTCAAAATCAACAATAATATTATTGTTCTGTTGAGAAAAATCAAAAGCTTCTAAAAACCCTTCCACAGAAGCAAAGAATAATTGCCCTTTTATTTCATATATAATGCTTTCACCTTTTTCTATCTTTGTCACTTTAATTTTTGAAATCTTAGAGGCAAAGAAAAGTGCACTTAATATAACCCCTGCAATTACGCCCTTGGAAAGGTCATGGGTAGCAACCACAATAATAACTGTTGCAAGCATAACAAAGGCGTCGCTTTTTGGTGCTTTTTTCAAATAAGAAAATGATGACCAATCAAAAGTATCAATAGATACCATAATCATAATACCCACCAGTACAGACATTGGTATTTTCACAACCAAAGAACCTAAAACTATAATTAAAAAAATAATAAATACGCCGGCAACAAATGTGGATAGTCTGCCTCTTCCACCTGATTTTACATTTATAACAGATTGTCCAATCATTGCACAGCCTGCCATACCACCAAATAAACCGCAAACAATATTTCCAATTCCTTGCCCTCTGGCTTCCTGATTTTTATTACTGCCTGTTTCTGTCATATCGTCTACTATAGATGCAGTCAATAAAGTTTCCAATAAACCAACAATAGATAATGCAACAGAATACGGAAGAATGATACGTAATGTATCAATTGTAAGAGGAACTTGCGGCAAATGGAATGCTGGTAAAGATTGTGTAATTACTCCCAAATCACCAATTCTTCGTAAATCAAAATTTGCAAATATTGAAACAGCAGTTAACAAAATAATTGCAATTAATGGTGCTGGAATGGTTTTAATAAACCGAGGTAAGATGTAAACAATGGCTAGTGTAATTGCTACAAAAACATAGGTCATAGTAGATATGCCAACAAAGTGTGGTATTTGTGCCTTAAATATAAGAATTGCTAAAGCATTTACAAACCCAATTATAACACCCCTTGGAATAAATTTCATTAACCTTGTAACTTTACAAACACCAAAAATAATTTGAAAAACGCCTGTTAGTAATGTTGCTAGCAATAAATATTCAAAACCATAGTCTTTTACCAAGGACGCAGCAACTAATGCCATGGAACTTGCTGCACCTGAAATCATAGCAGGTCGACCACCAAGAAAAGAAATAGTAACTGCCATACAGAAAGATGCGTATAGGCCCACCATAGGGTCTACTCCTGCAATAATAGAACCCGCAATTGCTTCGGGTATTAACGCCAATGCTACAACCATCCCCGCAAGAATATCACCTTTTACATTTGAAAACCACTCTTTTTTCATTTGTTCAATCATTTTTATACCCCTTATATTTTTTCCCTAGTATATCATAATCCTTATAAAAATGAAACTGAAAGACGTATTGGCTATGGCTGTTCGTTATATTTCTGTTCTTAATTTTGTTTTTTTAATATAAATTTATCTACCAAATGTTTTAAAAGCTGTGCTTGTGATTGCAGTTCTTCACTTGCAGATGCACTTTCTTCAGCAGTAGCTGAATTTATATTGATTGCAGCTGAAATCTCTTCTATGCTAGCTGCAACTGCATTTATTTCTTGTTTTTGATTTTCTGATGCTAAAGATATATGCTCAATTGAGTCATAAATTTCAACTGTTTTATCTAAGAAATGATTTAGTGTCTCTGCCATTATATCAGCTTCATTTATTCCTCTTTTTATAATTATATTAGAATTTTCCAACATTTCTTCTGTATACTTTGCAGCCTTTGCTGACTTTTCGGATAAACTTCGAACTTCTTTTGCTACCACACTAAAGCCTTTCCCACGGTCGCCTGCGTGTGCCGCTTCCACTGCAGCATTTAGGGCAAGGATATTTGTTTGAAAAGCAATATCCTCAATCTCTTTTACTACTTTTTTAATGTCAGCTGAGGTTTGAGAAATCTGATTCATTATATCCAACATATTTTCCATTTGTTCTTTTTCTTTAACCATAACTGTGTTCGTTTCATGCGAAAGAGTATTTGCTTTTTTTGCATTTTCCGCATTTTCTTTCATATCTTCAGAAACTTTTTGGATAGAATTAACAATTTTTTCAATTGCACTCGCCTGAATTGAAGTTTGACAACTTAGAAGTTGAGAGCCTTGGGATATTTGGTCTGCTCCTACTAAAACTTCATGGGATGCTGTAGTAATCTCTAATATAGTGTTATTAAGAGAGGTTATAATTTTCATCATTGATTCTTTTATTTGTATAAAATCACCTACGTACTCTTTATCAAGGTGTATATCCAAGTCACCTTCAGAAATGTGATTTAATATGTATGAAATTTCCGAAATATATCCCTCTAAAACTGCATTTGTTTCGTTAAAAGCGGTTGAAAGTCTTCCTATCTCATCCTTTGAAGAAGTAGCTTTTCCAGATATACTTTTAAGTTCTCCTTGTCCCATTTTTTCTGCGTGTTTAACAATTTCTGAAATAGGCAGTAAATTTTTTCTTAAAATAATCATACTAAATATTGCAAGTAAAATTATTCCCAGCCCACTTATTAGGGACATTAACTCAGTAATACTTTTCACTTCATGCAATGCCTCTTCTTTTTCTACAACAAAAACGCTAGACCACGTCATGTTAGCATTGGAAATGTTTAAGGGAATGTGCATATATAAAGAGTCTTTTTGGGTATCAGGATTAATTCCCTCCACTAACGCCACTTTTTTTTCTTTAATAACTTTCATACTTTCCTTTTCAATTTTTTTACCAGCATATAGGACTTTAACCGCTTTTTCACTATTCTGTGTATTAGCAATATAAGTTCCGTTTTCCGTCATAACATAACCAAAAGAATTTTTATATGCACCCTTCTCATAATCTAATCCCATTATGTCATCTGATAAAATATCACAATTGGCAACACCAATAAACTCACCGTTAGAATCCAAAATAGGTGTACTCAAAGTTATAACCCCTACTTCTTGACCATTTGATAAGGTTAAGACGTAGGGTTCTGTAATATATGTTTGTTTATATTTTTTAGCAGGAGCATAATATACTCCTGTTCTATAGTCTTCATAATCATTGTTAATATTTGTTACTATATCTTTTTCATTTTTAAAAACACGATAAGAAAGACCATTTGATGTTTCAGCACAATATTTATCAGGTTCAAACGCATAATATGCAGAATAAACCCTTTCATTTGAAACGGCTTGCGTTAAATCTTCAATTAATAATTTTTCTGCATTAGCCGAATCAACATCTTTAAAACGCTGTGCATCGAAAGCTAAGTTCTTTGTAATTACCTGCATATTTTCCAAAAAGTTTTCTATACCCTGTGCATTAATTGTTGCAACGTAGGATACTTCTTTTTCTACCATTTTATTTATTACTGCCCTTATGGATATATTTGTAACTAATCCTACAACAAACATGATTATCATTACTGCCACAACATTAATAATTGGTATTTTTACAGACAGTTTTTCTGTGAAAACAGATAAAATATCAAATATTTTTTTCAGCAATTTTTTGTTATGAAAAAAGTTCTTTACTATTTTAATTTTTCCCACAAATATGTCTTTTAGTTTTTTTTTCATCAACTATCTCCTATTTATATAATCATTATGTAATTTCCCTCATGCTGTTTACATTTTTTCTTTAAACCCGCAATGGTTTTTGAAAACTCATATACATTGGAAAATCTTTTCTGTTTATTTGTCAATGCAGATATTGACAATGAAGCAATTGGGAAATTTTCTTCTATACCGAAGCGATTTTTTGACAAAATATATCCATTTTCCCAATCCTTTAAACTGTATAAATCTTTTATTGTCATTGTAAATAACTCAATTATTTTCTTGCAAATGCACTCAACATCCCAACTATTTGAAATAATGACAAAATCGTCGCCACCAATATGCCCCATAAACTCCCCGTAAAAACAAGCTTTTTTAATACAGTCAGATAATGCTTGTAGCATTAAATCTCCATTATTAAAACCGTAAGCGTCATTGTAAGCCTTAAAATTATCAATATCCAAATATATAATAGAAAAAGGTTCATCTGATTGAATACATTCAAAAATTTTCTTCTCAATTACACGATTACCCGGTAGTCCAGTAAGTGGGTTGCAGTCTACAGCTCTTGATACTTGTATAGTAATAGCAGTTTGCAGTAAATCTTTAATTGTAACTATCCCCAAATATTTCCCCTTTTGAGTAATCACCACAGAATCGTATAGCTTATCATCTGTTCGTGCCAACGCCATATTAGAAACTGTTTCTATAGCCGTTTTTGAATCTACCGCTAAATAGTTTTTACACATTAGCTCTTCTACCGTTTTTTTAGAATTTAAATTATATCCGTATCTTCCGCCGAATAACTGAAGCAAATTTGCCCTAGTTAGTACGCCTATAACATAATTCATATCGTCTACAATACAGACTTCTGTTGACGATGTATCTTTTTTCATTTCCTCATAAATACTATCAGCTTTTGTTGAATAGTGAATTCCGATTTTTTCTTTGCAAATTGTTTCAACTGTTCCTAAAAATGAGCTTTGATAAACATTGTTTTTGCTGTTAGAATTAAGATTTTTTATTGTATTTTTTATATCAACAGCAATATCAATCAGTTCAATTTGTGGTTTAGCTATGTGATATCCCTGACCATAGCAAACTCCTAATTCAATAATGGTTTTAAGCTCTTCCTTGGTTTCAATTCCTTCTGCTACCAAATTAATATTAGTATCTTGACAAAACCTAAGTATCCCCATAACAAGAGCTTGTTTTATGGAATCCTTATCAATATCCCTTATAATTGCCATATCTATTTTAAGTAAACTTGGAGATAAGGCACAAATTCTATTTAATCCAGAATATCCAGAACCAACATCATCTATTGCAATTTTAAAATGCTGACTCTTGTAATGTGAAACAGATTCTTGAAATGTCTTTAAATCTTCAATTGCAGAGCGTTCTGTAATCTCAAATATAATATCTTCTGGGCTTAAACTGTATTCTTGCAATCTTTTTAGTGTAATACCATTTTGAAATTCTTCATCATGAATAATATTTGCATCTACATTTAAAAATAGCTTCTTATCTTTCGGCTTACCCGCAGCATTTTTTAAAGATAATGTTCTACAAATTTTTTCAAGCTCCCATATTTTTTTTAAATTCCTTGCAATTTGAAACATTTGCTCTGTATTAAAACAACAGTTTTCTAATGTAATTCTACTAAGTGCTTCATATCCATAAATCTCTCCACTTTTTAAAGAAACAATAGGTTGATATCGTGGGCTGATTTTTTTATTATTTAAAATATCAAAAAATTGTTCTTTAACTTCATCATTAATTTCCATTCATAACATTCCACCTTTTTCCGCTAAATATTTACAATCAACTCTAACACAGCCATGTAAAATTCTAACCATCTTACTGTGGTTATTTTGTAAATTGCTTTAATAAATTTAACTTTTCTTCTTTTTCTGAATAATGGCCGTATGTTTAACCGCATCAGCCTACTGCTTTCATGCCTTATTTCCAAAGTTCTTATTTTTTTCTACTAAATTTTGACTACAATTTTAAAAAAGCTTGATAACCAAGTTACGGCTATCAAGCTTTCAAAAAATTTTCATATAAAACTAATTTGCACAGATTTCCTTATTTTCATTACATTGTGCAATCGAATTAATAAATAACTGATGTATTCTAAAGTCATTTACTAGTTCAGGATGAAAACATACTGCTATTTGATTTTTATATCTAACAGCAACAATTTTTTCATCAACTTTAGCCAATATCTCCACATCTTCCCATACCTTTTCTATGTATGGTGCTCTTATAAAATTCATTGGAAAACTTCCCAAATCTTTTATATTTTCTTCTTGGCGAAAGCTGCCCAATTGTCTGCCATAAGCATTTCTTTTTACTTCTACAGGTAATGTCTTAAAGTATACATTTGAATCATTTGATATTTTTTCAGCTAATAATATACAACCAGCACAAGTTGCTAATACAGGCATTCCGTTCTTTATTTTATCTTGTATAGTATCAAACATATCAAATTCTCTTAGCAATTTACCTTGCACAGTACTTTCACCACCAGGAAGGATTAATCCATCAAAATGTTTGTTTAAATCCTCTTTTTTGCGAAGTTCTATTACATCTATGCCCATTTTATTTAAGATTTTTTCATGTTCTATAAAAGCTCCCTGCAATGCCAATACTGCAACTTTCATATTACTTACCTCTTTCTGCCATTAAAAGACTAATTTCACTTTCATTTATTCCCACCATTGCTTCTCCTAAATTTTCTGACAATTCAGCAATCATTTTTGCATCATTATAATTAGTAACCGTCTTTACAATTGCATTTGCTCTCTTTTCTGGATTTCCTGATTTAAAAATACCAGAACCAACAAACACCCCATCTGCTCCCAATTGCATCATAAGTGCAGCATCCGCTGGTGTTGCAACTCCACCAGCCGCAAAATTAACAACTGGTAATTTTCCATTTTCATGTATATAACTTACTAGTTCATATGGAACCTGTAATTCTTTTGCTTCATTAAACAGCTCATCCTCACGCATAGCAGTTATTTTTGCAATAGCACTGTTCATAAAACGCATATGTCTTACTGCCTGAACAATATCCCCAGTTCCTGGCTCTCCTTTGGTTCTTATCATAGCAGCACCTTCATTAATTCTTCGTAATGCTTCACCCAAATCTTTTGCTCCACATACAAAAGGCACTTTAAACTTAGTTTTATCTATATGATATATATCATCAGAAGGCGAAAGCACTTCACTCTCGTCAATATAATCAATTTCAATAGCCTCAAGTATTTGTGCTTCCACAAAATGTCCTATGCGGCATTTTGCCATAACTGGTATTGATACCGCTTTCTGAATTTCTTTAATCATTTTGGGGTCACTCATTCTTGAAACTCCACCTGCCGCTCTAATATCAGCAGGAATTCTTTCTAACGCCATAACAGCACAAGCTCCAGCTGCTTCAGCTATTTTCGCCTGTTCTGGTGTGGTAACATCCATGATAACTCCACCTTTTAACATTTGTGCAAGTTGTGTATTTAATTCATATTGTATTTTTTCCATCTTTTATCGACTTCTTTCTTCTTTGTATTATCACTTTACAATAGTGATAAATTACATTATAATCATATTTGACTATATTGAAATATCCAATTTAATTATAGTCAATATAGCCAGATTGGGGAGTTGCTTTTTATGTTAACATATTCATTTACAGATATAGGGTCAGACAGTTTATACCTTCATTTATATAAGTGCATTAAAAAGGATATATTAGCAGGGGTTCTTGCCCCAGAAACCAAACTGCCTTCAAAACGCAGTTTTGCAAAAAATATGGGTATAAGTAACATTACAGTGGAAAATGCTTATGCTCAATTGCAATCCGAAGGTTATATTTACTCAATACCTAAAAAAGGCTTTTATATTACTGATATTTCAAATATTTTTACAGTTAAACCCAAAATAAACACTAAACAATTTAAACTATCTGATACTAAATCTTCATATCTTGTGGATTTTGTCAGCAATAAAACTAATCCTGAAAACTTTCCTTTTTCTATATGGGCAAAATTAATGAGGGAAACTATAACTGACAAAAGTGAAGAGTTAATGATAAATTCACCTTCTGGTGGCATTATGGAGTTGCGTTCTGCAATTTGCAAACATTTAAAACAGTTTAGAAACATGATAGTCAATCCTGAACAAATTATTATTGGAGCCGGAACAGAATATTTATATAGTATTATTATTCAACTTCTTGGGCACAATAATATATATGCTGTTGAAAATCCTGGTTATAAAAAAATAGCACAGGTTTATAAAAGTAATAATGTTATATGCAAATATGTTTCCCTTGATAACTCTGGAATTAATATTTCAGAACTAGAAAAGCTTCAGGCTAACATAGCTCATGTTTCACCATCACATCATTATCCAACTGGAATTGTAACACCAATAAGCAGACGTTATGAGCTTTTAGGCTGGGCATCAAAAAATAATTCCCGTTATATAATTGAAGATGATTATGATTCAGAATTTCGTCTATCAGGCAAACCTATGCCAACACTTCAAAGTATTGATTTTATAGAAAAAGTAATCTATATTAATACTTTTACAAAAAGTTTAGCTTCTACTATTCGTATCAGTTATATGGTTTTACCTAATCATCTGCTGGAAAAGTTTTATTCAGAACTCAACTTTTATTCATGCACAGTATCTAATTTTGAACAGTATACTTTAGCAAAATTTATAAATGATGGCTACTTTGAAAAACATATAAATCGTATGCGTAATTACTATAGAGGCATAAGGGATAAGCTTCTTTACGAAATTAAAAATAGCCCTATTTCTTCTCATATAACTATATCTGAAGAAGAAGCGGGATTGCATTTCTTAATGTATATTAACACTAATATATCTGATGAGGATTTTATTAAAAAAGCAGAAAAAAATGGTATCAATATTTCATGCTTATCTCAATACTATTTAGAACACTCAGATATGCCAATTGACCATACTCTAATAATGAATTATTCGGGATTAAAAAGCAGTGATATTAAACAAGCAATATTTTTACTAAGCCAATGGAGCCTATAAGAGGTGTTTTATAATATCCCAAAAAATATAATTAAAAAATCAAAAACATGACATATGATTACGTTTGATGTCGAATTGGGTCGTTATAACAAATATATTGACTAAACTTCTACACCTTGATATAATCGAAAAGCAATATATTTATGTCTATTATATTCTAAAAAAAAGAAGGAGGTAGTAATTTTTGTCAATATTGACGAAAATTCCAAAAAAATGAACAAAGAAAATGAAAAAATGTATGTTAGTGTAAAAACAGGTGACCCTGGTGCTATTGGGCTTCTTGGTTTGGCTATGGTAACACTTGTCGCATCTTCGCAAAAGTTAGGTATTACACAGGGTTTATCCTATGTAATACCTTGGGCAATTTTTCTTGGTGCCTTTGCTCAACTATACGCAAGTGTCTTGGACTTTAAAAAAGAAAATACCTTTGGCGGTACAGCCTTTGGTGGTTACGCATTTTTTTGGTTTGGAGTAGCTATTTGCTGGATGATAAAACTTGGTGTTTTTGGTGCTGAAATTGCCAAAAATGCTGACCCTAAACAGTTGGGCTTCGCCTTTTTAGGTTACTTTATCTTTAGTATCTTCATGACCTTAGGAGCTACTAGAACCAACAAAGTATTATTTACAATCTTTATAATGATTGACCTTCTCTTAATCGGTCTAGCTGGCACTTCCTTTGGCATCATGGAAGAACCTATGCACCAGTTAGCAGCTTGGGCAGAATTCATTACTTGTATCTTATCTTTTTACTTATCTGGGGCCAGTGTACTTAACACACAATTTGGTTATGAATTTCTTTGGGTAGGAAAACCTATGGACTTCTTCGTAAAAAAATAATTTATTATTAGCTATAAAAAATGAACAAAAGCTGCAAAACGAAACACCCTGGGAGTAACCAATAATAATGGTTATTTCCAGGGTGTTTTAAATTGATATGGTATACAATAAAAACTCACATAAAACACAATTAGAATTTTCATTGCTACCATATTTTGATAATTAAATTATATTATTGTCTTAAACCAATTTTATCTTCTTTAAAAAGTTTTTCATCCATAATCTTAATTTCTTTAGCCATCTTAGGGGTAAATTCCATTAAATCTATAATTTGTGTTTGAATATCAATTCCAGGTGCAACTTCTATTAAGTAAAGCCCATCTTCTCTTAATTCAAATACACATCTTTCTGTTATATATAATACAGGTTGATTGTTTTTATTTGCATATCTTCCGCTAAATGTGACTTGATCAACTGATTTTTTAAATTTAATATTTTTGCCTTCTTGTTCAATTATTAATTTACCATCATCAAGTTTAGCTTTTAATCCACCTGCTGTAAAAGTTCCGCAGAAAAATACTTTTTTAGCATTCTGAGTAATATTGATAAATCCACCACAGCCAGCTAATTTAGGACCAAATCTACTTACATTTATGTTTCCAGTTTCATCGCATTCTGCTAATCCTAAGAATGCCATATTAAGACCACCGCCATCATAAAAATCAAATTGATATGGTTGGTCAATAATAGCATCAGGGTTTAAGCTTGACCCAAATCTAGGTCCGCCCTGAGGAATGCCTCCTATTGCACCTGACTCAACGGTTAAAGTCATGTAGTCTGCAATTTGCTCTTCATTTGCAACTTGAGCAATATATTCAGGAGCACCTACGCCCAAATTAACAACTGTATCTTTTCTTAATTCCATAGCCGCTCTTCTAGCAATAACTTTTTTAATTGTTAATGGTGAAATCGCTACATCATCACTCAGGAATGCTCTTGTTTCTCCTGAAATTGCTGGATTATATTCTTGTCCAATTGCCTGTTCGTGGTCTTCTTTGTTTGCTACAACAACGGCATCAACATAAATTCCAGGTATCTTAACCAATCTAGCGTCTAATGTTCCACTTTGCACAACACTTTCAACCTGAACAATTACAGTACCGCCGTTGTTTCTAACAGCCTGTGCAATGGATGTAACTTCTGTAGTAGCCACTTCTTTTTCAAGTGTTACATTGCCATATTCATCAGCATACGTACCTCTAAGAAAACAAATATTTACAGGGAAAGTTTTGTAAAAAAGCTTTTCTTTTCCATCTACTTCTATAACTTCTATTAAGTCCTCTGTTGTTTTCTCATTTACTTTACCACCACCATTACGTGGGTCAACAAAAGTATCTAAGCCAACATGAGTAATTGTTCCAGCTCTATGACCAGCCATATCTCTAAGCAAGTATACTAAAGCACCTTGTGGAAGATTGTATGCTTCTAATTCATTATTAACACACATTTCTCCTAATCTTGGAGCTGTAGCATAATGTGCTGCTATAACTCTTTTAAGTAAACCTTTGTGAGCATAATGATCTCCGCCTGTTTTACCACTTCTATCTCCTTGGGAAGCTGCATAAAAAAGTGTCAAATCTTTAGGTGCACCTGTTTCTAAAAATTTCTTTTCAATTGCTTTACTCAGTGCCTCTGGATTACAGTTGCCAACAAAACCACTTGTAACAAGTGTATCTCCGTCTTTAACTAAATCCACTGCTTGATCTGCTGTTAATATTTTTACCTTCTTCATTATTATTCCTCCTCTTGTTATACAGCCCTAGCTTTTCCTTACCTTAATGTTAGGTGCAAGTTTCACTAAGCACCTGTAAAGATGCTCTATTTGTAATACCTTTCTCAATGTTCAATTTTATCTAAAATACATTTCTGCACTTTATTCAAAAAAAATTTTTCCTCTTGATTTTGAATCGTATAATAGTTATTATTATAGTAATTGAAACAAGTATTTCCGTTGTTTTTTAATATTTCTAAAATGTTCGTGCTGACCTTCATTGGTAATACCATCAGTAAAACTGATTATATTACTTTTGTATGAATTTAGCAATAAAAGTTTAATTTTTAACACAAAAAAAGGCACTATTATATATTAATTCAATTTTTTTTATGAAATATACATATATATAAATATAGCCCTTTTGTAAATTGAATAAAGATATTTTATTTTTATTCATTTTTTATATTCATTTTTACTTGATTTATCAATTCATCAAAATAATTAATATACACTCTCAACGCCTTAATGGCTTTATTGTAATCTTTATCCTTAATAGCATTATATATTTCTTCATCTTGCTGGTGGGTAAACTTCAGAATATTATTTAAATCTAAAGCTAATTTTGAATTAGCATCTTTTATTTGCAAATCAATAGTATCAGAAATTAAAGTCAATGCTTGATACATAACTTTGTTTCCACTAGCCTTAGCTATTGCATAATGGAACATCTTGTCTGCCTCAATTCTGCTTTTTTCATTTTCTTTACTTTCTCCTTGAATTTCTATATATTTCTTCATTTCATCCAATTCACAAGGCAATATTTTATCTACAGCCAACCTAATGCAATCACATTCCAACAGCATCCTAAATTCCAATAATTCTTTAGATATATTTTCTTCTAAAGCTAACATTAGAAATAATGGTTCTAAAAAACTGGTGGAATTTCCATCACTTGTTATAAATGTTCCCTCACTTGTTCTAGTCCTTAAAACCCCAATTAATTCAAGTGCACTAAAAGCCTCTCGAATAGAACTTTTGCTTACTCCCCACGCTTCATGGAGCTCACTTACTGTAGGCAACCTATCTCCTTTTTTCAATTTTCCCTGATATATAGAATCTTTAATTTGCTGAATAACCTGTTGATTAACTTTTGCATTCTTTATACTTTTAAAAGTCATTTTATTTTCTTCCCTTCAATACCTAGTATAACAAGTACTATACTGACTTACTCTATGATTTTGTATTCAGAACACATTAAATCAGTTTAGACTAAACCTCAATTTTTTAAAATTTAAACAAACAATACTGTTTGTACATATCGTGAGTTAGAATGAATTATTATAATCATTTTAACAAAAAATAACTAGTACATCTACGAAAATAATATCATATTTTTATAAAAAAATAAACAAGTTTTAATTTATAAGAAATAAAAACTACTTGAATTTTTAAATTTTAGTGATATAATGATTTTGAGCTTATTTTCGACAGTAAAGGCGCTGAATTTCAATCTGGAATTTGGCGTTTTTTATTTTATAATAATCATTCATATTCTAAAAATTATTATAAAATTAAAATGTTTTTCTATCCATGGAGAGAAACATTTTGTAGTGTACTTCTAACAGACAATGGAGTCTTGGCTATATTGCATATTGCGATATGGTTCAGGACTCTGTTTGTTTATTGCCAGATTTATGTATGTTAAATTAAGGAGGCTATAGAATGACGCATGATGTACTATATGCAACGCTTCAGAATGAATTTCAAAAAATTGTAAAAGAAAATGGCATAGAACAGCAACATATTAAGATTAACTGCAAGTTACTTTCCCCAGAAGAGGCAATCGGCATAACAAAACGCAAGGATTTCCCCATATTAACTGGGAAAGAAATTATGCTTACCGCTGAATTTCAGGGTGAACTTGGTCAAGCTTTCACAGATGCACCAAGTGCAGGTTCTCAAACGCTAGAGAGCATAATTAATTCAGATATTTCAAAAGATCCTCATGCGTGTTCAGTTTTTATTGCGGCATTAAATGCTGTTACACGAAAGCTTGGCCTTTCAGATAAAACTGTCCACTGCAAAAATGACGAGCCTGAGGAATGTGCCCACGAGTTAGTTAAATATATTCAAACTCATTACGCAAATCCCAAAATCACTTTAATTGGATACCAACCAGCAATGCTTGAAAGACTTGCTGAAAATTTTAAGGTGCGGGTGCTGGATTTAAATCCCGACAATATTGGAGAGCTTCGATATGGTATTGAGGTTGAGCATGGTGTAGATTCATATGAATCAGCAATACAATGGGCAGATCTTATCCTTTGCACCGGAAGCACCATTTGCAATGGTTCCATTGTAAATTTTATAGACATTGGCAAAGAAGTGTTGTTTTTCGGGACAACTCTGTCCGGTTCGGCCCCACTCCTAAATTTAAAAAGAATATGCTTTTGTGCATCTTAATGGGAGGAATACTATGAAAAATTCAAAAAGATATTTAAAATTTATTCTTATTGCTTCATTTGTTTTAACTTCGGGCTGTAGTACAAACAAGGCAGCAAGCACAGTTCCAGCTCCAACTGCTGAAACCGAACAAACTGCAAAGAGTTCTGACTTGAGTGGTCATACCCTTATGATATACTGTGGAGCAGGAATAACGAAGCCTTTTCAGGAAATAGCAGATGCCTTCAAAGCAGAAACTGGCTGTGAAATGCAAGTTACATATGCAAATGCAGGTCAGATTCAATCTCAAATAAAAGCATCCCAGACAGGTGATTTTTTTATTGCTGGTTCAGAAGATGAACTTAAACCCGTGGAGGAAGCAATTGCTTCAAAAAAACCATTAGTTAAGCACATTCCAGTGCTTGCTGTTCAGTCAGGAAACCCAAAAAATATAACTGGTCTTTCAAGCCTTGCGGATTCAGAAATATCTCTTGTTTTAGGCGACTCTGAATCAACCCCTATCGGAAAAATTTCTGATAAAGCACTCAAGGAGCTAGGCATATTTGAAAAAGTAAATATAATTTCAAGAACAACTACGGCTCCAGCAATTTTTATGGCACTGTCAACAAAGGAATGTGATGCAGTAATAGTGTGGAAAGAAAACGCAAATGATAGCAGCGTAGAAATTGTAAATACAACCGACCTTGATAAATACATTAAAACTGTCCCAGCTGCAGTGCTTACATATTCATCTGATAAAGAAGCTGATGAAGCATTTTTAGCATTTTTAGATGGAGATACTGCTAAAGAGATTTGGCAGAGATACGGATATGAACTTGAATAACCTGAAAAACATTGTATTACGTTCTATCGCTAAAGCGTTTCCTTATTTTTCTATTGCTATATTAATAATATCTGCCGCTTTTTCAGGTATTATTGTTTTTACTATAGTAGCTGAAGGTATTCCACATTTGAAAGAAGCTTTGCATTCTGAAGAAGTCTTGTTTTCACTACGTACTAGCCTTTTTACAACTAGCATTTCAACAATCATTTGCCTTTTAATTGCAATACCTTCGGCATATGCTCTTGCAAGAACAAAGTTCCCGTTCTGTAGGATTATTAGTTTGATTGTTGAGCTTCCTTTATCTTTGCCAAATCTTGTTTTGGGACTTAGCCTGCTTTTAATTTTTTCTTCTAACGCTGGTAAGCTTTTAAGAGATATGGGATTTAGAGTAATATTTGATATTAGGGGAATAATTGTGGCTCAAGTTGCAGTTATTCTCCCATTTGTCACAAAACTAATTAAAACTGAATTTTCAAGCATCGATATAAGAATGGAGTTTATTGCAGGCACTTTGGGTGCATCAAAATGTATGCAGTTTTTAACTATTTCCCTGCCGCTGTCCACCAATGCTATTATAAGTGCGGCAATTCTGGCTTGGTCAAGAGCTTTGGGAGAATTTGGTGCAGCCCTTATGCTTGTGGGTGTAACAAGGATGAAAACAGAAACACTTCCCTCGTCCATATATCTGGGAATATCAACTGGTAGTAACGAAACTGCAATGGCGACAGCAGTTATATTGTTAACAGTATCCTGTTGCTCTTTTGTTGCAACAAACCTTCTTAACAAAAAATCACTAAGTAGAAGCGAGGTTAGATAATGGATAACGTCATTCCAGCAGTAAAGGCTAAACATTTATCTGTCAAATGCGGTGATTTTAGCCTAAAAAACATAAATCTTTCCGTAATGCAGAATGAAATTTTTGCAATACTTGGAAAAACAGGCTCGGGAAAAACTGTATTTTTAGAGTGCCTTGCAGGTTTCTATTTGAACTTGGGCGGAGAAATGCAGCTTTTTGGAAACAATGCAGCTGGGATAGCACTTGAAGATAGGTCGGTTGGTTTTGTCTATCAAGATTATGGCCTATTCCCTCATTTGAATGTTTTCAAAAATATAGCTTACGGTCTGAAAATGCACCATGTACCTAAAGCCGAAATCAAACAAAAGGTAAAAACCATGGCAGAAATGCTTTCAATATCACATATTCTGAGCTGCTATCCAGCCACACTTAGCGGAGGAGAAAAGCAACGTACAGCACTGGCAAGAGCATTAATCATGCAACCAAAACTATTGCTTCTGGATGAACCTTTTTCTGCACTTGACCCATCCACAAAAAATAATATGTATAATGAACTACTGAGGCTTCATAAAAAATTTGGTTGTACTACGATTTTTGTTACCCACGATTTTAAAGAAGCACAATCTCTTGCTGGACGGATAGGCATTCTGTTGGATGGAAAACTGACTGCTGTTGTTAAAAGCGATGAACTTTTTTCAGAAAATATGAACTACACCTCTGAAATTTGTAATTTTCTTGGAATTTCATAAAACCAAGGAAAAAGACGCTGATAGCCCAATTTTCAGATACAAAAAAGCTCACTGTGTGAAAGCTCTCCAAAGAAAAAAACTAAAATTGTAATTCAAAAAACCACCTTACCATACTAAAAAGTTGGTAAGGTGGTTTTTTTATCCCCTAATAAGCTGTGCGACCCTTTGTGAAATATGATACAATTCATCACCGCTATTGCCCAACACTCTAAACACCAAATCCTTGTCAAACGTTAAAGATACTCCTGCATCCAACTTCAACTCATCTATCATGTTATTAAGCTTATCCTTTATTTTTGAATACTCTTTAAACCCAAATGCTGTAAGGCTTAGCAAGTGGGTACTTCCTTCATAAAATCCATCTTTTCCCATGTCGCTTTCTGCAGGTCTAAAAACGGAATTATCACGGTAAATCAACCTTTTTTCTCTTCTAACTTCTGTAAAAGAGCTGAAGTTTTTGTACAGAAATCTTTCATCACAGCAGTATCTTCCACATGAAATTACCTCTGAAAGAATAAGCTGTGATGTCTTTTTCAAGCTTATATTTGTAATTGCACGGTAGTTGCTTTCTGCAAAGGGTATAACAGGCAACGGAGAATAATGCAAAAACGAATTTTCACCCATAACGATATTTGTATTTCTGCTTGCATATCCATCTTCCATCTTATGAATTTTTTCAAACGACTGAGATGTTATAGACACAGAGGAACCTTCTCCAACATTAAGCGTTATCTCCTGCCTGTCACCCTCCATAAGCCCTGCAGATACAGTTAAAATCATAACATTTATACTACCGTCGTCTTTTTGGAAGGGTTTCATAATTTTAAATGGTGCAGTAAAATATTCATCGGTTATCACTGTTCGTCCATTTTTTTCTATGGTTGAAATATTAAGCAAAGATGCTTTCCCAAAATTATTATCTGTCATTTTAAAATTATATCCTTTCAATGTATGCAGCAATAGGCTGAAATCGCTGAAATTTTAAAACAAAACATTTTCTTTCAGCCACATTATAACTTCATCCAACCCTTCACTGCCTCTTATATTGGTAAAAACAAAAGGTCTTTCTCCTCTCATTTTTTTGCTGTCCCTGTCCATTACAGATAAATCCGCACCAACGTGTGGTGCAAGGTCAATTTTATTTATAACAAGCAAGTCCGAACGAATTATGCCAGGCCCACCCTTTCTTGGAATTTTATCACCTTCTGCAACGTCAATTACAAAAATAGTGGCATCCGCAAGCTCAGGGCTGAATGTTGCCGAAAGATTATCTCCGCCGCTTTCTATAAACACAATCTCAATATCAGGAAACCTGTCAATAAGCTCATCAATTGCCTCAAGATTCATTGAGGCGTCTTCACGAATTGCCGTATGAGGGCATCCTCCCGTTTCAACGCCCATTATTCTTTCCCGTTCCAAAACACTGTTTTTACAAAGAAATTCAGCATCTTCCTTGGTGTAAATATCATTTGTTACAACGCCAATGCTGTAATCCTTAGATAAAATTCTAGTAAGTGCTTCAATTAGTGCCGTTTTTCCAGAGCCAACCGGACCCGCCACTCCAATTTTAATATAAGACATTAATTTACCTCTTTTCAGCTCATAAATATTCTGGAATACAGAACCTGATGCTGCATACTTCTTATATCAAATGCAGGGCAGGACCTGTATAAATCTGTTTCGTTAAGTTCATAAGTAAGTTTAATTGCTATATTCATTGTATCAAAAAGATTAACAAGTATTTTTTGTCCCTCAGTTTGGCTTAAAGGAACACATTTAACGCAGTTTGTAACTAAAGCAGAAATTTGTGAATACAAAAAATGCTTTAAAACAGACTTCAAATCCATTTGCATCGACGCACAGAAAACACCATATGCTACAGCGTGTGTTTTCGTACCTTCTGCATTAATATAATTGATAAAAATATTGTTTCTTAAATCTTCATTTGAAGAAATTACTGTTTTTATAAACCTTGAACCAAGTTTCTTGTTTGCATCTCTTATTTCTTCTGGCAGCCTGCTGGCTGAAGCTAATTCTTCCAAACAAAGAATACCCTCAATATCTTCTTGGCAGGCTTTTTCAAAGGCAATTTTTATGGATAAAAGCTCTGCCGAAACCATACTGTTTTTAATGTAGCTTTCAATATAACGTTGTGTTTGTCTACCGTTTTTAATAAGCCCCCTTAAAATGTATGTTTCAAGACCATAGGAATGTGCATATGCTCCAATTGGAAAAAGGGAATCGTTAATTTGTAAAAGTAAAAAATCTGTATTTTTCATAATATTAATGTGTATGGGAACTGACTGTGGAAGAAATCGAGTGGTCAAAATTCAGCTTAACTGCTTTAACCTCAACCTTTGCACCAATTTTTTCCATAAGCAGTTTTGTAGGCTCATTATAAGGAGTAACAAATTCCTCGTGACTTTCTCCGTAAAGAAGAGCTGCGTGCTTATTCCCAATTTCATAGCAAACTTTTGGCACCAAATAAGCCTCTGCTTTTATTACAATAGCTTCGCATGGCAGAATATTCACAACAAACACTGTGTTTCCCTCTGTTCCCAAAACGTCACCGTCACGCATACCATGGGACAAAACATAATCGTCAAGTTTTAGAGCAATATCCACTTTATTACGACTTGTTTTTTTATGAAGCTTTTTATAAATTTCATGCCAGTCAAAATCCACATAGTCAATATCCATATTAGAAAATTCTTTGTCACTCACTTTACCCAAAATCTTTTCATAAATCATTTTCTGCCACCTCTTTTTTCTATTCACAGGCAATAAGCTACTACCACTATTCTTTTAATAAAATCTTTAATTGCTGTTAAATTAAAACAAATTATACAGTTGCGTTAAAGGCAGGGAAGTTGAAGGTTTCGATTTAAGTTTAACTCCGTCAGCTTTTACAGAATAAGTTTCTGGGTCAACCTCTATTTCAGGCATATTATCGTTAAAAATCATATCCTTTTTGCCTATGTTTTTACAGTTTTTTACAGGCAAAACTATTTTTTCTATACCAAGGCGATTTTTTATGTCATTTTTATATGCAGCCTCTGATGTAAAGGTTATACAGGTTGCATATTTTGCTTTACCATGTGCCCCAAACATATGTCGGTAAATAACAGGCTGGGTTGTAGGAATGGAAGCATTTGCATCTCCCATTTTAGAAGCAATAATCATTCCGCCTTTAATAATCATTTCCGGCTTGCAACCAAAAAAAGCAGGATTCCAAAACACCAAATCAGCAAATTTTCCAATTTCAACAGAACCTACATATTCAGATATTCCATGAGTTATGGCAGGGTTTATTGTATATTTTGAAATATATCTTTTTACTCTGAAATTATCGTTATCCCCTGTTTCTTCCGCTAAAGGGCCACGCTCGTTTTTCATTTTGTGGGCAGTCTGCCATGTTCTTGTTATTACCTCACCTATACGCCCCATAGCCTGAGAATCAGAGGACATCATGCTAAAAACTCCCATATCGTGAAGAACATCTTCAGCAGCTATGGTTTCGGGGCGTATTCTTGAATCTGCAAATGCCACATCTTCAGGAATAGAACTGTCAAGGTGATGGCAAACCATAAGCATATCTAGATGTTCATCTATGGTATTTACAGTAAACGGCATTGTGGGATTGGTAGATGAAGGAAGAATATAAGGGTAAGACGCCACTTTTATTATATCGGGTGCGTGTCCGCCACCTGCTCCTTCAGTATGATAGGTATGGATTGTTCTGCCGTTAATTGCTTTAATGGTGTCCTCTACACAGCCTGCCTCGTTGAGGGTGTCTGTGTGAATTGCCACCTGAACGTCATAATCTGCCGCAACACGCAGTGAAGCATCTATTGCAGAAGGTGTAGAACCCCAGTCCTCATGGATTTTTATTCCAACTGCACCAGCTTTAATCTGCTCTGCAATGGGCTCATATTCTGCACAATTCCCCTTACAAAGGTATCCTAAATTCATAGGGTATTCATCCGATGCTTTCATCATTTGTGCTATATTCCACGCACCTGGTGTACAGGTTGTGGCATTTGTTCCGTCTGCCGGCCCTGTTCCTCCGCCAATCATAGTTGTAACACCTGAAAAAAGTGCCGTGTCTATTTGCTGAGGGCAAATAAAATGTATATGTGAGTCAACGCCTCCTGCTGTAACAATCAGTCCTTCACCTGCAATTGCCTCCGTTGATGCACCAATAACCATATTAGGTAAAATGTTTTCCATAATATCAGGGTTGCCTGCCTTGCCTATGCCCGAAATTTTTCCATCCTTTATACATATATCTGCCTTAAAAATCCCTGTATAATCCAGTATAACAGCATTTGTTATAACAAGGTCGGCACAATCTCTATCTAAAGCAGTAGAGGACTGACCCATGCCGTCACGAATTGTTTTTCCTCCACCAAATTTAACTTCATCACCATAGCTAACATAATCTTTCTCTATTTCAATAATCAAATCCGTATCCGCAAGCCTTATTTTGTCCCCTGTGGTAGGTGCAAACATGGAAGCATAGGCTTTTCTGCTCATTTTAAAGCTCATATCTGTGCCTCCTTTTTTTCTATAAAACCATTGTTATAAGCCTCTATTAAAGCCTCTTCTTTGCAATTTCCGCAGGTAAGATTGTTCAACCCATAAAATTTTTCATTTCCACTCATTTTAACCAAATTTACCTGCTTTTCTTCCCCTGGTTCAAACCTTACAGACGTACCAGATGGTATATCAAGGCGGTAACCAAAAGTTTCCGGCCTATCAAATCTCAGCAAGCGGTTTGTTTCGAAAAAGTGAAAATGTGAGCCCACCTGAATAGGACGGTCACCAAGGTTTGCAACCTTTAATGCAATAGTATCCTTACCGTCATTTAAAACTATATCACAGTCTGCAGCAAATATTTCGCCGGGAATTTTATAATTCTTATTCATACCCATTTCTCCTTAACGTATAGGGTTGTGTACAGTAACTAGTTTTGTACCATCAGGAAATGTGGCCTCAACCTGAACTTCATGAACCATTTCAGCCACTCCCTCCATAACATCTTCCCTTGTTAATATCTTTGTACCAAGTGACATAAGCTCTGCAACGTTTAATCCGTCACGGGCAAATTCCATTAACTCGGAACTTATTAAAGCAATAGCTTCCACATAGTTTAGCTTTAAACCACGTGCCTGGCGTTCTTTGGCAAGATTTCCCGCAAAGTGTACCATAAGTTTTTCCTGTTCTTTAGGTGTTAAATGCATTTAATTCACCTCTTTTGCCTTTCGGTATGCAATTTGAGATATAAACTCGTACATTAGTGTTGCCGCAGCAAGTGATGTTATACTTCCAACATCATACTGAGGGTTTACTTCTACCAAATCATACCCTACTATATTCAAATCTTTAAGTCCTCTAATAAGCTCCAACGCCTGTGCTGTGGAAAATCCGCCTATTGCAGGGGTTCCTGTTCCCGGTGCACATGATGGGTCAAGAAAATCAATATCAAAAGTTAAAAAAACCTTTGTGTCACCTATAATTTCTTTTACCTTTTCTACTATAGCCTGCATTCCTATTTTGTGGCACTCCTCTGCCCTTATAACATTAAACCCAAGTTCCAAAGAGCCTTCCATATCCGACTTATCGTAAAGTTCTCCTCTTATGCCTACCTGAACACTTTTTTCATTTTCAAGGAGTCCTTCTTTTGCCGCATAATAAAATGGCGTTCCGTGGTTATAAGATTTGCCGAAATAACTTTTAAGGGTGTCATAGTGAGAATCAAAATGCAAAAGTGCCACTTTCCCATGAGTCTTAAAGCAAGCTCTTAACTCTGGCAGTGTCATACTGTGGTCACCGCCCATTGCAACAGGCACAATGTTGTTTTCAAACAAGGTACTCATTCCATGGGTTATTGCATCAAAAGAGTCTTCAACATAGCCTGGCACTGTCTTTACATCTCCAGCATCAATCCCAGAGCAATATTTGAAAATTTCAATATCATACGCTGGATTATAAGGTTTTCCACACAAAGCGGATATATCTCTTATAGCAGAAGGGCCAAAACGTGTTCCTGTTCTGAAAGAAGCACAAGTATCATAGGGTATGCCTACAACTGCAAAATCCACATCCTTTACATTTTTCACATCTTCTACATAAGGAAGTCTTATAAAAGTTTTTATTCCCGAAAATCTTGGTGATTCCATTGAATCTATTGGTTCATATCTCATAATTATACCTCGTCTTTCTTACTGCAAAATATTTATTATGCCTAATTTTTTTATGCAGAAATGGGACGGCATAAACCGACCCATTCCATTTTTTTTGCATCTAATACCAAATTAAGAATTTGAGCCCTGCTCATTTGCAAGCTTGCTGTATTCTTCAACCCATTTGTCAAAGTTTCCGTTATCCTGATTTTCTTTGATAACTTCATTTACAAAGCTTAAAAACTCTTCGTTTCCTTTAGCAACTGCACCCTGACAAGGTTTGTCTTTATTTTCAAAGGCAACTGTATCATTAGCAAATGTTAATGTATCATCATTTATTATATACTGCGTTCCTACAACCCTTGCAATAACAATAGCATCAATTTTGCTGTTTTTAAGTTCAAGGAAAATATCAGGAACCTTTGCAAGAGATACAAATGTTGCATCTTTAAGTTCTGCCTGTGCAACGGATTCACATGAGCTTCCTTTTTCAACACCTATTTTTTTGCCTTTGAAGTCCTCAAGAGTTTTATATTTGTCAACGTCATCTTTACGAACAATAATTGATTGCTCATCGTTTATGTATACTTCTGTAAAATCTACAGATTTTGCTTTCTCTTCTGTTTCAGGCATACCTGCTATTGCTATATCGCATTTTCCTGTTGCAAGTGTTGCAATTAATTCACCAAAAGGCATATCAACAACCTTAAAGTCCACTCCCATTTTGTCTGCTATTGCCTTGCCCAATTCAATGTCAATACCAATAACTGCACCGTTGTCTTTTACACTTACAAATTCATAAGGTGGATATCCTGATGCTGTACCAAGAACAAGCACACCTTTTTCTTTTATGGAGCTCATGATGTCTGTTCCTTCTGCTTGGCTTGTAGCTTCTGTTTCCTTCGAAGCAGCTGCCTCGGTATTACTTGTTGATGCAGGAGTCTTTTCTTCCTGAGAACTGCCACACGCTGTAAGCATTGCTGCCATACATCCTACTGCAACAACCATCGCAAAACATTTTTTTAATTTCATCTTCATAATTATTCCTCCTAATTTTTAATAAAAATATTTTAACCCTTTACTATCTTGTACTTCTCGCCATTCTCCTTTCAATTGCCTTGAAAATAAGAGATACAACAAAAGTTAAGATAAAGTAAATAATAGATATAATAACCAACGGTTCAAAAGGTTTAAAGCTTATACCACGGATTGTATCCGAAATATACATAAGCTCTGCAATGCCTATAACAGATGCCTGTGATGAGTTTTTAATTAAACTTACAAACTCGTTACCCAGTGAAGGTAGTATATTCTTTATAGCCTGAGGCATAACAACAAGCATCATGGCCCTTGTTTTATCAAACCCAAGTGAACGTGCCGCCTCCATCTGCCCTTTCCCAATAGACAAAATGCCTCCTCTAACAATCTCGCATACATATGCCGAACTGTTAATGGTAAGTGCCAAAACACCTGACAAAAGCCGCTCAAAATCCATTCCAAAAATAGTTATTCCTGGCAAATTAATTCCCAAATATGGCAATCCATAAAATACCATAGCAATTTGAACCATCAAAGGTGTACCTCTGATAAATTCCACATATACATTTGCAATCCATCTAAAGGGTGCAAATGACGATAATTTCATTAGAGCAAAAATACTGCCAAACACCATGGCAAAAACTACCGTGATAAGCGAGATAAGCAGTGTGGTAATTGCACCTTTGGTAAACAGCATCATGTATTGATCCCACATACTTATAAGCGAATTCATGTAAATCATTCCCTTCCGTTTTAAAATAAATATCAAAGAACTTTTGTAAGGAACGATTTTATTCGTTCATTCTCAGGATTGTCGAATATTTTTTCCGGCGAACCACTTGCAACTATACCGCCTCTATCCATAAACACAACCTCTGTTGCAACTTCCCTTGCAAATCCCATTTCATGGGTTACAATAACCATGGTAATTCCTGTTTTTGCCAAATCATTTATAACATTTAGCACTTCCCCAACCATTTCGGGGTCAAGAGCAGAGGTTGGCTCATCAAATAAAATTACATCAGGCTCCATGCAAAGAGCTCTTGCAATTGCAACTCTCTGCTTTTGTCCTCCCGAAAGCATTTCTGGATAAACATTCTTTTTGTCCAAAAGCCCTACCTTTTGCAAAAGCTTTTCAGCCAGTTCATCAGCTTCTTTCTTAGGCATTTTTTTCAAATGCGTGGGAGCCAATGTTATGTTTTGCAAAACTGTAAGATGGGAAAAAAGATTAAAATGCTGAAACACCATTCCAATATGTATTCTTATATCGTTAATATTTACCCTTTCTCGTGTAATGCACTTATCCTTATAATAAATATCTCCTGAATCAATTGTTTCCAACTGATTTATGCACCTTAAAAGCGTACTTTTTCCAGACCCAGACGGTCCTATTATGGTAATAACCTGACCTTGTTTAACATTAAAATCAATATTATCCAAAACTTTAAGGTCATTATAGCTTTTGCTTATTTTTGAAACAGAAATAATATTAGGTACTTCTGAATTCAAATTTTTGCATTTCTCTACAGCTACACTTTCACTCATCTCATTCATTCCTCCCTTCAAGTTATTAAAAACAAAAAATGGTGTAAAGCAAACATCTTTGCCTCACACCATTGTAAGTTATTTTTTAATTGATTCTGCTATTATTTTATTTTAAAAAGGCCTTTGTGTAAATAGGCGTAATACCCAAAGCTTGTTGTTCTCAAAGCACAATGTTCTGTCATTAGTTTAAATTTTTATTAAATATGCCTAAACCTCTTTAAGCTGATTACCTGTAACACAATATTCCCTAATAGGCTCTTTTGGAACAACATAATTAAAAAGCTTTGCAAGCTCCAAATAAACATGGTCTTTTTCACAACCCAGTAACTTAGCCCAAGTGCATTCAAGCACCTCAAGCTCTCCCACCCTTGGTTTTAACTGCTTATATTTTTCAAGCACCCCTAAAAATATAGTGTAGTGTGGCTCTTGGCACGGAGTGCGACATATTGACTCAAGAGGATAACTTAATGCACTAACAGCCCCACACCCTGCATTTTCAAAAGCAATCCCTGCATAGGCAGAGGCATCTAAAAATTCATTTAGCATGGAAAAACGAGCAGTAGACCCTTCCTGTGCAATTTTTATGTATCCCTTTATTATGGTCCGTATGCCCTTCATAGAAAAAATCTTTGAAAATGATGTGGCGTTTGGCGAAAGATAAGATTCTACGCAATTCATAAATGCGTTAATTGAGCTGATTGTAAACATCTCAAAGGGCAAATTTTCAAGCAGCGTAGGTATAAGCACTGTATAATCCACATGGAGTTCAGGCAATGTAAACCTTTTTTTTGTATTTAGTTTAGTAATTTCAATTGTTGAAATGCTTGTTACTTCACTTCCCGTACCACAGGTAGTAGGAACCATTATAAGTTCTTTTGTCCTCTTTGCAGGAATATTTCCACAAAAAAGCTCATACACAGGTGCCACTGTTTCAAGGCAAAAGAGCTTACCGACGTCAAGGACACTGCCGTCGCCTACTGCTATTACCCTATTATAGTTTATTTTTTTTATGTACCCTGCTATGGCGTCAACTGTTTTATTGGTAGCCTCACCGTTACTAAAATCTTCTAAAAAAACTGTTTTTGCTCCCTTAGAAAATAGCTTTATATAATCATTAAAAATATGTCTGCTTGTTATAATCAAGTCCTTTTCACCAACACTAAAATACGAACACAGTTCTTGGCAACCCGTCATCCGGATAATTTCAGGTACAACTGAATTTTTTTTCAACTTAGTACACCCCCTTCTGATTTAATTTTCTATATATTCATTTTAATACAAATAAAAAATTTCTCAAGATGTATGCCGCACAAAACCCTTTGTGCCGCATACATAACACTGATTGACAAAAGAAATAAACCGAGTTATACTCAAAAAAATTCGTTAGGAGAATACATTATGATTTGCAGAGATATTACACAAATAAAAGAACTTTCAGAATTAAAACTTATGGCTGGCAAAGCAGGGCTATCCAGAAATGTCAGGTGGCTCTATTTTGTAGACTCCTGCGTAAGAGATATCAGAACTCTTGGAAACTGGGTTTCAGGCGGCGAACTTTTTGTATGTGCAAATGAAAAAATACTTGAAGACAAAGAATACATTATAAGCATGATTAAAAGTGCAAACAGCCTTAACGCAGCTGGCATAATTTTAAATGTGGGAAGCATAGAGCCTGAATATATTGAGCTTGCAAACGAATTCAACCTGCCTTTATTTGAGGTGCCGTGGACACTTAGGCTGGTGGATTTATCTCAAATCATATGCACTCAGCTTATTAAAGAACAAAATGAAGAAAATTCTGCCGAACGTCTTTTAAGCAGTATAGTATTTACTCATTTTGATTCAGACGAAGATATTGTCTTTAACTGTAAGTATTACGGCTTTGATTTAACCCGTAAAAACCGAATTGCCATTTTCAAAGTCTTTTATGATAAAAATGCCTTTAAAAACAATGAAGAAGATGAAAAAACCAGAATGCGAAATCATTTTCAAAGGTGCATTAAAAATGCGTTTTTGGATGCTGGTGTAAAAAAAATTATGTCTATGTTTCGCCACAATACCCTTACCGTACTTTTCTCCGACGAAGCCTTTTCTACGGAATCATTTAAAAATATGGTGCAAAAAATTGAAGTGAGTTGGAAATTTTCATATCCCAATATTCCCTTTAAAGTAGGAATAGGCAATATAGGCAGCGGTACTGTCGGTGTTAAAAAAAGCTATTCCGAAGCCGAAAAATCTTTAAAGCTGGTTAATATTATTTCAGACCAACAAACAATATTTTTTGACAGCATTGGAATTTATGCTCTATTATTTAATATACAGGATTTATCCACTTTTGAAATGTTTTATAAAAGAGAACTTGGCAAACTTATTGAATATGATAAAATTAATAATACCCAACTTTGCGAAACACTGGAAGTTTATCTGGAAAAAGACAAGGTTACATCTGCTACAGCGGAAGCACTTTTTATTCATAGAAATACCCTCCGCTATAGGCTTCAAAAAATTCGAACCCTTTTGGATAAGGATTTAGATAAGACAACCAACTATGTAGATATTGTACTTGCTTTTAAAATAAAAAAATATACTGATACTTTCTTTGGGAAAGCCACCCAATAATTAAAACCATTGTGCCTAATGCACAATGGTTTTTAGGTTTTCATAATATTGTATTTCTTTATGAATTGTCTATAATTAAACTTGTTTAGATTTATTAATGCTAAGCCGTTTTATTTTATCGGCTACATAAAACGGAAAATATTTAAAAATCCTATTGCCGAAGAAATGGAGTTATTTATGGGTAAATATCATCCCCCCAGTGCATCTTCAACACCAAGGTTCGCTGGAATAAAAACGTTTATGAGGCTTCCTTACGTTAAAACCCAACAAGATATAGATTTTGCTATTGTAGGTATTCCTTTTGATACGGGAGCGTGTTTTAAAGTTGGGGCAAGATTTGGTCCCGGTGCCATTAGGGAAGCTTCTGCTTTAATGAGAAATTTTAATATGAACTTAAATGTGGATATTTTTGAATATCTTTCGGGAGTAGACTATGGTGATATAGATATTGTGCCAGGATTTATACACGAAACATATTCCGCTATTGAAGAAGGATTAACTCCGCTTTTTGATGCCAACGTTATGCCTATTTCTCTTGGTGGAGACCATTCCATAACCCTTGGGGAATTACGTGCAGCATCAAAAAAATATGGCCCTGTGGCTTTAGTACATTTCGACTCACATCTTGATACCTGGGATCAGTATTGGGGCATGAAGTACACCCATGGCACACCTTTTCGCCGTGCTTGCGAAGAAGGCTTAATTGATACTGAACACTCTATTCAAATTGGTATAAGAGGTTCTCAATATAGCCCTCAGGATATTCAAGATTCAGAAGATTTAGGTTTTAAAGTAGTAACAGCAAATGAAATACATGAAATGGGTATTAGTGAAACTGGCAAAATCATTAGAGAAAGGGTTAAGGATGCAAATGCCTTTCTTTCATTTGATATTGATTTTTGCGACCCATCCTGTGCTCCAGGAACAGGAACTATTGAAATAGGTGGATTTTCAGGATATGAAAGCATTGCACTTGTAAGAGAAATGCAAGCTATTAATTTTATTGCTATGGACCTTGTTGAGGTTTTACCAATCATTGACCCATCTGGAAGAACAGCTTACATGGCGGGTAACATTATACATGAGGTGCTGGCTATGAAGGCTCTGCAGAAAAAATAACTTATTATAAAAAATAGAGGCAGAAGGAATTTCATCCTTTTGCCTCTATTTTATTAATCAATGCTAATTTTAAAACCAGTAAATATTGAATTAGTTAATGGAACTTTGCATAATTGATGCAATCATTTTTGCTGCTTCTGCTCTTGTGGCATTTGCCTTTGGCATAAACTCATTATTACCTTTCCCTGCTATTATGCCAGCCTGTTGCATGGTTGTTACAGCTTTTTTTGCATAATCTGCCACTTCTGTTTCATCTGCAAATTCAACTGCATTTGTTGTAGCTGCCAAATCTGCTTTTACCACATTTTCAACATATCGGTCAAGCATTACAGCCATATCTTGACGTGTAATATCAGCATTTGGGTTGAATTTTCCATCTGCTCCGCTGGCAATTCCATTTTCATTTGCCCAAACAACAGCACCATTAAACCAATCATTGGTATTAACATCACTAAAGTTTGAAGTTGTGTATTGGCTTAAATCTGTTACTGCCATGTTGGCAAGAATTTGAACAAATTCTGCTCTTGTGATATTAGCATTTGGAGCAAAATATCCTTCGCTTTTTCCTTTAATTATATTTTTGGATGCAAGATACATAACTGAATCTTCATACCAACCCGATACATCTTTAAATTCAACTTTGTTATACCCTACTGCATATTGTGAAAAATGATTTGTTTTGAAGGTTATCATGCCTGTTGCTTTATCATAAACACAGTCTTTAACCATTTCAGTTTTTCCTTCTGCATTGATATAGTAAATAACCAATGAGTTGGTATCTTCATTTTCAGCAGGTATATAAGGTACTGATACTGTTACATTCCCTCCAAACTGAGAGATGTTTTTATCACCACTTGTTACACTAAAGTTATATACTGGTCTATCTCCAACCAGTTGTTTTGTTTCTTCCGAAAGCGTAGATGTTTCAACCTTAGCTACAGTAATTTTAACATCTCCTGTTGCTCCGCTTTCAATAGCTTTTAAAGCCTCATTATCAAATGTTAACGTTGCCACTGGTGTGGATACTATCATTCCATTTGACATATTTTCCGCCATTGAAGTAATTGAAGCTTTTGGAATGCTGGTTTCCACAGATTTCGCATCACTTGGTGCATCTACTTTAATTGTTACCGTTCTTTCACCTTGTTGTTGTGCTTGTGCCACAGCATCTGTAACCTGCTTCTCGGTAACTGTAGCTTTACCATTTTCATCGCTTTTTGTTTCTACTTTAGTTGTAGTTGGGGTGGTTGTTGTAGTTGTTTTAGTTGAACTACCACCACCACCTCCGCCACTACCGCCGTTACCGCCACTGCTTGCAACCGCCCATTTTGCATATAGCACCATGTCACCTGTTAAATTTACGGTTGCTCCTACTGCATAATTTGTTCCCGTTCCATCTGCTTTGGTATTCCAGCCGTTAAAGGTATATCCTGTTTTAACCAATGTACCGCTGTTGGCTTTTGTCTGAATAGAACCATCAGCAAAAAGTATATGCTCCGATGGAACAATACCGCTGGTAGCTCCGTTGTTATTATATTTAACTAAATATTTATATTCTTTTAGTGTATAATTTGGCCATAAAGCTGCATCAAAGCCCTGTGCTCCTTCTTTGTAGTAAATAACTAAATCCGCATTAGTTTCCGCAAAAGCATACTCCCAATTATCTGAAACGGCATCCCCTTCAAAACAAACCGAAGTAAGCATATCGCTATCCGAAAACACATAATATCCAATCGTCTTTACTTTGCTTGGAATTATAATGCTTTTAAGCATAGTACAGCCGGCAAAGGAATAGTTGCCAATTTGTTCAAGGCTGTCTGGCAGAACTACTGCACTTAGGGAATCGCAATTCTCAAATACATAACCACCCATATAAATCAGCCCATCAGGCAAAGTAACGCCTGTTAAACCACTATTTTTATAAAATGTATCTTCTCCAATCCCTATGATGTTCATATCATTTATCTTGGAAGGGATAATGAGGTTGCCACCTGAACCATAATATTTTGAAATATTGCCATACCCTCCTCCCATATCATAAACGCTGTAATCGTTTGTGGTAAGCTCAAAGTCTGCCGTAATCACTATATTTTCATCATTCATCATAAAACCAATTTCATTACTATCATCATCCGCATCAACTATTGGACCCATTGGACCTATTGGACCTGGCATATTATTAATATAATAATAATCTTCTTCCCCTTCAACATGATAACGAAGGGTTCCTTCTGCATAGCGATAACCTTCAGCAGGCTCAAGTTTAATAGTAACATATTCATACGCTTTAGCTGCTGACACTTCCTTGCCATCTACCCATACAGAAAGGCTGCCGTTTTTCATAGCGGAATCTTTGGTAATAGTATATGTCTTATTCCACTTTGCATACAGTGTAACATTTTCTGCTCCCACTGTAAGCAACTCTCCTGAATTATAATCTGTTCCTGTTCCATCCGCTTTGGTGTTCCAGCATCTAAAGCTGTAACCTGTTTTTGAAAGAGGGCTGTTTAACACAGTGGCTGTGTCGCTAGTATGATATACTGCACTATCCACAGGTGCTGTTCCACCATCATTACCATTTCCATCATAGGTAATATTGTAGGTAGATGTCAAATCGAATGGCTCACAGGTATAGCCTTTCCAATCCGCACTGTAACCTGATTTACCGCTTAAATAATAAACCTTAAAATCTGCGGCAGTCTTATAAAATACTCTGTCCTCCAACTCAGGTGCATCTCCCAAAAAGATAGCCTTACTTAAATTAGAATTATTATAATCATTGCCAAAGGCATATCTTTCAATGCTGGTCACGCTATCCGGTATAACTATACTTTTGATATTTATGCAACCACTAAATGCGCCATGACCTATGGTCTTAATGCTATTTGGTATTTTTACGCTTTTTATAAATGGATTATTTTCAAAAGCATATTCACCTATGGTCGTTATAGCCATTCCGTCAATTTCACTTGGAATTACAACGTTTTCATCACTGCCTGTATAGTCATATATAATACCATTGGCATATGTGTAATCTCCTGTAGTTGTTTTACCTTTTACATTTAGCGTATACTCACGGCTAGTAGTTGCTGTAGGTGTTGCATCGTCTGTTGCTGTTATTGTAAAAGTATATTGTCCTGCCGTTGTTGACATTCCACCTAAATATCCGCCAGAATAAAGTTGAATTCCTTCTGGCAAGGCTCCGCCTGTCAATGAAAAAGTTTTATATCCTACTCCACCTGTTGTTGAGAAATTATAACTATAATATTCTCCAGCCATTGCCTCATCCACAGTGTCCTCAACTATATTTAAAGGTCTTTGGGGCTGAACTATAAAGGTTAATTCATTAGTGTCTGTCGTAGTGCCATCCAAATGATAACTGCCAATAACTACAGAAATTACGTCACCTGCCGTTATTCTTTTGTCTCCGTCACTGAAACTGGAAATTGATATTTGTGTTGGACTAATTACGCCTGCTCCATAGCCATAACTAATATAATTCCCATCTTTATCTTTAAAATCAATATACGGAATTGTGCCTGGTTTAAAAGTAGCATTTTGAAGGTTTAATACAATCTGGTCACCACCTAGTTCTCCGGCATACAATACAGAGTCCGAAGAAATGGTTGGTGCATCCCCTATGGCAATTGTATATTGATGGCTGTCTGAGCTTCCTGTAAGTATATTTTCTGCTGTTACTGTAATGGTGTAATTCCCATTTGTGGTAGGAACTCCTGATAATATTCCATCAGGGTCTAATGTTAATCCGTCTGGTATGTCTGCTATCGGTGCCGAATAATTTTTCAATTGGCCCATACCTATTGCTGTAAAGGTGTAAGAATACGGTTCCCCAAGGTTAGCATTTGGAGGATTGGCTGTATCAAGTTTTACATCTCTTGTAGGCTGAACAGTCATGGTAAAGGTATTGGTTGTGGTACTGGATTGTACATTGTCACTGCCAATAAAGAACTTAACCGTATCTCCAGCCCCTAAATACTCCGTCCCGCTGCCCTTTCTAATATTGGAAATTGTAAGCTGTGTATCACTATCTCTGGTGAAATCATAGCTAGGCACTGTTCCGTCTATTTCCACCCCTACATCTGTAACCGTAGAACTAAAGGTGTCATTTTCAAGGGTTATCACTGCCTTGTCATACCCCTCCTCCTGTGCATACAATTCTGAAGCTGAGTTAATAATTCCTGCACCCATTGCCCAAGCCGTTTGCATTCCAGTCGTCATACTTAATATCATAGTCAATACCATTACCAATGATAAAAGTTTCTTATTTTTTTTCATCTTATAATCCCCCTTCTTCTATAAATATTGAACTTTCATTTCTACGCAGGCTAAAATACCCCATTAACACTACTTTTTTATTTGCCTCATCTATTTACCTCCCATTATATGTGAATTATATAATGAATTTTATTTTGTTTCTATCACCCGATGGGTGAACTTTGTAAATATTTACCTTGTTTATAAATTCTTTCATCTCTATATTCACCAACCTTGTCATCAAAAATCTCCTCTCTCTAGGCTTCTAGGAGAGCAATCTTATAAAACTTGGCTTAAAGCTGTATAAAAACAAACTCATTATGGATAAAATAGAAGATGACTACAGCAAATAAAATCAAAAAATAATTCAAAGATGTGTTGTATACAAAAAGACCGAATCTTAAATTGAGGATTAAGTCTATTTTTGTACCCAAAATTGAGATAGATAATTACTCACAATTTCTTTACATTTATTTTACATTTTGTAGATTGCGAAGTTTACAAAGGGACATTAAAATAAAAAATGTGTAATTTTGTCTAAAAAACAGGAAAAAGAGGAGAATAATATGCAAGGAGTAATTGATATAGGTTCTAATACTATGCGTCTTGTTATTTATAAGATTGAAAATGGGAATATTAAGCAAATGCTTAATAAAAAACGTGCGGCAGGTCTTGTGGGATATATTAACAAGCAAGGCTGTTTAAACGCTAGTGGCATTGCTAAAGCAATTGAAGTTCTTTCGGAATTTAAGGAAATTGCTGATAATATTGGCCTTGATGAAATCTATCCTTTTGCAACTGCCTCACTGCGAAACATTAATAATACTCAACAAGTGCTTGAAGAAATTAAAGATGCCTGTGGATTTGAAGTTCGTGTGCTAAGCGGAGAGGAAGAAGCCACTTTTGACTATTATGGTTCTCTTCAGTGTATGGAAATGCACAGAGGTCTTATTGTGGATGTTGGCGGCGGCAGTACAGAGCTTGTTTTTTATAACGAAAAGCAAATGCTTTCCACGCAGTCCATCCCTATTGGTTCCCTTAATACTTATAGCCAATATGTTAAAGATATAATACCAACAAAAAAAGAAATTGAACGTATAGAAAACATTGTTCGAGAAAAATTGGAAATGGTAGTCCTTCCAACTGGCGATTTCTATACCACACCTATTTGCGGCGTTGGTGGAACTGCAAGAGCAACAAGAGATATGATGAAAAACATGAAGAAATTGGTTCAAGAAGGAAATCAATACAATAGCGAATCTCTTTTTTCATTAATGGATGATGCACGTAAAAGCCCAGGAAAAGTTGCTGCTCGAATTTTAAAAATTGCTCCCGAACGAATTCACACACTTCTGCCTGGAATAATTATATTGTCCACAATTGCAAAGAGTTATAATACACAATATATTGTTACAAGCAACTACGGTGTTCGTGAAGGCTATCTTTACCACTTACTTCAACAAAGGGGTGAACTTAATGACTAATCAATTATATGCACAAGGCTTTACACAAAACAGAGAATTATCTTGGCTAAAATTTAATCACCGTGTTTTAGAAGAAGCAATGGATGAAACAGTGCCTTTATTAGAAAGACTTAAGTTTATTTCTATTTTCACAGCAAACCTTGATGAATTTTTTATGATTCGTGTGGGCAGTTTGTATGATTTGTCCAATGTTAATAAAAATTCTATTGATAATAAATCTGGCATGACCGTAAAGCAGCAACTAGACAGCATTTATGACGCAGTTCGACCTATGTACAAAAATCGGGACCAGGTTTTTTTTGAGATAGAACATCAATTGCGTATGCACGGCATATATAATTTGTCCTATGCTGAACTTGAGCCTCCGGAGCAGAAATTTGTGAAAAACTATTTCAAAAACACAATTGCACCTATTCTTTCTCCGCAAATTGTAGACTCGCACCACCCATTTCCTCATTTGCAAAACAAAGTTATTCATATTGGTGCAATGTTGCGGTATAAAAGCAAAGAGGTATTTTCTGTTGTTCCTGTTCCAGACGTATTGCCAGAGATTGTGTTTCTACCTGGCAACGAGGTTCGTTATATAAAAACGGCGGATATTATATTAGAGAACATAAAACAAGTATATAGTCTTCATATTATTTCCGAAAAGGTTTTATTATGTATAACTCGCAATGCGGATATAAATCCCGACGATGAATCGTTTGAAATTGAAAGCGATTTCAGAAAAAAAATGAAAAAAATTATAGGTCAACGCAAACGTCTTGCCCCTGTTCGCCTAGAGCTTTCGTCTTCAATAAGTCCAGAATTTTCTTCATACCTAAGTGAACATTTATCTATTACTACGGAACAAATGTATATTTCTGAAACGCCAATGTCGCTTGCTTATGCCTTTTCTTTAGCCTCAAAGGTTTCAGACACTAAGAAAAGGGTATTAACCTATCGTCATTTTACACCACAGCTGCCCTCTTCTATCAATATGAATGAAAGCATTATAAAACAGGTGCTTCACCATGATATACTTTTATCATATCCATATGAAAGCATGGAGCCTTTCTTGCAAATGATTCGAGAAGCCGCTAATGATTCTGCTGTGGTATCTATTAAAATTACCATATACCGTTTGGCAAGCAAAGCAAAGCTGGTAGAGTATATTTGTGCCGCAGCAGAAGCGGGCAAGGATGTTACTGTAATAATTGAGTTGCGTGCGAGATTTGATGAGCAGAATAATATTGACTGGTCTGAACGGCTAGAAGACGCTGGTTGTAAAGTAATATACGGTTTTGAAGATTATAAAATTCATTCAAAAATATGTTTGATTACCCGAAGAGAGCGTAACGAAATTAAATATATAACACAGGTAGGTACAGGAAATTATAACGAAAAAACAGCCGAGATGTATACGGATTTATCTGTGCTTACTGCAAACAATGATATAGGAAGAGATGCTAATGAATTTTTTAAAAACATGGCAATTGGCAATCTTGAAGGGCATTACCAGCATCTTCTTGTTGCCCCAGTTTCACTAAAAAGCACAATAATTCAGTTAATTGACAATGAGATAGCAAAAGGTGATTCTGGGTATATTTTTCTTAAATTGAACTCCTTTACTGACCTTGATATTATAGACAAACTAAAACAAGCATCCTGTGCAGGGGTTAAAGTTAAAATGGTAGTTCGAGGTATTTGCTGTATTGTGCCAGGAATTAAAGGAAAAACTGAAAATATTAGTATTACGAGCATTGTTGGACGATTTTTAGAGCATTCCCGAATCTATTGCTTTGGCAGCGGAAATTCGGAAAAAATTTATATTTCGTCTGCCGATTTTATGACAAGAAATACAGAACGCAGAGTAGAAATTGCCTGTCCTATTTACGACGAGGAAATTCGCTCAAAAATACATACTATTATTGAAGCAACAGAGTACGATAATCTTAAAGCAAGAGTTTTACTTTCAGATGGAAACTATACCAAAAAGGATACTATACAATTTCCAATTGATAGCCAACAGCTATTGATGAACCTGGAAGAGGAAAAAAATATAACGAAACCTAGTGCCTTGCCTTCTGATAGCATTTTGCATAAATTTCAACGCTGGGTTAAAAAAATACTTCTCAAATTTAACCTTATGTAACTTTTTTCCCAAAGTTGTGAAACAAAGAAAGTGTTTTCAAAATACTCTTTTGCTTGGAATTGCTATAAACCTTGTTTTAATATAAGGTATCCACAATTAAAAATGTTTAAAGGGTCGAAGCCTAACGCTTTGACCCTTATTTCTTGTTAGGTTGCAACACCCTAATTATCACACATTTATATTAATTTTCTTTTGCATTAATTCTTTATTTATGCTATATAAAAGTGCATTTTCACCCGTTATTCTACCGCTTTTATATAGATTATATATACTAGTATCCATAGATATCATATTCTCATCACCAGAAGAAAATATAGCTGAATCTATTTGGTGTATTTTGGACTCCCTTATCATGTTACGTATTGCACTGTTAATAAACATCACCTCAAAAGCAGGAACAACCTTGCCATCAACGGTTGGTATAAGCTGTTGGGATACAACAGCCCTAAGTACCATAGAAAGCTGAACTCTTATTTGCTGCTGCTGTTGTTCAGGAAAGGCATCAATAATACGGTCTATAGTATTTGCCGCACCAATGGTATGCAGTGTAGATATAACAAAATGACCCGTTTCAGCCGCAGTAACCGCCGTACGAATAGTATCACTTTCCCTCATTTCTCCAATAAGTATCATGTCCGGAGACTGCCTGAGTGCCGCCATAAGTGCTACTACATAACTTGGTGTATCCATTGGTACTTCTCTTTGACTTACTACACTTTTTTTGTGTTTGTGCAAATATTCAATAGGATCTTCTAAAGTTATTATATGCCAATTCCTATTTTCATTAACAGCATCTACAATACACGCAAGGGATGTGCTTTTACCACTTGCCGCTGGGCCTGTTACAAGCACAAAACCCTTGTTAAAATCAGCAATTTTCATAACATTTTCAGGTATATTAAGCTCCGTATATACAGGCAATTTAAAAGAAACTACACGCACAATAGCCGCAAGAGAACCTCTCTGTTTATATGTATTAACCCTGAACCTAGATAAGTTCTTTACGGAAAAAGAAAAATTATCATCGCCGCTATCTAAAAGCAACGATAGACTTCTGTCATCTGCAAGCTTATACATATTGTCAATTATCTCTCTTGTACTTTCAGGCATAAGCCTTTCCATCTCAAGCCTTTGAATACTTCCATTAACTTTATATGATACAGGAATACCCGCAATTATAAAAATATCAGATGCACCCATGTTAACTGCTTCAGATAAAATATTTACAATGTCCATTTTACACCTCTGCCTTTCTAAAAAATTGAATCAAAAAACCGGCAAATCCAAAAAAGTTGGTGTATCCTCTATTATGCGGTTATTAACAACCTTCCACCCTAAAATTTCTATCTTTTCCTCTGCTGTAAATCTAGCATCCACTGCAAGCACCATTTTGTCTTTTACTGTTACAGCATATTTAACATTAACTATATTGCCATCATTAGTAATTATTGCATTATAGTCTTTAAAATGGGTTTCAATGTCCTCAATAATCTCATTCTTTTTTAAGGAACTATCAATTTCAGCCAAAATCTCCTCTGCCTTATTATCTGCCACATAGTATTGTGTGAGAGTTTCAGCTGTTTTCTGTGAAAGCTTATAATCCCTGTTAGCCGACATAAATGATATACTTGCAAAAATTGTAAGGCACAAAAGTATAAACGCCATAAGAAGCGACGGTCCTCCAATAGGAAGTCCCATGGGTTTTATTCTTCTTTTCATCTGCTGTCCCTCCCCTTGTATGTCTTAGTTTCCAGACAATACAAAATTTCGTCACTAGGTATATCTATTAAGTCAATAGTGGAATCAACAATTTCTCCATCTTTTGTTTGCTTAACAACCATTTTAATCCTTGCATTAACATTATCATAACAAGGAACAAGCTCATCATCAAAATATATAATTATATTACCGTCCTTTGCAGTTGCACCATAGTAATCACAAAGGGTTTCAATTCCACCTCTATCGCTTTTAATAAGCTGTGCCGCATTTTGTGCCTGTATAACGGTATTGGTAAGCACTTGGCTTTCCTTACTTAAGGATTCCCCAGCAAAAAAAATTTTTATACATATTACCGCTGCTACAGAAAAAAAGAGCGTCACCACCATAAGCTCCATAAGTAAAAGTCCAGATTTATTTCGATTAAGATTACTCATAACATCACCTGCTTAATTTATTGCCGCCAATATAGAATTATAGTTACCCTGTGGGCTTTTAACTGTTATTTTTAATAAATTGTTTTTTATTTCTGTCACTTCAAAGGATTCAACATCTGTAATTTTTGTGCCTGAAACCGCATCCAAATCGTTATCTGCCTCACTAAAAAGCTCATAAAGCTCTCCCTCGTAGGCATATATTTTTGTAATATAGCTTATGCCGTCAATATTCTCTTTCATAAACAATGCGTCCGTACCATTAAATTGACCCTTATATACCATGCCGTCTTCGTTAAACGCTTTTATTTTATTTGAAACATAAAGCAGACTTGTTCTAAGCTGATAATTATCCTCTGTATTTTTAGTTATACCCTGATATGTTCTTGCTCCTACAATAAGCAACCCTGAAAGGGACAGTGCAAAAGCCAAAAAAATGCACAGCACAAAAAATACATCTATGCTGTGTTTTTTTGTATTGCTTTTAATCATTCAAATCACTCTCCGTAACAAAAATACCCGGCATAAGATTTTCACCTGTCAACTCATAATGCACTGTGTATTTATCATAGTTATAGCTTAAACCATAGTTTTCCTTAAGATACTCTATATCCTTAGGGTACTGCCCTTCAATGGCATAGCAATGCACAGCGGTCTTTGCCACCGCCTCTGTAAGCAAACGACAGCCTTCTTCACTGCTGCTTTCATACATACGGTTGGCACTTACAATAAAAAAGCCAACCATGATGACAAACACTATGGCATACCCCAATAACCCTAAAATGTCTTTCTTCTTTTTTGAAAAAACCACGCTATCTCCTGCCCTTTCAACCCAATACAGACATAATTCCAAGCAAAGGCATCATAACTATAAGAAGTATTAACCCAACCATTAAAGATAATATCATAACCAAAACAGGCTCAACAGATGATACCATTTCTGATATTCTATCTTCAGATTCATTAGAGTATTTTTCAGAAATATTTTTAAGTGCAGTTTCTGCATTTCCGCTTTTTAATCCTACGCTTAATATGCCTGCGTTTACGCCCTGAAAAATTCCAACTTTTTCAATAGCGTTAGAAAGTGACTCTCCCTTTGATACATCTTCCTTGCATTGTTTAATTTTTTCCTTAATTCGAGGATTACTGATAAAGCAGTCTGCCAAATCCATTGCATATTCAAGTTCAATTCCACTGGAAAAGGCCATTGAAAGTACAGATGCAAACCTTGCCTTAGAAATAATAGCACCCGTTTTGCTTTTTGACATAAATATTTTTTCAAAATCAAATAATGTTTTCCCGTGATTAAGCTTTTGGTAGATTAAAGATACTATGACTGCTAAAATAACTGCACCAAATACGCCCATAGCCACAACACTCAATATATGTCCGGCCTTTATAACTACAATTGTAGAGGTGGGTATGTCACTGCCCAAGTCATAATATACCTGACTAAAAGCAGGCAATATCTTCGTAACAAGCACTAACAGCACAATAAACATCATTATAACCATAATACATGGAGATAGCACTGCCGTTTTTATTGCGGAATACAGTTCTCCTTTTTTCTCATAAAAAATGTGCAGCTCTTTAAGTATTTTTTCAAGGTTGCCTGTTTTTTCACCCATAAGTACCATATCTGTAAGATAGGTTGGAAACGCCTCTGTCATAACAAGTGCATGATTAAATGTATCACCTTCGCTCATGGCATTAAAAATAACCATAAACAAATCCTTGCCCTCTTTAGTCTTTTCATCATCAGCAATTGTGAGTATTCCCTGCTCTAAGGACATCCCTGCACCTAAAAGCATGGAAATCTCCATGCAAAAAGCTGACAATTCATGCTCCTTTAGCATTTTAGTTTCATCTTTTTTCATATTTTCACCGTCAATCATGATTTATGGAAATTAATAAGCAAATCTTGCTGAATAATTATTCTCGTTTGGCTTAAAAGTTACTTGTGAACTTGCACCGCCTGATGCTGTGGACGCAAAGGTTGGGTCCATAAGTTTCCATCCATTTCCGTCAAAATAAATAATGTTATCCACCCATCCTATATCTTTTATATATACAGTTATCCATGCGTGATAAGCACTACCTGCATAACCAACCATAAGTTTTGCGGGTATATTCTGACTTCTAAGCATAGATGCCATAACAGATGCGTAGTCAAGGCATATTCCTTTTTTGCTGCTTAGTATCAAATCAACATTAGGTACATATCCTGACTGAACAGTTTTAGCCTTACTATAGTCATATACAAATTTGCCAACAACATAGTTATATATATATTGAACCTTTTCCAGCTCTGTTGTGCAACCCTCTGTAATTTTTATCCCTTGTGAAACGACAGCAGACTTTTCGGTAAAGTTTACATATTGGTTAGGATAAAGAAACGGCGAAAATTCATTTTTTATATTGGCTGTAACAGATGTTCCATAAGCAGTTGAATATTTTGTTCCGCCAATATTTTTGTAAACTGTAACCTTATATTTCCCGCTGCCTTCTGTTAATGGGAATGTCTCATAGGTGTTTTTAAGGGTTATATCATATGTATATGCGGTTCCCCCCGACTTTTCAATAATAAGTTTAATTTTACCAGTGCTGCTGCCCAAATATTTTGCCATAATATATCCTTCATTAACATTGGAGGCATCTATAGCCGCTTCTGAGTTATTAAGAACATTTTCTCCGCTCGCCACAGGAATTTTTATATTCAATTTGTCTGCACCCATAACCACAGTCCCTATAATAAGAACTAACAACGCTATAAAGAATAAAATTTTTCCTCTATTGGGTTTGCATTTAACTTTTTTCATAAAATCCACCTCTTATCTTAAACTTTTTTATTATTTGTCTATATTCATAACCTTAACCTTGTAAGTTATTTTTGTTGTGCGAACAAAAAACTTGCTGTTATACTTATCCATTATCCTTTGACCAACTTTGCAGCTATTTTCGTAATCTGCACTTACAAGCATAACAATATACTGGGTTGCACTATATCTGGAAAATAAATCTCCTCGTCTAAGAGATATATTTATTGTATCTTTAAGATTGTTCATAGTTATTAATCGCTTCTTTTTAGTGGGCATACTGCCATTTGTATCGGTCACAGTGAATAGTACCATGCACAGCGATTGTCCCGTTCTTTCAAACATACACATAGTATACTGTGCAATGGATTTAAACAGACCATATGGGCAATAGAATGCACCATTAGGTTCTTCTTTCTCTTCCCTAATTTCTCCGTCAATTACAACAAGGTTTTTTTCTACCTGATTAAGATTGCTCATAATTTCCTTGTAAAGCTCAATAAGCTCCTCAGATGGCTTAACTCCCAGTTCTTCATAAAGCAAGTCTGTTATTTTTTCATAAGCTGTCAAAGCATCCTTATATTTTTCATGCTTGCAGTAACACTCAATAAGCATTATATAATTTTTTTCATCGTAAGGATCTATCTCAATTGCTTTGGCACAAATATGTATCATAGAGCTATAATCACCGTTCTTTTTAACCAGCTCATAGTATTCTTTTACACACTGGCTAAACATACTGTCATAATAAGTGGTGAGTGGTACTATCCATAACTCAACAGAATGTTTAGGCAAAAGCTTGCCGCCGTATATCTCAATAGCCTTATTATATAACTCCAGCTTTTCTTCATCTGTTTTATCCTTATTCTGAGCCTTTTTGCAATAGTCCTGAAAAATTTCCACATCTACAACACATGGAATATTATTGTTCCAACTATATGTGCCTGATGCCTGCAAGATATATTCATACTCGGGAAATCCAGAATCTTTAAGAAGCGTCCTTGCACGATAAATAAGATTTTTTAATACAGCATTTGGATTTTTATTATCTTTATCCAGTTTCGTTGCATAAACAAGATTATCATATGTAACCTTATTGTTTTTATTTATAATAAGGTACTGGAGAATGTTTATAACCTTTTTAGAGGAACCATTATCTTTTAAATAGACTTTATCACCGTATGAAATTGAAAATCCACCAAACAATTCAATATGCAGCATTTCATCTTCATTAACAGTATTTTCTTTATCCAAGACTACCTCCCCCATATTAACTTATTTACCATATTATAGATGTTATCACAAATTCACTTTTTGTCAATGCGGTTTTATCTGTTCATTCCCCATATTTTAAACTTAATGCCACCACTTAACGACTTTAGGATTAAGACAAAATTAAAGGGCATGAGTCCTGTAGAATACAGGCTCACACCCTTAAAACTGCACTATTTACTTTTTAGTCAAACTTTCTATGGTCAATTCATTCAAAACAAGAACTTTTTTATTAATGAACTGCAATTCAGCTTGAAAATCTTATCTTTCAGTCCAAGTCTTGTCTTCCGTTACAGCCGTCCAAGTCTCAACATCAGATTCGCTTTCTCTCTCATAATCATGTGAATTAGTAGCTTCCATAATTGCTTCATAATACCACTTGCCTGCTGTGTTATCTGGCCAGTATTTAGCATCTGGAAGTAAACCATCCTCATTTACCTGTCTGCCTAACACTGCGTTAATAAGTGTTATAGCCTCAGCTCTTGTTATATAAGCCTCTGGATGGAATGAACCATCAGGGTATCCCTTAATCCAGCCCTTAAGTGCAGCTGAGTTAATGTAGTTTTCTGCCCAGTGTCCACTGATATCATTAAACTGGCTTTGACCTGAATAACTAAGGTTATCAAACTTAGCTACAATAGTTGCAAATTCAGCTCTTGTGATATAGCTTCCAGGTTTAAACTCGCCATCTGGATAACCGCTTACTATATTACCGTTTAAAAGTGTTGCAATAGCTACGTTTGACCATCTGCTTGCTAATACATCTGGAAAATCCTGTTCTCTTGTAAAAAGTGCATCTCTTGTTCCGTCTGTAAGCAGGCGATAGAAGATTGTTGCAACTTCTTCACGAGTAACTTTATTTTCAGGTCTTACTGTTCCGTTTTCATAACCAAACACATAAGCATAATGGTTTATCTTTTCCAAAGAATCCTCCAAAGCAACTTCAGGGTCTTCAATTATTGTTACTTCTTCACCTGGTGTTGGGTCGCTGCTAGGTTTCTTATGTGCGTATGTAAATACTACCTCATACTTGCGTTCTCCATCTGAAACAACCGTTACAGTGCTTACACTACCAAGTGCCTGACCATTTAATGTAGCACTTATAATCCTTGTATATTTACCAAGTTTTACTGCATTAACAGTGATTTTATCTTCTGCTGAAAGATTAGCCTTTGACTGATTACTGTCATATACTGTGTTTGAACCATATATATGCTTTACAATAAGGTCATTTTTCTCATAGTAAACTGTAATTGTCTGACCATCTTCAGTTATTTCTGCATTAAGCTCTGTTGTCAATTCTCCACCGTTAAATGTATATCCCTGCAATTTGTAACCTTCAGGAGCTTTGTCTTCAACTTCTGTAACAACTGGGTCGCTCCTTAATACCGTTGAATGGATGGTGGCTATTAACTCATCCTCTGAAGTATAGTACAATACATTGTAGTTCAATACGTTTTCGTCTGCTTCCCAAGAAGCTCTAATTTCTACATCGCTATCTGGCATAATAAACTTACCATCCGTTACTTCTATTGGGTCACCATTTATCTGTGGTATCCATCCAAGGAAGTGGTATCCATCCCTAACAGGAACAGTTGTTGAAATTGTGATTTCATCCCCTGCTATTGCATCTGGTATACCTTCTGGCATTCCTGTTACTCTGCCTTCACTTGTGTAGGTTACATCATATTTTTCAACTTCATTATATAAGTATTTTACCCAAATCTGATGATCTGGCAAATTACCTGATAATGTTCCATTTTCAACATCAATTGTAATTCCTAATTCCGAAAGCTGTCCTCGAGATGTTTCTTCTTCATCAACATAAACTATCATGCCTGAATACTCATATCCTCTTATAGGATCATCCTTTACACTGTTGATTTCTGAATTAAATGGAATGCTTTCCTCTTCATCTTCTCCCTCAATGGAGCAAAGTTCATCAACCTCTATACCAAGAAGATTTAAATAAATATCTTCAACTACGAAATTGTGATGTCTTACTGCAAAGTTTGCTGTGTATGTTTCTGCAACATATACACCCTGAGTTTTTGAAGGTGTAAAACTATATGATGTACTAACTACAACATTTTGACTATTGGTCCAGTTAACAAAATCATATCCTGTTAAGTTAGTAGCTGTTGTGCCTTGTGCGTTACCAGTTATTGGTGGCACATCCTCGGTTGTATTAGCTACTTCTTCACCTGAGGTTATATCAGTAACCGTTCCGCCTGTTACAGCAATATAGGTTAATGTTACAGCCATATCTTCCACTGTTGTAACGTCTACTGCTATATTTCCAGTTACTTCTGTTGCTGGATAAGTATAGGTTGTTGTTATTCCTTCAAGTGACTGTGCTGAACCATTAATTGTTATGCCTGCTATATGGTAGCCTGTTGCTGCTGTAAATACCATTTCATCTGATAAACTTCCATGGTTTACTGTCTGGCTTCCATTGGATACTGTACCGCTATGGTCTATAGTTCCTGTTACGTCGTATCCGTTAATCTCAGTTGTAACTGCTACTGTGATTGCTCCAGTTACTGTCTGTGATGGATAGGTCCATGTATTTGTGGTTCCAGCAGGAAGTGTTTGTGCATTCCCGTTAACTGTTGCCCCTGTTATATGGTAACCTGTTGCTGCTGTAAATACCATTTCATCTGAATGGCCCTCGTATTCTTTTGTCTGATTATTATTTGTTACAGTACCATTATCTATAGAGCCTGTTACTGCATATGACATTTTTGTAAAGCTTGCATAATATGTTGCCGCTACATACACACCATTAGTTTTCTGTGGTACATAGTGTTCATTACCTTCACCGCTTGCAACTACTGTTAAATCTGCATTTTTCCAGTCTACAAAGCGGTATCCATCATTAGGTTTAGCTGTTGAACCACTTGCTCTTCCATTTTTTGCCTTTATCGTCTCTGATACTGGTGATACCGTACCTCCAGCCCCAGCTTGATAAATGATTGTTACATTTTTCTGGATAAATATTGCATAATATGTTGCTGCCTGATAAACGCCACCTACTTTTGAAGGAACAAAGTGAGGATTGGTTGAAATACATTCAGCTGCTGTTGTTGCTGTATCACTTGTTGCCCATCCAATAAAGTCATACCCTGCATTTGCTGTTGCTGTTGAGCCTGCAACATCTCCTGTAGATGGGTTTAAGGTCTCACTAGCTTTATTTACGTCGCCTCCGGTAACTGCTACATAATTTATTGTTATATCATCTTGTGTCCACTTAGCATAAAGAGTCTTTGCCCCTGTACTTCCTACTGGTATACCTGCAACATTATTTGTAAATGACGGTTCTGAATACCATCCGCCAAATTCGAATCCGCCTTTAGTTGCCTCTTCAAAGGTTATGCTGTCTTTAACTGTATATGTACCAGGGTTGTTAACTGAATTTGTTCCACCGTCTAAATTATATGTAATATTATAATTAATTGGCCTAACAGTGAATGTACAAATTACATCTCCTGCACCCATGATTCCTGCAACAGTCAAAGAAACACTTGGATTTACCAGTTCATATCCTGCTGGCAATACCCCTGTTTCAGAGTATGCAGTACCATATTCATAAGGATTGCTTGTAGTAGTTTTAATTGTATTGTTCTCTTCATCTACAAAATTAATAATTACAGCACTGCTAGTGTTGTTAGTAATTATTGTGTTCGCCTCTAAATCAAAGTCTAAACCAGCTCCATTAGTGCCCACTCTCGGGCAATTGTTTGCAGCCTCAACCATCGCCGCATAATCCGGAGTATATATATACGCTTTTTCATTTCCATGTTCGTCTGTTATATTTGCAGTAATAGTTATTGCCGTGTTGGCATCCAGTGCAAATTCAGCACGGGATAAGTCAAAATTATACTCTCTAGCAGTTCCGTCTATTCTCAAAACTGGGTTTGTATATGTTGTTCCGTTAACCTGAATTGAAACGTCGGATGCACTGTCAATTGTATAGTTCTTTGTTGTAGTGCTTGATACGCCATTTACCCATGTTGTTACGTTTTCTACTAAATTAACGCGAACGTCAACATGATCCAACAGCGGAACGTGTTTTAGATAAACATTAACTTTTGCAGTAGGGTTTGATGACCCTGTAGAACTATTAGGTATGGCATTTGCTGTGTCTGTGCTGCTTTTGGTAAATTTATACTTTGTACTTCCATTCCAGTCAAAACTATGAAGATACACATTACTGGATTGAAAACTATAATTAGGTGAATTATTGTTTTGACCATACCAAAATCCAGTCTTACTGGTTGAAAGTGCATAATCATTAGGTATCGTTAAATCCGAGGTGTCTATCTCATTGCCCGCATTAAAACCTATATCTTGCTGACTAATATAAGATCCACCTTCAGTAAAATATCGAACATTTAGTGTACCATTAGAGCTAGCAGATATTGCAAAAACATTTACTGGTAGCAACGTCAATACCATTGATACTACTAAAAACAACGACAAAATCTTTTTGCTTTTCATACTTACCCCCTCCAATCCCTTTTTTCATCTATATTAAAATTCCCACACGTACTTTAGAACTATTACGTTCTCACCTTCTTGTAATTCTAGGCTGCCAAGTTCGCTGGTACAACTAACTTCCTCGTCTGCTACAACATAGTCTTCCAAATTAATGGTATCACCTGCTGCAAACCCTTCAACAGTTTGTGTATAAGTTGCTTCCTCATCATCGAGTACAAGAGTATGAACAATTGTTAATGTAGCTAACTTTTGAACTTCAGCTGAAACATCGGTACTTTCAAGAGGTACTTGGCTATCTAAAATCTCTACACTTGTTCCTTCTGTTGCTATCTCTTCTGTTATTGCTTCATCTGTTGCTACTTCATCTGTTATTGCTTCTTCTGTTGCTACTTCATCTGTTATTGCTTCTTCTGTTGCTGCTTCTTCTGTTGCTGCTTCTTCTGTTGCTGCTTCTTCTGTTGCTGCTTCTTCTGTTGCTGCTTCTTCTGTTACTGCTTCTTCTGTTGCTGCTTCTTCTGTTGCTGCTTCTTCTGCTGGTACCTCTTCTGCTGGTACCTCTTCTGCTGGCACCTCTTCTGTTGCTGCCTCTTCTGCTGCTTCATCTACAGTCCATGTTATAGTATCTGTACTGATAGTCTGTTCTGATGCCTCATCATTTGCAAATACAACCGTACTTTGTAAACTTACTGCTAAACCTAATCCTATTGCTAAACCTCTTTTAAATTTCATACTGAATTCCTCCCTTCCGGTTATTTCTATAATTTGCTTAGTTCTTACAATTTTTTTGCTTAATACTTACTTCTGATATAATAATAGTATATTGTGGTAACAAATAGGTCACAAAATCGGTAACAACGTCATTTATTTCTTAGCTTTTTATTACAATTTTTGTGACCAATACACTCCGCACATTTATCCAATTTTCCCATTGAAAATGCAAGAGTTAGAGAATCAACGCCATATTCTACCACGTTCTCCATGCAACTTACAAAATAGCTGTCCTGTTAGGCATTTGTTAGTCCTCTGAATTTCACACAACTTTTTGAAAGTTAAAGTAAAACGGCAGCTGATTTGTTTTCAGCTACCGTTTATTACTTATTTTTCTTCATAATCATTTAGGATTTCAAGAAACTTTGATGCGTGAATTCCTTCATCTTTAGCATATTCCGCAAATATTTTTGCAACTTTTTCATCATCCTTAATTTCTTGCGAGTAGCATTCAAAGTCTCTTACAAGCTCCGTTGAATTTTCCCATGCCCTGAGTAATCTGTCTCTAGTAGTAATTTTGATTCCATGTTTATCATTCATTCTCAATTCCTCCTAAAATTTAGTTCGATTTTAGTATTAACGCTTAAGCTTATTTTATTCCACCATTCAAATCATTAAATTTTACCCCACTAACTTTAAAAATAAAAAAACCCGAGAAATATTTTATTAAATATCTCCCAGGTGTTTATCCTTCCGTGTACACAAGTATCTATACACACTAGCACCACAATCATTTCCACAGCGAATTTCTATATGCAACGCCATAATCGTAGTCATCTTCACTGCAAATCAATTATTTACTAAACTTTTTCAAACTGGATGTTACTTTAGTTTCACCAGAAATAAATTCTCTTTTAACCATTCCAATGCCTTCTTTATAATATTCATTAACAATAGAGTTTTCTGAAGAATTCATTACCTTTATGCAATCACTAAAATTTCCTGCAGGAGTTGATACAGTCTCATTAATAGAGCCAATTTCCAGTGTTCCGTTTTCCTCTTGCCACTTTAACCCTACCTCTAATGGTGCTTTCAGTATAGTTACCTCTTCATTTGGCTCGTTATTGAGATAATTCTCTTCACCATATGCCTCACCTATAAAGAAAACTCGTGTGATGTCTGAAGATGACACTTCAAAAACTGAAGCAGTGACAGTTCCTCCATTATCCTCACGTATTTGATAAAGATTGTTGTTTGAAAAAACAACCTTTCTGTTAAATGAAGCATATTCGTTTCCCTCTCCCTCATACTCCCACGTATATCCTAACTCAAGAGGAAAAAAGTCGCTTAAATTTAAATCGGACACTTTATTATTGGAAGTCTGTTCTGTATTATTTACTGGTGTTTGATTATTTCTCTTGGGAGTAAGTTCCTGATTATTTGAGCATCCTATCAGTAACGATAATGTGATTAGATCAGCAATTAACACAAGTAATGTGCTTTTTTTCATATAACACTCTCCTTTTCGGATATTATTCTGCGTAAAAGATAAAATTATATTCAATTGGACACTCTATCATCACCTTATCCACGTACCGTGAGTAATTCAGTGGTCAACTAGGCTATGAATTAAAGGATGACAAAAAACTGAAATTGACAGTAAAACCTTGTAATTACAACAAGTCTATCAAATTCTTTACATCTTCCTCTTTTGTCGCCCAGCTGGTGGCAAACCGTACAACGGTGTGCTCCTCATCTGCTTTTTCCCAGAAACTGAGAGCCACCAATCTTTTCAAGTCCTCTAGTTTGTCATTTTTTAAAACAACAAACTGCTGATTTGTGAAGGATTTCAGGTAGAATTTATACCCCTTGTCTTTCAGTGCCTTTTTTAATAAATCCGCCATAGCTATGGCGTGTCTCCCCACTTCCATATATAGGTCATCCGTAAACAAGGTATCGAATTGAATCCCAAGCAGACGTCCCTTTGCAAGTAACGCACCATGCTGCTTGACAATGGTCATGAAATGTTTAGGCGTATTGTTCTTGGTAAATACCACAGCTTCACCGCAGAGTGCACCCGCCTTCGTTCCGCCGATATAGAACACATCACACAAACTTGCAATATCCTTCAATGTTACATCCGAGACTTGACTAGTTAAACCATAGACAAGCCTTGCACCGTCCAAATAAAGCGGAATATGAAACTCCCCGCACACCTGTGAAATTTCTTCCATTTCTCGTTTCTGATAGAGTGTGCCATACTCAGTTGGGTGGGAAATATAAACCATTCCCGGAAAGACCATGTGCTCATGGTTCGGGTTCTGATAAAAATCCATAATATATCGTTTCAGTGTTTTAGCATCTAACTTACCCTCTTTCGCAGGAAGTTCCAAAACCTTATGCCCTGTATATTCCATTGCTCCGGCTTCGTGAAGACTTATATGTCCAGTGGTAGCTGCAATCACACCTTCATAAGAGTTTAGGACGGTGTCAATTACGACTTGATTGGTCTGCGTTCCACCTATCAGAAAATGAACATCTGCTTGTGGACAACCACATACTTTTTGAATTTTTTATCTTGCCTGCTGACAGTAGATATCCGCTCCGTAACCAGGACAATGTTCCATGTTGGTTTCTGCTAAACGTTGCAGAATTTTCTCGTGTGCACCTTCTGTATAGTCACTTTCAAATGTTAACATCTGTCCTGTTTCCTCCTAAAATTATGATTTACTCATTTGCTTATTCTTCCATACAAACCATAGCCCATCTTATTTTTCACTACATAGGCTAACTAACATTGTAATATATTTCATCAATAATAATTAGTTTATTACACAACAATTCTATCATCTCAATCTACAAAAATCAATGCCATCTATATACCCTACTGAAAAACAATCCTGTCAACTCAACCCTCCAAAGATATGTTCCCAAACATTGATTCTGCAAGGATTCCCATAAATTTGAGCCGCATATGAATTACACTCCGAATGATGTCCTAGAAAGCTAGTACTTCCCCTTGGCGATAATCTCTCCTCTATATTTCTAGCCTTAGAACAAATGATAATTCTAAATATTCCTTAATTTAAATTATTGATTTCATAATCTATAGATTCATAAATCATATAATCGAATAATTATTAATAAGCTCACTCATACTGCCCCCTGCATACAATAGTATAGAGGTGGCGAACATGAGAAAAACACACTATGATCAGGAAAGAGCTGTATCATATGCACACAAATGGGCATATGGACGCAATCCACAATACTACAATTTTGATGGCCTAGGAGGAGACTGCACAAATTTTGCCTCACAGGTGTTGTATGCCGGTTCAGGGGTTATGAATCCGAAACCAACCTTCGGCTGGTATTATTACAACCTAAACAACCGTGCGCCAGCGTGGACTGGTGTTGAATCCCTGTATAAATTCCTTGTCAAGAACCTAGGATTTGGACCAGTAGCGGTAGATGCAGATCTTTCTCAGGTAGAACCAGGGGATATTGTCCAGCTTTCTTTCGACGGAAGAGTGTTTAGCCATTCACCTACGATTGTCTCCGTTGGAAAGGCTCCCTCTCCCTCTAATATCCTCGTCGCCGCACACACGTTAGACGCTGACAATCGTCCACTGAATACTTATCAGTATGTAAGCATTCGCTATTTGCACATTACGTATGTAAACACTTGGTAAGTCTACTCTAGCAGCATGGCTGCGCTATACGTAATAAACATAATAAGTAATTGAATACATCCTGATTTAAACATAAACCTATAAATTACTATCTATTGCCTCGTTCTCTGCGAGTATAGATGTAATCCTCCTCCAAAATTCCTATATATAGTTATTTCCCACGAAACAACGGGAAAACGGGCACTTCAAGGCTAAAGAACAGTACTTACTGTCAGGGTTGGTGTACTGCGGTAACTGTGGTATGTCCATGTTTGGGAACTCTCGCTATTGTGGCAGAAACAAGTTGAAATACGTGACCTATAAGTGTTCTGGCAGAGCCCAACAAAGGAATTGCAATACAAAAGAATTCAATAAGACCTATCTTGAAAATTTTGTATTAGAAGCCCTGTATCAAAATCTTTTCAGCCATATCCATTGATACGGTAAAGGAAAACCTTCAACGATTGGAACAGCAAAAACACCAACTACAACACAACATAGAAGAGCTAACCATCAATGTAAATCTTCAAATCAGCGAAAATATGGTGTGCGAGTTAGTGGAAAAAACAAACCAGAGAAAGTGTCAACTTTCTCTGGTGGATTAAAATTATTCAGTTACAAAACTTGCATCAATACATTGAGCGATGTCAACTTTTTTGTCAATAAGACCCATATCAAACCATAAATCCATAGCCATCTGACTTATTTCTTGAATTTTTCCATTTTTGAAATAATCTTGGTTATCCTCTTTTCCATAAAATTTAACTGTTGGCAGTGTGCTCTCAATTTCCGCAGCATCCATACCGAAACCTTTAGCCATCATTTCAACAGATTCATCATGGTTTGCATTGTAATAATCAACCGCTTCATTCCATGAGTTAACAATTTTTTGTACTGTTGCAGGGTATTTTGCAATAAAGTCTGAAGAGAAAGATAATGAGTCAACAATTACACCAGGTGCTGTAGAACTGTCTGCAAGAACATTACCAAATTCTGTATTTTTTGCATTTGTAAGCCATGGTTCCCATGTTACTGCTGCATCAACCTTACCTCCTACAAATGCAGCACCTGCATCACCTGAACTCATGTTTTGAACAATTATATCATCCATAGTCATACCATTTTCTTTAAGTAAATAATTAAAGTAGAATATGCTTGCACCGCCTGTTGTGTCAAGGGCAACATTCTTACCTTTTAAGTCTGCAAAAGTTTTAATTTCACTTTTAGCAACTACACCGTCACCACCGTCAGAGGTATCAAGCGCCAAAACCTGAACATGGTCAAGGTCTGCCGCAATAGCCATTGCATTTGTATCTACTGTTTCAGCAACTGCCTGAAGCTGTCCTGACGCCATAGCCGCTTTTTTATCTCCGCCGTTTTCCATAATTACAAGCTCTACATCTACTCCGTTTTTCTCAAAAATACCTGCATCTCTTGCTACGAAGAAAGGTGCATATCCTGTCCATGTGCTAAATGCAATTTTTACAGTTCCATCAAACTCACCCTCACTTGCCTGTGCTGTTTCTGCTGCACTTGGTTCTTTGGTTTCTGCTGCCCCACTTGTTGGTGTTGCAGTTGACCCACAACCTGCAAGCATCATTCCTACCATTGCTACTGATAATACACTTTTAACTAATTTCTTCATAATAAATTCCTCCATTCATTTTAGTTTATTAAAAAAACAAGGGCGTTCACAAAAAATATGTAAACACCCTTGTTTAAGTTAACCTATTTTTTTAGTATTCTTACATCTATTGCCTTTAAACCGTGTTCATAAACAAACACCGGATTTAAATCTGCCTCTTGAATATCATCATATAAAAACGGAAGTTGTGAAAAAGTTGAAATAGCTTCCGCCAACCCATTTTGGTCAATGCTCTTTTCGCCCCTTATACCCTTAAGTATAGGGTACATCTTTATTTCTTTTATCATTTCAAGTGCTGTGTCTTTTGAAATTGGGGCAATTCTAAAAGTTATATCTTTCAGCACTTCTGTGTAAACTCCACCCATTCCAAAGGCTATCACAGGGCCAAACTGAACATCATTTGTCAGCCCAAGAATTACCTCCCTATCACCTTTAATCATCGGTGACAATATAACACCTTGAAAATCTTTGCCTTCAGCCGCTTTTTCTATTTCCTTAAAGGAATTTATAATTTTCTCTTCACAACCAATATTCAGCTTTACTCCACCACAGTCGGACTTATGAATAATATCTGGAGAAACAACTTTCATTACTAAAGGATATTTTAATACATTAGCATTTTCAATAGCTTCCTCAATCGTTCTGGCAAAAGCCGTATCTGGTACAGGTATTCCTATTTTTTTAAGAAAATCCATTGCTTCAGGTTCTAAAATTCTATCGTTATCCTCAAACAATTTTCCTTTGAAATTAACACTTTCAAAACAAGGGACGTCATCGGCTTTATTCTTATATTCATAATAGGTTGCTATTTTGGACAAAACATATACTGCCCTTTCCCCAGAAGCAAAACAAGGGATATTGTTTTCTCGTAAATATTCTATGCTTTCTTTAATGTCCTTTCCTACCTGAAGCATTACTGCAATGGGCTTTTTCGATACTTTGTAGGCACGAACTATGCCTTTTGCTGTATCTATAGAATTAAGATACGGTGTGCCAACATACAGTACAATAGCAGCATCGTTTTGTTTTAGAGAAATTTCTATTGCCTTGCCATACTGCTCTCCTGAGCCTTCAACCGTTAAGTCCACTGGGTTTCGTAGTCCTGCAAAGGATGGAAGGAATTTTGCCAGCTCGTCTTTAATATCCATGTCTGGTTCATTTATTTTAAGATCTAAATTATCTGCTTGATCAGTCGTCATTACACCAGGACCACCTGAATTTGTAATGACCGCAAGATTTCTGCCCTTCATTTCAGGCAATAGCGAAAACCCTTTGCAGACTTCAAACAAATCCTGTAAGGTATCTACTCGTATTGCTCCGCACTGCTTGATTGCCGCATCAAAAACAGCATCCGAACCTGCCAAAGAGCCTGTGTGAGAAAGTGCCGCCCTTTGCCCTGTGCTTGTTCTGCCAGATTTAACAATCACAATCGGTTTGGTTTTTGAAACAGCTTTAACGGTTTCCATAAATTCTCTTCCGTTATTAACAGTCTCTAAATACAAAGCAATTACCTTGGTATCTTCATCCTTTTCCAAATATTTTAAAAGTTCAATAACGGTTAAATCTCCGCCATTGCCATAGCTTAAAAATTTTGCAATTCCAACACCATCCGCTGCAGAGAGGGACATAAATGAACCCCCTATAGCACCACTTTGAGAAATGATGGAAATCCCCCCTTTTGGAGGCATTGTTTCAAGAGTAGCAACAAGATTTGCGTGTGTATTTACAAGTCCAGCACAATTTGGGCCGATGGAACGAATTCCATATTTAGCGGCGATCTCCATTATTTCCTTTTCTCCATCTGCATTTCCCGCCTCTGAAAAACCAGAACTTATGATTACAGCGGCTTTAATTCCCTTTTTACCACAATCTTCCATAATATCTTTTAAAGCTGAGGCAGGGGCAGCAATCACCGCCATATCAACAGTTTCTTCAACTTCCAAAACGGAGGTATAGCCTTTTGCATTTCTTACACTTTGGCTTTTTGGATTAATGGCGTAAACTTCTTCTAATCCACCATCCAAAACTCTGTTAATAAGTATATTAGCAAGCTTTCCTTCCCCTGCAGAACCAAATACTGCAACCCCCTTGGGGCTAAACATTTCATTAAGCTGCATCTTTACCACCTCTTAGTTTATTACTACTGCTTCAAGCCCAGCTCTGAAACCTTTCAAGTTGCCCTCCGCAACACTAGGCCATCTCTCTTCTATTACTTGTTCGATTTCTTCCTGTGTAAAAATACCACTTAATTTTGAATGTGCAAAAATGGCTCCCAAAGTATATAAATTTTCACGGGCATATTCTGGCACATTTGCAGGGCTTAAAAAGCTAACCATTCCTCCTGCTTTCTTTATTTCATCAATTACTATTTCTTCTTCTGGGTAAGGTGCTTTGCCAAGCATTACTGCTGTTGGTTCCCAGTGAGTTCCCAAAACAACAAAATCTGCACCTTTTTTTGCATATCGTATAGCTTTTAAGGTTTCGGATAATTCCATAGATACAATAAGGTCTGCACCACCCTTTGGAATACTTGGGCCAAAAGTATCTGCACTTCTTCCAATCCTTAGCTGTGCCTTAACAAAACCGCCTCTTTGTGCCATACCCTTTGTAGGATAATAATTTACATCTATACCTTTTTTTGCGGCAGTAAGTGTAATAATATCCGCAATTGTAAGTATCCCCTGTCCACCAACACCAACAATATATATATCGTAATAATTTTTCATTATATTCCCCCCTTTTTAACTACTTAACTATAGCATCAAAAGGACACACTGTAGTACACAAACCGCAATCGTTGCACTGTCCCTTATCAATTATTATGCTGTCTTTTCCAAGGCTTATGGCAGGACAACCTGTTACATTAATGCACTTTTTACACTTTGTGCATTTGTCTTCTATTAAAGTAATAGGGCTGTATTTAACTTTCTTTCTTGTAGCTTGAATAGCACATTCTCTTCTTGATAATATTACCTTAACTCCCTTTTTGCCTAAAGCATCTGCAAAAGCGTCTGAAACATCGTTACATTCATAAGCATCCACAACATAAAGTTGAGTAACGCCAAGGCCTTTAACCACCTGTTCAATATCCAGCTGTTTCCATTCACCCATCTGATATTCCTGTTCTGTTCCTGGGTTAACCTGCATTCCTGTCATTGCTGTCCATCCGTTATCAAGAATTACTACTGTAATATCAATATCATGCTGAAGGGCATTTATAAGCCCTGGAATTCCTCCATGGAAAAATGTAGAATCTCCTATAGTAGCTACTACAGGTGTTGGTACGTTGCTGTATATAACGCCTTGTGCCAAAGGAATACTTGCACCCATAGCAAGCTCTGTCCACAAAATATCAAAAGGAGGCATTGTTCCCAAAATTGTACAGCCAATATCACCAGTAATCATAACGTCATCTTTTTTGTAACCCAGCTTTTTAAGTCCCATTTCCATGCCCATATATGTACCTCTGTGAGGACATCCTGCACAAAAGCCTATTGGTCTTGCAGCACAGTGCTTTTCTGGTGCATCTAAAACTGGCTCACTTAAAATTTCTGGAATTTCCTTGCCTAAAGCTTTGCAAATGCCCAAAACTACAGTGGCACTGTTGTACTCGCCAATTCTTTTATATGTATTATCTTCTTTGCCAATAATAACTCTTCTAAGTTCTTTTTTATAAGCCTGCATATAAATGTATTTTTCAAGATGTGGCTCCAGTTCTTCGCAAACAACAATAGTTTCACAGTAGTCTAAAATCGAATCAATTTTGTCTATTGCATATGGCAAAGTTGCCACAAGCTCCAAGGTTGAAATTTCTGAAACATCTATACTTTCTGCTGAAAGTGCCTCCAGTGCCTCCCTGGCATAGCCATTTACAATGCCTACGGAAATTAAACCAACGCCGCCTTTTTTGCCAAGCTTAATAACATTTAAATCTTTTTTGGCTATATATTTTTCAGAAAGTGCTAATCTGTCTATCAAATCTTGGTGCTGATTCATACAAATTACTGCCCCAGCTTTTGTATATTTATCTGGGTCTCTTTTAGGCAGAGGGACTTTTTCCACTGGTATTTTTCTTTCTTCAACATCAATAACAGCATGCGACTGGGAATTGTTTGTAACAAGTCTTATAAATACAGGTCCTCCAATTTCTTCAGACATATCAAAGGCAATTTGAGTCATGTCGTATATTTCCTGTACAGAGCAAGGTTCAAGCATAGGCATGTCAGACATAATTGCAAAACCTCTTGTGTCCTGTTCACACATACCTGCTGTTACACCTGGGTCATCTGCAACATAAATTACTAACCCTGCATTACAGCCTGAATAAGCTATACCAATAAGTGAATCATAACAAACATTTAAGCCGCTCATTTTAGTGGTGAATAATGCTCTTTGCCCTGCAAGTGCCGCACCTGCTGCAACCTCAAAACCTACCTTTTCATTTACACTCCATTCAACCCTTGTGTCAGGCAAATCCATTTTTAAAAGGGATGCAATTGCCTCTGTAGAAGGTGTTCCAGGGTAGCCGCTTACCACTTTAACTGCGGCACTTAATGCACCAAATGCTAAAGCTTCGTTACCGCTTACCATTTTTTTCATATATATTCCTCCTAAACCAATCTATTTATTAACAATTTCTGATATTATCTTTCCATCCAAAATATTAATTGCATTTAAAGCTGCTGTAAGCTGAAGTTCGTTAAGACTATCCACAGAAAAGTATGAAATGTGAGGTGTAACAAATATTTTTTCACATTTAAAAACATCTTCATTTCCTGTGGGTGGTTCATTTTCAATAACATCCAGTGTAGCACCTTCAATTTTCCCGCTTTCCACTGCTTTTATTAATGCTTTTTCATCAATTACCTTTCCTCTGGAAGCATTTATAATATGTGCCTCTGGCTTCATAAGGTTAAGCTCTTTTTCTGAAATTAAATGCTTAGTAGTATTGTCCAGCTTAGAATTTAAGGATATGTAGTCAGCAGTTTTAAAACCCTCTTCAAATTCAACCTTTGTAACGCCCATTTCCTTTGCTGTTTCCTGACTTACAAAGGGGTCGTAATACATTACTGTCATTCCAAAAGCAACTGCTTTGTTGGCAATAAGCCTCCCTATTCTTCCAAAGCCAACAATAAATAAACTTTGACTTGAAAGCCTTTTAATTTTTCTTTTTACAGCTTGTGCACCCCATAGACCGTTTTTAATGTCAGAATTATAGGAGGAAAGCTGTTTATTATGTCTATATAAAGCCGCAATTACATAATCCGAAACATCTTCGGCACAATAACCAGGAACATTTGTTACATATATTCCTTTTTCTTTTGCCGCCTTAATATCTACCCTGTCGTAGCCAACACCGTATACTGATATAACCTTGCATTTTTCAAGCTTATCTATAGTTTCTTTCAGAATATCAACAGATATTTGGCAAATAATTGCATCTGCATTATAGCCAAACTTTTCTAAGTCATCTTTGTAATCTTCTGCAGAAAATTTAATTTCGCAATTAGGGAATTTTTCATATATTGCTTTTTTTTCTATCTCATAATCAGGCCATTCATTATCAATAATCCATATAAGCATTTTTAAACCTCCTACCCGTTTACCAAATCTGACGGTCTTTCACCATTAAGCATTTTTATAACATTATTGGTTGCCCTTACCTTAAGTTCCATATAGCTTTCTTCCGAAATATAAGAAACATGAGGAGTTACAACAATCTTTTCACAGTCAAATATTGCTTCATCTGTACTTGGTGGCTCGTTGGATATTACATCAACCACTGCCCCTGCAATAAGCCCCTTATTAACTGCATCAATCATATCCTGCTCGTTAATTATTCTTCCCCTTGCAGTATTAATAAGGTAAGCAGTTTTTTTCATAAGTTGAAAATGCTTTTTGGTTAAAAGATGGTGTGTACCTTCATAATATTTTGCGTTTATGCTTATAAAATCTGCGGTCTTAAGACCCTCTTCAAGCTCAACCTTTTTAACACAGTATTCGTCCATTTTATTTTGGTCTACATATGGGTCGTAGGCAATAATATTTACATCCAGTGCTTTTGCCCTTTTTGCAACAGTGCTTCCAATTTTTCCGCATCCTATAATCAGAAGGGTAGAGCCTTTAATACGCCTTACAGGTTCTTGTGCAGACTGAGCACCCCAAAGACCTTTTTCCACAGCATTTTTATAAAAATCCAGCTTTTTTCCGAAATAATAAATTCCTGATATAACATAATCTGCTAAATCTTCGGCACAGTAACCTTGAACATTGGTTACCATAATACCTTTTTCTTTTGCCGCTTCAATATCCACCCTGTCAAAACCTCCGCCAAAAAGAGCAATACATTTGCATTTTTCAAGTCTTTCAATGGTTTCTTTTGGTATGTAAACATAAACCTGTGCAATGATAGCATCTGCCATATACCCAAACTCTTCCAAATCTTTTTTGTAATCATTCGTTGAAAATTTGATTATACAGTCAGGATATTTTTCTTTTAATATTCTTGTTTCAACCTCATAATCAGGCCATTCTTCATCTATAATCCAAAATAAAGGAGCCATTTTCTTTCCTCCTATTCCGCAGTAATTACTCCGTTTGTAGCATCCACCGTCACAATATCGCCGTCTTTTATTTCTTTATAAAAACTTGCTTCCACTCTATCTGCAAGGGGCATTTCCATGATGATTGCACTGGCAACCAATGTTGTGTCGGGATTTTTTATTAGCATTGCCTTTGGCTCTGTTCCTGCAAGCTGAAGCTGATACATTCCGTCTGCCTGAACTACTGAACTGCCTTTTCCGTTAGGAAAAACAAGAATTTTTCCTGTGATACACTGTCCGTAAAGACAATGTTGTTTTTCTATCACAATGCCTGTTTTAGGGTCAACCAGATAAAAGCAAAAATCATCTTCTGATGTTAAAATTTCGCCTGTGGCAACGCCTTCAGAAATTTTATGGCATTTATATGTTTTCATATTATATCTCCCCTTTCAAAGCTGATTCAACACATTGTGTTAACTCAGAAATTACAAACTGCATATCTCTTCTTTTTGTGTAATAAGCACATTTTGGTGAATCTGTAACACCTTTTTTGCCATATAAGAACTTCCAACAAGGCTGATCCATACAGGTATCGGCTACAATTTCGCCACCAGCCGCCTTTATTATTTCATAAAAGCCCATCTGCATCGATAAATTTCTTGATAATGATGAGGTCATAATAAAAAGTGGAACTGCAAGTTTTTTACCCTCAACTATATCTGCCACTGTTTTAATTTGGTCAATTGTAAAATGAGGGCAACCGAATAATGCAAAATCAATTTTTCCACCTGGGTCTGTTAAATCGGCCCTCATTTTTGCCAAATCCTCATTGGTTATTGTAACTATTTCTTTTGGCGTTTCACCGTGGAAGGCATCTTCAATAGTTTTAGCTTCTGGCGTAAAACCTACTATATGATATATGGCAACATTTCCTCCAGTGTTAAGCTGTGCACCTAAATTCATAAGTGCTTCCTTGGATGGATTTTTAAGTCCGTTAAACACTGGAATTTTAAAGCCTGTTTTTTGAGGAGTAAAATAACCCAACATCTGGTAATCAAAATCGGTCTTCATATCCGCTTCAACATTAACCAGAACTTCGCCTTTTCTGTTTTCATCCAGTAAATATCCGTAATATGGTGTAACTCCTGTTACTGCCGCACAAAGAGCACTTTGCGCCGCTTCTCTGTTGGTTCTTGCTCCGTAAACAGAATTTATAAAAGGGGTTGCACTGGATTCTGAAAAGGAAGTAATTTCACCAAATCTTGGCACATTTTTTTCCAAATATGGTGTACAGTTATAGGTTAAAATTGCTCCTATTTTTTTATAAGCTTCATGGGTACGCTTAACAATATCTTCATCTTCTGGTTCAATATTAGTAATACACTTAAACTGCTCTAAGTTGAAACTTGGATTTACAGTTGGAGGAATTTTACAGACTGCACCGCCAGCAACCAGTTTTTCAACAAACCATAAGTCAGCCTCTTGATTGCTAAGTGCCACATGTGTTCTTGTTACAGGAACCATATAAGGAGCATCAAATGCTTCTCCAACAGCAACTTGTATTTTCATAGCAAGCTGTGTTCCTTTTCCATATTTTCCATCAAGCATCGCTTGTTCTTCCTCATTCAGTTTCATTCTAATTCCTCCTTTTTTCCCAATTCCATCTCCATTTGTTTTAAATGTTGTGTCAGCTTAATATTTTCGTTATAGTCAACTCTGCAATCTATCACACTTGGTATTTTTTGCTTAAAAGCATCTATTAATGTAGGAATTAAATCCTCTGTTTTTTCAATTGTATATCCCTTACAATTCATACTTTCGGCATACATTTTAAAATTCGGGTTGGTAAAATCAACACAAGCCGTTTTATTAAACTTTTCCTGTTGTTTCCATTTTATTAATCCATAACTTTCATCATTTAAAATTAAAACAACAATTGGTGTCCCTATTCTTAATGCGGTTTCAAGCTCCTGCGAATTCATCATAAATCCTCCGTCACCTGTGATGGCCAATACTTTTTTATCCGGATTGATAAGTTTAGCGGCTACTGCTCCAGGCACTGCAATCCCCATGGAGGCAAAGCCATTAGATATGATACATGTATTCGGCTTATAGCAATTGTAATGCCTTGCTATCCACATTTTGTGTGCCCCAACATCACTTATTACAATATCATCTTTCCCCATTACCTTTCGTACATCATTAAGAAGTCTTTGAGGTTTTATTGGAAAACTGTTATCTTTTGCATACGCTTCATGCTCTGCAACTATTTTTTCTTTTATAGTTAAAGCAAAGTCCGCATCTTCAGCCCTATCCGCTCGTTTATTTATTTCCTCAAGGGAGTCTGCAATGCTTCCAATCAGCTCTAAAGAGGGCTCATAATTTTTATTAACATCCGCAGGCTGTGTGCTTATATGTATAATTTTGGCATGATTATCTCCGTTCCACTTTCTTGGATTATATTCAACAATATCATACCCAACAGCTATTACCAAATCCGCTTTAGCTAAAACTCTGTCAACATAATCTATCTGTGGAATTCCTGTAGTCCAAAGTGAATATTTACTGTCATAGGAAATAATTCCTTTAGCCATCATAGTATTAACTACAGGGATTTTAACTTCTTCGGCAAATTTAGTAAGCTCATAGGAGCAATCGTTTCTTACAGCTTCGCTTCCCACCAAAATAACTGGATATTTAGCTATAGAAATCATCCTTGCTGCCCTTTCAATATTTTTAAATGAGGTATATCCTATTTTTTGAGCTCTTTTTTTTAATGGATTCCCCTCTACAGGCATACTTGCAATATTATTTGGCAAATCGATATGAACAGCACCTGGCTTTTCCATTTCTGCATATTTAAATGCAAGCCTTACAATTTCAGTAACCGTATCTGGACGTACAATTTGTTTGCTTCTTTTGGTTATTGGTTCAAACATATGCACTAAGTCCAAATATTGGTGACTTGTGATATGCATTTTATCAGTGCCAACCTGCCCTGTTATTGCAAGCAAAGGAGCTCCATCCAAATTTGCATCTGCAACACCTGTTACAAGATTTGTAGCCCCAGGTCCTAAGGTTGCAAGGCACACACCAGCCTTACCCGTAAGCCTTCCATACACATCTGCCATAAATGCAGCCCCTTGCTCATGGCGTGTTACAATAAATTTTATTGTGGAGTTTTCAATGGCATTAATCATATCAAGTGTTTCCTCTCCTGGTATGCCAAAAATATATTCCACGCCCTCTTGTTCCAAACATTTAACCAGTAAGTCTGCTGTGTTCATAACCATTACTTCTTTTTCAATCTCTGTCATACTGACCACCTACCGCACTATTATTTTTTATGAATTGTTTCCGATACCAATTTATCATCTGCCACAAACGGAATCGTTATATGGTCCGTATCTTTTTTCATTTGGTTATATTCAATGCAAGTTGATATGGAATTTTCGTTTCTTGCCCAGCTTCTTCTTGAAACGCCCACCATAGTATCCCAAGGCATTGCTAAAGATAAAATGGTATCCACTCTTTCACTGCCATCCAAAACCATACCAAATCCACCGTTTATAGATTTTCCTATTCCAACCCCACCGCCGTTATGTAGTGCTATCAAACTCATACCTCTTGCGGCATTTCCTGCAAAGCACTGAACAGCCATATCTGCCATAATGTTTGAGCCATCTTTTATATTTGATGTTTCTCTAAATGGCGAATCTGTACCGCCTGTATCATGATGGTCACGCCCAAGCATAACAGGGCCTATCTTTCCTTCTCGAACCATCTCATTAAACTTTAATGCAATTTTTGTTCTTCCTATAGCATCCTGGTATAATATTCTGGCTTGAGTTCCAACAACCATTTTGTTGTTTTTAGCGTCACGCACCCAGATATAGTTATCTCTGTCCTGATACCTTCTTTCAGGATCTATGCATTCCATGGCTGCTTTATCTGTAGCATCCAAATCTTCTGGTTTACCACTTAAGCAAACCCACCTAAACGGACCGTAACCAAAATCAAATAACTGCGGTCCTAAAATATCCTCTACATAGGATGGAAAAACAAAACCCTCTTTTTCATCAGTCCCATTTTTACATATTTCGGTTACTCCTGCATCAAATATAGCTTTCATAAAGCTGTTTCCGTAATCAAAGAAGTAAGTTCCTTTTTTAGAAAGCTGACATATGAGTTCATAATGATGTTTCAACGTTTCATTAACCAAGCCACAAAACTTTTGGGGGTCATTGTCAAGCATTTGGGTTCTCTCCTCAAAGGATAATCCTTGAGGACAATATCCCCCATCATACGGAACATGGCAGGAGGTTTGGTCCGAAAGAAGTTCTACAAAAATATTATTTGAAACAACATATTCTAATAAATCTACTACATTCCCATGGTAAGCAATAGAACAAGGCTGTTTTTTCTCTTTGTACTCAACAACCCATTTAAATACTTCCCCTAAATCCGAAGACATTTTGCTAACCCAGCCTTGGCTGAATCTGGTATTTATTCTGGAAATATCTACTTCAGCAATAACCGATACAGCACCTGCAATTTCTGCAGCTTTACCCTGAGCGCCGCTCATTCCTCCCAAACCTGAAGAAATAAATAATTTGCCAGCTAAATCTTCATTTTGCCCTAAACCAAACTTCAATCTTCCGGCGTTTAAAAGTGTATTAAATGTTCCATGAACAATTCCTTGTGGCCCAATGTACATCCATCCCCCTGCTGTCATTTGTCCATAATTTGCAACCCCCATTGCCGCTGCTCTGTTAAAGTTGTCTAAATTGTCAAACATTCCAATCATTAACCCGTTTGTAATAATAACTCTGGGTGAGGTTTTGCTGGATTTAAATACTCCCGCTGGGTGCCCGGATTCTATAACCAAAGTTTGCTCATCCGTTAACAACTCTAAATACTTTTTAATTAGCCTGTACTGCATCCAGTTTTGGCAAACCTGCCCTGTTTCTCCGTATGTAACTAATTCATAGGGATACAAAGCAACCTCAAAATCAAGATTATTTTCTATCATCACCTGAAAAGCTTTGCCTTCTATACATTTACCATTATACTCATCTATTGGCTTACCATATATTCTTCCAAGGGGTCTAAACCTGTAGCCATATATTCTTCCGTGCTCTTTTAATTCCTGCAAAAATTCCGATGCCATCTCTTCATGGTATTTTTCAGGTATATATCTAAGGGCATTTTTTAAAGCAAGCTCTACATCATTCTCAGATAACACAGACTCTCTTTTAGGTGCTCTTCTTATACCTTCAGCAAACCTCGGAGTATCTGGAAGTTCATCGTCTAGTTTTATCGTCATTGATTCATATATCAGTTTATTATCTATCATACTGATTCCTCCCCAAAAAAAATTGCCGTTCACCTATTTGATATCTATAGGAAACACGGCATTGTGTGATTAATTGTCTTAATTTATTTAACTTGAACATAATATATCATAACCATAGTCTATAAAGCGTCTATTTTTTTTTAGACGTTTATAAAAAAAAAGACTTGTTAACTTTTCAATTAATATGTATACTACAATTGATAATAAAACAAACGACAATGGAGTTGCCAATAATTTTGGTTACTCCTTTTTTTATTAGAGAGGTGATTTTTATGAATAAAGTAAGTGTAAAACTGTTGAATACACCACAAATTTTAATTGATGATATTCCCGTTATTTTTCCATACAAAAAAGCAGAAGCATTATTTTATTACTTAACAATAAAAAAAATAATTACCAGAGACGAAGCCGTTGCTCTTTTATGGGAAGATAACGAAGAAAGTATCGCAAAAAAAAATTTAAGACACGCCTTATATGTTATAAAAAAGAAATTTGGGTTTGATATAATTTCAGCACCACAAAAATATAAGTTAATTCTTAATCCCGAAACAAATATTGAAATTGATTTAGACAAATTTCAGACTGAAAATAGATTAGACCTCTATACTGGAACACTTTTAAAAGGATTTGGTGTTAAAAATGCATACACATTTGAAGAATGGCTATCTAAAAAACAAGAAACTACAAGAGAAATTTATTTAACAAAACAATTTGAACTGCTAAAGTCTATTCCTTATCATAACCTTACGGATATAGAGCAGTATTCAAATAGATATATTCTTGAAGACCCTTTGGATGAAAGAATATATCTATTTCTTATGGAAACATATAAAGAAAACAAACTTTATCACAAAGGCATAAAGGTTTACCAAAAACTTATGGAAATATTAAACGATGAACTTGGTATTTCTCCAAACAAAGAAATAACAAATTTGTACCATGAACTTTTAAATTTGTGGCTTGATAATTCTAGTGAAGAAATTGATAACGAAATTTTATCAGAAAGTATAAGAACAAGAAAATATGAATTATCTCAAATACATTTATACTACAATAAATTTCTTGCAGGAGAACTTCATAATATTATGGTTATGGGAGAAAACGGAATCGGAAAAACGCATCTGATTAATACATTTTTATCGGATATTGATAAAAGCAATTTTCTTATTCTGCAAACCTCATGTTTACAGGCAGAAAAAGAATTTCCTCTTCAGCCATGGAGCAACCTAATTCTTAATTTGGAAGAATATATAAATAACAATAACATTGCTCTTTCCGCCAACCTTGTTTATACTATTGCACAACTCTTTCCCTGTTTCGGAGCATTGGAAGAAGTTTCAGACATAATATCAAGAGGATACAGCTATAATGCATGCAAAAGCGGTGTTGTAAAACTGTTTCAAATCGTTTCAAAATCCACGCGAATTTTACTCTTTATAGACAATATTCATTCAATGGATAAATCCAGTTTAGACCTTTTGTCATCAATTATGCGTATGCATAACCCGAATATTATGGTTATAAGTACTTGTTTAGACGTTGTTGACTATAATGTGGTAACCTTCACAAGTACAATGGTTAAAGACGAATTATTGCATCAAATTCCTATGTCAAGACTTACAAAAGAAGAAGCACTACAATTTATTAATGCAACTCTTGAAGGCAACAATTTTGATGAAGAAACCTTAAATAAAATTTATACCGAAACTGACGGAAATATATTTTTCCTTCTTGAGCTCCTAAACAATATGAAAAGCAATGATAATCCAAATGAACTTTCATTAAATGCACAGGGAATTTTAAACGATAGGCTAAACGGTATTTCAACAGAATCCAGACAACTCCTTGACATTATTTCTTTGTTTCATGACTTTGCAAATTTGTCAACTTTTTCGGTTATACAAAATAAAAACCAGTTGGAAATCCTAGACTTACTTGATGAATTAAAAGAGCATGCCTTAATAATTGAAAGAAATGACAACGGTAGGGTTTATTTTACTTTTACTCATACTAAAATGCGTGAATTTGTTTACCACAAACTTTCACCGTCAAAACAAAGGATACTACATAACAGAGTAGGAGAAGTATTAGAGCAATCTAATGATACAGATCTTATAACAAGATATAAACGTCTAATATATCATTATACTTTAGGTGAAAATGAAGAACGAGTTCTATATTATAAAATTCTTTACACCGAAAAATATTCCTCTACATTCTTCGAACTATATCCAGTACTTGATAATAAAATTGAAGAGAATTTATTTGATGCTGAAAGTGTTGTTTCATATTTTAACAATTTTGAAAGTGAACTTAATAATTATAAACGAAGCAATAAAAACTTTGTATTGTTTGATGAATTAGAGGGAAGAATTTTACATGCAAAAAGCAATTACTGCATACAAGAAGGATTTTATGAAGAAGGTCTGGAATGTATAAGAAGGGCTCTAAATAACACTTATGTTATAAAGCACAGTAATCTTTACCTTCAAATACTTAGGCAGGAAATATACTATAGTATACAAGTTTGCGACACAGATCTTATGGATAAATGTACAAAAAACGGGTTGGAATTATCTTTAACCAGCCAGAACGATATTGAACACGCTATCTATAATCGTTTAAGAGGTCTTTTTTACATTATGACAGGCAAGTATCGGCTCGCCATAGCTTCTTTAATAAAATCAATCGATTTTTTGGAAAAAGCAAACTTAAGCATGAAAATTTATACCCTTAATATTGCCGCCGCATACAATTATCTTGGTGAACTTCATAGAAAGCAAAACCATTTTAAAGAAGCTATGAGCTATTATAATAAAGCAATATCAATAACTGAAGAAAACAACTGCCCGAAAAATCCTACATTTTTGGCCAACTTGGGAAGAACCTATTTTGACCATAAAGATTATGAAAAAAGCTTTGAATGTTTCAAGCAGGCAAAAGAAATTTATTTGAATTCCGCTATCATTGTAGGAAAGGCAACCACAATGGCTTATACAGCTTTGTATACATGCTATGATGGAAATTTTTCTTTATCAGAAGAATATATTTTAGAAGCTGAACGTATTGCAGAAACCTTGAAATCTCCATTGGAAAAAGGAATTCTAAAATATATTCAGCACATTATAGCAACAAACTTTAAAGGAAAACTAATGATACTAGATAAACCTGCCCAATATTATAAAGACGAATGTAAAAAATATTTCGAACCATTTAACGAAACATACATTCTTCAAGAAATAATGATTTAACAAATAGAATACCTCCTTTACAAAATTTGCAAAGGAGGTATTCTTACCCAAGTTTATTAATGTCGTAGTCCATTTTTTACATCACGTTTTTTAGTCGTCCAAATAACCCCTTACTCCGGAATTATCTGGTAAGCAACCTTTCTTTGACTACATCCCATTAAACCAGTATTTTCAATTTTTTAATCCATTCAGTCCAACTTTATGTAAGCACCCCCCTACCCATTTCTATTCAATAGGGGCTATAAATTCATCAATATTTACGTCATCAAATATACCGCGTGTTTTCCAAAAATTGGCCGCTCTTTGTGTTACTTCATATATATTATCTTTAGAAGATTGATCGAAAAACTCTAAATTTTCTTCTTTTCCGAAAAATGTTACTCCTGCTCTTTCGTCTACAATATCTTGCAACTCCAGACCAATTCCATCCGCCATAATTTGATTTGCCTCATCTGGATTTTCTTCTGAAAATGCTACAGCTTTATACCACGCCTCTTTAAAGGCTTTTACAACATTAGGATTGTTTTCTGCAAAATCGCTTCTTACAGCCATTACATCAACAATAGTTTTTGGATATTCCTTACTTGTTGCTATTACATACCCGCCTTCTCTTTCAGGTGCCCTGGAGAGCCATGGTTCCCAAGTAACAGCTGCATCCACATTGCCGGAATTTTTTCAGGGGTTCCCTTTACATAATGAATTACTTCTCGATCCAAAGTGTTTCCAAGACCTTGAATGCCGTTTGAAAACATAGCTGATGAATATTGAGATTCGTCTTCAATAATTGTAAGAGTAGGATTTATACCATACTCTTCAAAATATCCATTAGCTTCTGCCACATAAAGTGGTGCATACCCTATCCATTTTTTAATTTTTAAAATGAGAAAATAAACTAACGACTTTTTCTCATATCCACACAGGAAACCAAAACTATTCCATCTCCCAAAAGATTAACATAATCTCTCTTTTCAACTTCAGAAACAACTATAGCCGTATTTTTTTCAACGCTAAAACCATTAAATCTTAAATCTGTGTTAAAAGAATAGAAAACAGAGATGCACCCTTCTTTTAATTGGATTTTCTGCCCGATACCATTTATATTTAAGCTAGTTAAAGAACCTTCATTTTCACCTTTTATCATTAAATTAAAATCTGTACAGCAGCCAAAACATTTTGTTTCCCAATCTCCCAAAAATTCGTCAATATCATATGCGGATAATTGAACCTTATGAAAGCCAGAATGCTCAAGAACAATAGTTCCTTTTATAACAGATAAAAATCTTTTCACATGATCAAACTTTGTAAAAACAGATTCTTCATCCTGAACAATGGCAGTGCTTACACGAAACAAGAAATCCCTCCGTTCAAAATTTCCATCTGGAGGATAAATAAAAATTTCAGTGGTATACCCTCCGCTCCAGCTAAAAGTTTTAAACTCAGAAGAACTAATAATTTGAATTTTCATAAGCAATTTCTCCGTTTTTAATAACCTTTTCAACTATGTTTGCACCCGTGTTATATACCAAAAATTTATAGCTTGGATATTCTAAAATAACTAGGTCTGCTTTTTTACCAACTTCAATACTCCCTATTTCCCAAGCCCTGTCTAAAGCGGCCGCCGCATTTAATGTTACGGCTGTTAAAGCCTCTTCTATGGTCATCTTCATATGTATCACAGCAAGTGCCATGATAAGAGGTAAAGAATTTGAAAAACAGCTCCCTGGGTTTAAATCACTTGCTAAAGATACTGCACATCCTCCATCTATTATTTTTCTTGCTGGAGCGTATGGTTTATCCAAACAAAATGCTGTACATGGCAACAGTGTTGCTATTACATTTTCTTTTGCCAGACTCTCTATCCCCTTTTGTGAAATCATTAGAAGATGGTCGGCAGATACTGCCTTTAACTGTGCCGCAAGCTCTGCACCGTTTAGAGGAACAATTTCATCAGCATGAAGCTTTGCTTTAAAACCCAATTTCTGTGCAGCTTCCAAAAGTTTTTTACTTTCATCTATGGAAAAAACACCTTCTTCACAAAAAACATCACAAAACTCGGCCAAATTTTCTTTTTTAATTTCTGGAAGAACTTCATTTATCATATAATCAACATAACCGTTTGTATTATTTTTGTACTCTTGTGCCACAGCATGGGCACCCAAATAGGTTGAAACAATATCCACTGGTTGATTTTTATTTAATTCACACATAACTTTAAGTTGTTTAATTTCACAATCCTTATTAAGTCCATATCCACTTTTCCCCTCTGTAGTGGTAACCCCTTGCTTTAGCATGTTTTTCAGCCTTTTAAGACCACTTTCATATAAATCTTCAAATGAGGCATTTCTTGTATCAGTTACAGTTTTCATAATTCCCCCACCTCTTTTTAACAAATCCAAGTAAGGTATTCCTTGCAGTCTATCAATAAATTCATCTTCTCTGTATCCACCGAAAACAAAATGTGTGTGGGAATCCACAAAACCAGGAATAATAGCTTTTTGAAAGGCGTTAATTACTTTTACCTCTTTCGATAAATTTAACTCTGCTAATACTTCTTCTGTTGTCCCGACTTTTTTAATAATTTCATCTTCTATATATATTGCACCATTTTTTATAATCCTTATTTCGCTCATTTGACTTCCGTGTTTTGCTGTTTTTCCTATTGGTGTAGCTATTTGTGCGGCATTCATTATTAAAGTTTTCATAATATCACGCCTCAATTTCATCCATAATTTTTTTAACCCTGTCAATAATTTCTTCTTCGCTTACAGTAAGAACTTTGCCATCCGAAACAGTTAACTTTCCGTTAACAACCACCTTTGCAATTGCATCAGGCTGCATTGAATAAACAATGTTTGGAAGAATTTGTTCCCCCGATTTTGAAATTGGCTGCATTGACATTGTGTTCATTTTAATTCCCACAAAATCAGCTTTATAACCTATCTCAATTTTTCCTATAGGCAATTGAAGTATTTTACCTCCATTTTCAGTACCCATTTTAAAGGCATCTGCATAATTTACAGACATTGCATCCAATGTTTTTGCTTTTTGCAGAAGTGCCACCATACGCATTTCTTCAAACACACTAATTCTGTTATTAGAACAAGCTCCATCACTTCCAAGGCCAATGGTTACCCCTGCATTTTTCATTGAAACAATATCTGTAATGCCATCTGCCAAAAACATATTGCTGGATGGGCAATAAGCAAGCTTTGCCCCTTTTTTCCCCAAAAACTTAATTTCGCTTTCTTTAAGCCAAACACCATGTATGATTACCATACTCTCGTCAACTACACCAATTTTATCCAAAAGCTCTACAGGTGTAAGTCCATATTCTGCCATCACTTGGTCTACTTCAAAGGGTTCTTCGGCAACATGTATATGGAAATAACATCCAAGTTCTTTTGCCAGCTTATGCCCTGCTTTAATCATATCCAGTGATGCAGCATGAAGGCTGTGGGGGGCTGGAATTATGCTTACCATATCATTACCTGCATATTTTTTTGCTAAACTTCTTGTATTTTCAACAGCCTCATCAATTGTTTCAACATATCCACTTGGTGCACCATCCCAATCATACATGGTCCTCGCCAAAACCAAACGGATTCCTAAGTCATTGGCAGCCTTAATAATCATTTCATCGCTTTCTTTTCCAAAATTGTGCAAATAAAAGAAGTCACTTACGGTGGTTACCCCACTCTTCATCATTTCACCAAAGGCAAATAAAGCTCCTCCATATATATGCTCCTTTTGAAGCCTTGGAGAATACTTGTATAACGCGTTATCTCTCCACTCCAAAAACGGTCTATCACAGGCAATTCCCCTCAAAAGACTTTGAAAGCAATGGTTATGAACATTGACGGTGCCGGCAACCATTATAAGGTCTTTCCACTCTTGAATATCCGCACTAGGGTACTTTTCTTTTAAAATTAAAAATTCATCAATATCAACAATAAAATTATCCTCAACAAGGATGCCCTTGTTTTTTTCAAACTTTTCATTTATGTATACGTTTTCAGGTTTAAATAAAGTAAACATTTTAATTCAACTCCTCATCCAGCAAAAGTAGCGCCTTTAGCATAGCATTGCCTGTTTTTTCAATTTCTTTAATATCTGTATTTTCTTCAGGGCAATGGCTTTTGCCGTCTATACTTTGAACAAATATCATTCCGCTTTTTGTTACTCTTTGCATATTTGCTGCGTCATGCCCTGCCATGCTTACCAGTTCAATTTCCTCTTCACCTATGAATCCAATACTTCTTTTAATGGCATTTACAACATCCTTATCCATAAAAATATGGCTCTGATCCAAATTCACTTTTCGAATTATTCGCACTCCTCTAAGATTTTCAATTTTCTGTGTTTCATTTGAAAGCCTATCAATAATATCCTGTTTAATCTTCTCATCACAGGTTCTAATTTCCAAAACCAAGTCGATTTTTCCAGGTATGATATTGGCCGAATTAGGAAAAACCTTAATGTAGCCAATTGTTCCTACTACCTCATCACTACTTGCATTTTTCAATATTTTTTCAAAAGCAAGATTGAACTCTCCCGAAGCCAAAAGTGCATCATGCCTGTCTTGCATAAGAGTTGTTCCAGCGTGATTCGCCTCACCTATAATTGTAATATTTTCTCTGTAAATACCAATAATGCAGTTAACAGCAGCTGAACTAAGTCCCTTATCATAAATCCGCCTCCCCTGTTCAATGTGGCATTCCATAAAGGCTCTGATATCATTTTCCTTAATTAAAGCTTCATTCGCCTTTGTAATATCCCCACCTATTTTTTCAATACATTCTTGTAAACTTGAGCCGTCTATGTAGCTTTTAAGCTGCATTAAATCGTCTTTTTTAAGGCGTCCGCTTAAAACCTTGCTGCCCAGGGTTGAAACATTAAATGGATTGGGCTCTTCTCCTGTAAAGCTAACTATTTCCATAGGATGTTTTGTTTTAATATTATTATCCTCTAAGGTTTGAATAAGCTCTGTAGCCAAAAGAACTCCTAGTGCCCCATCAAACTTTCCACCATTAGGAACAGCATCATGATGGGAACCCACAACAATGGGCGGTAAATTTTCACTGCCCTCTCTCCGAACCCACATATTTGCAATAGCATCTATTCTAACAGTCTTGTTCATTTTGTTTTGCCAATAATCAATCAGCCACTTCCTTGCTACTCTATCACTTTCATCCCCTAAGGCTCTGTCTATGCCGCCATTTTCATTCATACCAATTTGGGCAAGCTCGTTCAGATTTTTTGAAAGTCTATCTATATTTATTTTTAAGTTACCCATCAAAAATCCCTCCAATATAACGAAAGGACAAAGCGGTTTGAAAACGTCTTCGTCCTTCTCTGTATTAATATTACAAGCAAATTATAATTCAATTTGCATTTACAAAACGTTTAATTATTTACAATATAAATATTTTTTTTACTTAATAAAATATTACCTGAAATCATATATGCACTCCTTTTAAATTAGTACATATGAGGTTTTTCCCATAGATTAAGTTTTGTGCCTAACCCTTTTTTAAGATAAAATCATCATTATACAGTGGGAATTATGGTTATTCCCCCCATAACATAATCGCCTTTGCCTAAAAGCCTAAACATTTCAGTCATTACCTCTATGCAGTTGTGCATATCCGTAACACCTGCATCTATCATGTCCTGCTCACTCAGATATACAAAATCAATTCTGTCATCCAATTTTTACCTCATTTCAATTGTAAAGCAACAATAGAATATCCCTTACTACTGCACTCAACATTAAGTCTACTTGCCATTCGCTGCATCGGTACTATCCTGCCAAAGCATATCCATAATCTTCTTTTTCATTTCCATAAATTCAGGTAACACCAAAACATTGTGACCTCTTGTTCCCTCAAATTCAACATCTATTACCTCTGTAATACAACCAGGACGCCTGCTCATAACATAAATTTTATTTCCTAAGAGCAATGCTTCATCTATATCGTGGGTAATAAAGAGTACCGTTGTTTGTGTTTTCTGGCTGATGCTAACCAAAAGTTCCTGCATTACAACCCTTGTTTGAGCATCCAACGCACCAAAGGGTTCGTCCATAAGAAGCAAAGAGGGCTCGTTTGCTAAAGTTCTTGCTATGGCAACTCTTTGCTTCATCCCCCCTGAAAGTGTTTTGGGAAGTGATTTTTCAAAACCATTAAGCCCCACAATATCTATGTATTTTGTTGAAATTTTTTCTCTTCCTGCGGCAGAAAATCCTTTTATTTTTAAGCCAAATTCTACATTTTCCTTAACGGTAAGCCAAGGAAACAGGCTGTACCCCTGGAAAACCATACCCCTGTCAGCACCTGGCTCAAAAACCTTATTTGCGTCCACCTCAATAGTTCCTGATGTTGCTTTTTCCAATCCACCAACAATATTTAACAGTGTAGATTTCCCACACCCTGAAGGTCCTACAATTACTGCAAATTCTTTTTCTTTAACCACTAAATTAATATCTTTTAAGGCATGAACCTCTTGACCTGTATGGCTTGTAAAGATTTTATTTACTCCTTTTACTTCAAGTTTTGTCTTTCTTTTCATCTTAATCACCTAACCTTTCATGCCAAGGCACAACAATTTTAGTAATTGCTCTGAAAATTAAATCCGTAAATAAGCCAATAAGACCAATAAGAATTAATCCCGAGAAAATTTTATCTGTCGCCAAAAATCTTTGAGATTTTAAAATTACATATCCGAGGCCAGAATTTGCGGCAACCATTTCTGCAACAACAAGATATGTCCAAGCCCAACCCATAGTAACTCTAAATGAGTCCATTAATCCAGGTAAAGATGCAGGAAACAAAACTAGTTTATATCTTTGATAAGGACTTGCACCCAAGGTTCTAGCTGCATTAAGTAAGTTTTTATCTACGGAAGAAACCGTGTCTGCAACCATAAGCACTAACTGAAAAAATGTTCCTAAAAAAATAATTGTATACTTTTGACCTTCGCCAATACCTAAATAGAGAAGAGTAAGTGGCACTAACGCTACAACCGGCAAGTATCTTACAAATTCTATTACAGGCTGAATAATTGCATTAAAAGTTTTTGAACAGGCCATAAGCATCCCTATAGGAAGTGCTAAAATGGCAGATAAAGCCCAACCTACAAGTACTCTATAAGTGGAACTCCAAATGTTACTTGCCAATGTACCATCATTTACCATATTGACTGTTGCCATGATTACCGAAGATGGTGTTGGCAAGAAAATCTTATCCAAAATCCCTCCATAGGTAAGTCCACACCAAGCAAGTATAATCACAAAAAAAGATATGATTGATAAAGAGGTGTAACTTAGTTTCTTAACTATTTTTATATTTTCTGCTTTTTTGCCTTTCATAATAGATCCTCCTTTTAAGCATATAATAAAGTCTAAAATTGACTAAACTAAATAACAACTTTTACTCTTAACTAAATTCACCTCCTTAAAAACAAAAAAAGACAAGGCATCTGATTACTAACGCCATTGTCTTCAAAAAGTATTTCTATTCAGTTTTTTGTCTTTATTGATATAATCATAACAACTATCCGTTTATAAAACGTCTAATTATTGTTAGACTGTATCTATTTTAAGTCTTCTTTAATAATAATAGATGAATTTGATCTTTTATAATAAAATAAAAACAGCTCGTAATTTGGCCTACGTTTATAAGAATGTTTTAACTTCATTCATAACGAATAATCCTATATCCATCCATTAACTCATTAACATAATTCATATCCGTTACCAGTTCTTGTATTCTCTATTGCTATTTCTTTTGGCACTTCTATTTTTTCTGGTTCTTCTATTTATCTTTACCTCTGCTGCGCCTTGGTTTGTCTCTTCTGTTTGCTCGTTATACAACGTTTCTGTTTCGTCTGTTTGGGTGGAAGTATAATGATATAATCCTAAATCATTTAAACTTGCCTGTATGTAGTTTGAAGCCACTAAACATATTACTGTTAAAATTAAAATATATCTCTTTTTCCTATTTTTTATTTTCATTAATACGCTCCCTATTATATATTCTGTAAATTTATCGCCTGTAAAATACTGAAGTGCTAATGTAATTAACCATTGACAATGCTAAAAGTATAAAAATATAAAGTTAATATTTAAAATAGTTTTCATACCCCTTGTAATAACAATTGTAACAGGATATTCTATTCAAACAGGTTCTCTCCCTCCTTAATTTTTTTACCTTCCTATATTCTTTATTACCTCAAAAATTTTACACTCATAAAATAAATTAAATATTAAGTTGATTCATTATATATTTAACCTAATTTCAACCTTTTTATTTACTTCCATATTTTGTAAATTTTAGTCATTGATTGGCTTTTATTCATAATTGTGAATTTCAACAATTTTCTAATGCAAAATGTACTGACAATATATGGATTATTTTGTAAAAAACATATTTTGTTGGACAGAAGTGTTCAAACAATATAGCAAAAAACGGATACAATAAAAAAAGTTATTAATTTAATTTGAGACCAACCATAGTAATTTTTTTAACTTCGCACTTTTTAACTTACCAAACTTTAAACAATAAGAAAACGGATTATATCTACTTGATAACTTCCCATAACCTAGTCATTAAACATACCAAATAAAAATGTACCAACAGGCAGTTATATATCATGTAAACTCAAAAATGTACCAAATATAAAAAAATATATTTCCTTATCTAAACGCCCACTATATATAGTGTATTGGCACAACAAAAATGACTATATCAAGTTGATATAGTCATTTTAAATGGAGATGAAGCACCTGTTAAGGTATCCACTATAAATCGAACAGGAATTTTGTTCTTGTTAATTTATTTACTAAAAACAAATAATTCAAACTACTAGCTAGCGGTTGGCGGATACTCCAAGCATCTCTCCTCCAATGCAACCCCACATATTTGCAGTTTTGTATACAGATAATTATCACAAAAGATTACTATATCTAAAAGAAAATCCCTATACCCTGCTATTGTTTGTATTGTTTGATTAAAAATATCCTGATGAATTATTAAGTGCCTAGTAAGTAACAATGAATCCAGTTGATTTAAATCTAATATTTCCTCATTTGTATCCTTATTAATGAATATATTTTCATCTCCATCAATCTGTTTAAATAGTTTAAGTAACTCATCCTTACCAGTTCTTCCTAAAGGGAATGTTGTTATAAAATTAAAATTATCATCTATTACTTTATCACTATCTATAATAAAGCTTATGCTTTTTAAATAATTTTCAATTTTGTTTTTCGTATCCTCATTCAATTTATTATGTTTGGATAGTTTAATTAAATCATTATCATTAGCCTTTATCTTCACCGAGTTTAGCTGCATATATATTGAAATATTACTATATGTAATATGATTGCTTCGCAATTGATATAAATATTCCTTTAATACATTTTCAACATATACCTGAAACTTCGTTACTAGTGTAATTGCTACTAATTTCAAAAAGAGCTTATGCTTATCATCCTCAGTTTCTTCTTTAGCAATTTCTAACAAGATATAAATCTCATTTTGACGCCTCAGAAAATCTTCCGTTGCATCAAAATGATATTTCATCTTTTATCTCCTTAAACCACTCATTAATTTTTTTATTCATTACATCCTTATCTGAAGTTTTTATCAATAATAAATCTTGAATTTCTTTTTTTTCTAAAAAATGTTGGGTTAAGCTTAACAACTTATCCTTATTGCTTTCAACATATTCTTTACTCATTCTTTCAAAGCTTGGCATAATAAAATCTGCAATTGTTTTATAAACTTTGACATTATTTGTAGAGATATCTCTAAAAGCCTTATCTGTTCCAAAAACGATTATTATTTTTTCTATAGTCTCATTAAATCTAATTTTGTATTTTTCCTTTTCTTCTAATGAACAATCTTTATTATTATCCATGTATTCATTTAAAAAAGCGACTAATTTTCCTTTATAAGAATTTATAAAAACATTTCCATTTTCATCTTTCATTATATTATCAGAAACAGCAAAATATCTAATGATAAACTCAACGTCTAAATATCTTGAATGGGGTTTCTTTTGCCTTAAAATTTTCAAAAATTCTGTATTTTCGTGACATAATTCTTTTGCTGCATTATTCAAATTTCCACGATATAGACAATTCCTCAATTCTTGGTAATTTAACGTTACAGCTCCTCTATTTAATCGCATAAAAATATCATACTTAATATCTCTATGAGAATCTTTCTTAATAACATTTACACGAAGCAAACCATCATTTAGTAGACTTTTTGCTTTTGGTGGTAAGTCTTTATACTTCATTTTTTGAAGTTCTTCTAATACTTCTAGCTTGGATAATTGAAACTCATTATCATAATAATTCATTATACTATATAGTCTCTGCAATCCATCAAGTACCAACCATCTTCCATCTTCCTCTTCAGCGAAATAAATAGGTGGAATAGGCACATTCATAATGATTGATTCAATTAATAACGAAGCTTTATCATTTTTCCAAATATGGTTTCTCTGAAATGGAACTTCTAACACAATTTTCCCTTTTTTAATTAGATTATACAAATATTCAATTGAATAGTCATATGCCATTGTGTTCAGTAATCTTTTTTCCTTTGGTACATCTAAACTATACCCTTCGTCTTCATTTGCAAATATATCCATGTAAACTATTCCTCCAATTCGAATTTTAATCACCTCCAGATAATATTTATATTATTATTATCTCTTGGCATATATAATTATGCTTAATTTTAATCAAACAATTACATTTTTTAAACTGAAATGATTAAAGAATTCTGTAAAAGCCCAATAACTCCTCTAAATCCATTAAATTATGTAGTATAATAATTAGCTTGCTTATGCTAACCAAGATTAAGATTATACACACCATTAATTTATTAAGTATACTATAAAGATAAAAATTCACAATACATTATAGTATTTTTATATACATCTATATTTAATATATGAAACGCCCCCTGAAAAAGCACTAATGCCAATCACATAAAAAGGAATCATCAAAAGTAAATGTACCTTTTCAAAGGATAGGAAACACAAGTATTTGCTAACCTAAAATGGAAAGAGAAAAAGCCAAGGCTGTTGTCATCATGACATGGTCTGCATAATCCAACTGCATTGTTACAGACTGACTTTAAACTGCAACTCTCTAGAAAAAATAACTAATATTTATATCTTTTTTAACATTCATCCTTTTTTAATAACATTGATACTAAGTTAATAACTATACCTAATATTAAAACATCAAAAATCTTACAAATAAGAAATTGAATAGCATTAATTACATTGACTATTTCGTTATCATGTAGTTCTGGCAAAGAATATGAATTTACAAATGTTTTATATAATGTTTCTACATTCACATTTGTCACTGTTACTAAATTAAAAACATATACAATAGTCAAAATACTTATTATGTAAATTATTAACATAAAAACTATTTTAATTTGAATGGAAATTGTTGATTTTAAGGTAACTATAACTAATTTCCATAAAAAAATAAATAGTATTAATGTACCTATTGCAATTAAATGATACCTTCCCGTTCTTATTAAATTAACTGAAATATTTATAATAGACATATGAATAAGTATTATGATTAAAATATACAGGCAATACCCTATAGCTATTGATTGAACATCATTAACATTTTTTCTAAATTGTTTAGCATTGTAGAATAAAAAATAAAAGACAGAAATAACTGTTATAAAATCAACAAAAATATCGTTTTGCATAGTAATTGTAAAAACACTTCCTGTAATCCACATAACCGATATATTGTTTATAATTTCAAATACTACGTTTTTGGTTATCTTACTTCAAAATTTTTAGATAAACTATATATACAAAATATGTTTACAATACTATAAAATAGAAATGAAAGTATAATATGATTATTATTCATTACAACCCCCAACAATAGTGATGCTATAAACTTATTAACCTCGATAAATTCTGTTGATTAATTATACATCTATTCCACAAAAAATGACAACATGTTTTTCTATTTTATTCCACAATTTCATCCCATGCGAAACAACCCCTCCTACAAACTAATATTATAACAATGAAACATTACCAACCTTATAATATTAAAGGAGGAAACATCAATGCCAATTACAGAAAAAGCAACCATCAAGAGCAAATGCACCTTTTCTAAGGACAGGAAACACAAGTTTCTGCTAACACTAGAGTGGGAAGAAAAGAAGCCAAAGGCTGTTGTCATCATGACATCACCTGCAGAAGCCAACTGCATTGTAACAGACCTAACCACAAGCCTTGTCATCAAAAATCTCCACTCTTTGGGCTATGGAGGGTGCGACCTTGTAAACCTTGGTTCAAAGCTGTACTACAACAAACTTATTGTGGATAAAGCAGAAGAGGATTACAACAAGGAAAACCAAGAGGTAATTCAGAGGTGTGTAGCAGACGAAAAGAACGAAAAAACAATCATTGCATGGGGTTCATGTGGTGATGGCAACAAAAGAATACAAGCCTACCAAAAGACCCTGTTAGAGAAACTTTCTGGCTATGAAAATAAGCTTTTTGTAATTGAAGATGGACGTGGCAAAAAAGGGCTTCACCCTCTCACCCCATCTGTAAGAACCCACTGGAAGCTAGTGCCTTTTCAAATGCAAAATACCCAAAATCAGCCCACTGAACCCTCTACCCTTCCAGATGTAGCCACTGTAGAAGAGAAGCCCCAAGAAGTAGATGTTTCAAAAGAGGAAACCACAGAAAACCAACAACCAAAAGAAACAGCAGAATAAGACTTAATCCAAATTAAGGATTAGGTCTATTTTTGTGTCAAAAAACTATAAAGGAGTGAATGAAATGCCTTGGATTAAAACTATTATTTACATATTCTTGTAAGAAATTAAGTCTATCACCTATCGACCATTTTAAAGGAGACTGATAAGTATGTTATATATTGTAGGAACACAGAAAGAAGCCCAAAAACTAAAGGAATTGTTACCAGAAGAAGTTTTTGTTGAAGTAATGGGAACTGCTAAAATAATAGATGAAGCCTATGGTTCTGAAAGAAATATTTTTGAGAGTGATGGAGGTTACGTATGTATTGTAGAAAATGATACTGATGTAGCAGAACTAAATTCAAAGTACGAAGTGGATTTGTATACAACCGACCCAGAATACTGTACCAAACTTTCAAATGATTGGCTAAACGTGCTAATTCTATGTAACAACGAATTCGCTATCACTGTTCTTCTATCCACCCAAACCGCTGTAAGTGAAAGGTTCTGCGATGAGCTGTAAATGTAAATCCTTACAATAATAAAAACACAGAGGTGATAAAAATACAAGATAACGATATAAAAATTTCTAATCTAGCAGAAGTATATAAGGATTTTGCTGAACTTATTGGATATGAGAATGTAATCGTCCTATACCATTACATGGGCGGTCAACAAGTATCTTTCCCTAAAAAGCTCTACTCTAAAGAATACATTGACAATGAAATTTGTAGATTGTATAACGGAAACAATATCAAGCAGTTAGCCAAGAAATTTAACTATACAGATTGCCATATCTATAGGATTTTAAAGCGGTATAAATACGAAATATAGCTGTAAATGTATTCTAGCATCACAATCGTTAGTGATTGTGATTGAATTCAATTGCTAACAATAGTGGTTCAAATAACATATGAAATATATATTATAAACATGGTGCATACATATCAAAGACTAGATTTGGATATAGGATTTGCAAACAAAGCTACGGCTGAAAAGCCGTAGGCACATCCAACAATGATGTGACATAGATGGGAAGCTTCCGCAAGACACCTTTCAGCACCAAAGCCAAAAGCGACGGTGCGTGGTGTTCTTGTGAGGAGCAACCAGATATGCCCTATCAAACCCACTCTTTTTTTCTCCCCATCTCCTAAGGCAAAAGCCCCAATTAAGGCAGTGCGAAAGTGGTTTTCATGTAAATCAGTAAAGTAATAGTTATTATAAGGTTGTATTCAAATGTTGTGGTTACATTAAGTGTCGAGTGACCGCATTTGTAGATACCTACAACAAGCCTCTAAAACCCTGTAAAATCAATGCTTTCAGCAACACAAAACTGCCTACCAATCCACCTCTAACTCAATACGTTTTCAGCTCAATAGAAAAAAAACCTGTTTGTGCCTAGAATTGGGTATTTGTAACAACATTTCTGGACAGGGGTTTCATGGCGACCCTCCACGTAGACAGATTTTCACGCAAAAAATCAACTAGCAACGGGAACATACTTTTTCCCCTATTCTAATCTGGCAAAGCAGTTTCCGTGTTTCCGCCCATCCGTCTGTTTGTATGGAAAAAATCTGAAACCACTCACAAAGATTACATCAAAATCTCTATATATACATCATCCCAAAATCAACGGGCAAACGGGCAAACTGCTCCTATCCCTATTAGAGTCTTGGAAAGAAGCTTCCGTTGTCCCATCCGTCACCTACATTTTTCCCGTTTGTTGAACGGGCAAAATCTGAAACCACCCAAATTTCATTCTTATATTATAAATTTGAATACAAATATCTATAAAGAAAAGAGGAATACCTATGGCAATTAGTAAACCAAGAAAACAAAAAGCTTACTCCAATACAGCAGTAATCTATGCCAGATTCAGCAGTACCAACCAAAGGGAAGAATCCATTGATGCACAGGTTCGAGCTTGCAAAAAATACGCAGAAGAAAAAGGGCTCATCATCACCAGAATCTATGCAGATTCAGCCAAAAGTGGCACAAACGACAATCGCCCAGAGTTCCAACGAATGTTGCTAGACAGTGAAACAGGCATATTTGACACCGTTGTTGTACAAAATCTAGACAGATTTTCCAGAAACCGCTATGACTCTGCTATTTACAAAAAGTTACTTAGGGTGAATAATTGTAGGCTTATGTCAGTTACAGAAAGGTTAGACGACAGCCCAGAAAGCATTATGATGGAAGCTGTAACAGAAGGCATGAACGAATACTACAGCCAAAATCTTGGTAGAGAAGTTCTGAAAGGTCAAAAGGAAACTGCTCTGCAATGCAAACACGTTGGCGGAACTCCTCCATTGGGCTACGATGTAGACAAAGACACAAAAAAATATGTAATCAATGAAAAAGAAGCTGAAATTGTAAGACTTATTTTCAAAATGTATTCAGAAGGCTGTGGTTACAAGGAAATCTTACGCCATCTAAATGCTATGGGCTACCGTACTAAAGCCAATAACCCGTTTGCCAACGGAAGCCTTAACAACCTACTGAAAAATGAAAAATACAAGGGTGTATTCACCTTCAACCTTAAAAAAGAAAAGGATTTTGATGGTGTACGAAGACCAAGAATGAAAGATGATGAGGAAGTAATACGTATTGAAAATGGTATGCCAAGAATTATTGATGATGTAACTTTTTCTAAGGTACAAAGCTTAATGCTCCGCAATCTCAAAAGAGGTGGCAGTTTCAAGGCGAAAGAGCTGTACCTATTGTCAGGGTTAGTCTACTGCGGAAGCTGCGGTATGTCTATGTTTGGCAACTCTCGCTATTGTGGCAGAAACAAGCTGAAGTATGTGACCTATAAGTGTTCTGGCAGAGCTCAACAAAGAAAATGTAATACAAAGGAATTCAATAAGACCTATCTTGAAAATTTTGTATTAGAAACCCTATACCAGAACCTTTTCAGCCAAAACTCTATAGAAAAGCTAACCCAAAGGTTAAATCAGTATAAATCTGAGGTTCATGAAAGAAATGAAAAAGAGTTTGAAACAGCTACAATTCAGCTAATGGAAGTAAATAATGAAATCTCTAAAACCCTAGAAATAGTATGCCAAACAGGCATATCCATAGATACTGTAAAGGAAAAACTTCAACGATTGGAACAAAAAAAACACCAACTGCAACATCATATAGATGAGCTAACCGTCAATGTAAATCTTCAAATCAGCGAAAATATGATGTGTGAGTTAGTGGAAAAAGCTAAGGAATTCATAAAGAATAAAAACTTACCAAAATGTAAATCTTTCATCAACAGCTACATAGAAAAAGTTGTAGTTTATTCAGAAAAAGTTCAAGTTAGGTTCAAAATTAATGTACCATCAAAGAATAACAAAGACCTAGAACCATTGATAATAGAAGAAACTCTGGCAAATATTTACGCTAACTATAAAGATGCCGTTTAACAACGCTTATGAATTCATTTTCATAGGCTTTATTTTTTCGCAGAATTGGAGGAAAAAATGGACTACATACGAATTGGAAACAATATCAGAAAGCTTAGGCTAGACAGAAACCTTACCCAAGAAACATTTTCAGAAGCTATTGGAATAAGCGTTTCCTACCTCGGTCAGATTGAACGAGGTCAACGAAACACATCAATCAGCACTTTGGAAAGCATAGCCAACACCCTAGATGTGCTACTCTCTGCCCATCTCTGTAATCTAACAGAAGAAGAAAAAGTAAACTGTATCTGGAAACAGAAAACAGAAAATCTTTCAACAAAGGAAAAAGAAACCCTCCTAAAGGTTTTGGAAATGGTTCTGGATTTGGCAATCACAAGGCAGTAAAAAGACCAAAAACAGCCCACACAGGTCATAGAACCAAGCCCCAAGTCCAAAGGAAAGGTTGTCCTCATTTGGGCAGAATTTGGGCTATCTTTCAAAAAGGAAAAGGAAGTTGTAAAGAGAAACACCTCAAAAAAGCATGAAACAAAGGCATTTTGTTGTATTTCAAGCAAGAAAAAACCCTCGAAGTACCTAATAAAGGTTACCTCGAGGGTTCTTTCAATGGAGATGAAGCACCTGTTAAGGTATCCACTATAAATCGGACAGAATGTTTACCACATCTGGATTACAATTATTATGGTAATAAACTTGTAACTATAGAATCAGCCCCTGATTCCAAAAGCTTTGAATTAATTAAAGCTTGAATTAAAAAATATACAAATAGTGTTTTCGTTAGTTTTTCGTTTTTAACAACATTTTTATCATAGCATAAAATTGAAATAGATAAGCTAACTACTATAACTATAAAAAATAGTATTCCTATTATCAATATACCAATTATAGCCCTTATTGAATAATTATTTTTTTCTAATATTGAAGGGATTCGGTTCAAAAGATTGTATAAGCCCTCATAAAATCCGCATGTAAAATTTATAGAAATTAGATAAATCCCAAAATACAATACATATTTTATAATTTTCCAACCACCATTTAAATCTGCAACAAATGGTAATATTCTTTTATCGTTTTCTGAAGGTGTTACCCAACTATTCACTTCGTTTTTTAATCTATCTTTTATATCCAAAATTATCACATCCTTAAAAATTTCACCTGCGTATTTACTAATTCATAATTTTAGTGTAGACTTAAATAGAATGTCAATAGGAGGAACAAGCATGAAGCAGTTCAATAGTAACATAACTTTTATAGATTTATTTGCAGGAATCGGCGGTTTTAGAATTGCAATGGAGCATTATGGAGCAACGTGTGTTTTTTCATCAGAAATAGATAATTACGCCAAACAAACCTACTCTACAAACTTTGATGATATGCCTCATGGTGACATTACTTTAATTAGTGAAACGATAATACCAAAACACGATGTTCTATGTGCTGGATTTCCTTGTCAAGCCTTTAGCATAAGCGGAAAGCAAAAGGGGTTTGAGGATGCACGAGGAACATTATTTTTTGAAATCATTCGTATTGTTAACTTTCATAAGCCAAAGCTTTTACTGCTAGAAAATGTTGCAAATTTAAAAAATCATTCGGATGGAGAAACCATAAACCATATGGTTTCTTTACTTAAGGACATTGGCTATACAGTCTTTTTTGATATTCTAAATGCTAGTAACTTTGGTGTTCCACAATCAAGAAAAAGAATTTATTTTGTATGTTTCAGAAATGATATAAATGTTAAAAATTTTAATTTTCCAAAACCAACAAAAAAAGATATAGCTTTAGAAGACGTACTTCTTCCCGACCACATAACCAAAGATTACATAATATATAGAGATGATATAAACATACAAAAAACTGAGCCAACAAATAGAACCAACAAACCAATTAGAATAGGCACTATAAATAAAGGCGGTCAAGGTGAACGAATATACAGCCCTAAAGGTCATGCAATAACACTATCTGCAAATGGTGGAGGGGCTGGTGCTAAAACAGGTGCTTACCTAATTAATGGCAAAGTGCGAAAGCTGTGCCCAGAAGAATGTAAACTAGTTCAAGGATTTCCATCAAACTATATTATACCTGTAAACGATAGTCAGGCATGGAAGCAGTTTGGAAACACTGTTGCAATACCTGTATTAGAAGCAATTATTGAAAGCATATTAGAGCTGAACATTATTTGAAATAATTAGTTCTTCCCATTATTTTGCTGCACCTATCTCATGTTCAAAAGAGTATACATCACTTTGCTCCTGTTTTTGTTTCAGTCTTATTGAAAATATTACATTTGCATTATTGGTGTTTGAAAGTACTCTAATAAGGTATTTTCCATTAGATTCACAATTTAGTTGATAGGAATATTTCATTCCTGTCAACTTTTCCTTGTCTGGAATAGTCTCATTAACTATAGCATAAGCCTTTTTGCCCTCGTACACTATTTCACAGCGTCCATATTTTGAGATAATCAATTCTTGAATTTCACTTTTCTGAATTGCTGGCAAATCACGAGAACCGCTTTTCTTCTTCCTAAATGAAGCACTAATTTCAAAGTACTCATAAAATTTTTCAGTTGGAAAGATTATAAATGAATTTGAGTAATCTGAAGTAATAATAAATTTTGCACCATTTTCTAAATAATGATTGATAATCCATGTTGCAAAAATTTCTGGTGATAAATCTATTTTTGTTGAAGCCGTAGAAACATTTTTGTAGTGTTCATAATTGTCATTAATATGTTTTAATATGTATTCAGAAATTTCATTCTCTGATGATTTATTTTGATTACTAAATACAAATCTTCTCGATTCATCCAATAACACAAACTGCCCACTCTGTGCATCAGCCATTTTCACTTCAATAAAAAACTTTAAATTGCCATCATCTAAAACAGCTATATCTGATACGGTAGAATCACTTTTTCCAGTCTGTTCAAACTTTAAATTACCATAGCCATATTTTTTTTGAAGATACTCTACACAATCATTTTCAAATCTCTCCCAATTTTCCATTATTAAACCTCCATAATAATTTAAAATATACTACCTGTTTTTAATTATACTCCTTTTACATAAAATGGCAATAAGTATTATTTTTTTCACATAATTACTATTTTTGATACGAAACAACACCTCCTACAAACTAATATTATAACCATGAAACATTACCAACCTTATAATATTAAAGGAGGAAACACCAATGCCAATCACAGAAAAAGCTACCATCAAGAGCAAATGCACCTTTTCAAAGGACAGGAAACACAAGTTTCTGTTAGCCCTAGAGTGGGAAGAAAAGAAGCCAAAGGCAGTTGTCATCATGACATCACCTGCAG
>DPJA01000041.1 GCA_003543235.1 Lachnospiraceae bacterium
TTCAGTTTTCAAAGGTCAATGTTTCCTATCTGTTTGCTTTCAACCGTTGTTGTCAGCGAATATTATCTTACCAAATTTCTTTAAGTTTGTCAACCATTTTTTGAATTTTTTTCAAACATTTTGTTTCAATGTTTAAATTTTTAAGGTAATTTGTTGAACACCTTTATGGGTGACACGCTTATTTATTATACAGATTTTTCAGAAATTGTCAATACCTTTTTAAAAGTTTTTTTCTTGTCTTTCAAGGCATTTCAGACATTCTTACAAGCCCGCCGTGTAATCTCTTTCAAAACGACACTTGATATATTATACAGACTTTTCAGAAAATGTCAATACCCTTTTTCAAAAAGTTTTAAGAACATTTAAATCTTCATTTTCTCTCTGTATCTGACCACTCGCCTTTTGCGGTGACACGAATACTTATTATACACGCTTTAATTAAAAAGTCAACCCTTTTTTTCATATTTTATAAAAAAGATAAATGCTACTGGAATAGCAGCCTTTATCTTTGCTTTAAAATACCTTTATTGTTTAGATTCACACAGGTTTTGTTATTCCATACCTAATATTCAAATTCATAATATCCCTTTTTAACCTCCAAGTGTAACATCTTGTTTCTGATACCACTCTAATGCACCTTTAAGCTGTTCCTCCTGAAAGTCAGGCCATAATTCCCTAATAATATATATGTCTGAATATACAGACTGCACAGGCAAAAATCCAGATAATCTGCACATACCACCCCAACGTATAATCATGTCTATTCTTGAAATTTCTTTAGAACAAAGCCCGTTTTCTAAATCCCACTTCCAGCCATAATTAACAAGAAAATTTACTTTTATTTTTTCATTATTGTCTACACGGTGGGTATAGGGCAATAATTCTGTTGGAAATGCTGATGATTTTGTATTTCCTATAACCAATAGTGACACATCCTCATTTTCTATCATTTTCACCGCATCTACGCACGCTTTACTAAATGCTATGAGTTGTTCCTTCGGCCGTTTACAATTGTCCACAGTAAAGCCATAATAGGTTATTTCTTCAATACCATACTTCCGTGCCTCTCGCAAAAGCCTAAGCCCTGGCATAAGCCCGTAGTCATAACCTTCTTCTTTCTTCATGCCATTTTCCTTTGCCCACCGCCTGTTACCATCTGGAATAATTCCTATATGTTTTGGTATTCTCATAAACATCCCCCATTTTTTTATTTAACTGTTTAAATCATTGCCATTTTATCCCTGACCTATACAAAAAAAGATGGCAAATAATTTTCGTCTGCCATCTAAAACTTCCTATTATTCAATTAATTATTCACTATAGGTTTTGCACAAGTGCTTTGCCGTTTCAAAAAAGTCGTTTTTGCTCCCTTGTAATGCCATTGGCGTTTCTGAACAAAAAGTTCCACATCAATTGTTTTCACAATCAACATGGAACTTTTTTATAATTACATCAACTATTTACTTACTTGGAAATTTAATTTCTGCCTGTGCCGCCGCAAGCCTTGCAATAGGCAGACGGAAAGGTGAGCATGATACATAATCTAATCCAATCATATGGCAGAATTCAATTGATGCTGGGTCGCCGCCATGTTCACCACATATGCCAAGGTGAATGTCTGGTCTTTGTGCCCGACCCTTTGCAACAGCCATTTTCATCAATTCGCCAACACCGTTTCTGTCCAAATGTGCAGTCGGATCTCCTTCATAAATCTTTTTATCTATGTAATCAGCCAAAATTTTACCAGCATCATCACGTGATAACCCATAAATCATCTGAGTTAAGTCATTTGTACCAAAAGAGAAGAATTCTGCATCCTTGGCAATCTCGTCTGCAATAAGGCAAGCACGTGGAATTTCAACCATAGTGCCCACCAAATATTTAAGTTCAATTCCACTTTCAGCAATAATCTTATCAGCAGTTTCTGCAACAAGAGTTTTTACAAATTTAAGCTCTTTTGCATCTCCAATCAACGGAATCATAATTTCAGGCTCAATATTAAAACCTTTTTCCTTTTTCACCTTTAATGCAGCGTTAATAATTGCTGTTGCCTGCATAATGGCAATTTCAGGATAGGTTACTGCTAAACGGCAGCCACGATGACCCATCATAGGATTAATCTCATGAAGTGCTGTTGCTTTAATTTTAAGTTCCTCGGCAGATTTGCCCATTTCCTTTGCAATAATCTCAAATTCTTCATCTGTATTAGGCAAAAACTCATGAAGTGGTGGGTCTAAAAGTCGAATTGTAACTGGTCTTTCACCCATTGCTTCGTAAATGCCTACAAAGTCCTCTTCTTGGAATGGACGAATTGCCTCAAGTGCCGCAACTCTTTCTTCCACATTGTCTGAAAGAATCATAATACGGAATTTAAGTATTCTTTTTTCCTCAAAAAACATATGCTCTGTACGTGTAAGACCAATGCCTTCCGCACCAAACTCAACAGCATTAGATGCGTCCTTAGGTGTATCAGCGTTTGTTCTTACTTTAAGACGTCTTTTTGCATCTGCCCATGCCATAAACGTAGCAAAATCACCACTTATTTCAGGGGCAACAGTTGGAATATCCTCGCCATAAACATTGCCTGTTGTTCCATCAATAGAGATATAATCTCCTTCTTTAAACATTTTTTCGCCAAGCACAAATGTTTTCTCTGTTTCATTCATTTTAATTTCTTCACAGCCAGAAACGCAACAACGTCCCATGCCACGTGCAACAACTGCCGCATGACTTGTCATTCCGCCACGAACTGTAAGTATGCCCTGTGCTGCCGCCATACCCTCAATGTCCTCAGGTGATGTTTCAAGACGCACAAGAACAACTCTTTCGCCTTTATCTGCAGCTTCCTTTACGTCTTCTGCATTAAAGTAAATTTTGCCAGCACCAGCACCTGGTGACGCTGGAAGCCCTTTTCCAATAGGTTCTGTTGCTTTAAGTACCTTCTGGTCAAAAGCAGGGTGCAAAATTTGGTCTAACTGCTTTGGCTCAACCTTAAGAAGTGCCTCTTCTTTTGTAATAAGGCCTTCACTCACCATGTCAACTGCAATTTTCAAAGCGGCATTTGCTGTTCTTTTGCCATTACGTGTTTGTAAGAAATAAAGCTTTCCATTTTCAATGGTAAACTCCATATCCTGCATATCTTTGTAATGTTCTTCTAATTTATGTGCTATTTCATAAAATTCCTTGTAAACCTGAGGCATATCATTTTCAAGAGTAGCTATAGGCTTTGGTGTACGTACGCCGGCAACAACATCCTCGCCCTGAGCGTTTATAAGATATTCACCGTACATAGCCTTATCACCGTTTGCAGCATTTCTTGTAAATGCAACGCCTGTACCGCTGGTATCGCCCATGTTACCAAATACCATCATCTGTACATTAACAGCAGTACCCCAGCCGTAAGGTATATCGTTCATTCTTCTGTAAACAAATGCACGTGGATTATCCCATGAGCCAAAAACAGCCTTAACAGCTTCAAATAACTGTTCCTTAGGGTCCTGAGGGAATTCCTTGCCCTGATCTTCAAAGTAAATTGCCTTAAATTTTTCAGCAACAGCCTTTAAATCTTCAGCAGACAACTCAGTATCATATTTAACACCCTTTTGTTCTTTAAATTCATCTAAGTATCTTTCAAATTTAGATTTGGAAACGCCAATAACAACATCAGCAAACATCATAATAAACCTTCTATAACTGTCGTATGCAAATCTTGCATTTTTAGTAGCTTTTGCAAGACCCTCAACAGAAATATCGTTTAAGCCTAAATTTAATACAGTGTCCATCATACCAGGCATAGATGCTCTTGCACCCGAGCGAACGGATACCAAAAGAGGATTAGAATTGTTGCCCAGCTTTTTCCCTGCAAGAGTTTCAAGCTTGTCAATAGCCGCTTCAATCTGCTCCATCATTTCGTCGGATAATTTCTTTCCACCCTCGTTATACTCTGTACAAGCTTCAGTAGAAACAGTGAAACCCTGTGGAATAGGAAGACCCATATTGGTCATCTCTGCAAGGTTGGCTCCTTTGCCACCAAGAAGATTTCTCATATTCGCATTACCTTCACTGAACATATAAACATATTTTTTGCACATGACTTATCCCTCCAAATCAATTTACACAGTATGGGTACGCACTAAATAAATGCAGTTTTGCATTATATAAAAACCCAATACTGCTTTGTTAAATTATAACATTAAAACGAAATAGTAACAATTATACGAATGACTAAAATTACTGAGTTTTATATACAAATTGCACAACTTTGGTTGCTATTATTGATTTATTACCGACCAAGCCACTACTTATCACTAAAAGATATACAAAACTAACATAAGAAAATATATTTCACCTTATTAATTTTTAGGTAGTTTTTTTACTACTTCATAAAATTCGTTATTTATAGACTCAAAATCTTATAAAATGCGTTTTATTTTACCTATTTCAAAATAAGGTGCAATATATGAAAAATGCAAATCTTCAAAATCCAAAGTAATCTGTGCCTACCATATTTTATTAAAATTCCATTTTATCCTCAAGATAAGCCTCAAGTTCTTCTATGCTAAGTCTAATCTGATTCATTGTATCTCTTTCTCTTATGGTTACAGCATTATCTTCAAGAGTATCAAAGTCTACTGTAATGCAGAAAGGAGTACCAATTTCATCCTGTCTTCTATAACGTTTACCAATGCTTCCAGACTCGTCATATTCAACATTAAATTTCTTTGAAAGGGTTTCAAATATTTTTTCTGCTGGCTCAGAAAGCTTCTTGCTAAGAGGCAAAATAGCGGCCTTAACAGGTGCAATTGCTGGGTGAAAATGAAGAACAGTTCTAATATCCTGTTTTCCATCCTTTTCACCAACAACTTCTTCATCGTAGGCATCACAAAGGAATGCAAGTGTAACACGGTCTGCACCAAGTGATGGTTCAATGCAAAATGGAATATATTTTTCATTTTTGTCTTGGTCAAAATAAGTCATGTCCTGACCAGAATGGTTCTGGTGTTGTCTAAGGTCAAAATCAGTTCTGTCAGCAATACCCCAAAGCTCTCCCCAACCAAATGGAAACATATATTCAATGTCAGTAGTTGCCTTAGAATAGTGGCAAAGCTCCTCAGGGCTGTGGTCACGAACTCTTGTGTTTTCTGTTGTCATGTTAAGTGCTTTAAGCCAGTCAATGCAGTATTGTTTCCAGTAACCAAACCACTCAAGGTCTGTTCCTGGCTCGCAGAAGAACTCAAGCTCCATTTGTTCAAACTCACGGGTTCTAAAAGTGAAGTTGCCTGGTGTAATTTCGTTTCTAAAAGATTTTCCAACTTGACCTATACCAAAAGGAATTTTCTTTCTTGATGTTCTTTGAACATTCTTGAAGTTAACAAATATACCCTGTGCGGTTTCAGGACGAAGATAAACAACATTTTTGCTATCCTCTGTAACACCCTGAAAAGTTTTAAACATAAGGTTAAATTGTCTTATTTCTGTAAAGTTGTGACTTCCGCAGCTTGGACAAACAATGTTGTTGTCATCAATGTACTGCTTCATTTTTTCGTTGCTCCACCCATCAACAACATCATCTGCACAACCATTTTCATGAAAATAATCTTCAATAAGCTTGTCGGCACGAAAACGCTCCTTGCAGTCCTTGCAATCCATAAGTGGGTCGCTAAATCCGCCAACATGACCAGATGCAACCCAAGTTTGAGGGTTCATCAATATAGCACAATCAACACCCACATTATACTTGCTTTCCTGCACAAATTTCTTCCACCATGCTTTTTTTACGTTGTTTTTAAGCTCAACACCCATTGGACCATAATCCCATGTATTTGCAAGGCCGCCATAAATATCGCTGCCTGGATATACAAAACCTCTTGTTTTGGCAAGTGCCACTAATTTTTCCATTGTTTTTTCAACTGCCATTTTCAATTCCTCCCGAATAATAAATTATTTGGCGAATATAAAAAAGCCATCCGCCACTTACAAAATGTAAGGGACGAAAGGCTATACTTCCGCGGTTCCACCCTTTTTGGCATTGCTATGTATAACGCAACACCCTCTTTAAAAGATATGCTCAAAAGTACCTTTCACTTATATCTAATACCTTTTTCCACCAACCAAAGGCTCTCTTAAATTAAATAATAAGCTACTTCTCTTTGTCATCGCAAAATATTTAGTTAACATTTTAAATTTATCAAATAGTAAAGGCTTTGTCAACCTTTATTAATATTAACTTTAACCTTTTCTTTATCAAAAGCACTAATTAAAATAAATACAACTCCGCAAACCAAAAGCATAAATATACCTATGCTCTTGAAGAAAAGAGGTGGCACAGCTGGCACAGTATTCCAAACAATTATTGAAACTATTGATGCCAAAATTGTCCAGAAACCAGCCTTTTTCCCTGAAAACTTAGGAAATAAAAGAGCTCCTACAACGATAAACGATGTTCCCAACGCCAACGAAAGTGCCTTTTGCATTGCCCCTAAAATAGTACCCATTTGTGTTGCAAGAATGTATGTAATTAAACTGCTTATAACAACAATAAGTTTGTTTATGAATATTTTCTTTTCAGGTGATATTTCATTTTTTGTAAATTTGTAAACTATGTCGTTGCTTACAGTAGTAGATAAACCAATAATCATAGAGCAGCCTGTGCCCATGTCAGCAGCCCATAATCCAGAAAGAGTAATACCGCCAAGAACAGGAGGAATGCTCATTAATACCATTGGTAATGCAACTGATGCACCAGCTTCAGGCATAAGAGCTTTACTTGCAACACCCAAAAGTGCACAAACAAATCCAACAGGAATCATTAATAAAGCTCCTAAAATAAAGCCTCTTGTTGCCGCTTTGTCGTCTTTTCCAGTTAAGCCTATCTGCACAACACCCTGAACAGAGTTTGTGTTACCAAGCATAACTATTATCCAGCTTACAATTCCAATCCAACCCATTCCAGCTGTAAGGCTCATATATGGAACATCAGGCTCAGCAGCAGTTAAAACGCTTATAGCTTCCCAACCTCCATGGTTTTTTAGAACTATAAATGCAGCAACTATAACTCCAGTATAAATTAAAATAAGATTTAACACGTTAGTTAAAGAAACACTTCCCATGCCGCCTATTACAGCAATAAGCATAAATATTATAAATGATAACAAGGTTCCGGTTTGAACTGTAAAAACGTCAGGAAGAAGTGATGCAAGTATAGACCCACCAGCCTTATACTGAAGTGCAATAATCCCAGACTGAATTATACACATTGATATAACCATTATAAAGCTTGTTTTTTCACCATACAGGTTATTTACCATTCCGCTTATTGTTGAATATCCGCTTCTTCTTAAATACTTAACTGCAAGCACTGAAGAAACAATAGCACCTATTGCCCACGCCGTGTCATACCAACCTGCCGATAAACCAACTGAAAAAGCATTTTCCGCAATACCAATGGTAGATGCACCGCCAATGGCAAGCCCAGCTATACTTGCTGCCACAACAAATGTATTGTTTTTCCCTTTATAAAGCAAAAATGCCTCACTGTCTTTTTTCTGTTTTCTTGATACACTGATGCTTATTGCAAATAAAATTGCAACATATAAAATAACAATAATCAATGGAATATTCATGATGTAATAGTTCTCCTTCCAAACTCACAAAATATTAAATGTCCTTGCATAAGATTTCATAATCTTCCCTAAGCTGTGGCATAACGCTTCCGCCATGAGCCATTATGTAAATATCTTTGCCTTTAAAATCCACATTAGAAAAAATTTCATTTGGGTCATTGTTAGCAATAAAGCCCATGGCTTTTACTTGGTCAGGTTCAATCTTAGAAATAAGATATGTCTTTGCCTTCCCCAACGCCTCACAGGCAGCATAAAAAATATAACCTCCTATGGTAAAATTTTTTCTTAATTTCTGGTCAAGACATCCCTCTTTTAAAGGCACTGCCCATTCAAAGAAATCCTTTGCACCTCCACCCTCCGAGCATTCAGCAAGGATTATCAAAGTGCCTCCTTTTTTTACAGCCTTTGTCGCATTAAAAAGAGTTTTTGTAGACTGATAAAGATTAAT
>DPJA01000007.1 GCA_003543235.1 Lachnospiraceae bacterium
GCTTCAACTGTTGCAGTAATTTCAGGAAATAAATCAGCTGTTAACCTTAAATAATGTTGTGTTCCTTGTAAATTGGCATGTCCCAAATATGCCGAAAGAATAGGAAGTGTTGCTGCTACATCTACTCCGTTTAACACCCACTGTTTTAAACAATGAACCGCAAATGTATGACGAAAATCGTGTATTCGTGGACCATTGCCTTTGCCGCCATGAGAAATTCCGGCTTTCCACAACAACTTTCGAAATTCTCGATATATCAATGACTGAGCATATACATTTTTTCCAGTGGACGGCAAAAAAATATCATCAGGTTTTGAAGCTATGTGTACGGTATTCAAGTAACTTTTACATCTCTTTGTCAAGGAATCTGACATTGGCACAAGCCTTTGATGATTAAATTTTGCATAAAATATTGTTAAAACTCCAGTTTCAACATCAACGTCTTTAATTCTTAAATTTAAAGCTTCTGATAATCTTAGACCGCAGCCATAAAGGATTCTAAATAAAAGCGGAACAATAATGTGTTTTTTGGGCGATTGTTTTTGCTGTTTTATCGTATCTGCTTCTTTAAAGAAACTTGATAGCTCATCAGTATTAAAGATATATGGAACAAAGTTTGTTTTAGTTCCGCCAAGCATATCTGTTGATGGTATATAGGCTTCATATCCGTATCTTTGCATATAAAAACCAAGCTGTCGTATTGTCCATATCCTTAATTTNNTCTTTTGACAAAACCTTATCATTAAAATCAAAGGATTGTGAAAATGTATCGAAACGCTTAAGAATTCTAGCTTGTAAGTTGTACTTTAATCCCATCGCTCGCTTTTCATTGATAAAATCTTTAATAATAGCACCTAAAACACCTGAAAATTCAAATTCCTTAATCTGATTTTTGTTGTCCAAAGTTATTCACCCCCAAATTTTGCATCAAGGGCACATTTTCTTAAACCATTAATATCAACATGAAGATAATCTTTAGTAGAAGCTATGTTCATATGTCCTAATACTTGTGAAATAACTTCAATAGGGATTTGCTCCTCTAGCAAACGACACGCTAATGAGTGTCTTAAAATATGCATTCCATGAGGTCTATCGGGGAATGTTCTAATTTCAGCTAAAGCCAAATAACGTTGCAAAATAGCATAAGTACTGATAAGTTTTTCATAAGGTGGTAGGTGTCTCATGAATAAATATTGTGAATCGGTAATGGGTCTGCCGTTTTTAAGATATTCGATTATTGCCCAACCGATATCGTAAAATAAAGGTAAACTAACAGGTTCCTTTGTTTTGAACTGTGTAAATTCAATACGATTGGTATCCCAATTTAAATTTTCAAGTTTTAAATTGCATATATCACTATTTCGCAACCCCAATTTTGCGACAATAAGCAATATTGCATAGTCTCTTTTACCACAGGGATTTCCGCGATCTACAGACGCTAAAAGTCTTTCAACTTCTTCTCTTGACCACACTGTAGGAGTCTTACGTTCTCGCGTATCATAAACTTTTGGCAAAAATCCATGCAGTTCTTGTGTGATAAATTCATATTTGTATAGAAATCTCAGAAAACACCTTATGCATTCAATATAACGACCGAAAGTCCTCTTGTCTAAAACAACTAAAGTCTTTACAGCCTCTAAAATATGTTCTCTTCTAATGTCACTATAGTTATTCAAATTACGGCTTACAAGGAATTCTATAAAGTACCGGACAATGAAGACTTTTCTATCAACGGTTTTGGTGGCATTGCCGCATTCGGTATATGAGTAGGATACAAATTCACGAATACCTTTTCTAAACGCTTCAGGTGGATTCAGTTGTTGGTCTTTTCTTTTTCTTGAAATTATTCCATAAAGTTGGTAATCACCTAGTATTCTGACGGCTCTAACTGCAATTCTAGCTTGATAAGGAAATTTCTTTTCGTACTGGCAAGGATAATTGATAAGTTCCTTCAAAAATTTTTCTCCCAGCTCCTCGGAAAAATGGTCAGAACCCTTTGATTCCGCATACAATTGGAACTTTTTCCACACCAAATTAAATCGTGGCACAGTAGCAGGACTGTAACCCATCCGATATAATTCATCGGTGACGGTCTTAATCAATTCTGATATACTTCTTTTAGCTTGTTCCATACGTATTAATTGCCTCCTCGATATAAATTTAAGGCTCCAAAATAAATTGAAGCCTCATCAAAATCTATATCGTATTATGCTAAGAAATATTGGAACAAATATTGAATTTTACAGCTCTTTTGAGAGTTAACTTTGCATAACTACTTTCTTGTCATAACCTATTGAGGAGAACTACTGTCTCAACGTGCCTCGGTATATCTGTATCCGTCAATAGGCAACAATACGTTCGAAGTTTGGCTATCCTCTTTATAAATTCCTTCATCTCTAAAGTGTTTATCATTCTTACTTTAAATTTTTCATTTTTTTCTTTGTTTGTAAAGGTTATTGAGATATTTTTAAAGTAAATGCAACCAGTCTTCTAAATTGTATTCGTCAATAGGCACTATATTTTTTATAGGTGGATTAATTACCCTATCTACATTTTTGCAGCATAGCCTTCCTTTTCTGCGTTGCCAAGCAAATATAAAAATGCAGGTGCCGGAATTCGCACAACAGGTATTCTTGTATTATGAGATGTAATTCCATAATCTTCAGCACGCTTTGTTATTATTAGCGAGCCTTGTACTTTTGATTTTTCATCATTAGTAAGTTCTATAATTGCATCCGTTTCTTTAACATGTGTATTTTCTCTATATTTTACTTCACAAAGCAGTCTACCGAGCGGAAGCTCGACAACCACGTCGACCTCTTTTTCATTTTCTTTTACTCTACGATAATAGCCTACTTGTGCATTTGTTGTAAAATAGAATGCAGCAATATGTTTATACACCGCTGTTTCTACCATGATTCCCATTTCCTCTGGATCAGTAATAACATCTTCAAGCATTAAAACAGCATTTCGGATTGCCGCATCGGCAACATATATTTTAGAGCGTCCTTTAAGAATACCTTTCCCATCCACTCCCACTGGGTCACTAATATAAATGAGATTCGCTTCTTTTAAAAACTGTATATAGCTTGTCAATGTGGATTTGTTCATATCATCAAGTTCTTTACACATAGTGGTAATATTTATAATATTAGATGAGTTCATGCAAAGATATAAAAATACCTTTTCAAGCTGCAATGGGTTTCTGACATTAAACAAAGTCAGCACATCTCGCTTAATAACCTTATCCACCACATCTTCTCGGAGCATACGCTGCGAAAAAGCATCATCACTTGATAGAGCAAGCTCTGGAAATCCGCCCACTGTTAAATAACGATTAAAATGCTGTTGTAATGGTGATAGTTTACCCATCAACTCACTTAAATCGCCTTTACTCATTTTATATAATTGAGTTGGTCTAATGCCTGCTGGCAGCTCCGGTCTTGAAGATATTTCTAGCAAATCGCAATATTCGTAAAATGACAATGTTGGTATTTTAAGCACACTCCAACGGCCTACTCCGCTATCAGCCGAGCCTTTTTCAAGGGCAGGGCTTGCAGAACCGGTAGCAACTAATCGAAGGTTAGGACGTGAATCGTACAAGGTTTTAATCCATACCTCCCAATTTTCAGCATATTGTACCTCGTCGAAGAAAAAGTATACCTCACCCTCTACACCATATGCATTTTCATAGGCTCTTAAAACACCATCAAAACCTCCCAGTTTTAAAATGGGATTGTCAAATGATAAATATACTATATTTCTTGCTGGTACTCCTTTTTGCAAAAGACTGCTTATTAACTGATACATTATAGTTGTTTTTCCCACACGTCTTGCTCCTGAAAGAACAACAAATCTGCGCAAATCTTTATGCAGTAGAAGTTTTTCTGCTTCATAGTAGGCAAACCTATGGTGAGGCGGTGCGTTTTTCTCGGATATAGGCACACCCTTCCACCATGGATTATATTGAATTAATAAATTTAAAAGCTTTTCATCAGTAAACATAATCACTATAAATCACCTCGCTATTATTTTATGTCGTAATGCCCATAATGTCAATACTTATTTATAGTATAATATCCATTGTTCTTAACTTTATGCACAATAAAATAAAAAAGTCGGCTAAAAGTGTAACTTCACACTCTAGCCGACTTACTTTTTTAATCCACACCTTACAATATCTCACGTAGTTCAATTCCGCTTCTGAAAATAAAGGTGGCTTCCACAAGGGAATGAATAATTACCTTTTCTACCAGCCTCCTAAATAAAGCTGCGTCAAATGTTGCAAGAGGTGTATCTGTAGAATCTAAGTATTGTTTCATTTCTTCAATTCTTTTTTGCCTTAAAAGTTCTGATAGTTCTGCTTCCTCTATTGCTGTCTTACGCTCTTGAATTTGCTCCATTTCCTCTGACACCCTTATATATTCATCCTCATATGCTGACGTGCCTGTGCCGGCTCGTGCATTTAGTCTTACAAGGCCCATCATCTCCTGCCCCAATTCCTCAAGCCTTGAATTTAGCTCTTCAATTGTAAATTCATGTTGTACCCGCTCTATACCTGCGCTGATATTTTCGAGTAACTGCTGTAAAAATTCTTTTTCTCCCCCGACAACTCTACCCATTACTCTAACAAAGGCTTTTTCTAAATCTTTCTCCTTTATATCCTTGGCAGAGCAGGCATCAAGTCCATTCATTGACTTATTAGTGCATTTCCAAATATAGCTTTTGCCCTTACCTTGCCCCCAAGCATCCCGTTGCAATTTTGCTCCGCAGTTATAAATCGAGTAGGAGGTAGATATTTATTTTATCTACCGACTCCGGGTAGAAGGACTGCG
>DPJA01000022.1:0-1138 GCA_003543235.1 Lachnospiraceae bacterium
CGTACCTCGCCGAAGTCTTCAACAGTATACTTCATGTTACCACCAGGAGTACCAATGAACATATAGTTTTTAGGAACTCCAAATTCCTTGGATAGCTTCTCTATAATTTCGGGGCCGAAATCACCTTTAACTAGCTCAAAGTCTATTTTAATGTCTACAAAAGCATCGTCAACCCATTTAATATCATCTTTAAGTCTTGGAGGTATTTCAGATTCATCATTGTATAAGTGTACAAATTTAATTCGCTTTGTTAACTCATTATTTCTAATGTATTGCATTACTTCCATGAGGTTTGCTCTATTATCGCCTCTTGTGAAATATATTATCTTAAGACCTACAATTTCATTTATTTTATATAGAATATATTTTGATATAGTTCGATTGAACTTATTCAAGTATTCGAAAAGAGATCTTACTATGGTTAAAAATGCTTTTAAAATCTTGATTCTCATAAACATAACGCCTACTACTGCAATTGCAGGTATGAAATATATTAAAAAGTATTTTACATATTTAGGCTCAATCAACACATTTCCTACTATTCCTGCGATTGTAAACAAAAATGCCAGAATAACTGTAAGTATATTTGCATTATATTTTCTTTTTAGCTTCTTTCTCTTTACTTTTAACAAAATATTACCTGCTGCAAATAAGCTCATTACACCCAAAAAAGAAATTGTATAAACAGCAGCTATAGTAAATAACTCGCCTTTTGTTACCAATACAATTGAAGTGCAAAGTAAGAAAAAGCATATTGTTATTAAATAATTTGTGTTTCTTTTACCTGTTCTAAGCAACAATTGTGGCAGGCATCTATCGAGTGCCATACGTCTAATCAATCCCACAACTCCAACAAACCCAGTGAGTACTGCACCTGATAGAACAAATGTTGCGTCAATGGAAATCAACAACTTTAACCATTGCGACCCCATTGTACCTGCGACTTCAGATAATAAAAAGTCTTTACTTTCGATAATATTATGAATTGGCATTACGCCGAGTGCAATTACAGCTATTAAAGGATTAAAGATTGAAACTGTAACCCACATGTTTCTTAGTGTCTTTACAAAAACACCTGGTTGTTGTTCCTCAATAAAATTAGCCGAACTTTCAAAACCGGAAATACCCAACAAAGCTG
>DPJA01000022.1:1167-8652 GCA_003543235.1 Lachnospiraceae bacterium
ACTGCTGGCAAAACTGTAGACAAGTATGAGACTGCCGTCATTGCTGAAATTACTGCCGTTGCCATGTACGATAATATGGACATGCAAGCAGCTATACTAGCCTTGAATTTTGATGTTGAGTTGAGCAAACAGTTATAGGCACCACCGTTAAGGGGTAAGGCACTTCCAACCTCAGCATAAACCTTTCTATATAAATACAAAACAACAGCTACTATTAACAGAGATATAGGAGCCAAGATACCTGCATAAGCAATAGATATAGCAGCAACATATAGACAACTAGAGCTTATGTCGTTTCCGCATATACTTGTTGCAAATAGCTGACCTAATTTTTTGGGCTTATGAGATGCAGGCTGGTTGATTGCTAGAACATCATTTATTTGTAGTTTGTTATTAGCTCTTTTTTGAACTGTCTTCATTGTGGGTACACTTCCATTCAAGTTATTAGTTAATTAATCAACAAATAAATTATAATACCCTTCTGCTAGAAGGTAAATGTTTGATTTAGTTCAAAAGCTTATGATTTTGCTATTCTAATTAAGCCTAGTATCTCAATCAAGATTAGACATATCTAGAATAAGCCAATCGAGTCTTTTTGCATAAAGCTAAAAGATTGTCAAATTATCGTTTAAACAAGAAAAATATTTTGTATTAACCAATTTTAATCTCCAGAGGACCTATTCTCATCCAGATAATGACAATAGAGATGTTACGAAATATTTTGCATGAAGAGCCCGAACGGTTAAATAAAGCAAGATATTTGAAGCAAAATTGAAGGTTAATGATGCACTACAAAAGGGTGAAGAGCATCTTAAAAGAGTTTATGACTGCATGAATCACGAAGGTCAAGAACAATTTTTTTCAGTAAATAAATTAATTTTTCCGCTAGTACATAGATGGAGCAGTGGCTGCGAAATGGACTATATTTTAAACAATTCAAATATTTTTGAAGGAGATTTCGTTTCAGTGTGTAGGCAAGTTGTAGACTTATATAGACAAATAAAAAATGTTTGTAGAGAAGATGATGTTAAACAGATTAAGGAACCTAAAAAGAACAGTATAAATATAAACTAACAATGGAATTTAAGTTATGATATTATTTTTTGACAAATAAGAATATATAAGTCTGTTTTTATACTTGACTACATGTTAACTATTTTGTAATATAAACACAGTGTTAGTTAACTTCGTTAGTTGAATTAAATTATTGATTTATTCGACAAAAATCACAAGAGAGTGCTTGCTATATTAGGAACATTTTTTTAGTTTTTCCACACCACTAGCTTGCATATTTATTGCTTTAGTTTTATATTGATAACCGAGCAACTATAGTTCAAAACAAGGGAACCATTGTTACTATAATATTCGAGACATTAGAAATGGGAGAGTAATATGCATAGTGAAAGGGATTTTACACAAAATAAACGGTTAGGTATTTTATTTGTAGTTATGGGATTTTTCAATCTTGTTTATGATGCAATTATAAAGATATCTCTTAATTATTTGATATTAGACTTGGCACTTGCCTGCTCTATTCCGCCAATATTGCTGATATTGTCTATTAAAAGAGTGTTTGAAAATAAGCTTAAATATGTGTATGTTTTGGCAGCCTCTACACTCTTATTTCATATATATTATAAATCAAATGGGGGTGCAGAGGGTACTGCTATATTTGTAATGTATTTTGTTATGATAGTTAGTGTAAGCTTATATTATGACTATAAATACATTATATTTGCATACATAGTTAGTGCTATTTATATTAATTTATCTTATATTCTTTGGTCTGACAAACTGTATAGTGGCGTAAATTATGTTTTTTTCGTAACATCTAATGTATCTTATTTTACTGTAACAATTATTCTTATTGTAATGTGCAGAGCTTTTACAAAGTTGATTAAAGATGTTTCTAATGTAGCTGAAAATCACAAGGATAAAAACATTGAAATTTTACACAATGTTGCAGACTCTATTGTGGTGTTAAAAGATTTTAATAATAAATTAAATAGGAATGTAAATTTTACTAACGATATTTCAAAAGAAATGGTATTTAGCTTTTCGGAGATAACTAAAACATCTACTAAAACATCTAAGGATATAGGAAATATAAGTGAGTCGGCAGTTACTATATATAAGAATATCCAAACAATGCTTGATAATGCAAAAAATATGAAACAATTGGCGCAGGATACACAAAATGCAGTAAATAACGGTAATAAAGAAGTAGGAGTTCTTACTATAGAGATAGAAAATGTAAATAACAAAGTCAGCAACGCCGTGTTTATAACTGAAGAATTAATAATACAGATGCAAAAAGTCTCCGAAATATTAAATACAATCAATGAAATAGCTTCACAAACTAATTTGCTTTCTTTAAATGCATCTATAGAAGCTGCTAGGGCAGGCGATGCGGGAAAAGGTTTTGCCATAGTAGCAGTTGAGATAAGAAAACTTGCTGATATATCAAAAGATGCTACTAAAAATATTAAAGACATTATTGCTGTAGCTCGGGATATGACAAACAAAGTAAGCGATGAGATGGAAAAAGTAAAAGGAGCTGTAGATAAAAGTACAGTTTCTAATAGAAATGTTTCATATAAATTCAAAAATATATATGAAAATACTGAAAAAGTTATAGAAAAAGCAGTAGAAGTTGAAAAGATGAACGTTAATCTCTCAGCTTATAGCAATGAAATATCTAACGCTATACAAAACATAGCTGCTTCATCACAGGAAAATGTGGCTTATACTGAAGAAATACTGACTAGCTTAACAAGAGAAGAGCAGATGATTAATAATATTGTTAAAGATTTCGAGCAATTACAAAGTATGACTATAAGTTTGAATGTCTTGTTAAAATAAGATTACAATGATCTAAGGTACGTAAGCCATGAGTTCTAAACCTGCCATCACAGCTAAATGAGGGGCAACAGAATTTTCTGTAGCCCTTTTATAGTTTGATTAAGAATAAGGTGGTTTAATTATCCCATAGTTTAGCGGTTACCTAGAACTTTTAGTTGGCAGTCAAGGGTGAAAAGTTCTGGTGGTTGGCCGAGTTGTGAATTGCTTAGCACTTCTACCGAGAGTTGGTGAGTAAAATTTTTATTGACCTCTTACCCAGTTGGGAAGATAGAAAAAGCTGATTGTTATAGTTCAAAACGTAACTGTCTTTGCCGTTTAATAGTTAAATTTGTGTTAATTTTATAGAAAAAACAGGCGAAGTGTGGTAAAATATATGAATTATTTCTTGGAGGTGGGTTGGCATGGATATTTATTATTATAATTTAGGTGGTAAAAATAATATAGGATTGCCAAATGGGAAAGTATCTGCCAAGGAGCTTTTATGCGAAAAAAAGAGAATAACTAATAATAAAGATGCCAAATTAAACGAATTGATTTCATTTAATTTGGATTTGGGTAGTATAAGTCATATTCCACAAAACAATCCTTATAAGTGGGAGCAAGCTTTATCGACATTGGTTTATATTATTACGGGGATAGTACCAAACCGTGAAGAAGTATTAAGGTGCAGACAATTATATGAGTTATTAGGAAAAGCAGATAGAAAAAGAATGACCCCGGAGGTCTTGTTTGGGACATTCCCATATCTGGCAATAGCCTTTAAAATGAATATAGAAGGAAAAAGTCATAAAGGAATAAATATTTTAAGTAATGCAATTGAATTTACAAGCAAGCTTTTGCAAACCGACTATTTGAAAATCAATAGTTTTCTATGTGTTCAAGAAGAAAGAAATGATGTAGGAAATAAGACAGTTAAAAATAAGATTAAAGAAGAGAGCGTAATTAAAGCATTAAATATATTTAAGGGAATCATTAAGAACTCCCCTTGTCAAAAAGGAGAGGTGAATTGGGCATGCAGTGGGGGAAGTGAAGAGGGTTTAAGTAGTTTGTATCCTAGTATTTTTACAAACTATACGAATAATGAAATGCTTGATAATTTAAAAGGTTATCTTAACAAGCATATTAGTGATATAGATCAGGTGTTCAAGGATAATTGTGAAGATGGAATTTCTCTTAAAATAAAGAATCTTGATGAGTTCAATAAATTGGTAAAGAAAAATTGTTATACAATATTTGGATCTAATTTTGAGAAATTAGACATAATAGATGTAAATAATAAGGAATTGAAAAATTTAATATTAGAAGCAAAAAGAAGTTTGAAAAGGTTAGAAGTCTATTATAATCAACAATCTGTTTTTAATGAAAAAAATGAACGGTACATAGGTCAATTAGAAGATCAAGATATCAAAAATGCTGCAAGGTTATTTAAAAAAAGTTCAAGCATGACTTTTATTGCAAAAGTTGCGATGGAAGTAATTTTTTACTATACATGGGGAGTTGAGGCGAGAAAGGAGAACTCAATTGCGCTTGGGTTATCAGCAGATCATAACTCTTATCAATCAGCAGCTTTTGCATTAGGGTATAGAGACTCTTATCATCAAGCTTCGCCGATTTTATATGGACGCAGTACAATCATTGAGGATGGTAACGAGAGAACAACAGGAGAAAAAGGGCTGAATACTTTCTCACTGCGTCAATTTTGGAGTTGAAGGATTTTGTTAAAAGCTTGTTTTTTTATACTTTATATGGTAATATAGCAATAGCCGTTTGATGGACAAGGAATATTGGCCGTGTTTGACAAGTAATCTTAAAGAGATCTTAGTAAAGCAGTGTATTATATTGCGAATAATAACCAATTATATACTTGTGTCAAGTCTGCATAATTATTAAATTAGAGGTACTTATGAATTTGGAAGGTTTAATCAAGCCACAAGGCAACTTAGAAGGAAATAAAAAAAATATTGATGAAAAGATAAATGTTGAAGGTAATGGTGTAATTTTGCTTACTGGTCCATCTGGATGCGGCAAAGGTGAAATAGCTAAAGCATTATGCACGTTTTTGTCAATTCCGACGGAGATGCATTTATCAATGGGGGAGATTTTAAGAAAAACCATAGATAGAGCAAAAAAAGACAATGGATTTAAAAACACATTAGCTGAAAAGTACAAAATTAGTGATGCTATTTCAATTTTTAAAAAGAGTGAAAATAAATCTGAAGTTATTAATAAAGCTCAGAAGTATAGACAAGAAATAATTTCATTTATGGGAGGGAAAAATAATTTTGTTTCACAATTTCATTGGTTGGAATTTTGTGTTGCAAATGGATTGTTAGTACCTGATGAATGGACTGAGAAGATCATGGATGCATTATTTGAAAACACTCCTGAGTTAAATAATGGAATGTTTATTTTGGATGGTTATCCAAGAACTGTTGAAGCCGCGGATTCTCTATTGAGTACTTTTAAAAGATTGGATATGCCAATAGTAAAGGTATTACATCTTTTCATTACTAAGGAGGAGATGATACATAGGGCATTAAATCGAAAAAGAGTTGATGATACTGAAGAGAGTTTAGAAAAAAGATACCAGTTTTATATAGAAAAAGTGCAGCCTTGTATTGATTATTTGAAACGCCGTTTGGGGAGCAAATCAGTTGCATTAATCGATGCACATCAACCATTTTATAAGCAAGAAGGATTGTTGGATATAGAAGCTTCTATAAAAGAAGTTTTTATAAGCGTAATGAGTGCTTTAACTGCCTAGGCATATATTAGTTTAGAGATAAAATGTAATATGGTTTATTGAACAAAAAGTTATAGTTCTATGTATAATTAAGAACTATAACTTTTTTGCTTTTAGCAAAATAAATATGTTATGCATAAAGAGGGAGTAACTCCTCTTTAATCTATAGGCTATACATTCTAACCACTCCGCATCCAATAGGTTTTCCAGAGTTCCCAGATGGTTGAGTTCTATAATCATCTGGATTTTGATGAATAACAACCGATTTAGCTATTATATCTGCAACTTTAAACTTATTTGTAAAAAAACTCATTCTAGCATATCCGTTGTTGGAAAATAGCACTGGAAAGTCTCCTGCATGATTACCATGTGGCTGGTTAGTTGGGTTCCAATGGCCAGCAGCTGACATAAATGGATTATTTGGATCGTGTGCTTCACAGACTCCGTATTTGTGGATATGAAATCCGAAGGGACCGATAGGTTGCACACCATTTTGTGTAGGCGTATATGGTGGATGGTCAAGTTTTACAAAGCCATTAAATGAGGATAGTATAAAAGAAAAAGTTGATTTAACCCATGCGATGAGTCGGATAGAGGTGAGAAGCAAGGATTCAGGCTCACATCTTCGACATGTTTTTAAAGACGAAACCGATTCGACAGGGTTAAGATACTGTATTAATTCTGCTTCACTGCGATTTATTCCAAAGGAAGAATTAGAGAAGGAGGGTTATGTGAAATATTTAAGCTTATTTGAAAATAGGTAGTATAAGATTCTTTATTCACTAGCCCTAATCGTTAAGGATTAAACTTAAAAGTATCGTCAGTTGTAAGTGGCTTTAGTGCTGGCCCGTCAATTATGGCACCATCGTAGGTGAATCTTGATGCATGACATGGGCAGTCCCATGTAAGTGCTGCTGCATTCCAGTTGAGAGTACAGCCCATATGAGTACAGGTTATATCGACTAAGTGAAGCTTTCCATTATCGTCTTTGTATGTACCCATCTTTTCACCGTCAATTTCTACAACTTTTCCCTCACCACGGTTTATATCAATGCCGTCTGGTGCAGATTTCAGTTTATCTCCGATTAAATGCTTGGCAACGTCTAGATTTGTGGTAACAAAACTTTTTATCATAGGATCAGCTTCAAATCTTAAAGGATTAAAAACGGGAGCCCAAGGACTTTCACCCTTGACTATCAAATCCTTTAATATTAACGCAGAGGCTGTTCCGTTTGTTATACCCCACTTCTTAAAACCTGTCGCAATATAAATATTGGGTGTACCCTTTGAAATTTTACCAATGTATGGAATGTCGTCTAAGGTTGTATAATCTTGAGTTGACCATCTGTATGGAATAGAGTCAACCTCATAGGTTTCTTTTGCAAATTCAATTAGGTTTTTGTAATGTACATTCGTATTAATATCACCATGCCCTGTCTTATGGTGTTCTCCAACTACAATTACAAGTTCACCATCTTCAAACGGAGTTGATCTAAGAGACCGGCCAGGACTTTCAGCTGAAACATACATCCCACCAGGAAACTTTTCTTTTATGCTTATACCGAGAGCATAGTCCATCTCGGCATACATTCTTGCAAAATAAAAGCTAGATCCTCCGTAGAAGGGAAAATGTGTTGCAATTATAACGCTTCCAGCAGTTATTTTACTACTGTTTTCGGTAATTAAGGTTACAGGGTTGCCTTCATGGAGGTCAACAACTCGTGAATTTTCAAAAAGGTAGGACCCATCACCAGAAATTTCCTTAGAAAGCGCAAGTAAATATTTTCTTGGATGAAATTGAGCTTGATTATCAAATCGTTCAGCTGCCTTAACTTTAAGGGAAATAGGTATTTCAGAAAGAAATGACGCTTTTATACCAA
>DPJA01000001.1 GCA_003543235.1 Lachnospiraceae bacterium
TCATTTTTAAATCTTTTGAATTTTGCATAAATTTCAATATCAAACATCTTCCTCCATCAAACCCACCATCTTTTTTCAACATAAAAAGACTTCAAAGAGGAAATATTTTATCCCTCCTTGAAGTCTTATGAATTACTTTGCGACATCCCATATATTCAATTCAATTACTCAAGTAGTGTCTTGCACCTATTTAACTTGTTTTGTTTTGATTAGTTTAATTTAGTTTTCTTTGGTTGTAATGACTTGATTTAAGTTCGATTTTTTATGAATTGGAGTTAAAATTGGGTCAACAAATTATTTTAACAAATTGTAAAAATCAAAAAAACCTTGTAAATTCAACATTTACAAGGTTTTCAGCATTGCGGAGTTTGGATTTGAACCANNGAACCAAAGACCTTCGGGTTATGAGTATTCTTAAGAGCGTCCATCCGTGTAAAATAGATTCATATTGTGACAAAATCGACTTTTTTAAGAGATTCTCTATACATAAATTCACATTACGTATTAATATTTTCATTGATTTTTGGTTGTCTTGGGGTAAAAATGGGGTCAAATAACTTCGATAGAGGTTGCCCCCCTCTTTTTCCTGTAACAAAAACTAAGTCAATCAGAATCAATCATTCTGTATATTATTTCAACCATCCTATTTCCCTATTCTGTAATACTCAAACCCAATTTTACTCATTATTTTGTCGTTGTACTGATTTCTACCATCAAAAATAATTGGCTCTTTCATAGCCTTTTTTATTTCATCAAAGTCAGGACTTCTAAATTCTTTCCATTCAGTAACAAGCACCAGTGCATCTACACCCTCTACAGCCTTATATTTGCTGTTTACATATTCAATGCTGTCATTTTCACCAAAAATATTTTTTGCAGCCTCTGCTGCCTTAGGGTCATATGCCTTTATGCTAGCCCCTCTTTTCAAAAGCTCATTTACAATAATAATTGATGTTGCCTGACGCATATCGTCGGTATTGGGCTTAAATGCAAGCCCCCATAAACCAAACGTTTTGCCCTTTAAATCTTCCCCAAATCTCTTAATAATTTTTTTCACCAAAATCATTTTTTGGTCTTTATTAACCTTTTCAACACTTTCAAGAATGTCCGCACAGTAATCATTGTCATTTGCAATCTTTATTAGTGCTTGAACATCTTTAGGAAAACAACTTCCTCCATATCCGCAACCTGCATACAGAAAACTGTACCCTATTCTGCTATCAGAACCCATGCCAACACGAACCATGTTTACATCTGCACCGACTCTTTCACAGATGTTTGCCATTTCGTTCATAAAGGAAATACGTGTTGCCAGCATTGCATTTGAGGCATACTTGGTCATCTCTGCACTTTTTACATCCATAACAATGAAACGGTCTGAATTTCTTACGAATGCCGAATACAGTTGTTTCATAACTTCGACAGTTCCTTCATCTTTAGCACCTATTACAACTCGGTCTGGACGCATGCAATCTTCAACTGCTGAACCTTCTTTTAGAAATTCAGGGTTGGAAACAACCTTAAAGCTATAGCTTTCTCCACGCAAATCAAGCTGTTCTTGAACTACAGCCTCTACCCTATCCGCAGTACCCACAGGAACTGTTGACTTATTAACAATAATCATATTGTGTTTCATATGCGTACCTATTTCTTTTGCAACCTGAAGCACATACTTTAAATCTGCACTTCCGTCCTCATCCATTGGTGTCCCAACAGCTATAAAACATACTTCAGTATTCTCTAAGGCTTCTTTTATTTCAGTTGTAAAGTTAAGAACCCCATCCTCATAGTTCTTCTTAACCAATTCACTAAGTCCTGGCTCATAAATTGGTATTATTCCATTTTTTAAATTTTTGATCTTATTTTCATCTGTATCTACACAAAAAACCTTATTGCCCATTTCAGCAAAGCATATTCCTGTTACAAGGCCCACATAGCCTGTACCAACTATTGAAATTTTCATTCCTAGTACTCCTTTTTTGTTATCAATATTATTATTTAAGCTTTTGAATTCTAAATAAAGTCCTTGACGCTATAAATGCATAAAAATATCCCATTAAGTCACCAAAAATACACACAATTCTATATAACATAATAACTGTCAGCAAAGTTTCCATCGCTACAATATTTCCAAGAAACATACTCATTACAAATTCTCTTACACCAAGTCCACCTGGTGCACCTGGCGTAAGAAAACCTGCAACCCATGACATTACAAATATACCCACAACTGTTATAAGTTTGTCACCATTAATCAATATATTAAAGGCACCTAAAAGCATTAAAAAAACAATCGCGTTAACAATCAATCTTATTCCATTTAATAAAGTTATCTTTAATACCGCCTTAATATACTCTTTGGAAATTAGTTTCTTATATTTTAGCAAATACTTTATAATCTTTTTTCTAAATATGTATGCAATTAAAAAGCCCATAACCAAACCACATAAAATAATAATACATAAAAATGTGATATTTATATTAATTTTTTCCACGTATTCAAATAAATCTTGAAATGAGCATATTGCAGTTATAATACCTCCTGCTAAAATAAGACTAACCATTTCAACGCCTGTAGCTAATATTACATCTCCATGAGATATACCCTCTACAATTGCAATCTGATTTCTTCCTACAAAATGCATAATATTACCCGGCATATATTTATATATATTTGTCTTACAATATATGTAAGTAATGTTTTTCTGTCGTACATCTTTATCTACAATTGATTTTAATAATCCCCCATAGTTAAAGCTTGCTATAAAAATATTTAGACCATGAACCAAAATGGCAATCACCATAAAAATACTGATTTTCGCAGTCATTAGTTCTTTAAAGTCAACATCGTACTTGTATAATTTAACTGCAATAAAAGCTATTGATGCTATCATCAATATTCTTCCAATAATGTTTAAATATTTTTTATTCATATTATTTTTCCCTTAAGTTTTAGAAACTTAGTAGCACCCTAATAAAAGCCATATAAAAGTATATCACAAAGCCAGGTACTCTCTCCAGCATATCAAGTTTTTCCATAGATAATTTTCTGTTTTTGTAAGCTAGCCAAAAAGCAAACCTATGATTCCATTTACATCTACTTTCTGTATTAAGTTTAATTTTCTTGTTTATTTTATGATATAAATCTTCCTTTGCCTTGGCACAATTCCATTTAAACACCAATGCCCTTTTCTGACTCACAATCATTTTTCTGTGACTAATGTATGTTTCTTGTATATCTCCATTCTTTACTGCGATGTCATAAAATCTTTTGCCATCTTCTGTTCTAACAATACAGCTTGTATGCTTTATTGGATTTTCTTTCATTTCTTTAAGCCAGATATCTCCAAAGCTTAAATCTGACTCATATCCATATTGGTCTTGGCACAGCATACAACTTTCGTTTACGAAAAAATAAGCATTTTTATATGCACAAATAGTTTTAGTATAAGATATTCTTTTTTCCGTTCCATCGTTGTAAAAAATTCGTGTTATTCCTCTCCAATGCCCTTTTCTATAATATAGCTTTTTTGCATTTTCTAAGGAAATCCCAGCATTTTTTAATGGCAAAAGTGTAGCATTTTCATTGTGACTTCCGCTGCAAAAAAGACAAATTCGAAGTTTTACCTTTTTCTTTAATTCTGAATTATTTTCTAAAATCTTATTAAATCCCCTCATTTGGCATGGTAAAAGTACCACAGCCATATTACCATCAAATTTTTCTATTTCATGGATGTGCTTGAGCAAAGGCATATACATATATATACTTGTTCCACAATCAAGTATTTCCTGTTCAGTTTTTGCAATTCCTGTTTTATACTCCAGTTGTCCATCTTTAATGACACTTTTTGTAACCCACGCACCATCGATTTCTCCGTTCCTTATAAGACTACATAAAAGAGCAGAAACCATACCTCCTGAAGCTGAATTTTCTCGAATTTCCTCTGAAGCAGCATATCCTTTACGACATTCTATGTTAGCCCCTAAGTATTTTTCAGAATTGTTAAAATCAAATAATCCTCTAACTTTTTTATTCAATATATATTTATCTATGTATTCCGAAATATATTTAATATTATTTTTAGAGCTTTCAATTACCTGGGGCAAATAAAATTTAATTTTTTCTCGGTTTTCTTGCTCACATATCACAAATTCATCAAACTTTTCAATAAGCATATCTAAATTCAATCCAGAAAAATCTGCTGCAAACGAACCTAAATTGAACATATCAAGGACTTCCTTGTATTTATGACTCCAACCAATTAAGAGTACAGGCACTTCCTTATAAAGACCTCCTATCATTGAATGAAATCTGGAAGCAATAAGGAAACGGCTATGACCTATAAGTTCTCTTATTTTTTCCGCTGTCATCTCCTCATGATACCAACGAACTTTTTCAGGCTCAGAAATTTCTGCAAAAACAGCGTCACATATCATTAAATCATTATTTCTGGGTTTACTACTACCCAATCTTGCTGCATTAGCAATTATTAATACATTATATCCTTTATTGGTAAGATAGTTTATAAAGTCTACCATTATACCTTTATAATTAATTTTTAGCTCTTTACACTTTTTTTCTACAACAGAACTGATAGATACTGCTATTACATTATTATTATAAAAACTATCTTGGTTGCAAAACTTGTTCATTTCATCTTTTATATTAGTATCATCAGTCATAGAAAATGCACCGTCAGCACATACCTTGACATTTTTTTCAATATTGATAGACTTAAGATTTGATTTTGTAATTTCTCCCCTTGCGCAAATAAGCTTAACTTTAGGTAATATAAGCCTTGCATATATACAATTGAATACAGATTTAAATTCGCCTAATGCTTGAGAATATTTTACTACTGGCACTCCAACAAGCATTGGAACCAGAACACTAACTAAGGCATAAGTATTCATAATAAAACCTCTGGAATCTACAAATGAAATACCAGCTTCATCAATTACAACATCTGTTTGTGTATAAGCCTTTATAATTTTATTTTTTTCAATCAAAAGTCTTATAGGCAGACACCATTTTAATAAAAAATAAAGCACTGAAAGTGGAAAAGCTATAAATAAAAGCTGTTCAGGTTTGCATTCCACAACTTCAATAAAATCAAATGATTTTTGTTTTCTATCCTCTTTTGGATAAACCGACATAAGTTTTATAACTAGCCCATTCTCGTATTTTTTATATAGCTGTTTTATGGAACTTTGAAGCATTGCTGCAGCTCCCTTGTTTCCGCTATAGCTTGCTGCAGTTATTGCAATAGTAACATCCTTCATAATTCTACTCTTTTCTATTTGTAAATAATTTTTCACTCTCGTAATGTTCTCCCGAAACATCTATTTTCCTTGTTCTATATTGAATATCTTCTAAAAGCTTTCTATTCGCTGCAATAATATCAGCAAGTAATCCCACTACTATAGTTTGAAATCCCATAAGTAGTAATATCGCTGCTAAAATAAGTGACTGTGTATGTCCATCTCCAACACCTTGGAAATAATAACTTAAAAATCTTATACCTATAATAGAACCCAAAGCGAATATTATACTTCCAAGGCTAATGAAAAATTTAAAAGGCTTGTACATTATAAAGGATCTTGTTATAACAGATGATGACCTCTTCATATATCTCCACATACTAGAAAATAGCCTTGAAGGTCTAGTTTCACCATTTGTTCTTATTGGCACCGAGGTCATAGCAATTTTGTTATGGCCTGACTGAATAATTGTCTCAAGCGTATATGTATAATCATTTGTTACGTTTAATCTAAGGGCCGCTTCACTGGAATAAGCTCTGAAACCGCTTGGTGCATCTGGTATATCTGTTCCCGATGCAACCCTTACCACCCAACTGCCAAGTCTCTGAAACTTTTTCTTTTTCCATGAAAAATGCTCTG
>DPJA01000029.1 GCA_003543235.1 Lachnospiraceae bacterium
AATCTGGCCTAAAGGCGAGGTTTATAAACTGTTGTCGTTAGGAGTATAGGTCAGATTTACAAGTGAAAAATAGAAAAGAAAAATTAAGAATTATTCCATTAGGTGGAATGCAGGAAATTGGCAAAAACATAACTGCCTTTGAATATGATAATGAAATTATCATAGTTGACTGTGGGTTAACTTTCCCAGATGAATCTATGCCTGGTATAGATTTGGTTATACCGGATATGTCGTATCTCATAAAAAATAAGGACAAAATTAAAGGTGTTGTTCTTACTCATGGTCATGAGGATCATATCGGAGGACTTCCATACTTTTTAAAGGAAATAAATGTACCAATCTACGCAACACGGCTTACGCTAGGACTTCTCGAATATAAACTTAAGGAACATGGTATATTATCTGTGTCAAAGTTGAATGTTGTAGTTCAAGGACAAAAGATACAACTTGGTTTATTTGAAGTAGAGTTTATTCGTTCAAATCATAGCATTCCCGATGCAGTTGCGCTAGCAATATATACTCCATTTGGAGTTATTGTTCATACAGGTGACTTTAAGGTTGATTATACTCCAATAGAAGGAGAAATGATTGACTTAAATAAGTTTGCTGAACTAGGCTCAAAGGGAGTACTGGCTCTCATGTGTGAGAGTACTAATGTTGAAAGACCCGGCTTTACTATGTCTGAGAGAAGAGTTGGAGAAACCTTTAAGAATATTTTTAGCCAAACAAAAAATCGTATACTTGTTGCAACCTTTGCATCAAATGTACACAGGATTCAACAGGTAATAAATGCTGCATATGCAAACAACAGAAAGGTTGCAGTTGTAGGAAGAAGTATGCTAAATGTAGTAACTGTTGCAGGCGAGTTGGGCTACCTTTCAGTACCTCCAAATACTATAATTGAGATTGATCATATAGGAAGATATAGAAATGATCAAATTGTCATTCTTTCAACTGGTAGTCAGGGTGAGCCTATGTCAGCTTTGGCAAGAATGGCTGCATCAGATCATAAGAAGGTTGAAATAACCCCTGGAGACCTTGTAGTAATTTCAGCAACCCCTATTCCTGGAAATGAGAAATTTGTATCTAAGGTAATAAATGAATTGACTAAAAAGGGTGCAGAAGTAATTTATGAAGCTCTGGCAGAAACCCACGTTTCAGGTCATGCATGTCAAGAAGAAATAAAACTTATTCACTCCTTGGTTAAACCTAAATATTTTATACCCGTACACGGGGAATACAGACATTTACAGCAGCATTGTCAGTTGGCTCAGAATCTTGGAATGCCGAAAGAAAACATGTTTATTATGGATAACGGCAAGGTACTTGAAATTGACCAAAGTGGAGCTAAAATGGCAGGGTCTGTTACAGCAGGGAAAGTACTAGTTGATGGCTTAGGCGTAGGTGACGTTGGAAATATTGTTCTCCGCGACCGAAAGCACCTTGCTCAAGATGGATTAATAGTAGTAGTTGTCACCATTGATGGCGACAGTGGGGCAGTGGTAGCTGGACCAGATATCATATCTAGAGGATTTGTATATGTAAGAGAATCCGAGGTCTTGATGGAAGAAGCTAAAACAGTGATTAAGAATACACTGATAAAATGCGAACAAAAACATATAACTGATTGGTCAACTATTAAAGGGAGTATAAGGGATTCTTTAAGAGATTTTCTATATGAAAGGATCAAAAGAAATCCAATGATTCTACCAATTATAATGGAAGTGTGATGGAGTCTGACGACAAGATCAACCTCCCTAACTTTTTAGGAAAACTTGTATTCGTTGACTTAAGGGTTGATGCCATTAAGAATACTCAAAAGTAATAATAAAATTTAAAAAATTTTTTAAAAGATTAAAGAGGCTGAAAGGTCTCTTTAATCTTTTAAAAAGAGTTATTGACATGAGGAAAAAATAGAGTTACGCTTACAATGGTTATAAAATACAACTATTGTAAGTATTAGCTAATGGAGGTAAAAGTGGAGATAGATAAAGATTGTGTTGCAGACGAAATTATGAATACTCTACCTACTTTATTTAAAGGAATATTCCAAAGTTGTGTGCGTGACTCTGAAGCAAATGAAGAACAGGAGTTTTTGAGCAAACATATGTCGATGTCTCATTTGCATGTTCTTTTTGCTATTGAGAAGCTTGGACCATGTTCCATTTCAAATATTGCAAAAAAAATGCTTATTTCAAAACCAAATATGACACCAATAATTGACAAATTGATATTGTCAGGCTTTATTAAAAGGGAATATAGCCAGAAAGATAGAAGAGTAATAAATGTATATATATCTGAAGAAGGAAAAGTATTTATTAAAGAAAAGAAGGAAAAAATCCGAAAGACGATAGCTGAGAAACTTATAAATTTGAGACATGAGGATCTTTCAGATTTATATATTGCTTTAGGAACGATAAAAAGTATATTTATTAAATTGAATAATGAAGAAAATAGCCAATGTAATGAATGTTAATAATATTACATTTATGTTAGCCGCCTTTGGGGGCTGGCGAGAAAAGAATTGTGGGGGGGGACACCTCTTAGATGCCACTAAAGAAGGAGCAAATTTCAATTGAGATTTGCTCCTTCTTTAGTGGCATCACTTTGAATCGTCTTTATTTTAGGAATGATTTGCTTTTTCTGCGTTTGTGATTCGAATATTTGTCATAGACGATTGCAGCTATTATAAGAATTAATACTGCTAAGGTTATAACTAATAGAATCCATTTTATTACAAACCATAAGATGGATGGGAAGCTTTTCTGTTTAGGTATTGAAAGTCCAGCAAAAATGCTTTTTCCGACACCATTATTTGCGATAATGTTTACTCTTTGGAGACTTCTTCCTTTTTCAGCTATGGAAAGAAAGCCTATTATTTCACCTTTTTTGACTGGTGCAGTAAGGTTCTCATTAATTTTTGTTGTAATAATAATATCCTTAATATTTGTACCTTTGGGAATGAGGATGTTTAAGTCATCTTGTGGAACAGCTCGAAGTGCTTTATTTCCACCGCTAATCTTTAATGTTTCTAATATATGGTTTTTGTCAAAGCTTTTATATACTTCGAAATTATCAAAACCATGGTTGAACATTTTAATAGTATCTAAATACATGTAAGAGTTATAACCTTCAATAGGAGAATTAAGAACAACTGCAATTAGTTCAATGTCGTCTTTATTCGCTGCACCTACGAAAGTTGAACCTGCAATTGTGGTATAACCTGTCTTGACTCCTATTGCATATGGATAATAGTATTTCGAGTTTCCTAAAAGTTTATTACTGTTATAAAGCTCTTTTTCCCTTGGGTTTTTATTTGTTGGTGGAAGAGTAAAGTTTTTTGTATTAATAATTTCCCTGAATGCAGGGAGTTTCATAGCATGTTTTGCAATTAACGACATATCGTAGGCTGTAGTATAGTGATTGGGATTCGGAAGTCCATTTGGATTTACAAAATTTGTGTCTTTAGCACCTAATTCTTTTGCTCTTTGGGTCATAATTTTTGCAAAGTTTTCTTCACTTCCGCCTATTGTCTCGGCAATTGCATTAGCTGCTTCATTACCAGAGTTTAAAAGCAAGCAGAATAATAATTGCGCAAGAGTTACTTCCTCACCTTCCATTAGCCCAACGTTGCTGCTTCCAGGCTCAATATCATAGACTGCATGATGACTCATTATTACTTTTGATTGAAGATTACCCTTTTCAAGTGCCAAGGTAGCAGTCATAATTTTTGTTATACTGGCAGGATACATTCTTTCGTGAATATTTTTCTCAAACAAGATTTGCCCAGTTTTTGCATTTATTAATATTGCAGAAGGTGATGCCACTTCAAAAGTTGAATCAACTGGTTGTGCATTTGTAGTTATTGTGATCTGTAAAATAAAAATTATTAGCATTAGTAGTGTGAAATTTAGCCTATTGCGTAACATAGCACCTCCAGATTAATTTTTTAGCCTAAATTAGTATACCAAAATTGTTATTTAAAAAAAAGACTTTTAAAAAATTTTTTTATGGTTATAATCACTTTGAATTGTTCGGAGTATATGTATGGTTTGGAGGTGCAGTTATGGAAAACTTATCATCGAAACAGAAATATATGATTACTGGAGTAGCAGTATTGATGATGATTTTAGGATTTGTTTTTTTGCAATTCAAACAAAAGGATGATATAGTAATAGATCAAGGAATTGAGGTAGCCGAGCCTCAAGAGCAAGAACTACTACAACCTCAAATTGTTTCTGAGCCAAAAAAAATCATTGTACATGTAGCCGGTGAGGTCAATAATTCCGGAGTCGTAGAACTTACAGTGGGGTGTAGAGTTACCGATGCACTTCAAAAAGCTGGCGGAGTAACCAAATTTGCTGATGTAGATCAACTTAATCTTGCAGCTCAATTAGCGGACGGAGAAAAGGTGTATGTTCCAAAGAAAGGTGAGAAGGTTGCTAATATGACACCACAAACGCAGTCCAAGAGTACAATTATAAACATAAATACTGCAAATAAGGATGATTTGGATCGTATTCCCGGCGTAGGGCCTTCGACAGTGGCGAAAATAATAGATTACAGGAAAACAAAGGGAATATTTAAAAAGATAGAAGATATTAAGAATGTGTCGGGAATTGGCGATAAAAAATTTGAGAATATAAAAGCCTATATCACTACGTAGAAATGGAGAGAGAAGTATGAAAAAGATTCTGATTACAGTTTTGGTATTTGTATTTTTACTGTCAGGATGTGAAAGTAAGACTTTGGTCCCAAAAGATGCTAATCAAGAAATTAGCATAAGCAAAATTTTCAACTTATATTTTAGTGACGGAGGTCAAAAACTTGCTAAGGAGCAAAGAAATATAACATACACAACAAGTGAATCTTTAGAGAAGAAGGTTTTAGAGGAACTTGTAAAAGGTCCAACAATAGATGAACTTAGAGCAGTGGTATCACCAACAACAAAGGTGAATTCAGTAAAAGTTTATAACGGGACTGCTATTGTAGACTTATCTGGAGAATTTCTAACAGGGCTAAATGGAGGATCTGAACTGGAAAACCTGAGGATATATTCTATAGTTGATACATTAACTGAACTTTCGAATATTAACAAAGTACAATTTTTGATTGACGGAAAAAAGGGAAGACTTCTCGGGCAAACCGAACTTGATGGAGATTTTGAAAGAGATGAAACGGTAATTAAAATGTAATTATATATCGGTTTTATACCCTACCAATATATATTGCATTTTATATAGTGGTAGGGTATAATTTTATAAAAAGCAAAGGAGATATTTATATATGAACCCATCGCAAAAGTTTTTGGTAGCAATAATCTTAATAAGTTTTTTAGAAACAATAGGCTTAGGATTGTTTATTACATTCGGTGTAAAATTATTTTTTAAACGGATTAACGTGATGATAGTATCTTTTGTCGTAATCGCCTTAATGCTATCATTAGTACTATTTAACAGTAATATAATAAATAAANNGTAAAGAAAATAGATAAAGTAGTGATAAAAAGGGAACCTAACCTATATGAAGGATTTTTGGTTAACTTTTGCAAGAAGATGAATAACATTGTTAAAAAAACTACTAATTAAAACATAATAAGGTATGCATGGAATTGCTGTCTAATAGTCAGTTGTTTTATCTTTTTTGGTGCAAAAGAGCTTCAAATATCAATTAAAGAGTATTTTTCTATGTACCAATTGAGAAAGAAAAGAATATTAATTATTTCTGGAAGTGTTATTGTTTTAATTGGATTTATTACAATAGTTTAATTGATATAGTGGAGGTAATCTAATGGAAGAAACATTTACAGAGACGCAGTTTTTGCAAGTGCGTAAGAAATTCCTATGTAATATGAGAAAAGAGTTAAATTTGACAACAGAAGAAATAGCTAAGAAACTACAAGTAATGGAAATAGAATATGTGAATTTTGAAAATGGAATATCAAAAGATTTAACAGAATATGAGTGGGAAGATATTCAATTTTACCTTACAAGTCACTTAAATAAACTCGAGAAAAAATAAAAACATTGGTAATAATGAAATCAAATTAAATACAGAACTTAGTGAACGTATTTTAAAAAAGATAAAAACACTTTATAAAATATTGGTTTTAATTCATGTTTAACCCCTTGAAAGTTAGTCAATAATCATACTGACTAACTTTCAAGGGGTGTTTTTATGCTTTCAAAAGTAAAAAGCTGCGGCTTACTCGGAATAGATGGCTATATTGTAGAGGTTGAAACCGATATATCAAATGGCATGCCTGGATTTGAGATTGTGGGACTACCAGACAGTGCAATTCGGGAATCGAAGGAGAGGGTGAGGTCTGCGATTAAAAATTCCAGTCTTGAGTTTCCTTTAAAAAGAATAACTGTGAATTTGGCGCCTGCAAATACTAAGAAAGAAGGAGCTGGATTCGATCTGCCGATTGCGGTATCCATTTTGCATGCAACTGATCAATTTAAGTGTATGGACTTGGAAGAATATATTTTTATTGGTGAGTTATCTTTAAATGGTGAAATAAAGCCTGTGAGCGGAATGCTGCCAATGGCAATTACTGCATATAAGGAAGGTATAAGAAAAATCATCTTGTCAGTTGAAAATGCGGAAGAGGCTGCAGTAGTGCGGGGGCTTGAGGTATATCCTGCGGTGTTTTTAAGTGATGTAGTTGGACATCTAAATGGTGAAAGACCAATACAAACTTATTTTAAAGATATAGAAGAGCTTTTTGAAAGCTATAGCCTTTATGAAGAAGATTTTGCTGATGTCAAAGGGCAGTATAATGTGAAAAGAGCTCTGGAGGTGGCAGCTGCAGGGGGACATAATGCACTTATGATAGGTTCACCTGGTTCTGGGAAGACAATGATCGCGCGAAGACTTCCAACAATATTGCCGAGAATGTCTTTTGACGAAGCATTGGAAGTTACCAAGGTCCACAGCGTTGCAGGATTATTGCCATCTAAGACTTCTCTAATCACATCAAGACCATTTAGAACGCCACACCATAGTATTTCTCGAGTTTCTTTGGTTGGTGGAGGGAGAATTCCAAAGCCAGGGGAAATAAGTCTTGCACATTATGGGGTGCTATTTTTGGACGAACTTTTGGAATTTCAAAAGGATGCTTTAGAGGTAATGAGACAGCCGCTAGAGGATGGAGTTGTGACAATTTCAAGAGTAAATGCAACATTAACATATCCGGCAAGATGCATGCTGATAGCAAGTCTCAACCCTTGCAAGTGTGGATACTATCCGTCAGAGGAATGCACCTGTAACCCAAATCAAGTTAAACAGTATCTGAATAAATTGAGCGGTCCGTTATTAGATAGAATCGATATTCATGTGGAGGTTTCACCTGTTAAATACAAAGATCTTGAAAATGAAGCGGTGGGAGAAAGCTCGAAAAATATAAGAGATAGAGTAAATAGGGCAAGGCAGATACAACTAGAAAGATATAGAGACTTGGGAATCTTCTGTAATTCGCAAATGGGGCCAAAATATATAGTAAAATTTTGCAAGCTTGGACAAGAAGAAAAAACTATTTTAAAAGGAGCATTTGAAAAGCTCGGACTTAGCGCAAGGGCACATAATAGAATATTAAAGCTTGCGAGAACCATTGCTGACTTAGATGGGAGCGAGGACATAAAGTCGCGTCATTTAGCAGAAGCGATTCAGTATAGGAGTTTGGATAGGAAATTTTGGAATTAAAATATTAAAATTCAAATTATTGTTGACAATATAAATAAATCAAGTAATATATAATGGAAAACATGTGCAAGTTGTGTTTTCGGAGAGGACAACGATGGAGGACATCAAGTATTGGCTTTGGCTTAGTTCTGTTGATGAAGTCGGACCAGTAAGGGCAAGAGCATTGTTGGAGAAATTCGGGGGTCCTGAGGCGGTTTGGAGTGCCGGACTGAAGCAGTTGAGCTGGGTTGACGGAATAGGTGAAAAAGTTGCAGAAAAAATCATGGCAAGCAAAAATGATGATATTTTAAATAAAAGTATAGAAAAGGTAAAAAAGTATAATGCTAAAATTGTAACACTGTATAATAGTAATTATCCCGAGCTGTTGAAAAATACTCATTCTGCGCCCATACTTCTTTATATGAATGGGGAATTGGTGCGTAATGAAGCTACTGTATCAGTAGTCGGCTCAAGGAATGCTACGCAGTATGGGCTTAGAACGGCTTATAATTTGGCATTTCAGTTAGCAAGAAAAGGTATAACAGTTGTTAGTGGAATGGCAAGAGGAATTGATACTGCCGCTCATAAAGGAGCTTTAGATGCGGGAGGGCGAACAATTGCGGTTTTGGGATGCGGGTTGGATATTGTGTATCCGTATGAAAATAAAGATTTAATGAATAGAATTATAAATAGCGGTGCAGTTGTGACTGAATATCCAATAGGAACAGCACCTGATGCAAAACATTTCCCGCGGAGAAATAGAATAATTAGTGGAATTTCCTTAGGAGTATTATTGGTTGAGGCAAGTCAAAAGAGTGGGTCTTTAATTACTGCAGATTTTGCGCTTGAACAAAATAGAGAGGTCTTTGCGGTTCCTGGTCAAATTGGCATTAAGTCAAGTAGCGGAACCAATGGTCTTATAAAGCAGGGAGCCAAAATGGTAACTTGTATTGAGGATATTTTGGAGGAGCTGAACGTAAAATCTTATGAATGTGTGCATGATAATGAAGATCAAATTGAAAAGTTGAACTTAAACGATGATGAAAAAATAATATATAGTAATTTATCAAATATTCCGATTCATTTAGAAAGCTTGATGAAAACATCTGGATTTTCTATTTCAAAACTGAACATAATTTTCACAATGCTTGAATTAAAGGACTTGATAAAACAACTTCCGGGCAAGCAATTTATAAGAAGTTAAAAGAACTCGAATGGGGGAAAGCGAATGCCATCCTACTTAGTAATAGTAGAATCGCCTGCGAAGGCCAAAACTATAGGAAAATTCTTAGGTAAAAATTATAAAATTGAAGCCTCAATGGGTCATATAAGGGATTTGCCTAAGAGTCAAATTGGTGTGGATGTTGAAAATGGTTTTGCACCAAAATATATTTCAATTAGGGGCAAGGGTGAACTGGTAAGTAAACTTAAAAAAGAAGC
>DPJA01000035.1 GCA_003543235.1 Lachnospiraceae bacterium
GTGTTTTAAGTTTATTTTATAAAGTGCAAGTTATGTCTATAATTGGTAGTTGGTGAAGATGATGAAGTAGATGAAGCGGGCGGGCATCGCCCCTCGCTTATCGTACTGCGTTATGTCTAAAAGACACAAATCAATAAGGAGGCTTCTCAGAGTAGATTTTCTGAGAACTCGGAGTTAGCACTTTTGGTCTTTTGTTGGGGTAGAATTTGCCGAAGCTAGAAACAGGACTGGCAAAGCTCATGCGTAAGAACATTAGGTGTAGGAGGGAAATATGAGATCTTCAGAAAACGAACTCCACGAATTGTTTGCTTGTAACCTTGAAACGATTCAGGCTTCAACATTCTTAGAGCCTATGAGTAAAGATCAAAAGGCAATGTTCACTCAAAATATCTCGATCGTTTTGAAGCATCTTTCACATACTGATGAAAGTAAAGTTACATTAACTTTTCGGGGTGACAATCGTGGTCACCTCACTAGTAAATTGTCTAGTAAGACCACTCCTTTATCGGAAGAAAAACTCATCAGTTTACTGTTTTACTTTGGTGATAAGTCTAAGCATTATTACAAATTTGAGGATATTAAAGCGAGGAATTTAAGATGGCTTCAGAGAATTGAGGATTTTAGAGAAAAAACCTATTCGGTTATATTCGAAAAGACCAGGCAAGTTCTGAAATCAAAGAAAGAGGTAGTCAGGTTTTTTTGTGATCAAAACAAGGAGTTTGCCGAATTTTTTCTAAATGACAATAAATCTGTATTCGTCTCCTCGCTTATAAGAGAAACAAACTTTGCCAGGGACTACTACTTGTATTTTTTACATACTGCAGGTAAGATAGGTGCCGGAGATAAATCCGTTCTTGTTTCTACCTCGTTATCACGTGATGTAGCTGTTAAATTTAGTGGGGATTCGGGCGAAAGGTATGTGATTTATTACATAATACCAGAACCCTTTGAGAATTTTGGAATTTCTTACACTAGAGTGCAATGTTATGAGCCGTGGCTTACAGAACATTTACTTCCAATCTACAAAGGTAAGGCACTGTACCCCGAGCAGCATGAAGTTGCAGTTAAAGGCGCTCTCTTTTCTTCCTTTATCTTAGGTGTAAGGGTATTAGGACAGAACAAATTCATTGTAAATCCGCACTTGTTTCAGGCACCGAACACGATCGGTTCTATTCTTTCTGGCCTCTTAATTGATCAGACTGACTTTGAAAACCGCCTAATAAGAACTGGTTACTGGAGAGGTGTAGGTACATATCTGGATGGGGCCTATGAGACTATTCACCGAACTATGCGCAACGCTGTAGAACACGATAAAAGCGCCAGTAAAGATTGAACGTTAGGCGTGGATCGAGCGCAATTCTGCCATCGGGTCAACACAAAGATTATTCTTGTTGCTCCTTCGCGAGTACATTTCAAAAGATGGACAGGGTATAGATGGAGCATTGACGAGAGTCGTAACAAAAACAGCTAACCTGTTTTTGTCATATCTCTATAGAACGCCAAAATCAACTTCCCATTATTCATAGCAAATTATACGAAGTTAGGCCGAAAAAAATCAAGCCCTATATGTGAGCTTGAGGATATCATAATTAAATAAAATTTGCCTAACTTTGGATAATTAGAATAGAACGAAACCGCGGCAATAGATGCTGTAGTTATGGGGATTGAATAATTCCATCCCCGCTTAATTTAAACAAATCAATGGAGTATTGTATTGGACGTTTCGCAACAAATCTGAAAAAATAACGTCATATGGGCTAATCTAAACAGAACTTCCCCCTCCCCATAACAGGTCACATTTATATATTATGCAATTTTAATGGTAGCAGGAGGCGATTTTCCTAAACACACCTTAATGAGTTTGTCTGAACCGCAGTTAGAACATTTTGATATATCTCTACCTGTGATTTTTTCTATTAACTGGAGTGTTGATGCTTTCTCTTTAAATGAATCTTTTGTATTAGTAAGCTGTTTACATATCTTTAGTTTGGTAAACTTGTTACGGTTACCAAGAAAGCCATAGTGCCTGATCTTCATAAATTTACTTGGCAGAATATGAATAAGAAATCTCCGGATAAACTCATCGGCAGAAATATTCATTATTTTGGATTTACTGTTGTCCTTGTAATCACGCCATCTAAATGCAACAGTATTATTTTCAATATTGATGATCCGATTGTTGGAAAGGGCAACTCTATGGGTATATCTACCAAGATATTCAACAACACAGGCAGCATTTTTAAAAGGCGGTTTACAGTAGACAATCCATTCCTTAGAATATAGAGAAGAAAGCAGTTTTTCAAAATCCTTATCATCAGAAAGAAATTTCAGGCTGCCATGAAATTCAAGCTTGTTCGTATAATACAATTGTTTTAGGTAATACAGAAATTTACCTCTAAATTTTCGAGATAGAACTTTAACAGGGATAAAAAACTTTTTTCGGCTGTTTACCCATTTGCCGATTGACGATAATCCACCAGCTGGTACAATACTGTGAATATGCGGATGGTGCATCAAATTTTGTCCCCAAGTATGTAGAATAGATGTGAAACCAATATTTGCACCGAGGTATTTTTTATCAGATGCTAATTCTGTAAGAGTNNTAAGAGTATAAAGCTCTTTTTGATTTTGATACACCATCAAATTTAGAGTATCAGGTATGGTGAAAACGACATGAAAATATCCAATATTAAGTAAATTATTTTTTTGATTTTCTATCCAACGTTCCCTAGCAAGAGTTTGGCATTTAGGGCAGTGTCTATTGCGACACGAGTTATAGGAAATTTTAGTATTACCGCAACTTTCACATACATCCATATGACCACCTAACTGTGAAGTTCTACAGTTTTGAATTGCTGACATGGCTTTTAGCTGAACAAGAGTTGGATTGCGTTTTTCACGATAGTTTGCTCCGTATTTTAAAAAAATATCTTGAACCTCAGCCATTGGACTTCTCCATTTTTGGTAACATATCAAGAGGACTTGTTGCATTTAAAGATTCAATATTTAGCAAATGCAGATAAAAACAGGTTGAGCTGATATCTGAATGCCCAAGTAGTTGCTTAATATGAAATATATTTGTGCCTGACTCAAGTAGGTGAGTAGCAAAACTATGCCTCAAAATATGGACCGTAACATTTTTAGTAATACGTGATTTTTTTAAGTATTTGTGGAATATATTCTGTACAGCTCTGGAAGTAATATGTGTAGCGCTATTTACCCTACTGTAAAAAAGCCATTCTTTGGGTAAGTAAGCCTTCCAATAATCTCGTAAAATTTCAAGATTAGATTGTGAAAGCAATGCATACCTATCTTTGCCACCTTTACCATTGCGAATGAGTAACTGCATTTTATCGCTTTTAATATCTGAAACTTTTAGGCAAACAACTTCATTAAGACGGAGTCCTGCTCCATAGATAGTCATTAAGATACATTTATCTCTTAAGTTATCGCAGGCAGTAAAAAGGGTTTGAATTTCCTCTTGAGTAAGGATGTCTGGAAATTTACGTTTTCTACGGTGACGAGGGATTTGTTTGCAGTTTAAATTAATATTTAAAGTTACGCCGTACAGAAATCGGAGGCCACTATTATATGAATTTACACTACCAGAGGTAAGTCCTTTTTCTACAGTAAGATAGTGTAAAAATGTTCTTATGTCTTCTTCTCCAAGCTCTGTTGCTGGCTTATCAAAATGATTTTGAAAAATTTTGGCTTTTGTGTAATATTCATCTTGTGTATGTTTGCTTAATCCTCTAAGTTCCACATCAAATTTCAATTTTTCTAAAACCTGTTCTTTTGTCATCATAGTTTTGATACCATATCTCCTTTAAAATAATTTATTTTTTAAAGGATTCACATTAAAAAAGAAACTTATACTAAATAAGGAAAATATGATGATAATACCACCGCGTTAGCGGTTTAGTGCTATTCATATTTTGTACAGCAAGGANNGAGTGCGTGATAAGGATATATAGGTGAAAACCCAGTGTTTACGCGGCCTGCGAGGGTTTTTAGCTTCACTGCTGTGGTAATGTATGTGCGAGCATCAGCGTGAACTTAACGCTTTACATCAACAGGCCGACATTGAACGCAAGGATGCACAGATGCAGGAAGCTTTAAGTAGCCTAAGTTTCAGCGAAAGCAAAATAATGTAATAAAAAAACAACCTGTAGCCTGGTAGTACCGTGTAGGTATAACGTTGTCAGGTTGTTTTGGTTAGGTACGATGTGGCGTGGGAATCTGTTGTTTCTACGCCTAGCGTGTGTGACTTACTACTCAGTAATTTTAACATAATTAACAGGTATAGATAAAGAAAAGTCGTGGGAGTTGTTTACCCTAGCTTTTTTCTTTATTGTGGGTTTATGCCAAATATTGTATGCACGGTAATTAGTGTAATTTACACTGAATTGTATCCGCAGTAATTATCAGATTTGGTGTGGATATAAATTGCAAAAAAAATATTGTTGACCGACATAATTCGACAGAAATATTTGTTTATTTCTGATATAATCTAATGTACAGAACTCGGGACATTAGTTCTTTAAATTACCCGAAAGGTGCATAATTACTGCGTTTTATTAGTGTAGAGTTTATTATGGATTTTACTTAATAATAATCTCAAAACCCGCATTATTTCTATGTATTTGTAACTTTCATCATATCGTTAAATTTGGTGTGAAGCTTTGATGTTATTTTGTAACTTATTTAGAAATTTTTGCTGCTATGCTGGAGAGACAAAAACGGTTATTAAAACTTTAATTGTGTTGTAATTTGCGTTAGTTAAATCTTGAAGCATGACTTTAAGTTTAGTATAAATTATATACTCTTAGTAAATGGTAGTTTATTAAGTATTTTTATGACTAACCAGATAATTATTATTATTACATCATAATAATAGAATTATTAGTGTTTATAGTTAACACATTGGGGTGAAAAAATTGACATGGAAAAGAATTGATGATATTAAACCAAAGGTAGATCCTGCCAGAGAGTTTAGAGAGATTTCTGGTGATTTTGGACATCCATTGGAAATTGCAAGAGAGGCTATTAGTAATTCATTTGATGCTAAAGCAACAACAATAAATATTGAATTTAAAGTTGTTATTGAATGTGGGGAAAGAGTATTAAAAATAGTCTTAATGGATAATGGAGAAGGGATGGATAGAAACCAACTACAAGCTTTTTTTGATTTAGGTAATTCAACTAGAAGAAGCGACCCAACAGCAATTGGTGAAAAAGGACATGGAACTAAAATATATTTTAACAGTAGAAAAATAGAAGTTTATACACATAAGAACGGTAAAAGTTTTAGGGCTGTAATGGATAATCCGCTACAAAAACTTTATAATGACGAATTGCCTATTGCGGAAATTTATGAATCCGATGTTGATCCAAGTCTCAGGGGAACAGAAATTATTATAACTGGATATAACGGTAACAGGAGAGATAGATTTACTCATCATCAACTTAAAGATTATATAATGTGGTTTACTAAATTTGGTTGTATAGAAATGGAATTTGGAATTTATGAACATACAGATAAGGTCTTGTATTTAAAAGGTGTAGATAGCGAAGTTGAAGAGGAATTAAAATTTGGTCATGTTTTTGCTGAAGAAAATAAAAATACTGCAAAACTTTTTAATGACTATTTCATAGAAGCACCTGATAATTATGTTAGAAAATGGAGGGAAGAAAAGTCCCTTAAAAATTTTCCTGATATAAAGTATCAAGCAATATTTTATGTAGCGGGCAAAAAAGCTAAATATAAGTTTAACGATATGATAAGAAGACAAGGCTATAATGCTCCTCAAGGGGCATATACGATACAAGAGCGTTATGGACTTTACATATGTAAAGATTTTATACCTATTCAAAAGAAAAACGAATGGATTTCAACTAGCGGACGATCAAATTATACTAAATTTCATGCATTCATTAATTGTCAGGATCTTAACTTAACTGCAAACCGAGGATCAGTGGAAAATACACCTTCTGAAATTCTTGAAGATTTACGTCAAGCAGCTGAAGAATTATATAAAAAAATCATTGAAAGCGACGATTGGACGGATTTAGAATGGCTTGAAGACCAGGCAGAGGGACATCAAACAGTTTCGAAAGAAAAAAAAGAGTTTAAAAATAGATGTGATATTGCAAAAAGATCCCGTATCTGTAATTACAAGGATTGTGTTTTGGTAGAGCCTAGGCAAGAAGTTGGTGTATATGCGTTGTTTATAATGTTAAGTGTCTTAGAAAAAAATCTTTTTCCATTTGAAATTATTGACTATGACTCTCATAAAGGAATTGATCTTATTGTAAAAACCAGAGATAAGGTATCGATAGATCAATCTACACTTCGATATGTAGAGTTTAAATATGTACTAAATATATCATTTAATCATTCTTTTGAGTATTTACATAGTATTGTCTGTTGGAAAATCCATATAGGCCATGAAGCTGTTGTTGAAGATATTCAGGGAACGAAAAGGGAGCTTCGAGTTTACCCTCCAGAAAACGAGGGTGAATATACTAAATACTTCCTAGACGATCCTAGAAATCCACATAAAATAGAAGTATTTGTTCTTGAACAATACTTAAATGAAAAACTTGGCATTTCCTTTTTTCCTAAGACTTCTAGTGTAGGTAAACAAAGCAAATGTGTAAGAAAACCTAAAGCCAAATAAAACAATTATATTTTGAGATCAATGCCAGCAACCCTGGGTCACTCTTGTCGTCAACGCTTTATAAACAGTCGAACTCCGTAACTAGAAACGGCAGTATAACACAACTCCGTTGACCTTGTATGTCTATAATGGCAATATAGTGGACAATATAGCCCGGATTTAACCATGGTAGCACTTATGAGGATTTAGAATTATGTCTACCTAGGGGATAAAAGCTAAACGCCAGCTTAAGCGGACTTTCTACTGGGCCTGTTATAGGTAATTTTATTCAGGTTGGTGAATCGTTTAAGATATGATTGCTGTTTTATAGTTAGCGTATTCTTAGTTAAATGCTTTATTAAATTAACTATTACCTTACCCTAGACGAATTTAGCTTTTAGGGGTTTAGCCCATTACTATTATGAATAAAGGGGGTGGAAATATTTAATGTCCATGTTAAGCAATGAAGATATTCTTAGGGAGTTAGGGGAAAATATATATATCCATCCATTAAATTTAGATAATGTGCGAGGTAATTCAATAAATCTCACTACAAGTAATATAGCATGGTCATTAAAAACACATACAAGTATTATATGTAAGGGGGAAAATGGTGATGAGATCATTATCCCTGCAAATGATACTGCTTTAATAGAAACTAAAGAAGTAATATATGTAACAGAAAAGATTGGAGGGACATATCACTCTAGAGTATCAATCGTTTCTAAAGGAATTGGACATATTGGAACTACTCTTGATCCTGGGTGGATAGGTCAATCATTAATTGCAATTCATAATCACTCTGATGAAGAATATAGGATGGCTATTGGACAAAGTTTTGTTTCCCTAGTATTATATTATAATAATACCAAAGCTACATATAAAAATACAAATAAAGCCGGACAGTTAGACGTTTTAATCGAGTCAAAAATAACTCCTACTAATGAAGAAATGAATCAATTGAAAGAAGAATGGCGAAGTAATACTGATAAGCTTAAAGATAAAATGTTAAATTCTAATGATTATAGGGACTTGGAGTGTAATAGAAAAATAAACCTAGAAAAAGAGAAGGATATGAAGCGAAAATCATGGCCACATAAGTTTAAAATAATGATAGCTCACATTTCACCTATAATTATATTCGTTTCAATAGCTATATTGGTATATTTATTTGAAGTAAAAAATTCAAAAGGTGACCGCCCAGTTTTTAACTACATAACTCAAATTGGATTATCTGGATTTGCGGTTTATCTTTATCCTAAGGCTGTAGATTATATCAAAAATAAAGTGGAAAGGAGTATCCATAAATGAATAAATTAAAGGTTAAAAAAATAAATAATAAAGCTATAATACCTAGATATGCTCATCCCGGAGATGCTGGACTAGATTTGTTTTCTGTAGAATCAGTGGAAATTGTGGCTGGAGATAGTAAAGTTGTAAAAACTGGCATTGCAATCGAGTTACCACCAAATACTGAAGCACAAATAAGACCAAGAAGTGGATTAGCACTTAAAAATCAAATAACCGTATTAAATACACCGGGAACAATTGACCAAGGTTATAGAGGGGAAATTGGTGTTATTCTAATTAATCACGGTAACGAACCATTTAATGTGGAAGTTGGTATGAAAATAGCACAGATGGTTATTAATTCGGTAATAACTGTAGATATTGTTGAAATAATAGAAAACTTATCCGAAACTGACCGAGGGTCGGGCGGTTTTGGTTCAACGGGTTTGTAAGTTTTTCAAAAAAGTCCAGTAGAATTGTGGGGAAGGAAATATCCTTTTGTTTATGTGGTCGTGTGGTCGTTATATTAAAGGGAGTCATCGCCTCCTGAAATATAGTCAACCTTAAACAACTTGTAAATACACGCCTTACCTAACCTTAACAGTAGGGACAGTTAATCTGTCCTTATTTTAATTTTAGGGAGGAATTGTTAATTATGGCTTACATTCACGTTTACACAACCCCAACCGCTGGCGGCACAGACGGCACTCANNGACCAACGGTAACATCACTATCAGCGTAGTAGGTACTACCCTGGCTAAGTGGGCCTTGGCTCCCGACAATGCTGGGGCCGCTGGTGCTTTCTGTGCCTATGGTGCTAACCTCGTTATTGCCACTGTTGTCGGTGCTACTGTCGATAGGTGATGATACATACTCAATCAGTTACTTATGTCCGCCGTAAAGTCGCGAGGATGGCCGTGGCAAGCATTGGTTCCCTGTTGAGGGTTATGTTAGGCATATAGACATTACACGACACCAAGGGGCACATAACGGCTTTTAAAACGATAGCACCGATATTGCAAGAAGGGTTAATA
>DPJA01000034.1 GCA_003543235.1 Lachnospiraceae bacterium
AACATTATCCAAAGAAAAATATTATCACAAGAAACAAGTTAAACTGCTGGCAAGCAAAGGAATACCAAGCGTATTTCTTGTGATAATATTCTGGCCCTTACTTGCACATATTCTTTAACCAATCAAATAGCTTAGTATCCTGTGTCCATAATTCTTCTGGAACATTTGCATTGTATAGATTGGAATAGGCGCTTTCTAATATTTTTCTTTTGGTTTCTGAATCCGATTTTGCATAAATTTCAGTACTCTTAATGCTTGCATGACCAAGAAAATCTCTGATATACACTAAATTTACACCGTTTTGAAGGAGGTGCATTGCTTTTGAATGCCTGAAACTATGTGGGGTTATTACGGCTGGCAAGCTTGTTTTTTGCAATCGTGCCAAATCGGTATACTTCTTAACAATATATGTTATGCCCTCACTTGTAAATCTTTCATTGGAATGATTCAAAAATAGATACCGATTTGACAAAATATTTAATTTTTCCTTAGTGGTATATATTTCCAATAGTTTAAATGTATTTGGACTTAGCGGTACAATTCTTGACTTATTGCCTTTTCCAGTTAAAACTACAGTATAAGGATATTCAAATCGAATATCTTTGAGCTGAATATTGGTAAGTTCACTAACACGGGCAGCAGTATCATAAAGCATTGTAAGTAATAGTAGGTCTCTATACTGTCTTTTGTAATTGACTTGTGGCATCTCAAGAACTAATTTTAGCTCGTCCTCAGTTAGGTAGTTAATTGTTGACTTTTGATGCCGTTTAAATTTTACACTTAATATGTTTTGTGAGCATAAAATATATTTTGGCTCAATTGTCTGTAAATAACCGAAAAACGAACGGATTGCCGAAAGCCTTTGATTTCTGGTTGATACACTATTGCCTAAGTCCTCTAAATGTTGCAAGAAATCCATGATTAACAAAGGTGTTATTTGTTGTATTTCTAATTTGCCTACCTTGATTTTCTTGCTTTCGGTGCAAAATTCAAACAGCAAGCAGAACGTTTTCTCGTATGATATTAAGGTTTTTGTGCTTGCACCAACGACATTAGGAAGATAGTTGCCGAAATATTTAGAAAGGTAATATGCTAAATCAGTAGGTTTCATCAAATTTCACCTCCCGAATTAGTTTGTTTGTCTTTTCGGACAACTCGGGGTACATTTCAGCTGTTAAGTGTAGGTACCTCTCCGTTGCATAAATGTTGCTATGTCCCAAATATTCGCTCAAAATCGGTAACGAGACATAAATGTCTTTCCCAGTCTTAATTAACTTTTTAAGAGAGTGAACAGCAAATGTGTGTCGCAAATCATGAAGTCGTGGTCCTTTAGAACTGTGCGAAATATTGCATAATACGAGCAACCTTCTAAAATTTGAGTATATTGTACCTGTGACATTTTTATCGCCATACAAGTTTTGAAAAAACCAATCCTCATCGGTAGACATGGAATGGACTGTTTCAAAATAGCTGTTGGCTAACTTGTTTACAGAGCTGGAAACAGGCACTAACCTACTCTTATCAAATTTGGATTGTTTTATGTATATGATACCGGCACCTAAGTCAAAATCCTTAATACGGATGTTCAAAACTTCTGATATTCGCATACCGGTGCAGCACAATAAATGCATAATTAAAGGAAAAGATAAATGCATTGATGATTTGCCCCATGGATTAAATGCTTTTAATGACATTTGCAATAAGGTGTTTACTTGTTGTTGGGTAAAAATATATGGAACAAATTCTGTGTAACTCCTATTGCTTTTGGGGATATCAGGCAAATATGCAGTAACACCATGGTTATGTAAGTACAATGCAAATAGTTTAATTAAACGTTTCCTCATCATAATTGTGTTATAAGAGTTGTCCATATTTTCATTTATCCAGTTTGACACAACGGACTCACTTAAATCACGTTCCGATAAATTTTGGTTACTACAAAAATTATCAAAACGAAACAATACATAAGTCTCCGTTATGTATTTATAGCCCAAAGATTTTTTGTATTCTATAAAGTCTATAATATCCTTGGCAAAAACACTTTTGAGAGAAGGTGAGTGTAATTTACTCATAGTCAGACACCTCCAATGCGCAATCTGAGAGGTGCTTGGTGTCAACCTTTGCATACACCTTTGCAGATGCCACGCTTGCGTGACCTAAAATATTAGCAATATCATGTAGAGGCACATTGTTTTCCAGCAAATTGCTTGCTAGGCTAGGCCTTAATGAATGAAAACCCTTAACTTGGTCTTCACGATAAAACACCTTTGCCTCTCGAAAGTATTTGTTAACTGTCCTTGCTAAACCGCTTGCCTCTGAAAAGGGCTCGTATGGGGCACAGTGACAAACAAAGATGTTGGTTGAACTGGTTTTTGGACGACCATTTTTCAGGTAATCAATCAATGCCCAACCAACATCTTTAAATATTTCGAATGAAACACCAATACCAGTTTTTGTTTGCGTAAAGGATATTTTGTTCTCATTCCAGTTGAGATCGCTAAGCTTTAGATTTTTGATATCGCACGAGCGTATGCCATATTTAACAGCGAGAATAATCATTGCATAATCTCTTTTGCCAAGCGGATTTGAATAATCAATAACACTTAAGATTCGACTTAATTCATCTTCAGTAAATGTAGCTGGTATCTTAGATTTAGTATATGTCTTGATTTTTGGCACGGCAGAAGAAAAGTTTTGAGCAGTGTAACCGTTTTTATATATAAAATCAAGAAAAGTACGCAACTTATACAATTCATTTTTTATAGTTGCACGAGCATACTCTGCGTGGGTTTTTACAAAGCCCTCGATCTCGATTACAGAGATTTGGGAAGGTGACTTTATGCCTCTATTAACTAAAAAATTTGAAAATCTCTCCATAGTTAATCTGTATTGCCTTGAACTTCTGCTTGCTAAATATCGGTTAACGTGTTCCGTCATAAATCGATTTATTACTGTTTCAAATTCCTTTGGGAATTCATGTGGCTTTATCGGATGGCTCTTGTAAATACTTCCATGCAAGTAATAATCGATTAACATTAAGATTGAACGCCGAACATACGACAGGTGTGATGTTAATTCTGTATCATAGCGATCAATGTGATAGTAGTCCTTTAGAAATGTTAAGCCTGTTTCGACTGAAAAATATTGTATCCCTTGCTCCTCACAATATTTTTCAAGCTTAGACCAGACACTTCTATGGTGACGCATGGTTTCTTTGACATAACCCAACTTGGTTACCAACGTTCTGGTTGCTACTATCAATTCACTGATAGTAAGGTTCGTTTGTTGTTCCATTTAAAATTCCTCCAATATTTTTATTTATGGTGCATCACACATAATATATTAGAGGAATTATTATCACAAGTTTACAGATTGTAACTCGTGATAAATACAGCATATTACCATATTTCTTATGATAATATTTTTCTTTGGATAAAATTTATTATCCAAATATTTTGATAATGAACATTGACATGATTCTCCCATTCTCTAAAGAAATTCCGCATCTGTCACAAGTCTTTTGACTGAAAAACTTATCCATACTTATCTCCCCTTCCTTAATTCAGATAAGCATTCTACATATGCTGTCTCTAATGGTTTTAAATCAATCCCGTTATCAAAGTACCCATCAGCAATCACACTAAAATAGTATTTTGCAGGCTGTGCTGCCATCTTTGTATATTTAGGCGTCATTACATAAGCCATGGCCTTAATAATTCCTTTTTCAGAAACAACATCAATGTCCTGTTTAACATATAACCTTGGATAACCTTCATAAATATCAAGTGCTTTTTCACATTTAGGGGTTATCTCCCACAATACGATTGGCACATTGCTACCGCTTTTCTTTTCAATGTTTGCAACACCTCTTGTTGTTCCTCTGAATGTTAGTTTGTAGTCTTTTAAAGTTCCTGTTCCAATTACCTTTGCATCTGGGCATCTTACCCTCATTTGCTCAATGTTCATGTTGCTACCATAAGCAGCGTAAATTTTTGTTTTCATTTCCTTTTTCCCCTTTCATTTATATGAACTAATATTTACCTATCTATTGAATGCTGCCCTTCAAGCAGCATTCCTCCAGGCCGAGTTTCCGGTAAGATTCGTCAAAAAATGGAGCCTACAGGTTTCGAATTCTTCACCTATAAGCCCCAGTCTTAACATCCAGCATCTGAATGTGTATTTTTCATTATCTGTATATGTTCTTTTTGCACTTGCAGTTTTTTGTGTTATTGCCTGATGGCTTACCGCAATGCAGAATTGTATGTATGCTTTTATCTTACCCGCATGTGTTGTGCTGTTGAAAAGTCTAAACTCAACCGTGCCTTTATCAAAGATGCTGTGTAAATTTAGTCCGTGATATCTGCTGTTATGGTAGTGTCTGTTCCTTGATTCGCTGCCGTATCCTGAATACCAAATATCTGCAAGCTGTTCTAAAGTTTTAGGTTTCTTTTTGTTTATTGTTTTAATCAGTTCTTAATTAACCTTTTTGCAATATCTTAACCTTTGCAGGTCAACCTGTAGGCTTTTGTATAGTAAATCCTCTTTGCTTGCTATTAAGTTTACTAGGTCCTTAAGGCTCCTTGGTGTGTGATTTGCTCCGTCAATGTGTATGTGTATTCCACAACTTGGGTTTGTTATTGCTCCGCCCTTTCTTACCTTCTAATCAATTCTTGCAAGCTTTCTATATCTTTGTAGTTTAGTTTTGGGCTTACCATCTCGACCTTGTAAAGGTCAGTGGCAGGCTGAATTTCTTCGCCTACCTTCTTTTTGGGATGGATACTTGCATCTGAAACCAACTTCCAAGTTCTTTCTTCTGTGTCTTTTACTTGGTATTCATCGTAATGTCCACCTGTGTGGTTTTGTGTTGTGTGAAAATAACCTGCAATTATTCCTGCAGCCTTTGCTCTTGTTATTCCAGTAAGTTCAATTTCCATCCCAAAGTATTGATTTTTCATAGTGTTTATCCCCTTTCAAAGTGTCTTTCTGTGCCTTTGGTAGTACACATGTTACCTCTGAAAGGGTGTCATAGCAAGCTATATCTGAAGAATAAACACACAATTATTACGACATATTATCCAATCTTTACCTCTACTCTTAAAGAATTTTTTGTAATAAGAAAAACACTCCATGCTCTGAAGTGTTTATTCCTCTATAGTCCAAGTCAATCGACTTATATAAACTATATTATTATAAAGGTCTAGTATCTTCGTCTCTTTTGGAAGACGAGAGTACGCTCACAAGAAAATTAATGTGTTCTTCCCTTTTACTTTTAGTAGAAATCAATTTTGTATCATCTATCCTAAACTTTCTTTTAGATGGCTTTTTATCTGTACTTTCCCATACTTCTACTGAATATCCTCCAGATTCATCTTTACTTAACTTAATTTGTTCAATTCCATCTTTATATTTATCTGCTTTATTAGAATATTGAACATATTTAATATCCTGATTTTCATCAAATCCAATAGCTACTTTTCTACCTTCAATATCGTGGTCTTTACTAAATTTACCAACGCTCTTTATATCCCAAATTCTATTATTATGGTCATACCTCAATATTCCATTTAGTTCTTGTTCCCATATTAAGTATACCCTTTCAAAAACAACATTATTTCTATCCAATTCTTCACCCGAAGGGACTGGCATAAAAGTACATTCATTATGATAAAATGAATTTCTCATACTAAAGCTTATGTCTTTAAGTTGTGCAAAAATATCTATTAACTTTTGCCAGTATACTCCATTTTCAACTTTTCCCAAAGAATTTATAAAATCCATTAATTTATCATGGTAATCTCCATAATTATTGATATCACTAAAAATCTCTAAACTTTTAAGTTTGCTTCCCTCTAATTCTCCGTGCCCTACAGTTATACCCAAAATATACAACCTCCAATATTATTTTTAATATTCAAATAATAACATAAAGTATTATATTTTTCAAGCATTTGTAAGCTTATGGGTGCATTTTTTCCGTATGATC
>DPJA01000024.1 GCA_003543235.1 Lachnospiraceae bacterium
TCATACGGAAAAAATGCACCCCTATAAAAGTATAATAATTGACATTAAAGCTGGGCTGTGTTATTATAAAAGTGTGAAAAAGTAATTATTTTTATGAATTTTGTATTGTCAAGTCTTTTTTAAAAGTTACATAAAAAATTTCAAATCAGAGGTGAAAAATATGTCAAATAACGCTGATTCGTTGGAATCAAATGTTCCTGCTTCAATAGATATTGAAGAAATGCTTGTTGGTAGGTTAACTGGAAGGCAACTTACTTATTTATGTATTGGCGGCGGTATTGCGTATAATTTAATTTTTAAGTTCTCAAACCACTATATTGGATGGCCATTAGGTGGAATAGTATTAATTGCAGTATATTTTTTAGGATTTTATAAGTTGAAGAAGCATGATAGATATCTGAGTGAACATTTGTATTATTACTATAAGTATAATAAAGAACAACAGATATTTTTAAATAAATAATGGTCGGGGGTTTGTAGGGATGGATATGTTTACTTTAGGAATAATAGGGGCCTGTGCTGCAATTGTCGGTCCTGCAATTTATTTAAGCGGGAAGCCTGAGGCACAGGAAAAGCTAATGAAGATGGCTGGACAGAAACCTTCTAGTGGAAATGGGAAAGCAGTTTCTTTCGACGAAAGAGAACTTAAAAATTTACGTGACACTGCAGAAGATTTCCTTGAGTTTGATACCATACACAAAGGTATGATTTCTTTTACTGACGATCCAAACTATTTCACTATGGCCTTTGGGGTTCACGGTATTAATATTAGTATGTATAGTGGAAATGAAAGAATGGGACTTAAGAACGGGTTTATGAGTATTTTGAATACATTGAAGGAAGATACACAATTTTTGGTTCAATCTAGGTATATTGATTTAAGTCAGAACTTTAACTTTTACAAGCCGGTTATTCAGGCAAGTGAAAAGGAAAGAAACTTGCTTGAAGAAAAAGTGAAAGTAGAAAAAAGTGAACCTATAAAAAGAAAAATGATTGAAAAGGTTGAAAAATTAAAACAAAGAAACAACTATGCAGACCATATTATAGATTTCTTTAAATTTTATACACAACAGTCAGACTGTATATATATTAAAATATTTGTTGTAGTAAATTATAAACATACAAAAGTTGGAAGACAGAAAAAAGAACAGATTATTGAAGAAGCATATAATGCACTGACAAATAAAGTAAAAATTTTAAGAGAACAGTTCGAATCTATTAAGCTTAAGACTTATAGTCTTGATAGTGTTCAGGCAGCGAATATGATTTATAGTTCATTACTTAAAAATGAGAGTGCTTTTGCAAAACTTGAAGATGCTGTTAATAATGGATTACTTGATCTTGCGGTAGAGACTCTTCCGGGCGAACAGATTGAAGATGAGAGTCTGAATAAATACAAAGATGACTACGAGTATCCTTATATGGATGAGGCGGCAGCGGCAAATGAAGATTAAAGTAAATTAAAGGGGTGGAGAACTTGTTCGGAAAATCAAAGAAAAACAATAATAATACAAAAAATAAAGCAGATATAAATTCACTTGAATTTGATTTGGATTCTATAGAACAGCAGTTAGGTGGGTATGATAACGTAAACGATAACGGAGAGCCTGTTCTTGAAAATGGAACAACTACCTTGAAAAAGTTTATATCCCGAAAGGGTCTGATTTTTGAGAGAGATGCAATTCAATCTGGTTTTAACAGAGTAATGAGGTGTTTCTATCCAGCGAGTTACCCAAAAAGAGTTGGGTTTGCAGAGTGGCTGTATGATGCATACACCTTTGGGGATATAGATATTTCAATTATGGTAAAACCAGTTGAAAAAACAAAGGTAATTAAAGAATTGAACATGAAACTGGCACAGTTCATATCAGATTATAGAAGAGAAACTTCAAATGACAATGTAGATAAGGCTGATATGCTCGGCGCAGCTAAAGATGAAACACGTGAGCTAAGAAACAGGGTTGAGTTCAATATGGACAAGATGTTTTGGGCTTCTTTTACAGCATGTATAGGTGCTAAAAATAAACAAGAGCTTGATGAAAAGTCTGAAAGTTTTATTCATAAGATGAGTGCAGAAAATGTTAATTTTTCGGATGCTTTTTGTAGACAAAAGGATGCTTTTAAAGCAATTTTTCCATATGTAAAAAATCCAATTGATAAGTTCAGAAATTTTAATTTAGATGCGCTAGCTAGTGTATTTCCATTTATTAATCCTGAATTAAACCATTCTGGAGGTATACCTATAGGCATAAATAGGATTACTGGGAATCCGATTTTTTTTAGTAACTGGGATAAGTCTCTATCAAACCCACACATGACAGTTTGGGCAGAGTCTGGTGCAGGTAAAACCTACATGACATACTTAATAATTGCTAGAGGAATTGCATTATTAGATATATGGACAATTGCAATCGATGTTGAAGGTGTTTATAACTTCCTTGCAGAAATGGTCGGTGGTACATCAGTTATATTTTCAAGAGATAGTAAGAATAAGATGAACCTTTGGGATATAAAGCCTGAGACTGCTTCGGGCGGAGGAATGGAAGTAAATATAGTTAGTAAATACAACGACGTAAAGAGAATTCTTATAGTTATGCTAAAGGGCCAATCTCAAAATATTAATGACGAAGTTACTGCTCTTGAAATGTCATTATTAGAAGAACTGGTTGAGGATGAGTACAATGCTTTGGATATTAAGAAGGATCCATCGAGCTTGTATTTTAGGTCAGAGAATGAACTTCACAACTTTGTAAGAAAGGTTGAGAATGAATATAAAAAATATGAAATAGATATTGATTTAAAGCAAATGTATTTTGATAATATTCAGGGTGACTACAAAGTAATGAATAATCACGAATTTGATTTGAATGGTATTAAAAAACCAATGCCAACAATGACAAGTTTCTTTGATCGTATACTTCTTAAAAAAGCCAAGCTTGCAGAAAATCCTGATGAGTTTAAAGACAAGGTAAAACTTATAAACAAATTTGCAGAGGTATTCAAGGTATATACAAAAGAACGTTCAATGGGCTTCTTTGATGGGCAATCTACTGTAGACCTTGAAAATGCACCATTTGTTAACCTTGACATATCACAGCTGGATGAGGAATTTGAACAGCCATTAACAATGATTATCCTTGTTAACTGGATTTGGGAGCATTATGTTAAGAAAAACACAGGTGATAAAAAGAAAAGAGTTATCATTGATGAAGCTTGGATGCTTCTTAAAATGGGAGATGTGGCAATAAATTTCCTAAATGTTATGTCAAGGCGTGCCAGAAAGAGAAAGGTATCCTTGACGACCATTAGCCAAAGGTTTGAGGACTTCTATAAAAATGAAATGGCTAAAGCGGTTATTTCAAATGCTGCCATTCAGATATTTTTAAAACAAAATGGCACAGAGGTTGAACTTTTGAAAGAAGTGTATAAGTTGACTGATATTGAGTGTAGCTTCCTGACGCAGGCCAATATAGGTAACGGTATTATCAGAATGAACGATGTTTCAACTACAATGCATGTTGTGACGACAGATGCGGAAAGACAGTTCCTAGACCCGGATGTAAGGAAAATGAAGTAAGCACAAGAGGGTGATTATTATGAAACTACAAAAAATTAAAAGATTCTTATCTGTAACAATATTAGTGGTAATCCTGCTGGTTTCAATATTAAGTGTAAGTACGCAAGCTTCGGCGAGTATTATGGGGAATACTGAGATTAGACCTGTGTTTGCAGTTAATCCACTTAAGGCGTTTTTTGACTTTCCAGGTGCAATACATGATTTTTTTATGAGTTTGATAGCCCCAATTGCAAGAGCACCGATAGATCGGATGAATAAGGCTCTTTTGACGGATTCCAACATGGCTGAGTATTTGGAATACGGTAGCGGCACTAATGATGCAGCTCAAAACCGTATGCAAAGATGGTTTGATATATTTGAGCTTGCGGGTTTGGCATTTTTACCTCTGATTGTGCTCAGAGCAGCCATTTTACTGATTGGGGCTTTTACAAGTCCAAGTGATAGGTCGGTGGCAAAGGAATTTATAAAGAATGTTATTTTATATATAGCAATCTTATTATTTGCAAAGGATGTAATTTTATGGCTGGTGCAGATAAATGATGCAATAGTGGCCTTGTTTGCTCAAGCTGCGCAGCAGACAATTCAGCCGCCGCTTGAATTAAATTTGTCAAATATGAGTACTACAGGCTTGATAGCACTGCTTCTTGTACTTCTTGGGACCTATCTGCTTTCTTTTTACATATGGGTTTTGATGTTTGTAAGAAAAGTTGTTATAGGACTTGCTTTTGCTCTTATTCCTGTTGCAGCAATAATGATCTTTTCAAGCAAATTTAGATCGGTAATTAAGACGCTTTATGATGAACTTATGTCTGCAGTATTTCAGCAGTCGATATATGCAGGTGCATTTGTCATACTGTATGATTTGTTGGTATTTATAATAGGAAAGGCAAATGGGGATTTAACTGACGCTGCCAATGGTACAACTTCTTTATTGAAAGATGCGTGGGGAGGTTGGTTTACTCAAAATGTCGATGTAACCTATGCTTCGGGTGCAAGTGGTGAATTGACTGTATTGGGACCACTTGGCTGGATAATATTTTTACTGCTATTCGTTAAAATTGCTAAGAAGATAGAAGATGTATTTAAGTTGCAGTCACAACATGTTCCTCCACCAGGAGATATAATTAAAGGTGCGGCCGGGATGGGAGCTGTACTTGGAGGAGTAATAGGTGCAGGTGTTCTGACATCAGGAGTTTTGCCAGGAGGAAGAGTGGCAAGTGCATTAGGTGGAGGCATGCTTGAAAAAGCAACCGGATATGTCGGTGAAAAATTCAGCAAAGGAAAGTGGGAACAATTAGGATTGGGCGGGTTTGGAAAGCTGAACAAAGGCTGGAGTAAGGGCTTGAATGATTGGAACCAAAAAACCACTTCTGGTAAGATTGGAGGGGCGATTAATTTCGCAAAAAAACAAGGTGCGGGTCCTCTTGCACTTGCGGGTAAAATGGCAGGTGTATCGGTAGGGGAATTAGGCACTGCTCTCTTTCCCGCTCTGAAGCTAGATAAAGATAGTTCTAATAAGGAATTTTATAAGAATAAATTTAAAGGCCTTGAGAATTTAATTGAAGAAAATGATGAACATCATGAACGAATTGGACAAGACACGCTTACTGCATTAAATTATGAAAAAGGCGAAGAAATTAAAAAAGCTAAAATAGGTAATGACACCTATTATGCTAAACAAGACAAGAACGGAAAGAATAAGTTTGTAAGAAGACTTGCTGACGGTACCGTTGAAAAGTTAAAAGATAAAGATGCAGAAGATTATGGCCTTAACGATAAAGTGGATAGCTGGAAGACATTTGGGGGAACAGATTCAAAAATATATGACCTCAGAGATGGTACGTCAGTTCTGACAGTTGGAAAGTATGATTCTGTGGCTAATGGTGTGCTAAATGGAAGGCATGCCCAAGCGGCTAGTGGAACAGTTGTTGGATGGAATGCTCTTAGTGATCCTACTTCAGGAATTGATAGAAGTGGTGCAATGGAGACGAAGATTAGAGATGCACAAACGGCAGGTGAGAAAGTATTCTTCCATGCAGATAATGGAATGTTAACTGTAACGTCGATTGATGGAGCTGGGAAGAAGAGACTTGTAGACACAGGGATTATACAAACTGATGCACATATGACGGCTCTTGGTTTTGATCCAACTAAACGTAACGAACTTCAAACTGCAGCCGTACAGATGACTGCCGCTGGTTTGGAACACAGAGGTGCAGTTGAAGTAGGAAATATTTACGATCAGATTATGCGTACCGAAGCGACGATTCATTCATCAAATGTAATGTTGAATGAACAGCAAACTAAAATTGAAGAATCAGTAAGAATAACTAAATCTAAGCTAGTAATTGAGGAACAACAACTTGAAACATTGAAGACATCAGGAACAGCTACTGTTGCACAAATTAATACTCAAATGAAAGCAATTGAAAGTCTGAATTATACCATAAAAGCAGGTGAAGCTACCTTTGAAG
>DPJA01000040.1 GCA_003543235.1 Lachnospiraceae bacterium
GCTTACTAAGAACAGTATTAAGACCTACTATCAAGTAAAAAGCCGGGGGAATATATATCCCCCTGGCTTTTCTTATGCTAATGTATTGTAGGTTTTGCGGGCCAGTCATAAAGAGAAAAAAAGAATTGTGCCCCTCCGTGGTTGGTTACTCGTTTCGTGGTTCTGTGTTTCTGACCACTAAGAAACCAGAGAACCTCGCAGACCGCTTAAATACAAGGATTCTACGATCACTTTCTTTCTCAACAACCAATGATTCATATTTTATACAAAAACCATACCTTACAACCATATAGCATTAATGTTTTTCTTTTACCTTTTCTTTTCTCCAGGTTCCTAACAAGGGTCTATAGGGCTAAATAATTTTTTTCTCAAACTTAACGTAATCTGAAACAGTAATAGAACCATAAATAATTTGGACATCCTTTAGTGTTTCGATCTTGGGCATATTAATATTTCCATAACTTTCATGACCTCTCATATGTGCAAATATTCTCTGTGCTCCTTGTAAATCTTTGCCCCAATACAAAGGATACCAATGATCATCAAGTATTTCAATTACCTTATTTTCGTTAATTTATATAATTGGTTTAAAATCAACGATATTCTCAATAAAGGACTTTAATGACTTATCCCTAACTTCATTCCACAATTTAAGCTTGCTTTTGGCACTAAGTTTTACCCATATCCCATAGACATTACCATTTAATGCTATATTGAATTTTTTAGATGATGGATCAAATTCTATAGGTCCGAATTTGCAATCAAAAATCTCATATTTATTCTCTTTCGCAAATTCCTTTAACAATTTGAAACTGAATTATCTGTAGTCATTCGCTAACGCCGCCTTTTTTAAGCACCATTTTTAATATTATTTTAACTGGGTTCCCTTTCTATCCTTATCAGGCACTCCACATGTGTCGAGACGCTAAAAGGGATATAATCTATAATTCACCATTGTAGAATAATTTACCTATTTAGCAGACCAATGTTACAAAATGCAGTCCCGAGTACCTCATTAATACATAAACATAATTATACCTCATCAGGTGCTGAACGCATACCCACAAATTTCCTTCACCCGCATCCCACTTTTCAATACAAAAACAAAATGCGTTGGCGAGAGAATTTCTATCTTCTCAACCAACGCATATAGCATAAAATGCACCAGTAACCGGATTTAAAATGTGGCACATTCTGTTAATAACATGCAACAGACGGAACGCATAGAAACGAGAGAAAACAAACCAGCTTAGGATGGCAGATCTTTATTTTTTTAATACGTTTTATTTTAGTTAAACGCCCCAATCATCAATTAACCAGTCTGATCCCTCTTTTTCTTTTATAACAAAATAATACCATGTGTATCTTCCATTACCAAACCCAGAACCACCTCCATCTTTATAGTTTACTTCAAAATTAACTTTGAAAACCTTTACTTGAAATGGTTTTATTGCACTGCCTCTACCGTTAGACATATATGCATCTTTCATTATGTCAGATTTATCTTCTTCAATATTAATTAATTTAAAATACTTTAGTTTTTCAAATTCCCATGTTACTCCTTTTTTTGCTTGCGTTATGGTTTTCTCTATTTTATCAGCATCCTTCTCATTAATATATTTAAAATGATTCTTTACTATATCTTCAGCAGTTAAATTACTTTCTGCTTGTTCATTTACCTTGGTACAGCCTGCCAAAGCTAGTATTAATACAATAAATACAATAATTTTCCTTTTCATCAATTTCTCCTTTCGAAACATACTATATAATTAACCTGCCAAACTGTTAATATATGTGAGTATTATGTTGTAAATGTGCCACAAAGGTTTATGGTTGTGAGGGTGGTTCTTTATTTATTATCTTAGGAATTTTATTTTCTGATATACTAATTAAAAAAATGGCGTTATCAGAATCAACTATATCCTTAGCAAATGTAAAATCACCGTATTCTCTCAGAAGGGTACAGTCACAAATTACTTTATTATCTTTTATAAATACTAATTTATGAACGGAATCATCATCTAGTGGATAATCTCCTATTGAAGTTTTTTGAATCAAATAACCGATATAAGTATCTGCCGTAGTCCACTCTATTCCTATTTTAGTGTGCATTTGTGCTCTGGTTGTGTATGGCGGAAAAACATACATTTTGTCCCACTTAAAAGCGGTTATATTTATCATATTGAAGGACGTATTTTGTTTAATGGTTTGATTTAAATTATTCCGAAAAATACTTTCGTATGAGTTTTCAGTTTTTGATTTAGTATAGTTAAAGTAACTTATGAGGAATAACAAAGACAATATTAGTAATATTACAAAAAGCAACTTTTTTCTCATTATTATCCCATCAAATCCTTTTTTTAATAACACTTTATCATTTATATAATAAACGATTCTATGAACAAATAAGTGACATAAATAAGAAAAATTATTGTTGCATAGGTTCAAGAAAAATATACTACAAGTACAGCTATCTAATTGGTAATAATTTAACCGGCTTCCACACAATAACAATCCGTTTAGCCATATTTTATAGTTTTACTTTTAGGCAAAGCTTCCTAATTATTATATAAGATTTTCCGCCACCCTCATCCCACTCTTTAATATAAAAACAAAATCCGTTGGTGAGACAATCTTTATTTTCTCAACCAACGCATTAAATATTTCATCACTAAACTCTACAAGCAAGCCCTGGTGTAGGTTAAAGTTCGACTTACCGTTAAACTACCGCAGCTAAGTTCTTCGACCGCCCTCTGCAAATCATCCTCGCCCGGCGGTGGGGTGTACGTGTTAGTGTCTGCTGAATATTCGGAGTGCCATCGTTTTTAACGTGCCCGGACAACCGTGCCACCACGTCTAAAGGTATTTTACTGCTAACCAGTTCGTGGTAATAGATGTGTCTTAACGTGCCAAAAGGTGTAACTTGAACTTACACCCTTTTCGGTCAAGCCCGGTACTTTGCAGAGGGTAGTTGGTTGAACCAACGAGCCTTTCAGTCAGGCATGGTGAACCTTCAGTGGGGATGCGTTGGGTATCGCTGGTAGTCGAGATATTAAAAAACTGTGTGGTTGTTTCTGAGCCTTTCCCCCTGCTTCCTTGAGGGGTGGGGTGTATACTTTTGCTACTTCCAGAGATTTAAAAGCTAGGTGAAATTATATGCGGTAATATTCGTTTTAATGGTTCAAAAAAATGACAAAAGTTTGGCCAAAGAGGTGAAATACGGTAAAATAAAGCTTACATGTTCAATACCAGCCTTCACAAACGCCCCACACAGGCTAGATAATTGATTGGAAAGTACTTTATACCTGTTTAAATTCAAGCGGCACTGTGGGGCTTTAATAGGCGTTTGTGGCGAAGCACCTTTTTTATGCAGATGATTGGCGGTAAAATCATGCTCTAGCCTTCGCTACAGTCGTTTAAAACCGGCAACCTCAACGACTCTGCATAGTTTTGCAAAAGGGTGTAGTTTAAATCTACACCTTCACGAATATTCCATGAAATGATTGTGTTTATTGCCGTCCTACATAAAAAAAGTAGGTAGACGTTATTTTGTCCATCTACCTACTTCACAAGCTGATCTAGCTGTTCTTTGAGATTATTCAGTTCTTTGGATATTTGCCCGTCAGTTCCCCCAGTGTCAGGGTGATATTTCTTTGAAAGTTGTCTATATCCGGCCTTAAACAATTCTTTAGCTAACTCTTTATTCTTTATTACACCGCCTGTTGAACTAGAAGCTGAGTATC
>DPJA01000015.1 GCA_003543235.1 Lachnospiraceae bacterium
GTAAATATTGTTGGTAAAGATGAGCAGATTGTTTTGATAAAAGGTGTTTTAAAAGCATTTTATGATATTAATATGAACACTTATAAAAGGCTTGAGAGTGAAAGTCTAAACGAAAGTAAGTCCAAAGGTGTTTCACAAGATTCTATATTTAAGGAAAAGTTAATTAATCTATACCAAGGAATTCTTGCAAAAGAACAGCTTGAAACTATTACAGGTTTTGTGAATAAAGGGAGTATGCTTGAGGGTTACTACCTTGATTATTTTAATAGTCAGGAAGGTAGTGTAATTAGTTCGGTTGAAAATGTTGAGTATAAGGCAAATACGATAAGTGCAAAAACAGTTGTAACAAATTCTTTTCAGTATGGAGAACTCTATGATATTTTACAATCTGAAAAGTTTTTCGGAGAATTTAAGGGAAAGGGTATAACCACTCAGCAATATGCAAAGTTTTTAAAACTTAAACCTTCAAAAGTAAATATAACTGAAATAAAAGATGTCACTCTCACAATTGAGAATATTAATGGAAAATGGATGATTACATCAATGAACGATGTCTTGAATTCAAGTGAAATAAGAGATGTGATAATAGGAGGAAAAAATATTACATTTGCAGATTTAATGAAGAAATATATAAAGTAAGAATAAATGAGTGCAGAGAAGCTCTGTCGGGGTGCGGGGTGTCTACGCATAACACACCCCCAGCCGCCGCAGGCGGCGGGGGGAAATGTAAGATTTATAGTATATAATTCATTTAAAATTACCGGAGGTTACGTATATGAAAGTTTTTTTAGCTACAGCCAAAGCAATAATTGCAGTTGATAACAGAGTATTGATACTCAAGAAGGTAAAAGCAAATGGAGAGAAGTTGGACTCGAAATGGGACTTGCCTGGTGGAAAAGTAGAATTTGGTGAGACTTTGGAAGAGGCGTTGATTCGAGAAGTAAAGGAAGAAACAGGTTGTAATGCAAGTATAATAAAACCATATAAGTTTTGGACTTTTTATCCGAGTGATAATGTTCAAATAGTCGGAACAACATTTTTTTGCAGGTTGACGGATGAATGTAGAATTCAACTGAGTGAAGAACATAGTGAATTTGCATGGATTTATCAAGATGAGGTAGATGATTACGAATTTTATGGTAATATACGAAATGAACTTAAAGAGTGCTTTATGAATATGAATGTGAATTAGGTAGAATAAAAAAGACGTGTCAAGGGAAAATTTCATTGTTCCTTGACACGTCTTTTTTATATGAAATTTTAATTTGTATTTCGTAGGCAATAGAGATAAGAATGCCTATGCATGCGGGCATCCGCAGCAGCCCCCTGAACAAGAATGGCTGTTTTCTTTTGATTTGATTACATTTACACTTTTAAACACCGTATTCAGTTCATTGCTTCCACATGTTGGGCATTTTATGGTATTAGCTTCTTTTTCCTTCATGCTTGCCATAATGTTGAATTCTTTATTACATTTTACACACTTTAAATCGTAGAATGGCATATTATTTCCCTCCTTTGAATTATTATATCATTGTGTAATCTTAATTAAAATATTGGACAAAAAGATTTTTTATGTTAGAATAAATTCAAAACATGAGGAGGATTTTTATTGACATCAAAATTTACAGCAAGCTTATGAGAGATAATATTATTGAAGTTATTGAGAAAAGAGAGAGGAACCTAAAGTAAGGGTGCATTATAATGGAAATATATGCTCTTTGATTTTTCTATTTGCATATTTTTTATAATTATTATATAATTTTTATTTGAAAAGGAAAGATGTTTTTGCATTTATAATGAATAATAGAAACCTTGATATCGGTGTTAATTTTAAAGGAGTGGAACAATGAAGATAATAATCGATGCAATGGGCGGGGATAATGCACCGAAGGATATCATCAGAGCCTCAGTAAAAGCAGTAGACGAGCTTGGAATAGAAATTGTCTTAGTTGGAGAAGAAGTTGTAGTAAAAAGTGAATTACAAAAGTATAATGTAAAAAATATATCTAAAATAACAATTCATAATGCAGAGGAAGTAATTTCAAATGATGATGCTCCTGTAATGGCTATTAAATCCAAAAAGGATTCTTCAATGGTTGTAGGACTTAATCTTTTGAAAGATGGACATGGTGATGCGTTCGTTTCCGCAGGAAACACGGGAGCTCTAATGACAGGTGCATTGTTAATTGTAAAAAGAATTGAAGGCGTTGACAGACCTGCGCTTGCACCTATAATTCCTACGGAGCAGGGACCCGCTGTGTTGATTGACGGAGGTTCGAATGTTGACTGTAAGCCTATTAACCTTCTGCAATTTGCAGTGATGGGTTCAATTTATGCAAAGAAGGCATTAAATATAGATAATCCAAGAGTAGGGCTTGTAAATATTGGTTCAGAAGAAAAAAAAGGAAATGAGCTTACAAAAGAAAGTTACGAGCTTTTAAAGAATAAAGGTAATTTAAACTTTGTTGGAAATATTGAAGGTCGCGAGGTTCCAGAAGGAAAAGCAGATGTAATTGTTTGTGACGGATTTGTAGGCAATGTAATATTAAAAGTTATGGAAGGTATGGGACTCGCAATTAATAATTTTTTGAAACAGGAGTTTTCAAAAAATATTATTACAAAGTTAGGTGCATTTATCGCAAAATCGGCATTTATGGGATTAAAGAAAAAAATGGATTATAAAGAATATGGCGGAGCAATTTTGGTAGGTGTAAACGGAGCTATTATAAAAGCTCACGGGAGCGCGGATGACACGATATTTTTTAACACAATAAAGAAGACTCGAAATATAGTTGAAAGCGGTCTTGTAGGTAAGATAAGAGAAGAGATTGCTAAGATAGGAGAATGAATTTGATACAGAGTTCAAGAAATGTTGGAATTGTTGGTATGGGAATTTCACTTCCCGAAAAGATATTGACTAATTTTGATTTGGAAAAAATGGTCGATACAAATGACGAGTGGATAAAAACAAGGACTGGAATATCCGAAAGGCGAGTTGCGGGAGAAAATGAAGCTACATCAGATTTTGGTGCTGCAGCTGCAAAAAAGGCACTTGAAGATGCTGGACTCTTACCTGAAGATATTGATTTAATAATCGTTGCGACTGCAACTCCTGATATGTATTTTCCGTCGACTGCATGCATAATTCAGGACAAAATAGGAGCAAAGAGGGCGGCTGCCTTCGATATTTCGGCAGCATGTTCTGGATTTGTTTACGGTTTGACTGTTGCTGGGCAATTTATTTTGACAGGTTATTACAAAACTGTTATGATTATAGGCGCGGAAACATTTTCAAAAATACTCGATTGGGAGGATAGAAGCACATGTGTGCTTTTTGGAGATGGAGCAGGAGCAGTAATTCTTCGTGAGGTTCAGAGTGGCTACGGAATACTTTCTACTAACATTGGGGCAAAAGGTGCTGATGGGATGTGCCTAACAGTGCCAGCTTGCTATATAAGTGAAAGTGAAGCCTCAAAGAGAAAACCTGAAAAACAAAACACACTTTGGATGAACGGGCAAGATGTATTCAAGTTTGCAGTTAGAATTGTAAAACATGCTATTAAAGAGGCGCTTGAGGATTGTAATCTTAAGATAGATGATGTGGATCTAATTGTTCCACATCAAGCAAACGATAGAATAATGGATAGTGCAGCAGAAAGATTGAAAATCCCGAGAGAGAAAATATTTTCTAACATACACAAATACGGAAACACTTCAGCAGCGTCAATACCTATTGCATTATACGAAGCTTATAGCGAAGGTAAAATAAAAAAAGACGATATAATTGTATTGGTAGGCTTTGGAGCAGGATTGACATGGGGATCCGCAGTAATTAAATGGAATAGATAAAAAACATATGGAGGTCTTTAATGAGTAAGAACAGAGTTTGTGAACTACTGGGTATTGAATACCCGATTTTTCAGGGGGGGATGGCTTGGGTTTCTGAAGCTAATTTAGCTGCTGCAGTTTCAAATGCAGGGGGACTTGGAATAATCGCAGCAGGAAATGCACCTGCAGATATTGTTCAAACTGAAATCAGAAAAGCAAAAAAATTAACTACAAAACCCTTTGGTGTAAATGTAATGCTACTCTCACCATTTTTAGAAGATGTTATGAATGTGATTTTCGAAGAAAAGGTAGCGGTAATAACTACAGGTGCTGGAAACCCGGGAAAGTATATACCGAGACTTAAGGAAATCGGAACAAAGGTAATACCAGTTGTTCCGTCTGTAGCGTTGGCAAAGAAGATGGAAAGAGATGGCGTTGATGCTATAATTGCAGAAGGAGCGGAATCAGGCGGTCATGTTGGGGAAATTACAACAATGGCTTTGGTTCCACAGGTAGTTGATGCAGTTAGTATTCCTGTAATTGCTGCAGGAGGTATTGGAGATAAGAGAGGCGTAGTGGCAGCCTTTGCCCTAGGTGCAAGTGGTGTTCAGGTTGGAACTAGGTTTCTTTGTTCTGAAGAATGCACAGTACACGATAATTATAAAAACGCAATTTTAGGAGCAAAGGATAGAGATGCAGTTGTAACTGGAAGAACAACAGGACATCCTGTCAGAATACTTAAAAACAAACTTGTAAAAGAATTTGAAAGACTTGAAGCTAGCAGAGCTCCAAAGGAAGCATTTGAAAATCTAGGTCTTGGAAGACTTAGGGATGCAGCAAAAGATGGAGACGTTGAAATGGGCTCAATCATGGCGGGTCAGATTGCAGGAATGGTAAATGAAATCAAGTACTGCAAGGAAATTATTCAAGAAATGTTCGACACTAAGGGAGTATTAGATTACATAAATAGTTCACATACATGGAGGTAATATGTCGAAAATAGGATTTATTTTCCCAGGACAAGGTTCTCAGTATATAGGAATGGGAAAAGAAATATATGAAAACTTTGCTTCTGCAAA
>DPJA01000027.1 GCA_003543235.1 Lachnospiraceae bacterium
TGTTTACTACTACATCACCTTTTACAAATCCTGTTACACTTTTACTAAATGCAAATGTGTATGTTATACTGCTTGCATTTGTCGAACTTGTACTTGGGTTTGATGTTATTGTTAATGTTGGAGGTGTTGTATCTATATTACTTATTACATATGCAACTTGACTACTCCAGTTTCCTGCAGCATCTGCAGCAGATGCATTTACTGTACAATTGCTACTTACTGTAAATGGTCCTGTATAACTATTTGATGTTCCACCATTTATATTATAGCTTTTTGTAATTGCATCTGCTGCATATGTTATTGTTACTGTTACATTTGCATTTGTTGCTGTCGTAGGATTTATACTTATGTTTGGATTTGCTGGTGAGGTATTATCAATTGTAAGTGTATTATTCGTCGGTGTTGCTACTACTACATTTCCTGCTACGTCTGTTCCTACACTCAATGCAACTGTCTCTGTTCCATTTCCTGCTGGTACTGTATATGCATATGTATAATGTGTTGCATTCTGCACTGTCATATTTATTGCTGCGACTGTATTCAATCCGCTTAGCGCTATTTTCACTATAGGAGTGGTTGCCATAGGCTCACTAAATGTTGCCGTAATTGTTACTATATCTCCTGACTTGGCAGGATTCTTAGAATATGTCATCGTCGCAGTCGGTGCTGTTGTATCCTGCACTGTTACTGTATATGTTGCTGAGTATACACCTGATGTATTTCCAGGGCTATCTGTTGCATATGCATACAACGTATGTGACCCTGTTGATGGTGGTGTTACTGTTCTTGTTCCTCCTACAACGCTTGCATATGAGTTTGAATCCCATTTATAATATAGCGTTGATACTGAACTAGCATCGCTTGCTGTTATTGTTACTGAACCTGTCGTATATATACTGTTTCCACTTGTTGGACTAAATGATATTGTCGGTGCTGTTGTGTCCGATGCTGACAATGTAAGGTTCCACACTGGCACTGGAATTTTAGAGTCGGTGGTTGAATTGTTACCAAGTTCACCATTATCATTTCTCCCCCACGCCAAAACAGTACCGTTCGATTTTAAGGCGTAACCAGTTTGGTAACCACCAGCTATAGCCGTCACTCCTGTTAAGTTATTGATACCGTATTCATCCTTAACTTGCACTGGAACATAAAAGTAGTTGGTATTTGAATTGTTGCCTGTACTACCGTAGTAATTGTACCCCCAAGCCCAAACAGTTCCGTCCTGTTTTAAGGCATAAGCTGAAGTCCCCGCACTAACTATGGCCGTCACTCCTGTGAGGTTACTCACTTGCACTGGAACAGAAGAGTTGGTGGTTGTACCATTTCCAAGTTGACCCGTACTATTGCTCCCCCATGCCCAGACAGTACCATTAGATTTTAAAGCATAAGCTTGGAAATTATGACTAGCTATAGCCGTCACTCCTGAGAGGTTACTCACTTGCACTGGTACTAGAGAGCTATTAGTTGTACCATTCCCAAGCTTACCATATACGTTGTCCCCCCAAGCCCAGACAGTTCCATCCGATTTCAAGGCGTAACCAGCAGAATCACCAGCAGCTATAGCCGTTACTCCTGTGAGGTTAACCACTTGTACTGGTACTTTAGATTCGCTCATCTGTGAATAATTTTTATTGATGCCGAGTGCACCAGTACTATTTGTCCCCCAAGACCAGACAATACCGCCCTTTAAGGCGTAGCCATTATAAATACCCCCTGCTATGGCGGTCACACCTGTGAGATTACCCACACCTAATTCACCCTTAACTTGCACTGGTGTTCTCCTTTGTGAAGTTGTACCATCGCCAAGTTTACCATAACTGTTTTGTCCCCAAGACCAGACAGCACCGCCTGTTCCTAGGGCGTAGCCAGTGTTGTAACCACCTTCTATAGCCGTCACCCCCGTGAGGTTACTCACTTGCACTGGTGTTTTCCTCTGTGAGGTTGAATTATCACCGAGTTGACCAGAGGAGTTTTCCCCCCAAGACCAGACAGTACCATCTGACTTTAGAGCGTATCCTGCATTTGACCCACCTCCTATCATAGGTGCAGCTGCATATAGTGCCATACTTGTACTTCCAATCATGATAGCTAACATGATTAATAGTAATAATAATTTTTTCATTTTTCTCCAACTCCTTTTTTGTTTATGCCAAGCTTANNAAGCATTCTCTATCTACTACTTCATCTAAATAAATTATACCATTTTAAAATATAAAAATACAGTATTCCCTATAATTAATTATTTTTCGTGTTAAAATGTCAAAAAAATAAGAGTTAGTTTTAACTAACTCTTACATTCGCATTCATTTCAACCCTATTCTCTCGGCTTCATAGTTGGAAAAAGCAATACATCCCTTATTGAATAAGAGTCTGTCANNTCCTTTTGATCAATTGGATCGTTTAATTCCGAGAATGCATTGCCAAATTCTCTACCAACTATAAAAAGTTCAAATCTTTCTGTTAATTCCTTTTGATCTGGTTTTCTTTTGGCCAGAGGTGATACTTCTACCGGATAATCGGTAATAAATGTCGGCTGAATAAGTTTACTTTCTACAAACTCTTCAAAGAACAGGTTTATAATTTCACCTCTACTCTGATTGTCTTTAACTTCAAGCTTCTTTTCTTTTGCAATTTTTATTGCCTCTTGGTCACCCTTAATTTGTTCAAAATCAACATTTGCGAATTTCTTAATAGAATCAATCATTGTCATTCTAGTCCAAGGTGCAGTCAAGTCAACTTCTTGTTCCTGATAAGTAACCTTCGTTGTACCTAACACGTCCTTTGCAACAGTAGAAATCATCTGCTCAGTTAATTCCATGATTCCATTATAATCTGTATAAGCTTCATAAAGCTCAATGGTTGTAAATTCAGGATTATGCTTTATTGACATTCCTTCATTTCTAAATATTCTTCCGATTTCATAAACCTTTTCCAGCCCGCCAACAATAAGTCTCTTTAAATGCAATTCAGTCGCAATCCGTAAATACATGCCAATATCAAGTGTATTGTGGTGTGTAACAAACGGCCTTGCTGAAGCACCTCCGGGAATAGTATTTAAAATAGGAGTCTCAACCTCTATATATCCTCTATCATCCAAAAATTTTCTTATTTCTTTAATAATTTTACTTCTCAAGATAAAAGTTTCTCTAACCTCAGGATTAACAATTAAATCAACATACCTTTGTCTATATCTTAGCTCGGTGTCAGTCAAACCGTGCCATTTTTCAGGAAGGGGCTGTAATGACTTGGATAAGAGTACCACTTCATGCACCTTAATGGACTTTTCACCCTTTTGTGTCATAAAGACTTCGCCTTTAACACCAATAATATCACCAATGTCAAGTTTCTTTATATGTGCATATGATTCTTCCCCTGTTTCATTTATTCTAATATATAATTGTAATTTTCCTTCTCTATCTTGAATATGAAAAAATGATGCCTTCCCCATATCCCTTTTGGCCATAACCCTGCCTGCCACTGAAACATTAGAACCTACTAAACTTTCGAAATTCTCAACTATCTCTTTAGTGTTATGAGTTCTTTCATATTTTACTATTTCAAAAGGATCATTTCCCGCGTCCTGCAATTCCTTTAATTTTTCTCTACGTACTTTCAGTATTTCATTTAAGTCTAATTCCTGTGAGTTGCTCTCCATTTTTGTAACCTCCATTTTTTATTTTCTGTTCAAAGCTTAATGAAATTATACATAATTATAACTGTTTCAACAATAGTTCAATAAAACTTTTTTGATTGTTTGTATTATAAAATCCAACCCTCACCCGAGCTTAGTTATTATACATAATACATAAGTTTAGAATTAATTTGAAAGTTCAGCGTTTTCCCATCCACCGTGGGCTGAACCCCACGGCTACTAAAACTACAACCCCCATTAATGGGGCTGCCTATATTTCTGTTCTTTCAAGAATTTCTACCAATCTTTTTTTATTATTATGATATTCTTTTTGATTCTCAATATATTTTTTTACAAAATCTAATCCTGACTTACTTATACTTAACACGCCATAACCATCTTGCCAATATAATGTTCCTTTTAGATCATGATTAACAAAATGTGATGTCATTCCTTTAATTTCTGCCATAAATTCTGCTATTTTTATACTAGGATTAATTGATATTAATAAATGTATATGGTCAGATATATTTCCTACTGCAATTAAATCAACCTTAAACTTTTTACATTTATCTTTTATTATAGTATATATGCTTTTTTCAGTTTTTTCATTTATCAAAAGCTCCCTATTTTTTGTTACCCAAATAACATGAATATATAACTCAAAATATGATTGCCTCATGTCTACCTCCTAGTTATGTCCTTTAGCCGGTTTTAACCGGGTTGGTTTTTTAGTAGCCGTGGGGTTTAGCCCACGGCGGACGAAATTCCTATTATTCCCCTAATATTATATGTCATTTATAGAGCTCAAAGCGAGCCTCAAAATGTAATTTTTTATTTTCTCCCTTCTACCAAGCTTGGGCGAAGGGTCGGGGAGGAGGGGTTGCGTAGCAGCTGAGACAACTCCCCCTGATAATAAACATACAACTTGTGCAGCGACCTTGTCATTGACACATATAACAGTTTTATATCTAACTCATTTTCTCCATATTCCTGCTTTCCTGCATTCGCTATCATGACCACATCAAACTCAAGTCCCTTTGCAAGGTATGATGGCACAATTACCACTCCGCCCTTATATTCCTTTTCTTCTCCCGTTATCATATGTGGTCCATCTTTTGAATTTTTGAAGTATTTCAGAAGTTCCTTACCCTCTTTTAGATTTTTACACACAATTGCAATGGATTTATATCCACTATCCTTAAATTCTTTCATTTTCTGTTCCATATCCGAGACTATCTCTTTAATGTCTTTGCATTTAATAATTCTTACTTTTTCCCCATGTCTGAATACCGGCTTTGAGAGTATAAGTTTACTATCCTTTAGCTTACTAATCACCATGTTTGCAGACTCTGTAATTTCTATAGTGGTTCTATAGCTTTGTTCGAGAGTCAAAAAGTTGCTTTTGCCGTCAAAAACTTCATCTTTTACGTCATTCCAATCTTTAATTCCCCTATAGGAATGTATTCCTTGAGAAAGGTCTCCGAATATTGTAAATGAACTATTTATGATCTTTTTTAATACATAAAGCTGAAATACACTGAAATCTTGAGCTTCATCAATAATAATCTGTTTTACATCTATCTTTTCATCCACGCCATGAATTTTATATTTCAAATATACAATAGGAGCAAAATCCTCAATATCTACAAATCCTGAACTTAATACCTTATTAGTGTAATCTCTTAAAAATTCACCGATAGCTCTATCTATTTTTCCTTTAGTCAATTTATTAAATAATGCTTCGTTTGAAATCAAGTCTTTATAATAATCTAATGCATTTAATTTTGATATCTTTGCAATATATTCCTTAACAGCACTTCCTGCATATTTTTGAAACTTATTCACAATATCGTTTTTCTTATCAATTGCCTCGATTATTAGTTTTTTTCGCGGTTCCCCTTCCTCCATTAAAAGTTTTAATTTCATTATAGTCATGTCGCACTCTTGTTGAAGTTGGTCTATGATGGTATCCTTTCTTGCCTTTAATCTATTTGTCAGGTGTTTCTTTATTTCTTCTAGCCTTTTAACAATGGGCAACCTTTTATACTGATTTATAAAAAGATCATTGATTTCCTCGTATTTAAATAAAATAAATTTTTCCAGTTTAAAATCTTCTTTAGGTATAAACAACGTTTCTATAACTTCAATATAGTCATCAAGAATTTCTTTAAATGTCATTGATGACTTAAATTGAGTTGCTTCTTTTAAAAATTCGTTAGCCTTTTTCTGTTCCTCCGTTATGTTATTATCTACAAATAGCATAAGCTTTTCATTTGAATCTTTAATCTTCTGTTTCTTCCCGATTATTTCTTGGGCAAATTCCTCAAATGTCGTTTGCTTTACTTTTTCAACGCCAAGCTCTGGAAGTATTTCCGAAATATAATTTAAAAAGAATTTATTCGGAGCAATTATCATAAAGTTCTCGGGTTTAAAAGTTTTTTCATAGGTATAAATCAGATATGCTATTCTGTGGAGTGCAATGGTTGTTTTACCGCTTCCTGCTGCCCCTTGGATAATCAAAGGAGTCCACATATCCGACCTGATTATTTTGTTTTGTTCAGATTGAATAGATGACACAATATCTTTTAATCGATTATCGGCATTTGTACCAAGGTATGACTGTAAAAATTCATCGTTAGTGGTTACATCAATATCAAATATACCTTTTAACTCACCTTCTTCTATTGTAAACTGCCTTTTTAGCGTAAGCTGCCCCTTAATGTTCCCCTCTGGACAATTGTATGCCGCATCTCCTAACCTCTCTTCGTAATAAAGATTAGCGATAGGTGCTCTCCAGTCTACAATAACGATTTCTTGATCCTCATCATTCAAAAGTGACATCTTGCCAATATATAGTTTTTCTGCCTCTATTTTGCCTTCCTCATTGAAATCTATCCTTGAAAAATAGGGTTTATTCTTTGCAGTAATGAGGTTTCTTAACTTCAATTCGGTACTTGCCTGCATCATTGTGCCAACCATCAAGTCAACATAGTCCTGACTATTTTCAGAATTGTAGTGTTTCTTGACATTTTGAACCTTTTGCGTTAATGTCTCATTCTTTAATGTCATATTTTCCAAACTCTGCACAACATAAACAAGTGTCTCCTCAAGCTTTTTTAACTCCTCTTGATATGCCGAATGTCTAACTGTCAAAAAAATCCCCCCTCGACTTTGAGCCGTGAGATATATTTTAACTTAAAATCTCCACTCTCGTATCACAAATAATATTAGTCTTTCCCTTCTTTATCTTATCCACACTCACCCTAGTGAATTTATATATCTCATTTAGAAAATCATCCTTATTTGCATTTCCTTTTTCTATATCATACAGTTTCTTTTCAAGCCTGCCTGTATAATCTGTATCAAGCAGTTCCTTGATTGGAAATGCCTCTACAAATTTCTGGCCTTTCTCAGAAATTAGCAATGACTTTCCTTTTGTTAAAATATATCCTGCATATTTTAATTTGTTTATAGTTTCTGCCCTCGTTGCGGCAGTTCCTATTGAATAGCCATATAATACAGTCTCGTCTTCTTCCTCTTCATCACTCTTTGTACTTTTCCCACAAGTCTCCATTGCTTTTAATAGAGTTTTTTCGGTGTGGTGTGCCGGTGGCTTACTCTTTTTCGAAATTACTTCAATGTCAATCATTTTCACATTGTCACCCTTATTTACAGGAGGCAGCAGTTCATCCTTTTTATCTTCATCATAAAGCTTAAGCCAGCCTTTAACCCTAAGTATCTTACCTTTTGTGACAAACAACCTTTCGAAATTTTCCCCGGGAACGCATGTTATAATTTCAGTATTTTCAAACTCTGCAGAAGGCATGAATTGTGAGAGAAACCTGTTTTTAATTGCGCTATAAACTGCATTTTCATCTTCACTTAAACCTTTTGGAATAATATAGGTTGGAATAATGGCACTATGGCTCTCGACCTTTTCATTGTTAAAAACCTTTTTGGATTCATTAAAAATTATTTCACTTTTAAAAGGACTATTCTTTTTTAATGTCTCCAACACATTTTTAACCTTATCCTTTATACTCTCCTCTAAGGCTGTACTTTCAGTCCTTGGATAGGTAATATGTTTTTTTTCATAAAGACTTTGAGNNTTATCGTGAAAAAATTTACCTTTGTATACTCCAGCCTCATTTTCAAAGGTTGCATACAACTCAAAAAATTCTTGAGAATTGAAATTTTTTATTTGCATATCCCTGTCATAAATCATTTTTAACGTTGGCATTAGTACCCTTCCCACATTCAATAAATTGCCCTTTCCGCGGGTAAATTTCATTGTTGCCACAGAAGTGAAATTAATTCCGATAACCCAATCTGCCAGCTGTCTGCTTAATCCTGCATCCTGCAATGTACTCATTTGTTCATTGGTTTTTAGGCTCTCTAATCCCCTTTTTACTTCTTCGGGAGTCCATTCATTAATCAGCAGTCGATGTATTGGCTTATTTGCTTGCAAATATTTAAAAATCAGAAGTGATATCAGTTCCCCTTCTCTATCATAGTCAGTGGCAGAAATGATTCCTTCAACATCAGACCTCTCAATTAGGCTTTTTATTATATCCAATTGTTTCTTTGAGCCTGCATCAATTACATTTTTATTTTTGCCGTCATTTTTTATTTTATATTTAAATTCTTCAGGAATATAAGGAAAGTTATCAAAGCTCCAAAGTCCAAGTTTTTGATCGTAATCTTTACAATCATAAAGTGTCAGCAAGTGCCCAAACGCCCATGTGACTACATATCCTGCTCCCTCTAAAAAATCACTCTATACTTCATAAAACTCTTATACTCTCCGACGCCTTTTTTCACTTTCAAATTTTTCATGCGCATAACTCATGCCGTTAAGAAATTCTACCCCATCTTCTGAAAGGATTATTCCGTTCATAGCTTCTATTAACTCTTCTTTTGACAAATACTTTTCACTATAATAGAAAACTTCACCGGTCTTAACATTTCCACCACCAATATCATCTAGACTCCATTCTTCTGAAGCAAAAGCAGTACTTCCCCCCACTTTTTGCATAAATCTATATCCTTTAGGCTTATCATCTCCAACCCGGTTCCATATTTCCAAAATACTTCTAATATTGTAATTCTCGTCATACGAAAGCATAACTGTTGTATGTTGATCATCTTTAATATATTCTAAGTTTTCTAGTATAAATTCATTTTCACATGAAACTAATTTAATCCCGCCTACTACCTTAGCTGCGTCCATCTCTTTACTGGACTCTTTCGTATTTTTATTATTAACTTCTTTTCTTTCAAATCTTAGATCTACATCAAGACCATCATATGCATTTAAAGCACACTCTATATATACATTCTCCGCTACAACCCATCCTGTAACTTCATGTGGTTTACCATTATCAACCACTTTACTATTTCTTGCCTTCATAATGTTTTCCCGAATAAAACTAGTTATTTTTTCTGGAAGTTTATTGTAATCTAAAACCAGAAAATTTAGTCTAGCTTTGAAAATATTTATAATGCTGTTTAATAACTCTGAATTTAATAGATCACCATTATTTAATGTAAAAATCTTATTTATATCATATTTCCCTGACTTTTTTTGTGTAGCCAGATTTAATACGCTACAAGCCCCTCCATCTTTTCCCACATGTTCATAAACTTGCACCTCGTGTCCTGCTTTCACTGGTTGGTCAAAATATTTATACATTATATATTTCCCTCCATTTTAGAAAACCTGACAAGGGACGGTTCTTTGTCAAGTTTTCCACTTCAATCCACCTTTATATCGCCGCCACACAACTCTTTACATTCTACTACATGATAACTTATTTCTTATTCACTTTTACTATTCATTTCTTTAATTGCATGACGAAAGCCAATAACTGCTTCTAAAAATTCTTTTATGTCTACTAGTTTTTCTTTCCCTAATACCTTTAAGTTAACCTGATGTGCTATTATGCGTAATCTCATCATGTTATACTTATCCCCACCATACTCATCTTCACTATGATATTTTTTAATTAGTCCATCAACATAGGCATCGTCAAGTGATAGTTCATATAAATTTTCTCGTAAATTATTCTCCAAATCCTCAATTATCTCTAATCCCCAAACTCTCCGCCTGCGAATATTGTCCATTTCCATTGGAATTGCTTT
>DPJA01000033.1 GCA_003543235.1 Lachnospiraceae bacterium
TTGAAGTTCATCCGGTGTACAAAAGCGAATGTTTTGGGGATTGTCCATATTATTATATTCCTCCCTGAAATTTTTCCAAAAGAAATTTTGTTCTACATTCATATATAATATCCTTTACAAGGTGAACTTACCCTTGGTTATCCTACGGACAAAACAAACTACAATCAACAAGGGTTCGTAATGGCCGAACCCAGACTGTTACATGGTAAAGGGGATTGGGGGAAAAGTAGACCGGTAGCCGGGGGAAAGTACCATAAGATAGAGATTAATTAAATGAGCCTCAGGGCTCTTTTAATATTGGCATTAGAGAAATTATTATGTTTAAGCAAACCCAAAGGATAAATAAAAGCCGCTAAATGCGGCCTTCACATTACCTTCATGGTTTGTTAATATCTTTACCTATATATGTATTGGGATGTTGTACTGGCTCAAAATTCTGGGCAGTCTGATCTTCGACTTTAAAAGAAGGCGGGTCATATGAGCTACGATGCTGCTTAGCTTCGCGTTTATTCTTTATTATCTTTTTCACAAAGAAAGCCTCCTTATGTTTAGTGTCAATATGATACCCAGGGTTTCGATATTACATTCTCCTTTTTTCTAGCATCAAGCTATCTTCAAACAAAAATTCTTGAAATAATATAAAACAGTCATATTTATAGGGTGCCGCAGCATATGCTATAGCGTGCATGCGCTGTAGCGTTGGCACTACTTTTGCCCATCTGGAAACTTCCACTTTACTGGCTGAACCGGCTGTTTAGTGGGAGTTTCTATTTTTGTTTGCTCTTTGGCCTGCACTAGTAAGCGGGCTTCCTCTGCCCCCATTTCCCTGTCAATTAAAGTCCTAACATAACGACTAAAGTTACCGGATCGCAACAACACCCAATCCACCTGACGGCATGTTACTTTTATCGTTTTGTTCACCAAATCATCCACTGCCTCACCTCCCGCATACTTTTCTAGATGTTCATTATCGTTTAGCAACAAAACACAAGCTTTTTGTAGTTGCTCATTTATACCGGTGAGATAATTAATTTCATTATTTTTTTCCAGAATAATTTCTTGGATAAAAGAACAATCCGGGTAATGTCAAAAAGAAAAGAGCCATAAGGCTCTTATTTTTTCAAGGCAAAACCATACTATTCAAGGGCTCAGGTTTTTACATAGTGCAAACACTATTATGTTTCCATGCTTGCAATAATCTTATCAATACCTGATTGAATTTCTGGTTCATGTGAAAGATATGTTGATATCAATAAAATATTATCTACGGATATAAACTCTTTAAATATTTGTTCCATAATATTTTCATTGATGTTAATAAAGTTACTGTCTAATTCCGTACTTACTTTGTACGAGACTTTTTCACCCAAAGTAGAAGGAAGCGTATAGGCTTCGCGTGCAATATACAAAAGTATGAGTGGAATTAATACAAAAGCAATGACAGCACCAGCACTTATACCAAGTTTTGCAGCAATTATTTTAACAAATACAGCAAGTATCGCTGCAACTACAAATTTTTTAATTGCTACCGCAATCATGGTTTTTATGGCAGCTGATGAGAGTACTTTTGCAAGAATAACTTTAAGATGCAGTGCCATAAATTTCATAATAAGCATTGCTGTTGAATGTGCAATAGGAGCGCTTATGGCAGTTGTTACCGCTTTACCAGCTAATGTTGATATTGAGTGTCCAAGATTTGTATCAAGTAGCTTTTGCATTTGATGAATAAGTATTGACGTTGCCTTTTTTCTAGTTACAGCTGATATATTTTTAGCTGAAGCAGTATTTATAATAGAATTAATTAAAGTTCCAGATAATACTTCATTTTTAAAAATTATTTCCATTAGTGCCTTAGACAAAAGTTCACTGTTACTATCATTTGTATAAAATTTTTCAAATTCATTAGTAACTATTTTTACAACTGGGTCCGTTAGTGCTGAATCTAAATCTCTTCCAGAATAACGTTGCCCCCGACAAAATGCTATTAAACGCTTTACATAATCTACACCTTCATACGGTTCCCACTCTAAATATACTGCTCCCTGTGGTGTTCTCTCAACAACTGTAAGACATTTTTTAATACCTTGACTAGAAATATAGTTATCAATAGAATAACTGACACTATTTATAAATTCAGATTTATTTTCGCCCAATGAATTTACTAAATCTTTTATTACTTGTTTATTATCCAAAGTCATTCGCCCCCTCTCACCTACACCATTCGGCAAGAAAGGGGAAATTCCTTCCAAATAATTCCGACAAATAACTACAATAATAAGTGAAAGAATTATTACTTTTAATATATTTTCTCAAAAAAAACAAAGAGCCCGGAGACTCTCATTTCCTAACAACAAAATCACAATAATTTACGGCAATAGAAACCACACCATTAACTTCCATGCCAGAAATTTTAGTGGGGTAGCAATAAAGGCTGTTTGTTCCACATTATCCCTCCTTACCGTTTTCTCTAAACTTCGGCAAGAAAGGCTTATTTCCTTCTGACAGAGACAAAAGAAAAGAGCCATAAGACTCTAATCCTCTGAAGACAATATTTCCTCCGCCGCCTCAATATCAGATTGCCGTACAACCTGGATTCCCGGTAACACATAA
>DPJA01000004.1 GCA_003543235.1 Lachnospiraceae bacterium
CTATTTTTAAAAACAATTTTATTTCATCTAATCCCAATTTTGTACCTCCTAAATGGAGAAAGAGGCTATTAAGCCTCTCGTCATACCATTAAATAAACATCTACAACCTTACTGTTTAATGCTGAATCTAAATCTATTGTATTGCTTTCGAGTGCTGTAGCACTTACAGTTACTGTTGGTGCATTAGCTTCTACTGTGTTGTCAAAAACAGTTTTAATAACAGTGTTATGTGGTAATAAATACGGCAATCCTAATTTTTCTCCATGTCCGACATGAATTGTTACTCCTGCACCGTCCATTGCTGGAACTGTAACTTTTGTTACTGTTTTGAATGCTTTTGAGCCAATTTCTGTACTAAAGGCATTCACTGTAAATGCAGGGAAGGTTTCAGAAATTATTTCATCTGCGTAATTAGTACCTTCAATTACTACTTGAACTGCCTTAACATCTGCATCAACACCGCCGCATGTTACTGTAAGGTTTTTAGGGCAACTTGGATTTGTAAATCCAGTTATTTTTACAGTTGGAACAGTAGCACTCGTTGCAAAATCTCCTATTACAGTTCCTTCTGCAGCGGCAATTGCTTCTGTAGCACTTCTTTGAAAATGTGCTAAATAAGCATGATCAGCAGCAACGTCAATTGCATCAGTTTGAATTTTTTGACCTATTTTGTGATTATATGGATACAAATTCATTTAATATTTCCTCCTCTGAGCCATAGCTCTAATAATTTACTAAACAGTTAATTCACCGTAAACTACTGCATCTGCATCAATGATTTCAATAGTATCTCTTACAATTGCCCTAACATCTGTTCTATTTTTAGAAAACGCAGTTCCTCCAATATTTGTAGCAAGTATTGACATTTGTTCTCTATCAAATATAGTTGCAAATTCTTTTATATCTCCCATAAACAATGGTGCTTTAGTTGCTACTGTTGGTAATTGTTTATTACTAATTGTAACAACCGGTTTGCCTTCTATTACTTTAACTTTTGCATTAGTTACATCTGCTTTGAGAATATAGTTACCATCAGCGTCTCTTAATGTATCAAGGTAATTATAACCATCTTGATTAGTAATAATTATCGCTCCTGCTGCAAGCATTGGATCTAGCGTTACATTTAATACTTCTTTAATATCATCAAAATCAGCAATTGCTACCGGCACTAATGTTTTTAATTTAGTAACAATCATTGAATTTCTTGTTGTAATAGATTTTCTTAATAACCATTTTTTCAAATAAGCCATTAAGTTTTGATCAGTATCACTCATTAAGTTATTTGGTACCGGTAGAATTCCACCTTTGTCAGTAATTGTATATGGTACATTTACAAATTGTGGAGTTGAAGCTCCAGGAACATCATCGCCTTCTGCAAAAGCTACAAATGGAATTATATCAGCATATTTCTCAACAACTCGGCTACCTGAAAGTGTTGAAACTGGTTCAATATTCATGTAATTTTCAAGAATTGGAAGATCTCTTTTTAATTCTTTGATTGCTGTTTGAATATCTTGTGGAATTATATATCCACCATCTTCTCCTGCACCAGTTGTTGAACTTAATGCAGCTTTATATTGTTCTAATACTTCAGCTTCTGCTGTAGACAATTTTTTACCTTTGAATGCTTTAATGAAAATATCGTTGTATTCAATTTTGTCTTTTTTGTCTTTTGGAAGGTCATCAGGAATATCGATTCTATCCTCTAATTCTAATTTATTCTTTAATTCTGCTTGTTCCTTTAATGCTTCATATTCTACCAATAAGTCTTTTGCTTCTTTTACCTTTCCTTCATCTATTAAAGCCTCAATTTCTGCTTTTTTTGTATTTAATTTTTCAAACATTGCTCTTAATTCTTTAGTCATTTTTCGTTCCTCCTATAATTTTAGTTTTATTTTTATTTCTTCTAGATCGTTGTTGATTTCTTTATCTTCAGGTTCTTCAACCTTGATAAACTTTGGTGCGTTTTTGTATTTACTTAGAATTTCAAAATCACTTATACTTGCTGCTATTGCTTTTTCTTCATCAACCACATTACATAGTCCAAGTTCTAAACATTCTTTAGCAGTAAGCCACGTTTCTGCATCCAGTAAAGCCACTAAATCTTCTTTTTTCATATCTGTTGCTTTAGCTAAATAAGTTTCTTGTATACTTTCACCTATTTTGTCTAAATCGTCAGCCATTTTTCTAAAATCTTTTGCATTGCCAGCTGCCATTGTCCATGCATTATGTATCATCATCATACTGTTTTTTGGCATATGAATTGTATCTCCAGCCATAGCAATAACTGATGCTATTGAAGCAGCTAAACCATCAATATATACATTTACTTTAGCTTTGTGACGTTTTAATATTGAATAGATAGCTTGGCCTGCAAATACATCACCGCCTGGAGAATTGATATATACATTTAATGTACTTATATCTCCAAGTCCATCAAGTTCTTCTTTGAACCCTGTTGGTGTTATCTCAGTACCATCCGAAAACCACCCTTGTGAACTTGCAATCTCACCGTATAGATATAATTCACCTTCGTTTTTGGCACTGTTTTTAAATTCCCAAAACTTTTTATTTTTCAACTTTTCACCGCCTTTCAGGGCCTAAAAAATAACACCTATTAAGGTGTTTGTGGTTTACTTTTATCTCCGTTTTTTGCTTTTGTCATTTGATATTCGTCAACTAGGGTTGCACTTACATGATTTAAATCGACTCGATGAGCATCGCCTTCTGGTCCAATACTATCCATATCTTCTTTTTCTAGTACGTCATTTATGCTATATGCTCCTATGCCAGTCATTTTTTCATAGAACGTTGCTCTTGCTACACTATCTGCTCTCATAGCACTATCCAAGTCAAATTTAATATAATTTCCTGCATCTTTTAAAGTGACAAACAGTTTATAATTAAATTCTTCTTCCCAAGCCACTAAACTCGGCTGAATACAGTTAGAAATAAAGTCCATGCTTTGTTGCTCAATGTTCGAAAAAGTCGCATGATCTAAATCACCAATCATATGTGGCGGAACATTAAATATTTTTGCAATTTCGCCAACATTAAACTTGTTTGTAGCTATAAATTCAGCATCTGCAAGAGGCATACTAATAGGAGTATATACCATACCAGCATCCACAACTGCAATGCCACCAGCGTTTTCAGTTCCACCGTTTGCTTTTTGCCATTCTTCTCTTAATCTTTGTTTTGCTGAAGACTCTAAACTCACAGGTGTATTAATTATTCCTTTTGAGCTTGTACCATTTTTATAGAAACCACCTATAAATTTATTACTTGCCTGCATTACTCCTAATGTTTCTCTAGCAACTTGTATAGGACTTTTACCCTTTACTCCATTCAGTGAGAGATAAGGTAATTTAATCACTTCACTTTCTTGAAGTCTAAGAGTTTGATTTTTTAATGTAGTTATATAAGTATATAACCCAGTTTCAATATCTATATACGCTGTTGTTCCATCAGGTGGTAACAGCCATAGATTTTTTACACCCTTTCTATCGCTCTCAATATAGATATATGCAGTTCCCCACAAATTTTGGTGTACCGATATAGTATGTTTAAAATTAAAAGGTGTCGTAAACTCATTAGGCCTTTTTTCAAGCAAGTAAGCAATTCGATGTGCTTTATCTCGTTCTCTTCCTGTTTGTGTTGTTTTAAACACTTGCATGGGTAGTTTTGCTATAGCATTACTTTTAACATTAATACAAGCATAAACAGTTGCTATATTAAGACTTGATACAGATGTTATTGTTTCGCCACTACTTGTTACTGTATTTCCTCCAAATAGATTAATAAACCAATCAGCAGGGTCACTAATGCCACTAGAATCCTCGTTTCTTACACTTAATAGTCTATTAAATAACACATTTCTATCTCCTTTCTTTTGGTTTTCTTGCCATTAGCAGCCCTATTAATAGCAAGATAATTCCCAAAACATAGATACCAGCTATCTCACTTAACATAAATGTTGCTACAACTATAAAAATTAGTCCTGTTAAAATAAAAATGTCCTCGGCAAATTTACCAAGAACTCTTAAAATGTTTATTAAATTTTTCATATNNGCAACTTCTGTACTTATTCCTCGGAAATGAGCATTAATTAATGAAGCTATTGGGTCAATTCTTTCAACCGCTTTTGTTTTGTCGAGCATTATATTTCCATTGTGATCTTCTCTTGTTACTGCATTTCCTACTGCCCAAGTTAATACTGGATTATTATTGTGAATTATATTACCCTGATATACTTTCACCCTAAAGTCTTTTGTTGGTTCTCCTAATGACGGAATGCCCTGGGGAACGTCTACTGGAATATATTCTCTTGTCTCTAATTCATATCGTAACCATGTTGCTAAATATCTATCATAGCAAGCTTCTCCTTTGTCCCATCCATATAATTCGTAAATATCATCAATATATTTTAATACATAATTATAATCTACACTGGCTCCAGGTGTTATAGTTATCCAACCTTGTTTTGCCCACAATGCGTAAGGAACTTTGTCACTAGCTGTCTTGATTGCAAGCGTATCCTCAGGCATAAAACTATGTGACATAACTGCTTTTTTCCCTTCGATTAACTGTATTTCAAATGAAACACTAGTTAAATCCAATACCGCTGATAAATCTATACCGTTTATAACAGGCAACCCGGTAACATCAGGCCATGGGTTTTCCTCACTTACACCACAAGCTTTCCACTTATCCATTTTCATATAGCCATTGTCTTTTTGATCTACCCAGATATTCATGTTTTTAGTTAAATAGTTCTTCATTTTTTCAGGAACATCTAAAGCAATTTCTAATTCTTCTCTTATGGATGCGATACCTTCAGGATAACTACACACTATAGGATTAGCTTTAATCCAATTTAATTCATTTTTTATGTCATCATCCTTATCAAGCTCGTTTATCATTACGAAATAACCTTCGTTGTGAATTGGATTATCAGGATCTAATATACTTGATACATAAGGATATTCAACTCTTGCACATGGATGTGCTAAGTTAAATCCCGCTGTTGTTATGATAACCATCAAAGGCTGTTTACGTGCAATCTTACCACTTGAAAGGATATCATAAAATTCGCTCGTAGGATGCGCATGGTACTCATCAACAATTCCGCATTGCGGATTACTTCCATCACCGGATTTTTTCTTTTCCTTAGATAATGGAATCATTTTTGAATGTGATCTCATGTGTTGTATTTTTCCATAAGCAACTTTATATTTACCTTTGAGTTCGTCGCAATTATCCAACATAGATACAGCTTCATCCCACACAAGTTGACTTTGTTCCTTGTCAACTCCCGCTGTATAAACTTCACTTGAACCTTCATTATCTGCCATTAATTCATATAGTCCAACTAATGCAAGACTTTGTGATTTGGCGTTCTTCCTTGCTACTTGCCAATATAATTTTCTAAATCTTCTATAGCCTGTGGTTCTATGGATCCATCCGAATATATTTCCAAAAACAAATTTTTGTATAATGTGTGGCTCTATGTGTTGGCCTTCTAAAACTCCTTTTGTATGCTTGAACAATCTCATCCAATCCATAAAAAGTTCTGCCTTTTCTTCATTGAAAATAAAGGGAAAATTTTCTGTATCCTGTTTTTCTAAATCATTTAGAAATCTTTGACATGCTTGCTTGTGTCTCACACACGAAATTTCTTTACCACTTATAACATCGTTGCTATATTGTATTAATTCTTGAAGTAACATTTTTAAACACCACCGAATCTACTTTCAAACTTTGATGGTTCTTTTGGTGTTTCTTTCTTTACTACATTTTTTATTTTAGCAAGTGGATTCAAGAACATCCTATCTTCCATTTTTATAAGCATATCCATTTTCTTATTTATTGCTGTTTCTAATCTTAAAAATGCATCTGTAGAGATCATATCTATAAGTTGCTTTCTTACTCTATAATCAAATTGCTCGCTGCTCTCAATATAATCTTCTAAACTATCACAATTTTTACTTATGTTATCAATCCGTTTTTTTCTTTCAAGCAAATTATAATATTCGCTAAATGTCATACAATATCTAGATAAAATTGATGTATCACCAGATGAAATAAAATCAACATCTTTATATATTTTGATGATTTCTTTCCATTTTGCATATGCTAAAATATCATTTTTAATATAATCTGGAGCTTTTAATTTTGATTCTCCAGTCTTCATTTCTGATTTTTTTCTATCCTCAATCTCAGCTTTGGTCAAGTGTTTCTTGCCATTTGCTTTTAAAATATCTATAGGGTGAGCATTCCTACCCATGACCATCACCTCCTAAAAATTTTATAAAGGGAATTTTATATACAGAAGACCTCACTGTCGGTCTCTAGCGTTTATTTACTAGCGATTGATAGGTGGGGGGTATCCTTTATGTTGATTTATGCGGTATTTTTTTATGACATGCATCACATAAACTAATCAGGTTGTTTAATACCAGTCTAAGTAACCAATTCACCTTAATCTCCACTATATGATGAACCATATCAGCTGTAGTAACCTTGTTATTTCTATAGCAATGTTGACATAATCCATTGTCTCTTCTTAATACTATTGCCCTTATCTTTATCCAAGCATCACTATGATAAAAGTCTGTATATTTCTTATCTCTGTTGTTATCATAATATTTATTGCGTTCTGCCTTCTTATCCTCGACTATGTGAATGTGTTCAGGGCAATAGGTTGTTCGTGTTAGTTCCCTGCAACCTATATGATTGCATTGTTTTAATGGTTTTAATGGCACTGTATCAACTCCTATAATTAAAAGAAGCACATATCCATAATAGATTAGTGCTCCTTCAGATAACGAGAGGCATTTAGCCTCTTTTAGNNGTCCAGTCCGTTTTTCGTCCGCTTTTAGTCCACATCTGAACCCCACATAATATCACTCATTTTGTTTACTAATCTGTTTCTCCATCTCTTTGCAGTAGTTGCTCCAATGTTTAAGTTTCTAGCTATATCATCGAATGACATGCTCTGAAAATACTTTAATTGAACAACTTCATATCCTAAATCGTTTTCTATAGACTTCAATGCTCTCTCTATTCGATTAATTTGCCTTTGAGTACGTTCTTTACCTTCTTTGTAAACATCTACTGCCGATTGGTATTCTTCTGTGTCTGACGAACCTCTACCTGAGAATATTACTATATCTTTTGATTTATATTTTGTGCCTTCTTTTATTATGTCTTTAATATCCAATTCTATATTATTAAGATGAATTTTTAAATTAGGATACTTATATAATAAAGTTTCTGTCTTTTGATATAAGGTTTGATTTGCATTAACATATTTTTTCTTTTCAAGTTCTTTAAGTGTGGTCCTCACTGTTTTAATAATAATTGTTTCTACTGATTCTTTTGTATTGTTTGCTCCCACTTCAATCCCTCCCTAAGTTGTATTATTATTTATAACAGTTGTTTTTTGTTGGTTAATCTGCTTTTGTGTGGATGGTTTTGATGTAGAAGTCTTTGGTTTTGATGTTGTGGTTTTTGTTATACTTCTTGAACTACCACTATATGACCTTGACGATGTTGAGCTCCTAACTCCTGATATTGCTAATAACATTTATTATCCCTCCATCAATTCAGGATTATCGTGTGTGTTGCCTATTACTTCACAATTGCACCATTCATCACATTCATATAAATCATTCAGCCATATATATCCGTCTGGCAATTTGTTATTTACAACAATATATAAGCCACGTTCATACTTAATAGTTCCGATTATTTCTTCTCCGTCGTATTCAAATTTTACAATGTCGTGTTCACATATACCATCACTTGTGGCGTTGTCATATAGTTCTGTATATTGCCCTACTGTTTCTGGTATAACTTCTATTGGTCTGAATGGTTGTAACCCTTTTGTTTCATCAAATGATTTTTGGGTTATCCAATACGAATTTCCAATGTGTAAACTTCCTTCTACCC
>DPJA01000039.1 GCA_003543235.1 Lachnospiraceae bacterium
TTTTTGTAGACTGATAAAGATTAATGTCCTTAGGAAAACCTCCACAACTAGCAATAACAATGTCAGCCTCATAGTCAATAGGAAGACCATAGCCTTTTTGAACATATCTGCAGCTTTCTCTCCAAGCCGAATCGAAATTTCCACAGAACAGACCACTGTGCTTACCAGATGATTCCATAACAATATTAATTCCAAAAACAACATCTACAAACTTTGCCGCCTCATACATATCCAAATTTATAGGGTTTTGGCTGGTTTTTCCGCTTCCAACACGTGAATCGCTCATTGCCTTGTCAGGGTCCAACGCACGCTGGTGGTTCATTCTAATTGTTTCCTTGGAAGCAATTCCAGGCACAATGCTCTTTCTTCCGCCGCCGTAACCTGCCATAACATGATGTATTGTTCCGCCTATGCAAATTACTTTTCTTCCCACAGCAAGAGGATTAATGCTCACCTTAGTTCCCATAGAAGTTGTGCCTACATATATCAAATCCTCAGCAAGGCAATTGTGGTCTACTACTTTAACATTGTCGTAAACGTACTTGCTTGCAAGCTTTTCTTTTTCTTCTTCCGTGTTTGCACGGTGAGAACCTAAAGCAATTAGTACAACCATATTTTCAAAAGGAATTTTCACTGCATCGTTAAGATATTCCACAAGAAGCTGACACAAAATATCCTGTCTTGACCAAAATCTTGTCATATCACTTATAACTATTGTAACCTTATCATCTTTTTCAAGAATTTGGTTAAGAGGCTTGCTGTCAAAAACTCCTTCAGTAACAGAGTGAAGGAATTCACTTTTCATATCTTCAATTACTCGCATCTCATTTTCATTAAGGAATTTAACGCTTTTTGCACCGTCTATATCAAACTCAACCGTTGATGTACCGTATTGTAAACTTATATGTTCCATTGAATCACCCTTCTATGATAAAATTTTTCCGCTTTAAACTGTTAAACTATTGAAGTTTAACATCAAAACACCCTCATTGTCAACCGACTTTTCATGTAATGTTCTTGCATATAAGTCATTCTGGTAAATGTGCATAAAAAAACCCAATATCATCTGATACTGGGCTTCTTTTTTTACGCTGCAGCAAAAAACCTTTCATGCCAAACAAGAAACATATATATTGTCCATATTTTTCTGCTATTGTCCTCTTTTCCATTTTTGTGGTCATCAAGGAACTTCATAATTCTATTAGTGTTAAAAAATTCTTTGGCTGCATTACTTTCAAATGCTGATTTTATAATGTTATAATATTTGTCCTCTTTAAGCCAAATACGTATAGGCACAGGGAACCCAAGCTTTTTCTTTTCTGCCACCATGTCCGGCACATATTTATTTGCCGCCGCACGCATTGCAACCTTCGTGTTTTGTTTCGTAACTTTAAATTTTTTAGGCAGCTTACGTGCCACATTAAATACCTCTTTGTCAAGAAAAGGTACTCTAACCTCAAGTGAATGTGCCATACTCATTTTGTCAGCTTTTAAAAGAATATCTCCAATAAGCCAAAGGTGAATATCGATGTACTGCATTTTTGTAACATCATCCTTGTCCTTCACTTTGTCGTAAAAAGGCTTGGTTATAGACATAGGCGTGTGTTTTCCGCTGAAGGATTTAAGTATTGACTCACGTTCCTTTTGGTTAAACATGAATGCGTTGCCAATAAATCTTTCTTCAAGGTTTTTGCTTCCTCTTATAATGTAGTTTTTGCCCTTAACCTTAAATGGTATAGCCTTTGCAATGCCACCCATTATTTTTCTAATAGGCATAGGTAACGATGTAATAGGACGAAGTGCATCTGGCTCCTTGTATATGTTGTATCCTCCAAAAAATTCGTCTGCACCCTCGCCTGAAAGAGCAACCTTAACGTGCTTTGCTGCAGTTTGGCTAACAAAATATAAAGCCACTGCCGATGGGTCTGCCAATGGCTCGTCCATGTGATATTGCACAGTAGGCAGTACATCCCAGTATTCGTCTTTGCTTATAAGCTTGCTGTAGTTATCAATTTCAATCTTTTTGGATAATTTTTTTGCGAAATCAATTTCGTTGTACTTTGCATAGTCAAATCCAACTGTAAATGTTTTGTCCCCTTTAAAGCACGCCGCAACATAACTGCTGTCAACTCCACTTGAAAGAAAAGAACCAACTTCAACGTCACTAATTTTGTGTTTTTTTATAGAGTCCTGCATGGCACTGTCAATTTCATCAACAAACTCATCAAAATTTTTCGCCTCGTCAGCTTCAAACTTAGGCTCCCAGTATCTCTCAATATCAGTAACGCCGTTTTTGTAAGTAATGCAGTGGCTTGGCATAAGCTTGTACACACCTTTAAAAAATGTTTCTGGCAACACTGAATACTGAAAAGTAAGGTAGCTTTCAAGAGCCTCCTTGTTTACTTGTTTTTTAAATCCAGGGTACTCCAAAATGCTCTTTATTTCAGAAGCAAAAATAAGATTTCCATCAACCTCTGCATAATAAAATGGCTTAATGCCAAAAAAATCTCTTGCACCAAATAGAGTTTCGTTTTTAGCATCCCATATAACAAATGCAAACATTCCTCTAAGATATTTAAGCATACCCTTACCATATTCCTCATAGGCATGAATAAGACATTCTGTGTCTGAGTTGTTTTTAAAAACATGACCTTTTTCTATCAACTCTTCTCTTAATTCCTGATAGTTATAAATCTCACCGTTAAAGGTAATAACCACATCATCAGTTTCGTTGTACATAGGCTGTGCCCCAAAACCAAGGTCAATTATGCTAAGTCGTCTAAAGCCCATAGCAACCTTTGCGTCAATATGTTTGCCTTCACTATCAGGGCCACGGTGTACTATTTTGTCCATCATGTTAGAAAGCACAAGTTCACTTTCCAGCAAATTACCTGTAAAACCACAAAAACCACACATCTATATTTTCCTCCCTTAAGGATATAATCTTCCATATTATAACCATAAAATATTATCACACTTCAGTTTCTTTCGCAAGTAAGAACAAGCCACGCAATACCTTCGCAAATATCTTTTTGATATTGTCACTCCGTTTAGTTTCTATTGCTCGTTGTGCTTCCAAACCCGCCATTTCTTTCCATGTAACATTCATCATCAAAGGTAATACCATATTCAACAAAAATACCCTGCATAAATCCATCTCCGCACGCAATTTTTATTTCTTTTCTCTCATTAGTATCGTTTGTAATTTTAGCTTGAATATGCCCCTCGTTGTCACTGTAGTAATAATCGCTGTCAATTATTCCAACAGTGTTGTTAAGCTGAAGTCTGTATTTAAAACCAAGTCCGCTTCGTGGATAGCACTTTAAAACCCAGCCTTCCTCCATGTAACATCGTATTCCTGTAGGTATCTTTATGGTTTCGTTTGGCATAAGCCTAATGTCCATAGGCATAAAAAAATCATATCCAGCTGAACCCTTTGTGGCACGAACGGGCAACTTAATGCTGTTATATATATCCTCAATGTTGCTTGTATCGTTAAATGTGTCCGCCCAGTCCTTTGCAAACTGATTAAGACTAACCTTTTCAAATTTGGCTATTTTTTTCATTGTTGCCTCCAACATTACAGTTTTCTACATTATAAGCCATTGTGATTTACAAAACAATTAAAATTCTGTTAAAAATTAAGGTGCTAACCATCTGAGATTATTTTATTTTCTATACAAATATCGTGTCTTTATATCCTGCGGAATATTTCCCTGGGGAAATTCCAAACACCTTTTTAAACGTGCGTATAAAGTGAGAATTGTTTCTAAAACCAGATTCCTCGCCAGAAATCTGCACGCTTTTGCCCTTTCTCAAAAGCTCACACGCACGTATAAGTCTTTGTGCCGTTAAATATTCTCCAATTCCAAGACCCGTTGTCTTTTTAAAGATATAGCATAAATGCTGTTTTGTTATATAAAATTCTGCCGCTATGTTGTCCAAATTTATATTTTTGTCGGCGTTTGCCGTTATATATTCCATTATAGGCGTTACCCTGTCTACATTTTTAGAATGGTATGGCTCTGCCTTTTGTAAACTGCCTGCAAGCTTGTTAAGTGTTATTATCAATTCCACAAAAGCAGATTGACGCAGTAGGTCCTCTCCATACTCCACATGACCTATCATAGCTTTTTCACAAAGCTTTTCAATATTGCCTATCTGGCTTTCATCCAGTAAAATACAAGGTGTATTGGCTTCAAACATTTTAAGCAAATCTGTTTGTGGTGTGGAAAGCAGTACGGCATATTCAACAGGAAATTTAATTACATACCTTCTGTAAATAGTTTCATCGTCAACCACACTTCGGTGTATTTCGGCGTTGTGTAAAAGCATTACCGCACCTCGCTTCATGGTATATGTATGTGAACCAACTCTCATTTCGCCGTGTCCATCCAGCACTATTGTAACTTCGTAGGCATCGTGAAAATGAAACTGACTCATTTTCCACGCATAGTCCTCGTTAAGTTGTATGTCAAAAAAATACTTCATTCAGTTTCATCCCCTAAAAATTCACAAATTCGATAATTTAGATTTGAAAATTCTAACATAAAATCTTAATATATGCAAACTTTTTACTAATATCCAACAAGATTTTATTCAATTGGTGTGATATGTTTATTTTTATTCGGTTAATATAATATTATAAAATGCAATTATTTGTCATATTGCCAAAGGAGGGATAAAAATGGAGCTGATAAAACCATTTTCTGATGAATATATGGATTATCTTCGTGATGAATCAAGAACTGTGGGTTATGCAGACAGCATATCCTTTCCCAAAACAGAAGAAGAAATCGTGTCTATATTAAAATATTTATACCAAAATAACACAGCTATTACAGTACAGGGGGCACGTACAGGTCTTGTTGCCGCCGCAGTACCCTTTGGAGGACATATACTTAACATAAGCAAAATGGATAAAATATTGGGCTGTCGGAAAGACCAAAAAAATTTTTACCTTACTATTGAGCCTGGTGTTATACTTATGGAACTTAACAAAAAAATAAGCAGCAAAAAGTTTGACACCACCAGTTGGAACGAAATTTCACTTGAGGCATATAATAGTTTCTTATCCTCACCGCCAATGTTTTTTACACCTGACCCTACTGAAAACACAGCAACCCTTGGTGGCATGGTTGCCTGTAATGCCTCAGGTGCCCGTAGCTTTATGTATGGTGCAACACGTAATCACATAACCGCTATACGCCTTGCCCTTGCCGACGGACGTATTGTAAGCCTAAAGCGTGGCGAAACCTTTGCCAATTTAAGAACACTCACCATAACCACCCAAAATGGAGATAACATTACACTTGATTTGCCAAAATATGAAATGCCAAACACTAAAAATGCCTCTGGCTATTTTGTTAAAGACAATATGGATGCAATAGACCTTTTTATAGGCTCAGACAGCACTCTGGGTGTCATAACAGAACTTGAAATTGCCCTAACGCCACTGCCACCTCATATTTGGGGCATAAGCTGTTTTTTTGAATCGGAAATTAAAGCAATAAAATTTGTTCAGCTTGTACGTTATAAAATAGAAGGCGTTGCTGCAATGGAATATTTTGACCAAACCGCACTAAACCTTTTAAGAAATCAAAAGGAAAGCGGTACAGCCTTTGCCCAACTTCCCGATGTGCCATATAATTATAACTGCTGTGTTTACATTGAACTTCATGCAAATACCGAGGAAAGTATAGAAGGAAAGATGTTTGAAGTAGGTGAAAAAATGGAACTTGCGGGGGGTAATTTGGATGACACATGGGTAGCACGCAATGAAAACGATATTGATTGCCTGCATTTCTTGCGTCATGCAGCACCCGAAAGTGCAAATATGATAATAGACCAACGTAAAAAAACCGACCCAATGATTACAAAGTTGGGTACAGATATGTCTGTTCCAGACCAATTTCTTGAAGAAGTTTTTGACTTGTATCGCAGTGGTCTTGAAGAAAACAATTTAGAGTCTGCCACATGGGGGCATATAGGCAATAACCATCTTCATGTAAATATTCTTCCTCGTGATAGTGAAGATTATAAAACAGGTACTATTCTTTATAGCATTTGGGCAGATGAAATAGCTAAAATGGGCGGTGCCATTTCTGCAGAGCATGGGGTTGGCAAGCTTAAATCCTATTTTTTAGAAGTTATGTACGGCAGTGAAAGCATTGAACAAATGACTGCCTTAAAATATCAATTAGACCCAAAAGGACTTCTTAGCAAAGGTAATTTGTTTACCCCTAAAAAAGGAGGCGAAAACTAATGAAAATCATAGTGTGCATGAAACAAGTTCCCTCCTCAAATGATGTTCATTTAGACCCTGTCACAAATACAATAATCCGTGATGGCAATAAGTCCATAATAAACCCATTTGACAGCTCTGCATTGGAACAAGCTGTTGAAATTAAAGAGCGACTAGGTGGCGAAGTTACCGTTCTAAGCATGGGCATACCTGACACCCAACGGTTGCTAAGAGATGCACTTAGCCGTGGCTGTGACAAAGCAGTTCTTTTAAGCGACAGTGCCTTTGCAGGTTCAGATACTCTTGCTACCGCCTATACCCTTGGCCTTGGCGTAAAAAAAATAGGCAAATTTGACCTCATACTATGCGGAAAAATGGCAGTAGATGGCGACACCGCACAAATTGGTCCCGAGCTTGCAGAAAATCTGAATATTCCTCATGTTACAGATGTTGACGAAGTAATTTTTGTTAATGATAAAGAAATTATCTGCTCAAAACTTATAGATGGCGGAAGTCAAATATTAAATGTGCCTCTGCCCGCACTCATCACCGTTGTAAAGGATATAAAAATCCCCCGACTTCCGTCAATAAAAGGTATCCGCTTTAGCCAAACAGCTTCTTTGGAAATACTTACAGCCCAAGACATAAGTGCTGATATAACAAAAACAGGGCTTAATGGCTCGCCGACGCAAGTAGTCAAAACTTTTACTCCTGTACAAGAAAATACGTCGGTAGAATTTAAGGGCAATGCTAAAAAAATAGCAAAACAAATTGCCTCTGTCTTAGGGGAGGTGCTTTAAAATGGCAAACCTAACAATTAATAAGGACCTGTGTAACGGTTGCGGTGTATGTATAAATAGCTGTGGTAATAATGCAATAACATTAGATAACGGAAAAGCCATAGTAAATGAAAACTGCATTTTGTGCGGTATATGCGTTGATAGCTGCCCCTGTAATGCAATTTCCATAGAAAATATTTCACAGCCAACAAAAGATATATCTAATAGCAGTGGCATATGGGTCTTTGCTGAGGTAAGCCAAGGCAAGCTTTTGCCTGTTGGTTTTGAACTTTTGGGTAAAGGACGAGCCCTTGCCAACCAAAAAAAATGTTCCCTTACTGCAGTCCTTTTAAGCCACAGCAGTGAGGCTATGGCAAAAGAACTTATATACGCCGGAGCAGATGACGTGCTAATCTGTGCAGATAAGGATTTGCATGACCTTAGAGAAGAACTTTGTACCACCATTCTTTGCAATATGATAATGGCAAGAAACCCCGAAATATTACTTTTTGGTGCTACAGCCTTTGGACGCTCAGTTGCCCCACGTGTTGCGGCAAGAATACAGACAGGCTTAACTGCCGACTGTACAATGCTGGAAATTGATGATAAAGGTCTTTTAAGACAAACTCGCCCTGCTTTTGGCGGCAACATTATGGCAACCATAATATGTCCAAAAACAAGACCACAAATGGCAACAGTCCGTTCAGGCATAATGGAACCAATCCATAGAGATACAACCCGAATAGGCAAAATTGTTCGTGTGCCTTTTCCATCTAAGCTTAAAACCAAAACAAAAATAATGGAAACAAGGCTAAATAAAAGTACGCTAAACCTTGCAGATGCAAAAGCACTTATAGTTGTTGGCAAAGGAATAGGCTCTAAAAAAAATATGGCACTTGTTAATCAGCTTGCCGATTTAATCGGTGCATCGGTAGGAGTTTCCCGCCCACTTGTAGATGCAGGATGGAGCGAATATAAACATCAGGTAGGACAAACAGGTGCAACAGTTGCACCAAAGGTGCTTATAAGCCTTGGCGTTTCAGGGGCTATACAGCACCTTGCCGGTATATATCGGGCTGAAAAAATAATAGCTGTAAATACTGACCCAGATGCACCTATATTTGGCGTTTGCCACTACAAAATAGTAGCCGATTGCGTTGAAATTCTGAAAGAACTTATAGAAATTTATAAAAAATAATATAATAATATTAAATAGGAAAAAGAGCTATATTTTAAAACTTTGCCTTTTATCGTCTAATCATTAATATTCATCAGTATCAATATTTATTTTAAGGAGGAATAACCGTGAATGAAAAAAGTAATAAAATTAAATCAAACGGCTATGCCCTAATACCATTTATTGTATTCATCGTACTTTATTTAGGCGTTGGCATTGTGCTTCAAATGCGTGGCGTAGATATGGCATTCTACCAGTTTCCTGCACCTGTAGCAATTATAGTAGGCATTGTAGTAGCTTTTGCAATGTTTAAAGGCTCTATAGACGAAAAGTTTACAATGTTTGTATCGGGCTGTGCTGACGAAAACATACTTACAATGTGCTTTATTTATCTTTTTGCAGGTGCCTTTGCATCTGTAGCCAGCTCCATGGGTGGTGTTGATGCAACTGTTAATCTGGGTCTTTCAGTTATCCCTGCACAGTATATAACAGCTGGAATGTTTGTAATAGCATCATTCCTTGCTGTGTCAACAGGTTCATCAATGGGCACCATTAGTGCAATAGGACCTATTGCCATTGCAACTGCCGATAAAGCAGGTCTTAGCCTTTCACTTATGGTTGCTGCTGTAGTTGGCGGTGCAATGTTTGGAGATAACCTTTCAATAATTTCAGATACAACTATTGCAGCCACAAGAACACAGGGATGTGAAATGCGAGATAAGTTTAAAGTAAACTTCTTTATAGCCCTTCCTGCGGCAATTCTCGCCTTTGTGCTTCTGTTTTTTTTGGGAAAACCCGAAAGTATAGTAGATACTGGTGCCTTAGAATTTAACTTTATAAAGGTTTTTCCTTACGTTTTTGTACTTGTAATGGCAGTAATTGGGTTTAATGTATTTCTAACATTAGGTTCAGGTGTTATTATTGCTGGAATAATAGGTATTGCTTATGGGGACATAACACCCCTTGGTTTTGTACAAAATATTTATAGTGGATTTACAAGCATGACTGAAATCTTTCTGCTTTCATTGTTCACAGGCGGTCTTGCACATATGGTTACTAAAAACGGTGGTCTTCAATGGGTTCTTGAAAAAATTCAGAATCTTATTAAGGGAAAACGCTCGGCAGAACTTGGTATTACAGCTTTAGCCTCTGTAGCAGATATGGCAACAGCAAATAACACCATTGCTATTATTATTACAGGCCCTATAGCAAAAGGAATTTGCGAAAAATATCATGTTGACCCACGGCGTAGTGCCTCACTTTTGGATATTTGGACGTGTATTTTTCAAGGATTCATTCCTTATGGTGCACAGGTTCTTCTTGCGTGCAGCCTTACAGGCGGTGCTACAAGTCCATTAAGCCTTTTCCCCTTATTATGGTACCAGCAACTTCTTGCATTATTCACAATTATTTCTCTATTTGTTCCTTTTGCTGATAGCGTTATTAAGAAACGCCCTTGGAACTTTAAAGAGTGGAAAGCTGAATAATCTGGTTTGAAATAATAAGGTATATCAACAATATTATCAGTGAAAATTTATTGCAACTTAAAAAAGGTACACTCTCTTTAATGTGAGTGTACCTTTTTATTATACAAAAATATACTTAAAGCAGCTCCTGAACCTCTTCAGTGGTATCCACAACAACAAGTGCACCGCACTTAGTAAGCTCTTCTCTGCCACCATAGCCATATGTAACTCCAATGGTTTTTATACCTGCACCAAATGCACCTTCTACATCAAAGTATGTGTCACCAACCATAATGGCACTGCTTTTATCCTCAGTGCCTAAAACACTTAAGCAATCCTCAATTACAAGGGTTTTGTTTATTATTCCTTTTTCCACGTCCGACCCACCTATGTAGTCAAAATACTTGTCCACATTATGACGCTTAAGTATTTGCCTTGCATAATAATTTGGTTTATTGGTTGCCAGTGCAAGCTTTTTGCCTTTTGCTTTAAGGCTTTCAAAAAGGCTTACTATACCATTATACAGTGTACATTCCTTCCAGCCATCCACCTTATAATATTGGTGATAATATTCAATTCCCTTGTTAGCCATTTCCAAATCCAAACCAAAATGCTCTTGCAGTGTATTAACAATAGGCGGGCCTATAAAAGGAAGAAGCTCCTGCTGTGTTATGGCACGCATACCCATTTTTACAAAGCTGTAGTTCATTGCATTAAGTATCCCGTCCATAGAATCAATAATCGTACCGTCAAGGTCAAATAAAACAACTGAATAATCTAATTTTTTCATAATTAACTCCTTTCTCTTGTTCTGTTCATGAAACTAAAGTATATCATTTATTATTAAAAATTTCCATAAATTCTTCACCTGTTATTGTTTCCTTTTCAATAAGGAATAATGCTATACGGTGTAGTGCCTCTTCATTTTCTCTAAGTAGCACAACCGCTCTTTCGTACGCACCATTTATTATTTTAAGTACCTCTTCGTCCACTGCTGCCGATGTAACCTCAGCACAAGTTGCAACATTTCGCCCATCAAGATATTTGTTCTGCACACTTTCAATGCCCATCATGCCAAATCTGCTGCTCATACCATATTGCGTAACCATGCTTCTTGCCAGTGCCGTTGCTCGCTCTATATCGTTGCTTGCACCTGTAGTTGAAGTGTTAAATATAACCTCCTCTGCGGCACGCCCAGCAACAAGGGTTGTAATTTGATTAAGCAGTTCCTCCTTACTCAAAAGGAATCGCTCCTCTTCGGGCATCTGCATTGTGTAGCCAAGGGAGCCCATTGTTCGTGGTACAATAGTTATCTTTTGCACAGGCTGAGAATTTTTTTGCAGAGCTGTCGCAAGGGCATGACCAACCTCGTGGTATGCAACTATTTTTCTCTCTATTTCATTCATAATGCGGTCTTTTTTCTCTTTGCCGGCAACAATAACCTCCACCGCCTCCATAAAATCGCTTTGATTAACCATGTCACGTCCTAATCTAACTGCACGCAATGCCGCCTCGTTTACAATGTTTGCAAGGTCTGCACCTGCACCACCGCTTGTAGCAAGTGCAATGTGGTGCAAGTCAACATCGCAGTCCAAATTAACGTCCTTTATGTGTACTGCCAAAATTTGTTCTCTTCCTTTAAGGTCTGGCTTGTCAACAATAACTCGCCTGTCAAAACGTCCTGGTCTTAAAAGTGCTTTGTCCAAAACCTCAGGTCTGTTGGTTGCACCCAAAATCACAACACCCTTGCTGGCATCAAATCCATCCATCTCGCTTAACAACTGATTAAGGGTCTGTTCACGCTCGTCGTTAGAGCCAACCTGATTGTCACGGCTTTTGCCTATGGCATCAATTTCATCAATAAACACTATGCAAGGTGCATTTTCCACCGCCTGCTTAAATAAATCTCTAACACGAGATGCACCAACACCTACAAACATTTCAACAAAATCCGAACCTGAAAGGGAGTAAAATGGAACCTTTGCCTCTCCCGCAACTGCTTTTGCCAAAAGGGTTTTCCCTGTTCCTGGAGGCCCCACAAGTAACGCTCCCTTGGGCAGCTTTGCACCCACCTTAATATATTTTTCAGAGTTGTGCAAAAAGTCAACAATTTCCGTAAGACTTTCCTTTGCTTCCTCCTGACCTGCAACGTCATCAAAAGTTACCCCTGTTTCTTTCTGTGCAAATATCTTTGCATTGTTTTTGCCAAAAGCCATAGGGCCGCCGCCCATTTTTTTACTGAAAGAACGCATAAATAAACTAAATACACCATAAATAAGCAAAATAGGCAATACCCATGTTGTTATAAACTCAAGAAACGGTGAACTAGTATCCACAGGGGTATCATATTCTACGCCCATCTTGTCCAAATTTTCTTTAAGGTTTGGGTCATCTACACGCCCCGTATAGTATCTGTTAGCTGTTTTATATATATTAACGTCTGTGTCATTTTCGTCAGCGGCTTCTGTAATCAACAATCTGTCGTCTTCAATTTCAACGTAACCCACCTTGCCCTCCTGAAGCATAGTGGTAAACTCACTGTATTTAATCTGTTTTACAGCTCTTGTGCTTGCTGATGCTAAAAATATGTTAAGCCCACTTGTTACCACAAGTGCAATAAGCATAAACCGTATAAGCATTTTTGTATCATTTTGCTTACCATCTTTTGGTGTTTGTCCTGTTGGCATTAAAATCTCCCCTTTAATTGCAATTATACAAGAATATACGGCATATATGCAACAAAGTTTATATTATTGTAAAATATATATATTCGTAAAAAATTCCTACCACAAACCAAACAGGTGCATAATCCAGCCGTATAAGCCCATAAATACTAAAGTTTCCGTTGCCGTAATCCCAAGGGCATCTCCCTATACTCCTTTCCAAAAGATATCCTGTTGCATACTCAGCACTGAATATAAGCACCATATATATCATGCCTCTTAATACAATAGGCAGTCCCTCCAAAAGTATAAACAATGGCTGTAAAAACACAGCCAGACCATATATAAAAAACATCCATATTGAGGTTGTGCTTTTCATTGTAAGGTCACCATTTATAAAGGAACCCAAACCCGTCCATAAAACTTCCATAATAAAACCAATAAGCCCATAATAAATAAAAGTAATCATGGGCTTATTATTTGAAACATTTAGTTTTTTATTCATTACAAATCACTGCCGCCAACACATCCGCCAATGGTTCCATTGCGTTAAATGCCTCTTCCTTTGTATTGGTTTGAGCCCCAACCTCAATTTCTAAGCTTTTAGGCAGCATATTCAGGCTGTAACGATAAGCATTAAGGTATACCCTTCTTGTAAAATTTGGATACATTGCGTTTGCCATTAACTGCATATTAAAGCTGAACCCAAGGTTATCTTTAAGATATGTGTTTTGAAGCCCTGGCGTAGGAGTAAGCACTCCATTGTCATACACCTTGCAAAGTCCATTAAAAAACATAATCTGAGCACATTGCTTTCCGCCTTCTTCGGCTACAAGATGCACACTCTCATTAACACCATCACGGTGTATATCTATAGCCACCTCTATGGATGGATTATCTTTAAGTATCTTAGTTATTTTAGGCTCCATACGTTCGTAAGAACCCAGTACCGCTCTTCTGCCATTCACCACATCATACTGCCCATCGTCGTGCAGTACCTCAATACCATACTTGTTTTCCAAAATTCCTTTAAGCCGTTCACCAGCACCATATACTCCCTCAGTAATTCCTTTTGATGTATCACTGTCGGAATACATCTCTTGGGAATGAGTATGAAAAATAAGAATTTTAGGGCCTTCCTGTTCTTTATCTATAGAAAAATCCATGTTTAAAAATTCTTCTGCATTTACGTCACCATCCTCTAAATCCGTCCTCTTATCCACAGTATAAAAAGTTCTTTTAAGATAGTCTGTATCAGATAATTTCTTCAAATCCTCTTTTGATAGATTAATTTTTGTACTTGGTGCATCCACTTTATTTTCCGTTTTAGGCTCAGAAATGCAATCATCGGAATTTACGGTATTAAGAATAATCGCCTTATCATCTGTCTGATTACTTGTATTTTCAAACCCAAACACAGCGTGCCCGTCGTCCTCTGCCTCCAAACTTTGGTGGTTCATTTCTCCTAAGACAACTTTAGTAATTTTATCCATTCCAATAAAATTAACCAATAAAACAGCTATAACTGCCCATACACATACCGAAGCAAAAAAGTTTATAATAAATCGCTTGTACTGAAAGTTCCTTCTTCTCATGTTCACTTCCTCCTTAAACCTATTATATGAGGTATATCCCTGCAAAAATACGGCAAAAATAATTTATAGGAGGTGTATCATGAAAAAATTGATTCTTACTTTAGTTATTTTAAGCCTTTGTGGCTGCAATAATTCCCAAGAACTTATGGAAATGGCGGACAGTAATCTTAATGAACCATCGTCCTCCACCTGCGATATTTATATAGAAAATACCGTTACAAAACCACCACTTGCAGGTTTTTCTATAACAGACACATCTATCTATAAAACTATAGAGGATGTTGAAAATAATGTAGCCCACAACTCAATTTATGGCTTTGAAATGACAACTGCCGATGCTTTTCCAATTTCCGATGTTTTGCACTGCTTTATACTAGGTAAAACACCTCTTATAACTCTATCAACACAAAACGGTTTTTTCCCAACCGATAACAACCTTATAAGTCTTGCCCAAAGCTTTGGTACCCTTAATATACCCATTTATTTAAACCTTTTTCCTTTTGGCTCACGCTTGTATGCAAATACCAAATTTTATACAAACCAGTGGAATAATGCTGCAAAAATATTTCGTAAAAATGCACCAAATGTAACTCTTATATGGAGTATTTCCTCTGATGATGTGCCATATTCCATGAATTTCTACCCACAGCCTGAATATTTTGACATAATAGGTATAAACCATTATCAGCAATCAGACGAAACCCTTGATAGCTTTTTTTCTGCACTGGACTATTTATGCTTTTACACCAAAAAAGATGTTTTTGTCACTTCTCTGGGGCTAAGCCACTATTCCACTGCCAACCATTGCTATACCACGGCTCAAGCCGCCGATAATCTTGTAAACATTTATGCTCGCCTTACCCAAAGCTATCCACAGATAAAGGCTGTTTTGTACACCGATGTGGATTTCTCTGTAGGAAGTCCATCTTTTGCACAGTGTAACGACTACCGAATTACAACAGAAAATAGCCTTATAACTGCTTATAATGAAGCCGTTAAAACCTACACCGCACCACCGCTTCAGTTTGTTAAATCACCATTCACAGGATTTATAGCTAATGGCAAGCCATATGCCAATAGAGCTTTATTTATAGAACTCCTTGGAGATATACCCGACATGGCTCCAGCCAACATTTACGATGATAACTATATATCATTAGAAAACCTTACCACGCACAACGTGGAAATTAGAGATAACAGTATTTATCTCACAAAAAAATAAAGCATAGCTCTTTGCTATGCTAAACCTTGAAAAAAATAAAACCCACGACCTTGTTAAAACTTCAAAAGGTCGTGGGTTTTACTAATTAATGTCTAAAATGACGCATACCAACAAACACCATGGCAATACCATATTTGTCGCAAGCATCAATTGAAAGTTGATCGTTTATAGAGCCGCCAGGTGTAACAATGGCTGTAATTCCCGCTTTAGCACACTCCTCAACACAGTCAGGGAATGGGAAAAACGCATCACTTGCTAATGCCGCACCCTTAACAAATTCTGCTCCCAAGTGATTTGTTCCGTGTTCAATAGCCTGCTGACAAGCCCAAATTCTGTTAACCTGTCCAGGGCCAATACCTATTGACCTTTTGTCTTTTGCAATGGCAATACCGTTGGATTTAGTGTACTTAACCATTTTAAATGCAAATTTAAGGTCTTCCATTTCTTGTTCTGTAGGTGCTTTCTTTGTAACTACTTTTAACTCTTCTTCATTGTAAAGTGGTCTATCCACATCTTGAACCAAAATACCGCCCGATACTTTCTTTATGTCAATTGAACCAACAGGCTGTTTTTCCATAATGTCCTTAAGTTCCATAATTCTAACGTTCTTTTTCTTGGATATTATTTCAAAAGCCTCTTCTGTAAAGGATGGTGCAACCACTATTTCAACAAATATCTTTGCAATTTCTTCTGCTGTAGCCTTGTCAATTTCCCTGTTTGCAACAATAATGCCGCCAAAAATAGATACTGGGTCACTTTCGTATGCTTTAACATAAGCCTCGTGGATAGTGTCGGCACTGGCAACACCACATGGATTTGCGTGTTTACAAGCAACCACTGTAGGCTCGCTGTATTCCTTCAAAAGCTCCAACGCACCGTTCATATCGTTAATGTTGTTAAAGGATAATTCCTTGCCATGAAGCTGTTTTGCATTTGTAAGCAATCCCTTTGTGTTTGCAACCTCTTTGTAGAATGCAGCCTTTTGATGAGGATTTTCGCCGTAACGCATTTCCTGTACCTTTTCGTAGGTAAGTGAAATAGTGTCTGAAAAACCTGTAATTCCTGCCTCTTTCATCATATAGCTTGCAATAAGGCTGTCATAGTGTGCTGTGTGCATAAATACCTTGGTGCTAAGATAAAACTTAGTTTTAGCAGTTACTTCGCCGTCAGCTTTAAGCTCGTCCAAAATTTTGTTATAATCCTCTGGGTCAACAACTACAGCCACATCCTGATAATTTTTTGCCGCTGCTCTAATCATGGTAGGTCCACCAATATCAATATTTTCAATGGCATCCTCACGTTCAACATTTTCTTTAAGTATTGTCTGCTTAAAAGGATAAAGATTAACTACCACCATGTCAATTGTATCAATTTTAAGTTCTGCAAGCTGTTTCATATGCTCCGCATTGCCTCTTATTGCAAGCACACCTGCGTGTATTGCAGGGTGTAAAGTTTTAACACGTCCGTCAAGGCATTCAGGAAAACCTGTTACGTCAGATATACCCGTAACCTTTAACCCAGCATCTTCCAAAGCCTTATGTGTACCACCTGTAGAAATAATTTCCCAGCCCATTTCAACAAGTTCCTTTGCAAAATCAATAATGCCTGTTTTGTCTGAAACGCTAAGCAATGCTCTTTTCATTTTAAATCCTCCTAATATAATTAAATTTTGCACAGTTTCGGTATAAAAATAAGCCTTCCACCTGTGCATGATTAATGTCAAATGCCCAGGCGGTCGGCTTAAAAAAACCATACTCCCTGTGGTTAAATCCACTTCCGCCAGTTATATGGAAAAATATCTTATATTCAATAATATTCTACAAGCTAATTATAAAAATGTCAAGCATATATAAAACAGTGCTACATCATAAGCTTTAATAAAAATAAAATCGCAATTATAATAATAACAAAGTTTAACTCCTTGCTCCTACCCGATAAAATCTTTAACAATACATAAGATATAACACCAAATATAAGCCCCTCAGAAATACTATAAGCAACAACCATCATAACTATAGTAATAAACGCTGGAAATCCTTCTGTATAATCGCTAAAATTAATGGTTACAACCTGTTCCATCATAAATAAACCGACTACAATAAGTGCTGGTGTTGTAGCAAATGACGGAATAGATGTAATAATAGGTGAAAAGAAAAGTGCAAGGATAAAAAGCAAGCCAGTAACAACCGATGTAAGACCTGTTCTTCCGCCCTCTGCAACTCCCGAAGCACTCTCTACAAAAGTTGTAACTGTTGATGTGCCAAGAAGTGAACCTGCTGTTGTTGCCACAGCGTCAGCCAAAAGTGCACCTTTAATTTTTGGCAGTTTGCCGTCCTTGTCCAAATATCCAGCCTTTGTAGAAACGCCTATAAGGGTACCCAAAGTATCAAAAAGGTCAACAAACAGGAAGGAAAAAATAACTGTAACAAATTCCAAAGAAAAAATATTTGAAAAATCAACCTTAAACAAAACAGGTAAAATTGAAGGTGGAAGTGACACAAGTCCGCTTGGAATAAGAGAATACAATCTAGCGTCAACATTAACCACATAAATGCCTGTAAGTTCACATATAATGCCTAAAACATATGTGATAATAATTCCCCATAACAATGCCCCACGAATTTTTTTAATTACCAAAGCCATAGTAATTATTGTGCCAATGAGTGCAAGTGCTACAGGTACAGTTTTTACATTGCCAATACCTACAAGTGTTGCAGAATTATCCACAATTATACCTGCATTTTGCATACCTATAAAGGCAATAAATAAGCCAATACCCACGCTTGTAGCAGCTTTTATATTTTTTGGTATAGCATTAAAAATAGCTTCTCTAACATTTGCAAAGGAAAGTATAATAAATATAATACCCTCTATAAATACGGCTGTTAACGCTGTTTGCCACGAATAACCGTACTGTAAAACAACAGTATATGCAAAGTACGCATTAAGCCCCATTCCCGGTGCCAATGCAAAGGGATAGTTAGCAAATGCCGCCATACAGAATGTACCCAATGCAGAAGCAATGGCTGTTGCTGTTAACAAGGCACCCGCATCCATACCCGTTGCACTTAAAATGCTAGGATTTACTATGAGGATATATGCCATAGTCATAAAAGTTGTAATACCTGCATACACTTCTGTTTTAACATTTGTTTTGTTCTCTTGAAGCTTGAATTGCTTTTCAAAGAAACTCATTTTTGATGTCCTCCTAAAAAAATAGTGATATAATCCCAATATAGAAAGATAATAACAAAATCAAAAAATATTGTCAAATTCAGCCAATATTTCTATATAAACTCTTTTCACTTATGGCTTAATCACTTTTTTATTTCACATCTGCCCTTTTAAGACTAAATGTAAACTCTGTTCCAAAATTCTCATTGCTTTTCACTTCAATTTTTTCACCATGTGCTTTTATAAATTCCTTTACTATTGATAATCCAAGGCCAACGCCGCCCTTATCCAGACCACGGCTTGAGTCCGCCTTAAAAAATCTTTCAAACACCTTTTTCTGCTCTTCTCGGGTTATTCCCCCACCGCTGTCTTTAACTCCAACATAAACCTTGTCACCCTTAACAGTTGTTTCCACAATTATTTCGCCTTCTTCTGGCGTAAATTTAATTGCATTGTCCAGCAAGTTGTGAATAACACGCTGAATCATGTTAGGGTCTGCAACAACCATGGTAAACTTCTCCTCAAACAAAGCTTCAGTGCGTATTTTTTTTGCGGAAAGACGTGTTTCAAAAACATTAAAGCTTTCCCTAATCATGTCGTTTATGTCAAATTGGCAAAGCTCAAGCTTAACTGCCCCTGCCTCTGCCTTGCTTAAATCCGTCATGTCATTGGCAAGCTTTGTAAGCCTTGAGGTTTCCTCAAGAACTATATTAAGATAATGGCTTTGTTTCTCAATTGGAATTGTTCCATCTGCAATAGCACTTATAAAACCTTGTATGCTTGTTAGTGGAGAGCGTAAATCATGAGAAATGTTAGCAATAAATTTTTGTCTGTTATTCTCGGTTTTTTCAAGGCTTTCTGCCATGTTGTTAAAGCTTTCCGCCAGCTGACCTACCTCGTCACCACTTTTCACTTCAATTCTATTTTTAAAATTTCCGTCAGCAATTATTTTAGCAGCATCATTCATATCTCTAAGGGGCATAATTATGCGTTTTGTTGAATAATAAATAAGAATTGCTCCTATTATAAACACAGGTATCATGCACCCAACAACAACTCCACGCATTTCCCTTGTTGCCTCTTGAATAACTGTTATTGGCTTACACATAAATACTCCGCCAATAATTTTGTCACCTGCCTTAATAGGATAACCTACTGTAAGCACCGTTTCGTTGAACATTCCGCCAATTTTGCCTTTAACCGTGGCAACTCTGCCATCCAATACAATACTTACAGCCTCGTCGGTAATGGTCTGACCTATCCACTGCTGATTAAGACTTTCAGATACAAGGCTTACCTGACCCTTGTTGTTCATAAAAAATACACTTGCACCCATGTATTTTTCCATTATCTGTAGTTCAAAACTCATTCTGCTCATGTCTACAACACCTGTAAAATACAGGCTAGACATACTCTCCTTAAATCGTTCGCCCTGCAAAATAAGCTGTTGCTCCTGTTCATTCATATATTGCCTAGTGTATACAAATGATATGCCTGCACCAAAAAATCCAAAGGAAATTAAAAGTATACCCATATAAAGAAGTATCTGTTTTTTAAATATGGTTTTAATCTTCACCTTTTTATTTCACCTCAAATTTATAGCCTACGCCCCAAACTGTTTTAACGCCCCAGCTTTCGCTTTCGTCAAACTTTTCACGTATTCTTTTAATATGCACATCTACAGTACGTGTGTCCCCAATATATTCATAGCCCCATATCTTGTCCAAAAGCTGGTCTCTGGTAAAAACCTGATTTGGACGTTTAGCTAAAAAGTATAGCAATTCAAATTCCTTGGGTGGGAAATTAAGTTCATTGCCATGGTAAGTAACGGTGTAGTTATCCATGCTGATTTCAAGGTTGCTAAAAGTAAGCCTATTACCATTCTCTGCATATTTGTCCCTAGCATCATAACGCCTTAGCACCGCCTTAACTCTGGCTAAAAGTTCCTTTGGCTCAAATGGCTTCACCATGTAATCATCTGCCCCAAGTTCCAGCCCTAGCACCTTGTCAAAGGTATCACCCTTTGCTGTAAGCATAATAACAGGCACATTGCTAACCTTTCTAATTTCTCTGCACACTTCATATCCGTCAATGCCCGGCAACATAATATCCAGCATTATAAGATTTGGCTTAAACTTCTCAAATTTTTCAATTGCTTCCGCACCATTGTAAACCTCGCTGGTTTCGTATCCCTCACGCTTTAAATAAAGAGATATAAGCTCTGCAATATGTTCATCATCATCCACAACCATTATTTTCATTTTGTCAGACATTTTTCTTCCCACCTTACTTAATTTCTACAATTGTAACACCCATTTCGCCCTCTCCAAACACACCATAGCGAAAAGCTTTGACGTGTGGATTTGTTCTCAGATAGGTCTGCACCGCACTTCTAAGAGCACCTGTGCCCTTTCCGTGTATAATGGTAATCTGTTTAAGTCCCGATAAATATGCGTCATCCAAATATTTGTCAATATTGCCAAGACCTTCATCAACTGTTTGACCACGGCAGTCAATTTCTGCCTTAATGCCCATGCTTTTGCCTTCCTTAACCTTAGAAGAAATATTTCGCATATTACTTCTTTGTGGCTTTTCTTTTTCTATAAAATCATCAATTGCAAGTTCTTTTAAAGGCACCTTTACTTTCATAATGCCCACCTGCACCATAACATCCTTGTTGTTGTCGGGCTTGCTAATAACTGTGCCTCGCTGGTCAAAGCTAACAACATATACCCTGTCACCTTCTTTAAGATTTTCAGGTGTCTTGTGTGATACACGTTTTTTTGCAAGAGCTTTGTTAAATTCAGCATCTGCATTTGCAAGGTGAGTTTTAAGCTTCTGTCTGCTTTCATTCATCTTTGTTTGGTTTGCTTTTTCACGGGCGTCCCTGTTCATTTCCTTTATAATTAAGTCAGCTTCTTCTTTTGCCTTCTGAAAAACCATGCGAGCTTCCTCACGGGCATCAGCAAGTATTTTTTCACGTTGCTTTGCAACCTTATCTTTTTGAGTCTGAACTTCTTTTTTAAGTATCTCAGCTTCTTTGCGGTACTGTTCTGCCCTCTCTTGCTCATATACAACCGATTTTTTGCTAATTTCCAAATCAGTTATAACGTCTTCAAACCTTGTTTCATCGTGGCTGATAAATTCCCTTGCAATGTCAATAACTTCGTCCTTTAACCCAAGGCGTTTAGATATTGCAAAAGCATTACTTTTTCCAGGTATTCCTATCAAAAGCTTGTAGGTAGGTCGTAAGGTTTCCACATCAAATTCACAGCTGGCATTTTCAACCCCCTGGGTGGAAAGTGCAAACACCTTTAGCTCGCTATAGTGAGTTGTTACCGCCGTTCTTATTTTCCGTTCCAGCAACCGTTTAATAATAGCAATGGCAAGAGCTGCTCCCTCAGTAGGGTCTGTACCTGCACCAAGCTCATCAAAAAGCACTAGGGAATTATTTGTAACCTTGTCTAATATAGTAACAATATTGCTCATGTGTGCTGAAAATGTACTAAGGCTCTGCTCAATGCTCTGCTCGTCGCCAATGTCTGCAAAAACCTCATCAAACACCGCCAACTCGCTGTTATCAAAGGCAGGAATATGCAGTCCCGCCTGCCCCATAAGTGTGAATAAACCAAGGGTTTTAAGGGCAACCGTCTTACCGCCTGTGTTAGGGCCTGTTATAAGCAGCGTTGTAAAATCTTTTCCCAAATAAATGTTTGTTGGCACAACAGATTTATCCTCCAAAAGAGGATGCCTGCCTTTTTTTATGTTAATGTAGCCGTTTGTGTTAAATATAGCCTTGCTTGCTCGCATAGAAAGGGAAATATTGCCCTTTGCAAATATAAAGTCAAGTTGAGTAATTATTTGCAAATTGGCAGCAATAAGGTCTGCATTTTCCCTTACGCTGTCCGATAATTTTTCCAATATTTTTTCTATTTCTGTTTTTTCTTTTGCCTGTAATTCTTTAATTCTGTTGTTAAGCTGAACAACCGCCATTGGCTCTATAAATAAAGTAGACCCAGTATTGGACTGGTCGTGAACCATACCATTAAAACTGCTTCTGTATTCGCTTTTAACAGGTACGCAGTAGCGGTCATTTCTTATTGTAATAACATAATCCTGCAACATATTTCTGTATGCAGATGAATTTATTATAGAATTAAGCTGTTCTCTTATTCTTTCATTAGATGTCCTGATTTCACGTCGTATATTTCTAAGTTCGTTAGAGGCATCGTCGCTTATTTCCACCTCCGACACAATACAGCGTGTTATTTCCGCCTCAAGACGTGGCAAAAGTTCAACAATACCAAACATATCATCAATGCTTTCGTATACCTCTGCCTTATTTTGGTTTATGGAGTAATTTTTAACCTTGCGGCAAACATATAAAAACTCATTAATATTCATTAACTCTTCAATTCCAAGTGTTCCGCCAGCGGTACAGCGTTTAAGCTGAGGACGTATTTCACGCATTCCACCAAGTGGAATATTGCCTTTTCGCACAATCATTTCTGCTGATTCTGTAGTTTCCTTCTGCCATTGATTAATTTCAGATATGCTTACAGATGGCTTAAGCTTAGAACAAAGTTCCTTGCCCATAGGTGATATAGCAAAATCTGTAAGCTTGCCTATTATTTTGTTATATTCTAAAGTTCGCAGTGCTTTTTCGTTCATACTTTACCTCGTAAAATAATTCTATAGATTTTTTCAATACTTTCTTACATTTTACCACTTTTATTAATACTTTGCCACAATTTAAAGGCATATACAAGGTTATACCCAATTTGTTTAAAGAATATTTTTAAATATGGGAGTAATTTCCACAACTTCAATTCCCTGTGCTTCCAATAGCCTTTGTATTGCGGTAATATCCAAACTCATGCACAATTCTTGGCTAAACTGGCATATTTCTGTTTCAGTACCATCTTTAACTATGTAAAATTTACATTCAGGTTTCACAACTTCACCCCCTGACGTAGTTTATGCCGCCATAATTTTGTACCATGTCTATTAAAAGGAGTTTTGAAAATGAAAAAAGCTGCTCTTTACATACGTGTTTCCACTGATGAACAAACTGAGTATTCACCCTCGGCACAACTTGACGAGCTTTTAAAATATGCCAGTGAACATAGCCTTGCCGTAGACGAAAAATTCATTTTCCGGGATGAAGGTATTTCAGGTCGAAACGCCGCCCACCGACCTGCCTTTATGAGCATGATTTCCCTTGCCAAAAAAAAGCCACGCCCTTTTGACGTTATTTTGTGCCATAAGTTTGACCGTTTTGCCAGAAGCCGTGAAGACAGCGTAATTTATAAAGCTTTGCTTAAAAGAGATTGTGGCATACGTGTAATAAGTATAAAAGAGCCTGTGCCTCAAGACGATAAATTTGGAGTAATTTATGAAAGTATGCTGGAGGCAATGGCTGAATATTACAGCCTTAACCTTGCAGAAGAGGTTAAAAAAACCATGTTAAAAAAAGCCGAAAATGGCGAATATCAAGCATATGCACCTTTCGGGTATCGTAACCAAAATAAAACTCTTGTGCCAATAGATGCGGAAAGTAAAATAGTAAACTATATTTTCTCAGAATTCATTAGTGGTAAAAGCTTTTATTCCATAGCTTGTCAGCTTAATTTGATGGACATAAAAACTCATAAAAACAATCCATTCGATAGCCGTGGTGTAAAATATATTCTTCAAAACCCTGTGTATATAGGCTTTTCCAGATGGACACCTACAGGCAAAGCTGGACGTTTGCAAAATGCTAACACCATAATTGCAAAGGGTACTTTTACACCTATTATCTCGCAGGAAATATTTTTCATTGCACAGCAAAAAATATCTGTTAAACCTTACTCACACCATCAGCCCCGTGAAAATTCACCTTGGTTTTCAGGTATTGTTAAATGCAGTTGCTGTGGTGCTTCACTTGTTTGCGGACAATATTATAAAAACGGTGGGTGTCAGCTTCAATGCGGTAATTATAATCATGGAATATGTAAAACCTCACATTCTATATCCTCCAACAAACTGGAAAAGGCTTTTTTTACTGCCCTTAACACATATTATCAGAACAGTAATGTGCAAGGCTACCAAATAACCTTAAAACAAAAGGAGGGCTTAAATGCTCAAGCCCTCCTTGTAAAAAGCAGTATTAAAAAGCTAACCCAAAACCTTGAAAAAGCCAAAACCGCATATCTTAACGGCATAGATACACTTGAAGAATATAAATCCACAAAGGTACCACTTTTGAATAAACTTCAAAAATTGGAAGAAAGTCTACCTGGTGAAAACAGTAATACTGCTAAAACAGAAATTCTTCCAACGTTTAATCAGCTTGTAAAAACCAATCCGCTTTCTATAAAACAAGTTGTTCAAAAAATAATCTATTGCCCCAAAGAAAATTGCTTTAAGGTTTACTTTTTCATAAATTAGCAATTTACATCATACAATCAGGTTTCTTAATAGAAAATACTCTTTCTTCCTTAAGATAATCCCTAACTATATCAAGTGCTTCACCAAATCGTTGGAAATGGACAATTTCACGTTCTCTAAGGAATTTAAGAGGTGCAATAACGTCTGGGTCATTAGTCAAATCCAACAAATAGTTATAGGTAGCAAGTGCTTTCTGCTCTGCTGCCAAATCCTCATATAAATCGCAAATAGGGTCGCCCTTGCTCTGTATATATGCAGCAGTAAAGGGTACACCTGCTGCGGAGGCAGGATAAACACCAAGCCCATGACCAACATAATATGCCTCAAGTCCAGCCTCACGTACTTGCTTATCAGTAAGCCCCTGGGTAAGCTGTGAAACTATAGTTCCCATCATTTCAAGATGTGCCAACTCTTCTGTGCCAATATCGTTAAGTGTTGCTTTTGCCTGTGGCGTAACCATAGTAAAACGCTGACTCAAATATCTTAATATTGCTCCCAACTCTCCATCTCCACCACCATATGGCAATTTCGTATTGCTTTTTCAGTCTTCACGCCGTATTTTAGCACCAAGTTTTATAAGCTTTTCTTCAAACAGGCAATACCCTCTGTCTATGTGGAAAATATCGCTTATTTCAGTTTCACCCTCTGCTGTCATTGCCGCCAACACCAGTGCAGCTCCAGCCCTAAGGTCTGTGGCTTTAACCTGCGTTGCCGTAAGCTTTCTAACTCCATCAACTACAGCAATTCTTCCGTCAATTTTAATGTCAGCCCCCATACGTGTAAGCTCCCCTGCGTGCAAAAATCTGTTTTCAAACACAGTTTCAGTTATCACACTTGTCCCCTTTGCCACCGTGCTAAGGCTCATAAATACCGCTTGTAAATCTGTGGGAAACCCGGGGAAAGGCATCGTTTTTAAATTAAATGCTGTAATTTCTCCCTTTGTACAAACCCTAATGCCATGTGCCAATTCTTCAATATCTACATTTGCTTCCTTTAATTTTGATGTAATTGCTCCCAAATGGTCTGGCACTGCATTGGTAAGAAAAATATCACCGCCTGTTATTGCCGCCGCCACCATAAAGGTTCCTGCCTCTATTCTGTCAGGTATTACATTATGGTTTGCTCCTTCAAGAGTTTTAACACCATTTATAGTAATAGCTCCCGTACCATAGTCTGTTATTTTTGCACCCATTTTATTTAAAAATTCTGCCAAATCAACTATTTCAGGCTCAACTGCAGCATTTTCTATGACAGTTACGCCGTCTGCCAGAACCGCCGCCATCATTATATTTTCAGTAGCCCCAACGCTGGGAAAATCCAAATAGATATGGCTGCCCACTAGCCTTCTGCAACGTCCCATAACAAAACCATGCTCCTGCTTTATTTTAGCTCCTAACTTTATAAATCCCTTTAAGTGTAAATCCACAGGCCGTGTCCCTATCTGACACCCTCCAGGCAACGGAATTTTTGCTTTTTGACGGCGTGCAAGCAGCGGACCCATCACTAAAAAAGATGCTCTAAGTTTTCCAGCCATTTCGTACTCTTCCTTGGTTTTAGTAACTCTTTCAGCCTTAATTTTTGCAATTTGATTAACGCTGTCGTACTGAACCTTTACGCCAAGTGCTTTCAAAATATCCATCATAGCATAAACATCCATAAGTGGTGGAACACTGCTTAAAACACATTCCTTTTCAGTTAATATACAGGCACAAAGTATGGGCAAAACCGCATTTTTTGCACCACTTATTTCTACTTTTCCACATAGCCCAAGACTCTTGCTCACAATAAATTTCGACATAATAAGTCCCCTTTTCTTTTGGTTTTATTATGTCCAAATCGGTTAAAAAAATTGTAGTCAACGCAAGTTATTTTGCCTTGTCAATAATTAACGAGTTTATAAGTTTTTTTCCAGTTTCGGTGACAAAAATTTTATCCCTTAACTTTTCATAGTCAGTTTCATTAGGGAATTCTTTTTCATCTATGTTTACAATAAAATCCGCCTCTATAAGCATCTGCAAAAGATTATTTTCTTTTATTGTATATGTATGGTGATGACCAATAAGATAACATATTTCCTCAACCTGTTTAAGGCTGTAACCTAGCTCTAAAAGCTGTGGTCTTGCCACGTCGGGTCCAAGCTTTTGCTGATAATCTCCTGACGCACATTTGTAAATTTCCTCTGCCTTATGTATACCTATATCGTGAAAAACTGCCGATGCCTCTAATATTTCCAATTCCTTATCGTTCAAATTTTCCCCTGCACCTATGGCACTAGCAAAGCCAAAAACTTTAAGTGCATGATTAATTCTTCTTAAATCAGGAGCATTATATTCAATCATTTTTCTTATAGCCAATGCTGTTTTGTCAGACATTTTTCCCTCCGTTCCAACTATTCACAAAATCTATTTTTATTATTATAAAATAGTTTTTACCAAAAGTCAAAATCAATACTCTTTAAATTATATATACATATATATAAAGGATGTATTGTTAAAATACTGCTAAAAACATCAATAAATGCACCTATTATTTATTTTACAAAAAAAATTATTTGGTATATAATATGTCAGTAACTCTGGTAAATATATATGCCTGAACAGATTTACAACGAAGCAAACATTATGATTTGGAGGAAAAAATATGGCAAAGAAAAAAATAGCTGTTTTAACAGGCGGTGGAGATGCCCCGGGCTTAAATGCAGTAATTTATACCCTCACAAAAACCTGTATTCTTAAATATAATTACGACGTTATCGGGTATAAATTTGGCTACCGTGGCTTGTATACAAATGATTTTATGCCCCTAACCCTTGAAAATACAACTGGCATTATGCATAAGGGCGGTTCAATTTTATATAGTTCAAACAAAGATAACCTTTTCGACTATAAGCTTATGGAAAATGGCGTAGCAGTACGCAAAGATGTATCCCATGTAGCTGTTGAAAACCTTAAAAAAGAAGGTGTAGACACTCTTGTTGTTTTAGGCGGCGATGGAACGCTTACCAGTGCTCGTGATTTTTCACGTCTTGGCGTAAACGTAATTGGTGTGCCAAAAACTATTGATAACGACCTTTTAGCTACCGAGCGTACCTTTGGTTTTGATACTGCTGTTAACATTGTTACAGAAGCATTGGGCAGACTTCACACTACTGCTGAAAGTCATCACCGAATAATTGTTGTGGAAGTAATGGGACGTAATGCCGGATGGATTGCTCTTCATGGAGGTCTTGCAGGCAGTGCAGATATTATTCTTTTGCCTGAAATTCCATACACACTGGATAACATTGTGCAAAAAATACATGAACGTGACAACCGTGGAAAACTTTTCACCATAATTGTAGTTTCAGAAGGTGCAAAAGAACTTGGTGGCGAGGTTACTGTTAACAGAGTTGTAGCTGATAGTCCAGACCCTATTCGTCTTGGCGGCATTGCCAACAAGCTTACCTATCAGCTTGAACAGCGTTTAGGCGAAGAGCATGAAGTTCGCCCTGTTGTTCTTGGCCACACTCAGCGTGGTGGGGAAACATCTGCCTTTGACAGAATACTGTCTGCTCGTTATGGCTCATATGCAGCCCGACTAATTCACGAAGAAAAATTTGGTATGATGGTTCGACTTAAAGGCAGTGAAATAGGTCACGTTCCCCTTGAAGAGGTTATTGGTGCACAAAAACTTGTTGACCCTAACGGTGAACTTGTGGGTGTAGCAAGAGATTTAGGAGTTTCATTTGGTGATAAACCTGTAAATAGAGCAAAATAAAAACGAGGGTCAAAATGTGAGTATTCCCATTTTGACCCTCGTTATTTGTTTTCACAATTTTGGACTTCTATTGTGCCCCAAATTATACTAATGAATGTTTTGAATTCTCAAATATTTCAGACACTTCTTTAAGGCTTTTTGGTGTTCCTATGTCATAGCATTCCTGATTAAATGTAAAAGCATAAACATCTTTTCTTTTGTATAACCACTCCACAAAATATCCTGGTGCATCTGGCTTATTACCCTCTGCTATGTATTGCTCAAACATAGGTATTGTGTCTTTTTTATACATATAAGTTGCAAAAACCACAAGATTGCTTTTTGGATTTTCTGGTTTTTCCTCAATATCTATAACTTTTCCATCCTTGTTGATTTCCGCAATGCCAAACTGCTTCAGCATTTCTTTATCCTCGAAAGGCTTAACACAAACACAGTCCTTATCCATTGCTTTAAAGTAATCAAAATATTCTTTAAGGCTATAAGTAAACAGGTTGTCCCCTGCAATTACAACTATTTCATCAGTTATTTGCTCCTGTTTAATAGTGTAAAGAATATCTCCTATTGCACCTCTTCTTGTTTCCTCGCTCTCAGTACCATCATCAATTACCTTAACAGGCTTTTTTATTGTATGAGCCTTTGCCCATGCTTCAAATTGGTCTGCAAATTTATGGTTGCTTACCACAAACACTTCATCTATTTGCGGAATTGTTTCTATCTGCTCCATTATATAATCAATAATTGGCTTTTTATTTATTGGCAATAATGCCTTCGGAATATTAATAGTTAATGGATAAAGCCTTGTAGCGTAGCCTGCCACTAGTATTATCGCCTTCATTCCTGCACCTCCGTATTCTCCTGCAACAAATCATTTCCAAAATAATCACGTTTAATAATTTCAAGGTTATCTGTAAGCTTAGCAACAAATTCCTTGCCATAAAGATAACTAAGCGGTCCTTCACTTTCCTGCCATACAACACGGTACGCAAACAGAAATTGATTGTTTAATCCATATTTTTCACGAAAAACACGGTTGACACGTTCTTCTCCATACTTTCTGTCACCAATAACAAGGTAACCCATTGCTTTAAGGTGAGCTCTAATTTGATGGGATTTACCAGTAATCAAGTCAATTTCCAAAAGGGAGAACTTGTCCCTTACAGCCAGTGGCTTAACCTTTGTGTAAATTTTTTTTGCCCCAGGTGTTTCTTTTTTAAGCACCTTAACCTGGTTAGTTGTTGCATCTTTTATGTGGTACCCAAAAAATTCTTTTTCCTCAGTCATTTCCCCACGCACCATGGTGATATAATATTTTTTAAGCTTGCGTTCAGCAATAACACGGTTAATCTCCTGCACCGCAGATAAATTCTTGCCAGCAATAACTATTCCACCTGTATTTCTATCTAAACGGTTGCAAATTGCAGGCGTAAATGAATTTTCTTTAGACGGAGTGTACTGTCCCTTTTGACTTAAATAGTACAATATCTGGTCTACCAAAGTGTCTGTATCCGTGCTTTTTTCGGGATGTGACAAAAGACCTGCTGGCTTGCTTACCATAAGAATGTTATCGTCCTCATACACAATGCCAAAATGACGCTCAGCTTTTTGCAGTGTTTTTTCCTCCATAAAACTGTCCATAGTTTCATCTGCAAGGAACATCTGTAAGCTATCGCCATCTTTAAGCATTTCGCCACCCTCGGCTTTTTTGTTGTTATATTTAATGCGTTTTTTTCTAAGCATTTTATAAACAAAGGATTTTGGTGCTGTATTAAAATATTTAAGTAGGAATTTATCAAGTCGCTGATTTTCCTCTCTCTCAGTAATATTTATTTCCTTCATACCAAAACTCCTTTTAACTGTGTATCCAGCCTAAATACGCATTCATAAAGCTGTCAATATTACCATCCATAACGGCATTTACGTTTCCTGTTTCCTCGCCTGTGCGGTTATCCTTTACCATGGTGTATGGCATAAATACGTAAGAGCGTATCTGACTGCCCCAACCAATTTCTTTAATATCGCCACGTATCTCTGCCAATTTTTGCATCTGCTCTTCAATTTTTATTTCAAGCAGCTTGCTTTTAAGCATTTTCATAGCCCTGTCCTTGTTGCTGTGCTGGCTTCTTTCGTTCTGGCACTGCACTACAACCCCAGTAGGTATATGAGTAATACGAATAGCTGATGATGTTTTGTTTACGTGCTGACCGCCTGCACCACTGGCACGATAGGTATCCACACGTATATCATCGGTGTTAACAACAATGTCCATATCATCGCTTATTTCTGGCATAACATCTGCACTTGCAAAGGAAGTATGCCGTCTGCCCGATGAGTCAAAGGGAGAAACACGCACAAGACGATGTACTCCCTTTTCACTTTTAAGGTAGCCATAGGCATTTTCACCGTTTATCTGGAAGGTTACAGACTTAACGCCAGCTTCGTCCCCAGCAAGATAATCTAGCGTTTCCACATTGAAACCACGTTTTTCCGCCCATCTGAAGTACATACGCATAAGCATACTTACCCAGTCACAAGCTTCTGTTCCGCCAGCACCTGCGTGCAAGGTTACAATTGCATTTTCCTTGTCATACTGACCATCCAGTAAGGTTGAAATTTTAAGACGGTCAAACTCGTCAACAAAGGCATCTCTAAGCTGTTTTGCCTCCTCAAGAAGTTCCTCGTCATCTTCTTCCTTGCCCATTTCTATAATTGTGTAAATGTCCTCATATTTGCTTACAAGTGCATCATAACCGCCTACCTTAGCCTTTAATGCCGAGGTTTGCTGTAATATTTTTTTGCTTTTTTCCATGTCGTTCCAGAAATCAGGGTCGGCACATATGTCCTCAAGTTCACTTATTTTGTCTCTACTGTTATCGACGTCAAAGTGAAGCCCCCATTTCCTTTAATTTTTCGTCGTAAGCTGAAAGCTCCACGCCCATTTGGTCTAACTCAAACATTAAATTCAACCCCTTTTATAAAAAGATATTATTGTATAACAAATTCCCATTAAACCTTTTATATTTTTTTATTTACCACAGCATTGCTTATATTTTTTGCCACTGCCACAAGGGCAAGGGTCATTTCTTCCTACTTTTTCTTCTTTTCTAGTTTTAGGCTTTTTCCCAAGGCTATCATCCTTGTTGGTAAACATAGGCTGCTGCACCTCTTCACGCTTTGGCTCCGTTACAATGCGAACATGATATAATCCACGTAATGTATCAACCTGAATATTTTGGCTAAGCTCGTTAAACATATCAAAACTTACATATTTGTATTCAATAAGTGGGTCACGCTGTGCAAATGCGTGTAAGCCAATGCCCTGACGCATCTGGTCCATATCATCAATGTGGTCCATCCACTTCTGGTCAATCACACGCAGCATAATAACTCTTTCCAGCTCACGCATACGCTCTGGGTCGCCAATTTCAGCCTCTTTCATCTCGTAAAGGTGCTGAGCCTTTTCAATAACGTCTTGTGTAAATTTTTCTTTAGTTATTTTTTCAAGGTCATCTTTATCAACACTAACCATGCCAATTGGTATAATTGGGTTTATGTATTCATTAAATGACTTAAAATCCCAATTTTCAGGATATTGAATTTCTCCTGCACAAATATTCACTGCCTTTTCGCAAACGTCATTAATCATTTTAATTATGCTGTCACGAAGATTTTCACCAAAAAGTACACGTCTGCGTTCGCCATATATAATTTCTCTTTGGTCATTCATTACCTGGTCATAATCCAACAAATGCTTACGAACGGAAAAGTTATTACCCTCTACCTTTTTCTGTGCATTTTCAATTGCACGACCAAGCATTGCGTGTTCAATTGGGTCATCCTCTTCAAGGCCTAAACTGTCAACAATTTTCATGGTTCTTTCAGAGCCAAAAAGACGCATTAAATCATCTTCTAAAGAAATATAGAAACGTGATTCCCCTGGGTCGCCTTGTCGTCCTGAACGTCCACGAAGCTGATTATCAATACGGCGTGATTCATGTCGCTCCGTACCAATAATTTTAAGTCCGCCAACCTCTTTTACGCCATCTCCAAGCTTAATGTCAGTACCACGACCTGCCATGTTGGTAGCAATTGTAACGGCATTCATCTGTCCTGCAAGAGATACAATTTCAGCCTCTTTTTCGTGAAATTTTGCATTCAGAACTTGGTGCTTTATACCGTCTTTTTTAAGCAAATGACTAAGTTCTTCAGATTTATCTATCGTAACTGTACCAACAAGTACAGGCTGTCCCTTAATATGTGCTGCCTCAATTTCTTTAACAACGGCACGAAATTTAGCCGCCTCACTGCGGTAAACAATGTCATTTTTGTCAATACGCTTTATAGGCACATTTGTAGGAATAACAACAACGTCCATGTTGTAAATGTTTCTAAACTCGCTTTCTTCTGTTTGTGCAGTACCTGTCATTCCGGATTTTTTAACATATTTGTTAAAGAAATTCTGGAAAGTAATTGTTGCAAGTGTTCTGCTTTCACGGTTAACCTCTACATTTTCTTTTGCTTCAATAGCCTGATGAAGACCGTCAGAGTATCTTCTTCCTGGCATAAGACGACCTGTAAATTCGTCTACAATCATAACCGTTTCTTCCTGCACAACGTAATCTTTATCTCTAAACATCTGATAGTTTGCTTTCAGAGCATTGTTTATGTGGTGCAAAATTTCCATATTTTCTGGGTCTGAAAGGTTGTCGATGTTAAAGAATTTCTCTGCTCTGTCAACACCTTCTTGTGTAAGGGTAACTGTTTTAGCCTTTTCATCTACAACAAAGTCGCCCTCTTCTTGCAGCTCTTCTTTCATAAGTGGATTAAGTGCCTCTTCCTCGTTAAGGATACGACCTTTTTTAAGTCCCTTTACTAAAGAATCCGCAACCTGATAGAGATGGGTACTTTTTGAGCCACTGCCAGATATAATAAGTGGCGTTCTTGCCTCATCAATAAGCACCGAGTCAACCTCGTCAATGATAGCATAATGCAATCCACGCTGAACCATATTTTCTTTTCTTACAACCATGTTGTCACGAAGATAATCAAAACCAAGTTCATTATTTGTTGCATAGGTAATATCGCAGTTATATGCCGCACGTCTTTGCTCATTGTCCAAACCATTAAGCACAACGCCAACTGTAAGTCCAAGGAATTTAAAAATCTGTCCCATCCACTCTGAGTCACGGTTTGCAAGGTAGTCATTTACAGTAACAACGTGCACGCCTTCTCCTGAAAGTGCATTAAGATATGCAGGTAATGTACCAACAAGGGTTTTACCTTCACCTGTTTTCATCTCTGCTATACGCCCTTGATGCAGAACAACACCACCAATAAGCTGTGTGTCAAAGTGACGCATTCCCATAACTCTTTTTGAAGCTTCTCTAACTAAAGCATATGCCTCAGGAAGTAAGTCATCCAGTGTTTCTCCATTTTTATATCTTTCTTTAAACTCTTCTGTTTTTGCTCTAAGCTCATCATCCGTTAAAGGTTCCAACGCAGGCTCAAAGGTGTTAATTTTTGCAACAATTGGTTGAATTTTTTTAATTTCCTTTTCACTGTAGTTGCCAAAAATTTTTTCCAAAAAACTCATCTTTTATTTCACCTCAAAATTTTATTTTTAATAACCATAGTCTATAGGTTTGCCTTTTCATAAATATACTCAATATACGTATTCGTCCACCGTTTAGTTTAACAGATAACGTGCTTTGCCGCAATATAAATAAACAATTGTTAAAAAAAATGTTACATATTAGTATTTTTTTTTGCACTAAATCTTTCTAAATTATGTATATGTAGCCTGTTGAATATTTTTAACTACATTTATTTAATTAAAATCAGAGTGCAATTATAAAAGTTGCACTCCGATTTTTGTTTTCATTTTATCCTAAAATTAATCTCCAGTAACTGCATTATACGTTTTATCGTTAGCCGTACCTAAATCATTTTGTATACTGCCCTGACGATAACTGTTGTCCATATAGGTGGTGTAGCCTGAATCATTATCAAGCAGTCCATTATTATAGTCAGTTCCGTAAGTTCCATAAGGTCCATAGTAACCCGTTCTATCTCCATCTGTTAATCCAGTATTTTCTGGGCCAAAATAATCCCCTACATATCCGTTGCCATCAATAGCACGCCCAAGGTTTGTTCCCGTTTTACCCGCTGCACATCCAGCAAATGTTGCACCAATCATTGCAAGTGTAATTATAGCAATTAATCTGGTTTTCATAAGTTTCCTCCTTTATATAATAAAGTTTCAAAAAAATTATTTAAAATTTTCTTGTATTGCTTCACTATTTTCTGTAAAATCAAAATTATAATACTGTACTTACAATGGCACTTTATGAATTTTTTCTTTAAGGAGTTAAATTATGGATAATATGAGAAAATGCGGTATTTTGCTTCATCCAACAAGCCTTCCATCTGCATATGGAATTGGTGATTTAGGAAAGGGTGCATTAGATTTTATAGATTTTTTGCACCGAGGAAACCAAAAAATATGGCAAACTTTACCTATAGGTCCAACTAGCTTCGGTGATTCGCCATACCAAAGTTTTTCAGCATTTGCGGGTAATTTTTATTTAATAAGCCCCGATATTCTTGTTACCGAGGGATTGCTTTGCCAAAAAGATGTTTTAAATATTCCAAATTTTTCAACAACCAAGGTTGAATATGGAAATGTTATCGACTACAAAACAAAGCTTTTTAAGCAAGCCTTTTCTAATTTTAAACCCAATAAAGCCTTTAAAACTTTTTGCACTGAAAATGAATTTTGGCTTGAAGATTATAGCCTTTTTTCCGCCCTTAAGGACTACTACATAGAAAAACGCCAACTTGAATATGAAAGTAAAGAATTTAAAGCTTTTTGCAGCAAAACCAAATCTATTATGCCCGAAAATTTGCAAAAGGATTACTACTACGGCGGTGTATGGAGCACATGGGATAAAGACCTTGTTTCCCGTGTTCCTGCGGCATTAAAAGCTATGCGAACACAGCTTTCCAAACCCATAGAATATTATAAATTTCTTCAATATAAATTTTTTCAACAATGGACTGCCGTTAAGACCTATGCAAATAACAACCAAATTGAAATAATAGGTGATATTCCTATTTTTGTTGCCTACGATAGCTCTGATGTATGGGCAAACCAACATCTTTTCAAGCTTAATTCCAAAAGCTTTCCTACTGAAGTTGCAGGTGTTCCACCAGATTATTTCAGCCAAACTGGTCAGCTTTGGGGCAATCCGCTTTACAACTGGACTGAACACAAAAAAGACGGCTACAGCTGGTGGATAAATCGTATAAAAAGTTTGCTTTCCAATGCAGATATAATTCGCATAGACCACTTCCGTGGCTTTGAAAGCAATTACTGCATTCCATTTCAAAATGATGATGCAACTGTTGGCACGTGGAAAAAAGGTCCTGGCAAAAAACTTTTTGATGCAATTAAAAAAGAAATTAGCATACTGCCAATAATAGCTGAGGATTTGGGAGTAATAACTCCAGAGGTAATAATGCTTCGTGAAAGTATTAAATCTCCTGGAATGAAGATATTACAGTTTGCCTTTGATAACAGCGAAAACAATACATATCTTCCGCATAATTTTGAAAAAAATTGTGTAGTATACACAGGTACCCATGATAATGATACCTCTATAGGCTGGTATAATTCCACTTCAGACGACTGTAGGGATTATTTTCGCCGCTATATGAACACTGATGGAGCATCACCTCAATGGGATTTAATTCGTCTTGCCATAGCCTCTTGTGCCAATATAGCTATATATCCATTGCAGGATGTTCTGGGTCTTGATGAATCCGCACGTATGAACACACCAGGCATTATGGCAAACAACTGGCAGTGGCGGTTTACATCTTCTATGCTGAAAGAAGAGTATTCCCAAAACCTTTTCTACCTATCCAAAGTTTTCAGAAGGTGAAAAAAATGATAAAAAAAGCAATTTTACTTTTTGCTTGCATTCTTTATCCAGCCCATATACTCATGGATTTAACAGGCAATTTTCAAATTGCAAACTACATAAAATTTTCAGTAATTATCTGTGCCTTTATAATATCCCTTTTGGGAGAAATAAAACTTGTAAAAGTCGCCCTTTTTCTAACTTTACTGTGCGATTTTTTTCTGCTGTTTACAGACCATACACTTTTTGGCGTGTCACTTTTTTCTGTAGTTCAGCTTGTCTATTCCTACCTTCTTTCATCAAAAAAAAGCAAAGCAACCAGATATTGTTATTTAATACTGGCTGCTTTGCCCTTTATGTATTTCTATATTTTTAGAGGACCTCTTGTTTATATATTTTATGCCTCTATACTTTTTTCAAATTTAGTTATAATAATAAAAAACCGTCAATTCAAACTTATATTTGCATTTTGCCTTTTTGCTCTATGTGACCTTAACGTAGCCGCATACAACCTTACTCACAACTTATTTTCACTTAACATTATATGGGTTTTTTACACTCCGTCGCAGCTTCTAATCAGTCTTTCCTGCCCCAAAGAGTGGCAACCTCGCAAAATATAATACTATTATCGTTGGCATCCAAAAAACAAGTTATAACCTCTTTTTCTTCAGCAATATCCTTAACATATGTTTTTGCTATAATTTCTGAATTTCTATAGCATTCCCTGCGGTACACAACACCAATGTCATAGCTATGGTAACCGTCATATATGTAATCTGGCACCAAATCCATAGCCCATGTAATATATTGAGTATTGTTTGTATGCCCATTGCTGTCGGTTTCGCTTCGCCTTACACTAAGACCAACCTCTAATACAAGGTTTTCCTCATCTCTTTTAGGCAATTTATAGTTTTCCTTTTTAATTATGCTTTCAAGCCCACTATAATAATCTTCCTCCATGCTTTTGGATATTGTTGTGGGTCTGCGACGCTTAAAATCCATATATATCCACCGTGAAGATGCCCTAGCAATAATGTTACCATTACTATCTATCATCCGAAAGCTTCTTTCCGCCTGCATTCTTCGGCATGACGGCGACCAAGTTTGCATAGTAACCTCTTCACCATACTTAGGAAAACGGTCAATTAGAATGTGCCAGTTGGTTATTGCCCACCCCTTTTGTTCTTCACTTAAATAATGCAGCGTGTAGCCAAGGCTATCGCTGTGGTGTATTGCCAGCTCTTGAAAAAGCACTGTAAGGCTGTTTTGTGTAAGCTGCAACCTTGCATTTGTGTTATTAAAAGCTATCACTGCGGTTTCTTCATATTTTTTGCTCATAACTAAATCTATCCTTTCTACAGCATAGGCGAAATAAGTCTGGATATTGCCTCCATAAACCTAAATCTCTTATCTCGTGTATTGTACCATTCCCTTGTTATTTCTGTGCATTCCTTCAGGTCGTTATAAAAATCGGCTTCCAGCTTTTTCACTGTTTCAGGTTCATAAATAAAGGCATTTACCTCAAAGTTAAGCCCAAAACTTCGCACATCCATATTTGCCGTTCCAACTGTACCTGCAATGCCATCTATAAACAGTGCTTTAGAATGAATAAACCCTGTTTCGTACTGGTAACACTTAACTCCAACTTCCAATAGCTCACCCAAATAAGACATACTTGCCCAGTAGACAAATGGATGGTCTGGATGTCCAGGTATAATTATTCTAACATCAATGCCCGATAATGCCGCCACTTTCAATGCTCCCAACACACCATCGTCAGGTGCAAAATAAGGTGTTTCAATAAACACATTTTTCTCTGCCTCATTCACCATTTTGAAGTAGCTGTTTTTCACATTTCTCCATTGAGTATCTGGCCCACTGCAAACAATTTGTGCTGGCAGGTATCCCACTTCCTTCTTAGGTGGGAAGTAGTAATCATTAATAAATATTTTTCTTTGAGAAGCATAGTTCCAGTCCATTAAAAACCTTATCTGCAACTGGTCAACAACTTCGCCCTCAAACCTCACATGAGTATCACGCCAAAAACCAAAACGCTTAACCTTGCCCAAATATTCATCTCCAATGTTAAACCCTCCAACATATCCAATCTCTCCGTCTATAACAACTATCTTACGATGATTTCTGCAGTTAATTCTTATAAACTTTGGTGATATAAACGGAATTGCATATCCACCCATTTTTATTAGATTATGGTAAAAATCCTTTGACAAAAACAAATTGCCCATGTAGTCGTATAGTATACGCACCTCCACACCCTCTGAAGCTTTTTTTGTCAGTTCATCAACAATTTGCCTTCCCAAACTGTCACCTCTCAAAATGTAGTACTCCAAATGTATAAATTTACGTGCATTGCGTATGTCATTTATAAGGGCATCAAATTTTTTATCCCCTTCAATAAAGTGTTCTAGTTTGTTGTTATAAGTAAGCCAACTTCCGCTGTTTATGTTAAGCATTGCAAAATCTTTAAGGTATTTATACTCTTCACCAAGAGCAATTCCGTCATAGCTGAAACTTTGCTTTTCCACCTCTCGGCTAAGCTTTTCGTTACTATTAATATAACCCCAAAGGATGTCATAATCCGTTTTTGTTTTATCTGCAAAACTCTTTTGCTTTGCAGAATCCCGACCAAAAATAAAATATATTCCAAAACCAAAAATAGGCACAAAGAACAGCACAAAAAGCCAAGCCCATGTGCTTGCAGGGTTTCGCCGCTCATAAAACACAACTATAGATGCTAAAACAACATTTACCATAAAGGCTAACGCAACTATATATATTATAATGCTAAGCGTAGTCATACTAATCCCTCCTGTAATAATAGTTTAATTATATCTCTTTTATAAATAATACACAATTAAACACCCAACTTCTATGGTATTTTCAAAATTATTCAATTCCTTTGAAATTTTTCTATTCCCTAAATGCAAATTACATGATAGAATGGTATACAGATTGTTTAAGTATGTTAAGTTTGTTTATCCAAACTTAATCAGCTTAGTTACACTAAGGAGGAAATACAAATGCAATTCGGAGACATTATTATTATTGCAGCTGTTGTTGTTGCAGTAGCTTTAGGTGTTATGTTTTACTTAGGCAAGAAAAATTATGCCAAAAACCTTGAGGCACAGTCTTTCATTAACCAGTATAAAATGGTTACACCAATTCTGGTTATCGACAAAAGGTTTGAAAGGCCAACCACTGAAAATTTGCCAAAAAACATTTACGAAAAGCTCCCAAAATCAGCTCACATCCGCAAAATGCCTATTGTTAAAGCAAAAGTTGGTCCACAAATTACAACTCTTATGTGCGACAAACGCATTTACGACAACCTTGCTGTTAAAAAAACAGTTAAGGTAGAACTTGCAGGCATTTACATTTCAAGCATTATAGGCCTTAATCTTGAGGCAAAAAGAAACAAAACATGGCGTGAAAAAATGTCAGTTTGGATTTCAAAGAACGCACCAAAGAAGTAAAACTTTAAAGAACAAAGGCGGAAAATCTTAGATTTTCCGCCTTTTATTTTTTTTAATTACGAACAAATTAAAGGTTAAATCCTTGTGAAGTATTTCTAGAAAGTTCTAATGTATTTCCTTGTATAAAGTCTTCTTCATTTTCTATTGTTTGCGTAGCATCAAAATTTTTGTGTGCAGCCGCAAGCATAAGCTTAATTCTATTAAGCTGGTTTACCTCACTTGCACCTGGGTCATAATCTATGGCAACTATATTACTAAGGGGACTTATTCTTTTAATTTCCTTTATAACACCCTTACCAACCACATGGTTAGGTAAACAGGCAAAGGGCTGTGTACAAACGATATTTCTAACTCCAGTATATATAAGTTCCATCATTTCACCCGTTAAAAACCAACCCTCACCAGTTTGGTTGCAAAGTGAAACTATTGGTTCAGCAAACTCGCCAAGCTTTTCAATCCTTTCAGGGGCATTAAAACGCTTGCTCTTTTTAAGTGCCTTAACCATAGGTTTTCTGTAAAGCTCCAAAAGTTCAATAACAGCCTTGCCCTTTAAATTGCCCATAAATCCCGTTCCAAGGTACTTGTGCTTTTGCACCGAATTATATGCACTATACAATCCAAACCCAAGCAAATCTGGTACAACTGCCTCTGCACCCTCTTTTTCTAACAGACCAACAATGTCGTTATTTGCAGTTGGATGGAATTTAACCAAAATTTCACCTACTACTCCAACCTTAGGTTTTTTCTCACCTGTCAATTCCAGTTCATCAAAGGCTTTAACAATATCTGCCAAATTTTTCTTGTAATTTTTTCCACGTACAATGTCCGCCTTAACCTTGTTGTTCCATTTTTCATAAAGTGCATTTGCACTTCCCTCAACTGCCTCATAAGGTCGAGTTGCAAAAAGCACACGCATAAACAAATCGCCATATACAAAAGCCTTAATTGCACGGTCAATAATTTTACCATTAAATTTCCAACCTGGGTTCTTTTCCAAACCACCTGCACTCACAGAAACCACTGGTATATGCCCAATTCCAGCGTTTTTAAGAGCTTTCCTTATAAAACCAATATAGTTTGAGGCACGACATCCACCGCCTGTTTGGCTCATAAGCACCGCAACCTTGTTAATGTCATATTTTCCACTTTTAAGGGCATTTATAATTTGACCAACAATAATAAGGGCAGGGTAGCAAGCATCGTTATTTACATATTTAAGCCCTGTATCTATGCACCCCTTGTCAATTGCCGGCATTATATCTATGTTATATCCACAGCTGTTAAACGCTTCTCTTAGAATATCAAAATGAATAGGTGCCATCTGGGGACAAAGGAGTGTATAATTATTTTTCATTTCCTCGGTAAAAATGATACGCTTTAAGCTAGCATCTCCGCCTTTTATACAAATGCCTTTTTCATGCCTATCCTCCATAGCCGCAATAAGGCTTCGCACACGTATTCTTGCTGCACCAAGGTTGTTTACTTCGTCTATTTTAAGACTTGTGTAAACTTTCCCTGCAGCATTCAGTATATCCTTAACCTCGTCAGTGGTTACAGCATCCAGCCCACATCCAAAGCTATTAAGCTGAACATATTCAATATTCTGTTGTGTTTTAACAAACGCCGCCGCTTCGTATAAACGACTGTGGTACATCCATTGGTCACGCACTACCAATGGTCTTTCCAGCTGACCGAGGTGTGCCACACTGTCCTCAGTAAGTACAGCAATGTTAAAGCCCGTAATCAGTTCTGGTATACCGTGGTTAACCTCAGGGTCTATGTGATATGGTCTGCCACCAAGGACAATTCCCGTAAGATTGTTGTTTTTTATGTATTCAAGGGTTTCAACACCCTTTTGGTGCATTTCGTTTCTAAAGTTTTCCCACTCAAGCCAGCCTTTTTCAACTGCCTTAGTAACCTCTTTTGCAGACACCTCATAATCCTTAAATTCATATGTAAGACGCCTAATAAGAGCCTCTTTGTTTTTGAACGAAAGGAATGGATTCATAAATTTAATCTTCTGTTCTTTTAAATCCTCCACGTTGTTTTTTATGTTTTCACTATAGCTTGCAACTATAGGACAGTTGTAGCAATCATCAGCACCCTTAATTTCAGGTTTTTCGTATGCAATGCTAGGATAAAAAATAGTTTTAACACCGCTATGTATGAGATTCATTATGTGACCATGCACAAGCTTTGCTGGGTAGCAAACACTTTCACTTGGTATGCTTTCAATTCCTTCTTCATATATTTCCTTATTTGAAAACGGTGAAAGTTTAACGCTGAAACCGAGGTCAGTTAAAAATGTATGCCAAAACGGATAGTTCTCATACATATTAAGGACTCGTGGAATACCTATAACTCCACGTTTTGCATTTTGTGGTTCAAGGCTTACATAATTAAAAAGTCTATTTTTTTTGTATTCAAATAGATTTGGAATATCTACCCCAGTTTTTACCTTACCCTCACCTTTTTCACAGCGATTGCCAGTAATAAAACGTCTTCCGCCGTTAAAGGTATTTATGGTAAGCAAACAATTATTTGTACATAGTCCGCACCGTGCATGGGTAGCCTTTATTTCCAAACTGTTCATAGCCTCTCGGCTTATAAGGGTACTTTCGTAACCTTCCTTGTATTTTTCCCTTGCAATAAGCCCAGCACCAAAGGCACCCATAATGCCTGCAATGTCAGGTCTTACAGCGTCACGTTCACTTATAAATTCAAAGCTTCTAAGCACCGCATCGTTGTAGAATGTTCCACCTTGCACAACAATGCTCTTGCCCAATGCCTTAGGGTCAGAAATTTTAATAACTTTAAGCAAGGCATTTTTAATTACAGAATAAGCAAGCCCTGCGGAGATATCGCTTACCTGTGCACCCTCTTTTTGTGCCTGCTTAACACGGGAATTCATAAACACTGTACAGCGTGAACCAAGGTCAATGGGCGTTTTGCTGAAAAGTGCCACTTTTGCAAAATCAGCAACCTCATAGTTAAGTCCCTTGGCAAATGTTTCAATAAAAGAGCCACAGCCAGACGAACACGCTTCGTTTAGAAGTACGCTATCTATAACTTTATCCTTTATTCTTATGCACTTCATGTCCTGTCCGCCAATATCCAAAATGAAATCAACATCAGGCTTAAAAAATGCCGCTGCCTTGTAATGTGCAACTGTTTCTATGTATCCCAAATCTATCATAAGAGCCTCTTTAACAAGACCCTCGCCATAACCCGTAACACAGGAGCTTTTAATTTTTGCCGTAGATGGCAGTTTATCATAAAGGTCGTTCAATGCGTGCATAACAACTTTAAGTGGGTTTCCCTCATTACTTGCATAAAATGAATACAATAGCTCTCCGTTTTGAGAAACAAGAGCTGCTTTTGTAGTTGTACTTCCAGCATCAATACCCAAAAAAGCATTTCCGCTGTAAGTTGAAAGTTCAAGCCTTTTTACATTTTCGACACTGTGCCTTTTTGTAAATTCATTATATGCGTTTTCGTCCTCAAATAATGGGTCAAGTCGGCTTACCTCCATGGTAAGTGAACCTATCTCATGAAGATTTTTTTCAATAGTTTCAAAATTTGTTATAGGTGTATTCTCTTTTGCACTTACTGCAGCTCCAAATGCAGCAAAAAGATGTGAACCCTCAGGTATAATTGTAGTTTCTTCCGTAAGTTTAAGGGTTTCTATAAATCTTAACCTAAGTTCCGATAAAAAATGGAGGGGACCGCCCAAAAACGCAACATTGCCACGTATAGGCTTTCCACAAGCAAGCCCACTTATTGTTTGGTTTACCACCGCCTGAAAAATAGATGCCGCCAAATCTTCTTTAGCTGCACCCTCATTAATCAGTGGCTGAATGTCAGTTTTGGCAAATACTCCGCAACGGCTTGCTATGGGGTAAATAACCTTATAATTTTTTGCATATTCGTTAAGTCCCTGTGCATCTGTTTGCAAAAGAGATGCCATCTGGTCTATAAAACTGCCAGTGCCTCCAGCACAAACACCGTTCATCCTCTGCTCTATTCCGCCTTTAAAGTAAATAATTTTGGCATCTTCACCACCAAGTTCAATGGCAACATCCGTTTTTGGTGCAACAGCCTCTATTGCATTAGCTGTAGCCACAACCTCTTGTATAAATTCAACGCCAATAGCATCTGCCACAGCCACGCCACCACTGCCTGTCATCATCACAGTGAACCTGCATTCACCCAACTCCCTGTGGGCATTGGCTATAAGCTCACTAACTGTAGCCTTTATTTCTGAAAAATGCCTTTTATATTCAAAGAATAACGGCTTGCAATTTTCATCTATTACTACCACCTTTACTGTTGTGGAGCCTATATCTATACCAAGACGTATTCTTTCTCGAATTTCCATTTCGTAACCTCCCAGTGAAAAATTGTTATATATCAAATTTCACTTAAATGTACCTATATATCCTAATAATATATTATAACCCAACCCATAGTATTTATCAATAATTATTATTATGTAATATACATACAATAATATAACAATAAGCCAAAAGAACAAATTTATACCATTTGCTCTTTGGCTTATAATTTATGCGTTGTTTTTAGTTAATACCTTTGGCATTTCCGTCATATCCTCAATTTTTTCTATTTCATGGGCTATAATATGCTGTCCTGCAACTATGCACAAAATATCCATATCGTTCTTGCCTATAAGCTCGCCTTCAATAATTCTTTTTTGCAATGTAATAATTCTTACCTTCATTCCCTTAGTAAACACCTTGCCCCTAAAATATATAGTTTCCACAGGAAACATATCAATACATTTTTTAATAACCATCATTCGGTCTGACTCTCGATAGCTTACACCTTCCCTGGCATTAATTTTAGATATCTCAATAAACCTTAAAAAATAAAGTATAAGCTGAGTGGCAACAAATGCAGTTAATGCTGCATACAAATAGTCCGCCGTTGTTAATTTGTAAAATCCTTCAAGCATTCGCCTCACCTCCTACTTTATAGATTACATCAAAACTAAAATTTTTTCAAGTGATGAATTTTTCATTCCTATTATATTTACGTTAGATTCAATATATTTATTTATTATACTAACTATTTTATTTGTTATTTCTTCTCCGGGCGAAACAAGTGGAATGCCTGGAGGATAAGGGATAACATACTCTGCAGAAATTTTGCCTACGCTGTCCTTTAAATCTACATCCATCTTTTGTGCATTAAAGGCTATGCGTGGTGAAACCTTCACCTTGGGTTTAGGGAAAACAAAGCTTACATTTTCTCTTTTTTCCATCATATCAAGATTTTTGTCTATCTCAATAATGGCGTTTTTAAGTCTTTCAAAGCCTTCCTCCGTATCTGAAACAGATGTAAGGGCAAGGCAATGTGTTGGACAACTCATTTCAAGTTCAATTTTATACTTCTTCCTTAAAACATCCCCAATTTCAATGCAATTAATACTGTCCGAAAAAATTACCAGCTTTCCCAAATCATAATCATAAATGTTGTTTCTGCCCACAATACTTCTATCCAAAAGCCTTAAATTTTTAATTTCCTTTACGCCTTCTCTAAAATTCTTTATACGATTAACGTAGCTTTCAAAATCAGCTTTTCCCTCATTGTCTAAATAATCCCTGCACTTATCAATAGCCGCCATAAAAATATATGACGGGCTGGAACTTTGTGCCATAGCAAGACATTTTTTCAATCTTTCCATATTCACCTTGTTTCCTGACGTATGCAAAACGGATGTCTGTGTTGGGCATGGTAATGTTTTGTGCAGACTTTCTATAACAATGTCTGCCCCACATTCTATAGCCGTTTTAGGAAAAAAATTATTAAAACGCATATGTGGACCATGAGCGGCATCAACAATAAGGAGCATATTCTTTTTTTTCAAAACCTCTGCTATACTGGCTATATCGCTTACAATTCCCTCAAATGTTGGGCTTACAATTATAACAGCCTTTGCCTCAGGGTTGGCGTTGCACACATTTTCAATATTTTCTGCACTCACCGCACCAAAAATATTGAAATCATCCACAACCTCTGGCATAACATACCTTGGCTGTGCACCACTAAGCACCAGTGCATCCATTACGCTTTTGTGGCAGTTTCTTGCAACTATAAGCTTATCTCCATCACCGCACACGCTCATTATTGCAGCTATTATGCCACAGCTAGAACCGTTAACAAGAAAAAAACTCTTATCTGCACCAAATGTTTTTGCACACATTTTTTGTGCATCTTCAATAATTCCCTCTGCGTGATGTAGGTTATCAAAGCCGTCAATTTCAGTAATGTCCATGGCAAAGGCATCCTTCATATCAATACCTCTACCCATTTTATGTCCTGGCATATGAAAAGGGTATATTCCACTATCTTTATACATATTCAGCTTATTAAATAAAGGTGCGTTCATATTTCTTTTCCTTCTCAAGTTAATGTATTTATTGTTTAAGCTTTGCGTATATATCCCTTTTGGATACCCCTCTGTCCTTGGCAACCTGCTTCATTGCGTCTTTTTCTGTCAAGCCCTTATTAGTGTATATTTTCATATGGTCATCCAGCGTTATTTTTTCAAAACCGTCTATTTCTTCCTGACGAAGCACCTCGCCGTCTGCACCTTCTAATATTATAACAAATTCACCTTTTGGTAAGTTCTCTTTATAAAATGCCAAAAGTTCCTCAATAGGGGCTTTGCGTACCTCTTCAAACTTTTTTGTAATCTCTCTTATACAGGCGGCATTTCTGTTCCCTGCCGCTTTAAAAAGTTCCGCCAGTGTATCCGTAAGCCTATGGGGTGCTTCATAAAATATTGTGGTACGCTCTTCACGCTCTAACCTTGCCAGAACCTTTGCCTTTTCTTTTTTGTCCACAGGAAGAAATCCTTCAAACACAAAACGTCGTGCCGGCATACCCGAAAGCACCAAAGCAGTAACCGCCGCTGAGGCACCAGGAGCAACAGTTACAGGCACTCCCTCCTCATAACAAAGCCTTGCTAAATCCTCCCCAGGGTCAGATATACCGGGCATTCCTGCATCAGTTACAAGTGCTATGTTCACACCGCTTTTAAGCTTTTCTATCAAGTATGGACCCTTACTAATTCGGTTGTGGTCGTGATAACTTGTCATAGGTGTATTTATATCAAAGTGATTTAAAAGCTTAATTGTATGTCGAGTATCCTCTGCTGCTATAAGGTCACAGGTTTTAAGCAAATTAAGCACACGTAATGTAATATCGTCCAGATTGCCTATGGGTGTTGCACATAAATACAAAGTTCCACTCATTTTTATCTCCTTAACTTTGAAATTCAGCCTTTAACCTGAAATTCCATGCCTTACTCATAGTATATCTTTATAGTTTCATCAGTGTAGCTGCCATCTTCTCCATAAATAACCAAAGTAGGCAGTACCCTAACCATAGGCTTGCCACTTCTTACAGCCTCAATAAGCACCATATTTGGCTCTTTATCTGCATATGGCTGCACAAACCGCAATTTTTTAGGCTCTAACTTATATTGACGCAAAAGGCACATAATATCCGTAAGTCTGTGTGGTCTATGTACCATATAAAACCGCCCACCAAATTTAAGTAACCTTGATGCCTCTCTTGCTATATCCTCAAGGCTTACTAAAACCTCGTGGCGTGCAATTGCCTTTGGGCTAAAATCGTTGGTAATACCTCCACCAGTATTCATATACGGCGGATTTGTAGTTATAACATCAAAGGTAGCTGCCTTAAAAATGCTGCTAAGTTCCTTTATGTCACCTTGTACAATTTCTATTTTGTCCTCTAACTTGTTAAGCTTCACACTTCTCTGTGCCATCTCAGCACTTTCACCTTGTATCTCCAGTCCCCAAAAATGCTCGCCACAGCTTTTGGCTTCCATAAGTATTGGTATAATGCCCGTACCTGTACCCAAGTCCAACACTTTATCGCCCTTATTTGCCTTAGCAAAATCACTTAATAAAACCGCATCAACGCCAAAACAAAACCTCTTAGGGTCTTGAATAATAAGATATCCGTTACGGTGGAGGTCATCAATTCTTTCATATTCCTTTATTTCTACATTGTATTCCATATTAGTCTTCCAAGTCCAAATCTAGCAAATCCTCTTTTGGAATAGGTTTTGCCACAATTTTTTTACCTTGCTCCTGATTCTGTTTTTTTGCCTTTTTAGCCTTTATAACATTAATTTCACTCACATTATAAAATCCAATTGTAGGTGGGTCATTTTCTTTTTTACGCACAACAGCCTTAACCATCTGCATAAGCACATTAACAGAAAGAATATCTCCTGTGCCATCTGGTGTGCTTATTGTATCGCCCACGTTAGGTAGATTTTTATTAAGCTCCTCATAAACGTCCTCTTCATATTTAAGACAGCACATAAGCCTTCCACAAATACCACTTATTTTAGTAGGATTCAAGGATAAATTCTGCTCCTTTGCCATTTTAATGGATACAGGTGTAAAATCTCCAAGGAAGGTTGCACAGCAAAGTGCACGACCGCATATTCCAATGCCATTAAGCATTTTTGCTTCATCTCGCACACCAATTTGCCTAAGCTCTATACGTGTTCTGAAAATAGAGGCAAGCTCTTTAACTAATTCTCTAAAATCCACTCGTCCATCTGATGTAAAATAAAAAATAAGCTTATTGTGGTCAAATGTAATTTCAACATCCACCAGCTTCATCACAAGGTTGTGCTTATTTATTTTACCCTCGCATATAGCAAAGGCTTCTTTTTCCTTTTTTTTATCTTCTGCTTCCTGCTTTTTGTCTTCTTCTGTTGCCACACGCATAACCTTTTTTAGTGGTTGAAAAACTTCCTCATCATTAACAAGGGTGTTCCCCTTAACAACACTGCCATATTCAACGCCTCTGGCCGTTTCAACAATAGCAAACTGTCCCTCTTCTACTTTAAGCCCCTCAGGGTCAAAATAATAAACTTTACCAGCCTTTTTGAACCTTACACCTACTACCTCAACCATTTCAACTCTCCTTTATTTTCATAAGCATAATTTCCATTGTAAGCAAAAAATTACCGTTTTGCCCTAATTGTCTTTTTGCCTGCCACACCGCACTAAGGGTTTTGCCAAGCCCAATATTCGATTCTTTTTTTGCTTGTGCAAATATTTTTTGCAGCTTGTCCTTCTGTATTATATATTTTTCGTCACCAAGTTTTTTTGCTGCCAACACATCTCTGTACCACATATAAATAATGTCAAGCATTTCTGGGTTATCTTTATATTTTTCCATTTCTTTTGCCCACATAAGTGCAGTAGCAAGGTCTATATCTCTTAAAGCAAAAAGTCGGTCTGTAATATCCTCACGCATAAGCCCAAACTCTTCATCCTCACTAAGCTTAATTGCCTTACCTATGCTTCCACCTGCATATTCCGCCAAAAAAAAGGCTTCTTCACGCAGTATACCCCTATTTTTCACCATATACTCCGCCACCTGCTCACTGCCAAGTGGACGTATTTTGAAGGTTACACAACGAGATAAAACCGTTGGCAAAAATAACTCCGAATTTTCGGCAAGCAATAAAAAAACCGCATATCCAGGCGGTTCCTCCAGCGTTTTAAGAAACACGTTTTGTGCCGCCACCGTCATTTTGTCAGCGTTTTCTATTATAAATATTTTATATCTGTATCTATATTGTTTTATGTCAACCTGTTTTAAAACCTGTTCACGTATGTCATCCGCACCTAAAGCCTTAGTTTTCGTTGGCTTAACATAAAAAATATCTGGGTTGTTGTCGCTGTCAAATGTTTTGCAAGCACTGCAAACTCCACAAGCTAGACCTATACCTTTTTCACATTCCAAAGCCTTTGCAAAGGATTTAGCTATCAACTTTTTTCCGCTGCCAAACTGCCCGCTTAAAATATACGCATGAGAAACCCTGCCGTGAAACATGGCACTTTCAAAGTTTTTTATTATCTGCCCATTACCTGTAATTTCGTCAAACCCATACATACTTCATCCACCTAAATTTTAATAAATTGGGAGACCTCCATAACAAACACTGTTGCTCCCCCAACCTCAACCTCAATAGGATGTCGCATAAATCCGTCCATATTGGTATAAGGCGTAGTTTCCCCCACTATCTTCTTTTGCATTTTACATTTGGCTTGAAAAATTTCGATTACTTCATCAACCCTATCATTCTCCACACCTATAATAAGTGTAGTATTCCCCGAACGTAAAAACCCACCTGTTGAGGCAAGCTTTGTTACCATAAATGCTTTTTCGTTTAAAATCTTCATAATATCGGGTGCATCTTCATCATGTATTATTGCCAGAACAAGCTTCACAACTAACACCTCCTGATAAATAAAAACCTTTTATTAAGCTTAAAACCTTAAAATCTAAAACATTGAGGCTCTGCCTCAAACTCCGAAAGGGTTTCACCCTTTACCCGATACGTGAAACATTCGTTTCACTTAACACATTATCATAAAATATAGAATTATAGTATTTGTTTCAGCACCTCGACCACCTGTGCGTGTACTTCCTCCACGTCCTTTTGGGCATCAATACGCTTAATCCTTTGAGGATACTTTCTCAAAAGTTCCTTATAACCGTTGTACACTTTGTAATGAAAATCCAGTGTTTCTTTTTCAATTCTGTCTAAACTTTGTACATTTTTTTTACGTGCAATGCCAATTTCAGGCTTAATATCAAAAAACAACGTCACATCAGGTGTCATATCATCAACAGCATACCTGTTCACGTCCTCAATAAGGCTCATTTTAAGCCCTCTTGCATAACCTTGGTATGCAACACTGCTGTCCACAAATCTGTCACATATAACTATCTTTCCAGCTGCTACCGCTGGCTTAATTTTTTGACTTATATGCTGTGCACGACTAGCGGCATATAATAATGCCTCAGTGATGTCACTCATTTCGCTGTTATCTACATCAAGTATAATTTCTCTTATCTTTTCGCTTATGCTTGTTCCACCAGGCTCTCTGGTAACAACAACATCAAAGCCCTTATTTTGCAAATATTCCACCAAAAGCTTTATCTGCGTGGATTTTCCTGCACCGTCTGTGCCCTCCACCGTAATAAATTTACCTATCATCACACACCTCAAAATACACATAAAAAGAAATTTGATACTTTAGTATACCATACTTAACTCTGCCATACAAATTTTTATCTATATACAGCAACCTTGTTAAATGGATATACTTTCATCATTACCCTTCCTCTTATTTCTGATTCGTCAATAGCACCAAGCTCTCTGCTGTCAACGCTCCCCTCTCGGTTGTCACCCATTACAAAAATTTTGTCTTTACCCACTACAACATCAATGTCACCATAGGTTTGACCCATAACATAGTCCTCATGAAGCAGTTCTTCGTTTATATAAACATTACCGTTTTCAATTCTTACTCTTTCGCCGTCAACAGCAATAACACGCTTAACCATCATTCGGTTTTTCCCCGCCGCCTCATGCTTAAAAACAACTATATCTCCCCGTTGATAAAGCTTCATCTCAGTCATTACTCGGCTTACAAAAACACGGTCTCCATCGCTAAGGGTATTGAACATAGAAAATCCCTCCACCTTAACAGGAAAAAATACAAAATATAAAACCATAACTATAATAACAGCTTCAGCACAAGCCTGCATCCACCCTTTTAAATATTCATTCATAAAAAACTCCCAATTCTATATTCTTTACTACAAAATAAGACTATATCATAGAAATTGTGTCAAAATTAATCTTATTCTTTAAGTATATTACTTAATTTGCAGTCATATCAATAGTTTTGGGATTAAAAAATAAATTTTGTATGAAAATCCATAAAACAGCAGTATTACTTGATATTTTTATCAATTTTTTTGGTAATTAATATTTTCATAAATAAATGCCGTGGAAACATTTCCCACGGCAGGTTTTTTACAGGTTGTCAATTAACCTGCTAACATATTCTTCTATTTCATTTACTTTTTCTTCAGAGTCGCTAATGCTTGTTCCTTTAACGCCGTAATAAATCTTAATTTTTGGTTCTGTACCCGATGGCCTTACGCAAACCCACGCACCATCTGCAAGAGTATAGTGCAGTACGTTTGAAGGAGGCAGAAGATTTTCTTCAGTTTCACCCGTTAAAAGGTTGCTGAATGTTTTTTTCTTGTAATCCCTATTCCACTCAACCTTAGTGCCAACAAACTCTGTTGGAGGATTTTTTCTCAGCTCTTCCATAATATATTGTATTTTTTCAACGCCCTCAATGCCTTTAAGCGTAATAGATTTAATGCCCTCACGGTAATAGCCATATTTTTTATAAAGTGCCATAAGACCATCATATATTGTTATGCCCTGTGCCTTATAAAAAGCTGTAAGCTCTGCTACAAGCATTGTTGCAACAACCGCATCCTTGTCCCTTGCGTATGTACCGGCAAGGCAGCCATAGCTTTCCTCAAAACCAAATTCATAAACATTACATCCGGTCTGCTCAAACTCCTTTATTTTCTCACCTATGTATTTAAAGCCTGTAAGCACATCAAACACCTTAACGCCATAATTTTCAGCAATAGGCCTAATCATTTCTGTAGTTACAATTGTTTTTATAACTGCACCATTTTCTTTAAGCAGACCTTTTGCCTTTTTCTGGCTTAAAACATATTCTGTAAGTAATGCTCCAGTCATATTCCCAGTAAGCACAATATACTCACCATCGTTATTTTTAACAACAACACCAACACGGTCGGCATCAGGGTCTGTACCAACAATCACGTCAGCGTCAACCTTTTTTGCAATCTCCAACGCAAGCTTAAATACCTTTGGGTCTTCAGGGTTTGGATAGCTTACAGTGGAAAAATTCTTGTCTGGCAGCTCCTGTTCTGGCACTACAAACACATTTTTGAAACCTATTTCTTTCAAAATACGTCTAACGGGCATATTGCCTGTGCCATGCAGTGGTGTATACACAATTTTAAGGTCATCTGCAACTTTTTTTATAATATCGCCATTAAGGCTCTGCTCTTTAAGCTTTGCCATATATGCGTCATCAATTTCAGCACCAATAAGCTGATACAATCCTTTGTTTTCTGCTTCTTCAAGGCTAATACATTTAACATCTGCATAATCTTGAATTTTGTTGACCTCGGCAATAATCGCCTCGTCCCTTGGATATGTAACCTGTCCGCCATCATCACCATATACCTTGTAGCCATTATATTCAGGCGGATTATGACTGGCTGTTATAACTATTCCTCCATCACAGCCCAACTGCCTTACAGCAAAGGAAAGTTCTGGTGTTGGTCTAAGCTCACAAAAAACATATGCCTTAATGCCGTTTGCCGCAAGGACAAGCCCTGCCTTCTGAGCAAACTCAGGTGACATATTTCTGGAATCATAGGCAATTGCTACACTTAGTGCCTTTCCGTTATTAGCTTTTGACATAAGATAATTTGCAAGTCCCTGTGTAGCCTTGCCAACGGTGTATTGGTTCATTCGGTTTGTTCCGGCACCTATAATACCTCTCAAACCACCTGTGCCAAACTCCAAATCCTTATAAAATCTTTCCTTAATTTCTTTTTCATCATTGGCAATACCCTTAAGCTCTGCCCTTGTTTCCTCATCAAAATAAGTGTTGTTAATCCAGCTTTCATACTTTTGCATATATTCCATACTAAAACCTCCTTGTTTTATATCTACTCAAACTTGGCTGTAATTGCCTTGTCTGGGCTATTAACTATAATATGGGTTCTAAATTCATCGTATCCTTCAAGCTCTGCTTTTATATAATGTTCTCCGTAAGAAAGCTTTTTCATAACAGGTGCAATGCCTATATATTCTCCATCAATATAAACCTTGGCCCATCCCGGAGTAGAATATACTGACACATTTCCCTCGCTCACTTCAGTCTTTTCTTCGGAAACTTTAAGCTCCTTCAATTTGATATTTACTTCTGCCGCTTTATCCTTTACCTCTACATCAACACCAGTTTTTTCGTAACCCGGCTTCACAATTTCTATTTTATGTTTACCCTTTTCAGCTATAATTTCAGTTGTGCTTTGCAAATATGGCACTCCATCCAAAATTACGGTATAATCGCTTTGGTTTACGTTAAGTTTTATTACGCCTGTGTTTGTTTTTTTTATTGAATTTGTTTCATTAAGGTCTACAACCGTTGTATCGTTGGAAATAATGTTAATATTAATTGCATAATCCTCAATGTTTGTGCCTGACACTACTATTTTATGCCCGCCCTCTACTATCTCTAACATACTATTGGCCTTATCTATTTCCGCCACTTCGCCGTCAACTTTAATAACAGCATTTTCAATCTTGTCCAAATTTTTAAACACCAAATGGCCATGACTTTTTTCCAGTCTTGCCACAAAAAGTGCGTTGTTTTTACCTATAAGTGTAACGGTATCTGTTTCAGAAATATCTCCTGGATACACGCTGTTTCCGTCCTCAACAAAAAATGTGTCATCTCCGTATGTATAAATCACATCACTGTATTCCACTGTGCCAGCAGAGGTATCCACCTTAACTCCTGTTATGTTTTCCTTATGCCATACATCATCTGGTATACGAATTTTATCTGCATTGCCAGTGTCATCTCTTTCACTAACAACCACCACATCTCCTATTTTAAGCTCCGAATAATTTATGCTTCCGCCCTTTGAATCTGTAAGTATAGTTGCATTGTCTACTGTAAGGGACAAATGTGTTTTGTCCTTTATGTTGTAAAAGCTTACTGTTCTGTTGCTGTCAGCGTTTAAAATTATTGCATATTGACCCTCATCCTGAGCCACGCCTTGTGAAATATCGTTATTGTTAGTTTCGGTGTTTTCTGCTTTTACACCACCAATCAAATCTGACTGGGAAAGAAAAACCACCGCAAAAATAAACACAAAAACAACAACTCCGCCAATTATGCTAAGACGCACAATGCTGTTACCCAAAGGCTCATTTCCGCCGTCATAACTGCCTTGTGAGCTATATTCTGTGTTGCCATCATTATCATCATTTTCATCCTGTGTATCTTTAGGCTCTGGGGAAGGGTTAAGTTCCTCACTTTTTCTAACTTTTTCGTTTATAATATCTATCCTTACTGTTTCGCCAAAATCCTTGCCTTCATCTTCATAATTATAGGTTCCCAATTTAAAACCACCTTTGCATATTGTCATTTAGTTTGATAATAATACACACCTCCATTGTAATATTTTACAGCCAATATAGCAAGAAAAAAGATGTTATAAAAAAATACATTGTTCTGGGCAAAAAAAATCAAGACCTCATAATTTTCAAGGTCTTTTTGTATCGCAATTTAAAACCACATACATATTGGAAACCTTTTCTACAAAAAAGGTTTCCAATGCCTCAACTTATTTACTAAAAACTTATGAAGAATGTATTTGTTAGTTACATCATGCCTAGTGCTTTAAGCACTGTTTCTTCTTTACGGCTAGTCATTATGCACCTTTCAAGCTTATCCCGTACAAAGTCACTTTGGCAAACCTTCCTCTTATTGTAATAGCCATTTAAAAGTTTAAAATATTTTGCAGGAAAAAGCACCATTGCACCAAGCACCTTGACTTCCTCTTCACCTATATCAAGCACCTCTGTATAGCTATTAAGCACCTCATCTACGGTTTTTTCAGTACACAGTGGGCTTTTTATCTGTCTACGAATAAACTCCGCCAAATCCCAAACGGTACAGTCGTAGGCACTTTTGTCAAACCCAGTTATATATAGCTTGTCGGAATCTTCCTTCTGCCTTATATTATCGCCTTTGTAGCTAAGATGACACACTGTGCCTTTTTCCTTGGCTATGCGTGTAATTTCTTGATAGGCTGAAGATGTCAAAATGTTTTCCGTACGACCTGTACGTTCCAAAAAATAGTCAAAGCTTTTAACCACAATTATATCCACAGGGGAATATTTGCTTTGGTTGTTTATCCATTTTTTTATGTGCCTAAGCTCTGCCCTACGCTTTTGACACATAGGCGTAAGTCTGCCTAAATTGCTTTTTCCCTCTGCCGTAAGCCCTTGGCTTAAACTATGTATAGTGGCAAGTGTACGGGCGGATTTTTTAGCCGTTTCTAAATCTTCCAAATCAATCTCCTTTGCCGGAACATATTCAGACATTACAAAACACTGGTCATTTTGCACAAAATACGGCATACCATCCTTTGTTTCCAAATAAATATCTGTATTACGGAAGCCTTTGTTGTATAAATGCTTTTTTATCTCATTTTCAAATTCTATGGTTTTGAAATCCCTATTAGTTTTTCTAAGTTCTTTTAATCCTTTATCAGTTTTTACAATTAAACCTCTTCTAGTGCGAGTTATATTGTAGAGTTTCAGTCCATAACCATAAAAAAGCACTTTTTCATATATATCCTCCATAATTTAATCCTCCATAATCCATCAAAAATACAAACAACTTTTACGTATGTTTAACATTTTATGATGAAGCTCTGTGGATTATTATAAATACTTTTCCCCAACGGTTTTCTGCAAAATTTCTTTCTGATTAAGCTGTGGATTTTCCAAAACCTTTTCAAAAAGTTCATTTAGTATCTGACCCACAACCTTGCCTTTTTCAATACCCATGCCAAGTAAATCGTCACCCGATATAGCAAGGTCTTTAACGCTTATGCAGTCGCCATTGTCCATGATGCTTTCAAGGGTTTTAAGGGCTTTTTCCCCTTGGCTGTTTCCACCTGCCTGCTTAACTTTATAGAGTGTTGAAAGTGCCTCTTTGCCCATTTTGGCTGCAAATTTTCTTACTGCAGCAGGTGTATAGTCAATATCTGTATCCATATTGTTTAAAATAGCTTCTGCTAAACGAGTGGTTTTTGTATCAAACTTAAGGTTTTTCAAAAGTTTTTTTGCAATTTGAATATCTATATACTGCAAAAACACTGCATATGCCATTGCCGTATTTTTTTCAATCCCTTTAAGCTGAAAAATAAGCTGTTCACTATTTTTTTTCACTGCATCATAAAGTTCAGGAGATATATATTTTAAAAGCCCTGTTTCCCACAACACAGGCAAACGATTTATGGCATTACCTGTAATGGTTTTTGTAAGCTCTTCACGTATTCTTTCGGCACTTATTTTTTCTATAAGCCCTGCATTTTCTTTTAGAGCTTGCTTTGTATTTTCCTCAATATCAAAGTCAAGCTGGACACTAAACCTTATGGCACGAAGCATTCTAAGAGCATCTTCTCTAAAACGCTCTGCTGCGTCACCAACGCCTCTTATAATTCTTCTGTTAATATCCTCAATGCCACCAAAAATATCTACATAGCCCTCACTTTCACAGTAGGCAATAGCATTCATTGTAAAATCTCTACGCAACAAATCCTCATGCAAATCCCTTGTAAAGCTAACATATGACGGATGGCGGCAATCTTCATAATCTCCCTCCACACGATAGGTAGTTATCTCATAATTTTCACTGTTTAAAACCACCGTAACAGTGCCGTGCTTTATGCCCGTATCCACTGTATGGCTAAAAATAGACTTAACCTCCTGAGGCGTTGCAGAGGTAGTCATATCCCAGTCATGTGGGGCAACACCCATAATAGCATCCCTTACACATCCGCCAACAATGTATCCCTCAAAACCATTTTCGTTTAATTTTTTTAATATCCATGCCACATTCTTGGGCAAAATAGGTTTATTCATGTTGTTTCTCCTTAAATACGCACCTTGTACTCTATTGTTTTAGCTTATTTTATATCATAATGCCAATCCTTTCAATAAATTTAATTTTTTCAAAGAATATTGTTGACATTTATATTATGAAGTGATATAGTATTCCTTGCGTTCAGTTGATATGCGTTTTTAGCTCAGTTGGTAGAGCAGGTGACTCTTAATCACAAGGTCCAGGGTTCGAGTCCCTGAAGACGCATGGTAAAAGCGGCATTTTATGTGTTCATCACATGGGGTGTCGTTTTTTTTATTTCTAAAATATCTTAAAGCCTTCACCACCTTTCTAAAATAGCCAAGTGAAAAATAAAAAATCATAAATTTCACCCACATTTTTTAAATTTTAAAATATAATCTGCATTTTCTTAATATTTTCATTTCTTTTGTGTAAACCTCCAGCTATCCCTGCACATCTGTTCTATTCCACGCTTTGTTTCCCAACCCAAAAGCTCTTTTGCTTTTTTTGTATCTGCATAGCATACTGCCACATCCCCTTGACGTCTTGCCTCAACCTTATATGGTATGGTTTTGCCACAAGCTTTTTCATACGCTTGAATAATTTCCAATACGCTTGTACCTTTTCCAGTTCCCAAATTAACCGCTTCACTGCCCTTGTGGCTAAACAAATACTCCATCGCCTTAATATGTCCAACCGCAAGGTCTGTTACATGAATATAGTCCCTTACACCAGTGCCATCATGGGTGTCATAATTGTCACCATATACACTTACATACGGCAATACACCTAAAGCCACTTGGCTTATATACGGTAATAAATTATTGGGTATACCCTTTGGTTTTTCTCCTATCATGCCGCTTTCATGTGCACCTATTGGATTAAAATACCTCAAAAGCATAACACTCCAATCTGGGTCTGCCATGCACAAATCATTTAAAATACGCTCTATCATAACTTTGGTAAATCCATATGGGTTTGTCGCAAATGTTGGCAGTGTTTCAACAAAAGGTACTTTACTGCTTGTACCATAAACTGTTGCCGATGACGAAAAAACCATGCACTTACACCCATTTTCTCTCATAGCTTTGCATACATTTATAGTCCCTGTAATGTTGTTTTCATAATACTCCAACGGCTTTTTCACCGATTCGCCTACTGCTTTAAGCCCAGCAAAATGTATAACAGCTGAAATTGAATTTTCTTTAAAAATCCTGTCCAAACCATTGTAATCCAACATATCTATAGGATAAAAGCAAATCTTTTTACTAGTTATCTTCTCTATGTTTGCTATATTTTCCAGTTCTGAGTTTGAAAAATTATCCACAACAATAATGTCATACCCTGCCTCAATAAGTTCAACGCAGGTATGGCTTCCAATAAATCCGTTTCCACCCGTTACCAATACATTCATTTTAATTCCCCTTATTCATCATAAAAACTTTTGTAAATAAAGCTTTCGTGCATATTATTATAACCTGTTTACTGTTTCCACACCAAAACTCAATTACACTTATTATATCACAAACCACAACAAAAACCACTTTCTCTTTAAGAATAAAAAATAGGTCTATTCAAGATGCTTATGAATTTTCAGTATAAATGATTGAAAAATGACGATATGAATGTTAAACTGTTCTATACACATCTAAATTCTTTGCAAATAATACTCCTTTAACCTGGTAAAAATAAATATAGAATTTGGATGAAATTATTCTGCTCATAAAAGAGGTGATTTTCTTGAATAAAAAAAATATATTATTGGTAGAAGACAGCCTTCTTTCGTCTGAAATCATCTCTGCTTCCTTAACGGAAAATGGATACAAAGTAGAGATTGTTTCCACAGGAGAATTGGCAGTAGAAAAAGCCTACAGTAGTTCTCAAATTGACTTAATTGTCATGGATATTGAATTAGCGGGGTGCATGAATGGGGTTGATGCTGCTCGCAAAATACTAGAAAGTATGGATATTCCTATTATCTTTTTAACAGGCAATGCATCCAATGCCATTTTTCATAAGCTTATTTCAGTTCAAGCCTATGGATTTGTTCTCAAGGGTGTAGGTGAAATTCCATTATTATCTACAATTGGAATGGCATTTTCTTTGCATGAAGAAAAAAAACAAACAAAAATTTATAATGATAAACTCAAAAAAGCACATGAAGAACTTGAAGCCAGCCGAAAAGAGTATTTAGAATTATCCGAAAATGCTCCAGTTGGAATTTTAAAGTGTGACAATTACGGAAATATTATATTTGTGAATCAAGCTGCCCTTGAAATACTGGGTTCACCAAGCATAGAAGAAACAAAAAAAATCAATATGTTAACGTTTTCTCCTCTCGTTCGTTGCAAATTATCCACACAACTCAAAAAATGTATGCTGGACAATATACATGGCATTTATGAAATGAATTACGAATCTAAATGGGGTAAAAAGACATATATTCGACTACATATTAAGCCTTTTACAGATCACTATAATACAAATGGTGCACAATTAATTATTGATGATATTACCGAAAATAAGCATCTGGAAGAGAAGTTGCGTAAGTTATCCTTAACTGATCCACTAACAAATGTATATAATCGACGTTATTTTATTGAAAAGTTAGAGGAAGAGTTAGACCGCATACAAAGACAGGGAAGGGGTACATTTTCCATTGCTTTGTTGGATATAGATCATTTCAAATCCATAAATGACTGTTTTGGACATCATGCTGGTGATTTTATTTTAATCAAATTAACAGAAACAATTAATAATCAAATTCGAAAAATTGACTGCTTGGCCCGATGGGGAGGGGAAGAATTTATCATATTATTTCCACATACAAAACTTGAAGTGGCTACACTATTAACCGAAGAACTAAGGAATAATATTAGTAAAATGGACACTTCGATTGCGAGTAAAATAACAGCCAGCATTGGAGTTGTTGAATATTGTGCTGGCGAAACCGTCGATTCTATTATACAGCGAGCAGATAATATGATGTATGAGGCAAAAAATGCTGGCAGGGACTGTGTACGAATGAGCTAGCTGAGTTGTGCGACGTATTTTACATTGGAGGAACAAAGTGTGGTGCGTTGTTTGGTGAAGCAATTGTTATTCCAAATAAAAATTTCATTTCGCACTTTTTCACTATTATGAAGCAACAAGATGCACTTCTTGCAAAAGGGCGACTTTTAGGCATTCAGTTTGATTCACTGTTTAAGGATAATTTCTATATGTGTATTGGTGTACCTGCAATAATTGCAGCTGAGAAAATTAGGAAAGCTCTGATTCAATTAGGATATGAACTCTATTTTGAATCTCATGCAAATCAAAAATTTGTGGTATTGGAAAATACCAAGATGATATATTTTATAACACAAAAGTATATTTGTACTAAATGTGTCCTTAAAAACTAAAATAAAACGGCGGAAACCAACATGATTACTGGGTTCCCGCCGTTATTTTATTTATTCCCACTCCAGACACAAAACATTATGCAACATTTTCCTTCTTATGCTTCAAAGAAGGAAAAGCTTTTCCCATTTTCTTCCATTGTCTAAATTCTGCAGTACACGTAAAAAGTACATCAGTAGATGAGTTTAATGCAGTTTCACAAGAATCTTGAACAACACCAATGACAAATCCAATTCCAACAACCTGCATTGCAATATCATTGGAGATACCAAATAAACTACATGCCAACGGAACCAACATTAATGAGCCACCTGCAACACCAGAAGTACCTGCTGCTGATACACTTGCTACTATACTTAATACAATCATAGTTGGAATGTCAACTGAGATGCCAAGGGTATTTACTGCTGCCAGTGTCAAGGTTGTAATTGTAATGGCTGCACCTGCCATATTAACAGTAGCTCCCAGCGGAATACTTACAGAATAAGTATCCTCGTCTAAACCAAGAGATTCACATAACTCCATATTTACAGGAATATTTGCTGCTGAACTTCTGGTAAAAAATGCTGTAATCGCACTTTCTTTAAGGCATTTTAATACTAATGGATATGGATTTTGTTTAATTGATAAGAACACAATAAGTGGATTTAAAATAAGTGCCACACCAATCATACAGCTCACAAGTACAATAAGTACTTTACCATAGGTTGCAAAACCTTCAATACCTGTTTCAGCTACTGTTTTAAATACAAGACCAAGAACACCAAAAGGAGCACATGTGATAACCCACTTTACCACCATGGATACTACATCTGATATTTCTAATAATCCCTTCTTAATTCCTTCAGATGAATACTTAAATGCAATTCCAAAAATAATTGCCCATGATAATATACCAATATAATTTGCATTATATAATGCTGCTACTGGATTGCTAACGGTGTTCATTAAAAGTGTTTTTAAAACTTCACCGATATTCGTTGTAACTTCTGCTCCTGCTACAGCCAAACTTGAATCCAATGCTAATGTAACAGGATAAAAAATGTTTACTGTTACTGCCACTAAAGCAGATGCTACCGTTCCTAATGCATAAAGAAAAAGAACATTCTTCATATTACGAGCAGTTCCAGATTTTGCTGATGCAAGTGAAGATATTACTAAAACAAAAACTAAAATAGGTGCAATCGCTTTTAAGGCACCTACAAAAATATCACCTAATATGCCAATTGCTGTAAACTGTGGTACTAAAAGCCCTAAACCAAGACCAACTGCCATACCAATTAAAATTCTTTGAATCAAGCCTAATTTCTTTAATACTTCCATTTTCATTCCCTCCATTTTTTTCTAATATTCATATTGTTGTGTCAACTTCTGTAACTATACCAATTATTTTTAACTACACCCTCCGAATATACTACACGCTTTCTCACAGCCGTATGATGTTGCTGCACATCCTCCAAGGGCGGTTTCTCTAAGTTCATAAGGAATTCCCCTTCCAACAGACAACATTGTACCTACCATTTCGTCAAACGATATATGTTGGTCAATTCCACTAAGGGCAATTTCAGCACATGTCAATGCATTGGCAACTCCAATTGCATTTCTGCTTTGGCAAGGGCTCTCTACAAGGCCTGCTACAGGGTCACATACCAAACCGAGCAAATTCATAAGTGCTGTAGATGCTGCATTCAAACACTGCTTTGGTGTTCCGCCCATAATTTCTACCGTCGCTGCCGCAGCCATAGCTGATGCTGCTCCTACTTCAGCCTGACAACCGCCTTCTGCACCCGAAACTGTGGCATTCCTCATAATTAAATAGCCAATTGCACTAGCAGTAAATAATCCATCAATTAAACGCTCATCTGCTAAACTGTATTCTTCCTTCAATGCTAACAGCAACCCAGGAACCACACCTGAAGAGCCTGCAGTTGGTGCTGCTACAATCAAACCCATTGATGCATTAACTTCTAATACTGCCATTGCATATGTGATTGACTTCGAAAGGATAGTACCGCATATGGAACTTCCTTTTCGTCTCATTTCCCTGAGTTTCGCTGCTTCTCCTCCAATTAATCCACCCATAGATTTCACTGGTTCTGTCAATGGAAGATGCACAGCATCCATCATAATCTTAAATGCTTTTTGCATTTTTGAATTAATTTCATCCAGAGTTGCGTCAACCATTGTAATTTCCCTTTGACACATGATATCGGAGATTGTGGTATTATTTTGCTCGCATAAAGTTAGAAGTTCACTACCAGTTTTAAAATCCATTTCGTTTCCTCCTATATTTCAATAAGCATTATTTCATGTACATGGGAATTTTCTTTAATGTCTTTAAGAACTTCCTGTGGTATTTTTTCGTCAGACTCTACAATGGTATATGCTGTCGTACCCTTGTCCTCACGGAACAGCTTCATAAATGCAATGTTTACATTACAATCGCTTAAACATTTTGTGATATGTGCTACGACACCAGGTTTATCTTCTTGAATAACGACCAAAGTACTGTAATCTCCAGAAAAATCCACTTCAACATCATTTATTTTTGCAATTCTCACTTTTCCGCCACCCAAGGATTCTCCCCTTAGTTTCAGATGTAAATCTTCTTCATTTGTCATTAAAATATCCACGGTATTAGGATGTATCTCTTTCTCCTTTTCATTTGTAGTAAAAGAAAACTCAATACCCGCTTCTTTTGCTAATGAAAAAGAATCTCTAATTCGCAAATCTTCCGTTGAAAATCCCAAGATTCCTCCTAACAAAGCCTTATCGGTACCATGTCCACGATATGTCTTTGCAAACGAACCGTATAAAACAAATTCTACTTTCTTAATTTTTCCAGGGCACATTTTTTTTGCAAGTAAAGCAATGGAAACTGCACCCGCTGTATGTGAACTGGAAGGTCCAACCATTCTAGGACCTATTACGTCAAAAATGCTTATAAATGCCATAATCTACTCCTTACTATAAAATTTACTAGCTGCATCTGTCACTATACCATATAAGAAGCCTTGTAACCAAATTTAACTATCCTCCTATTCTCAAACTTAGTTGACTGAAATATTTTACACTTTCTATAAAATATATTTTATCATATTTTTTTCATATTCGCAATGTTCATTATGAACAATCTATGCACAAATTTTATTTTTTTATTCGTATATTGTTTAAGTTGTATATTTTACCATATTTTTAAGTTAATTTGAAAATTATCTTACAAATCATTACAATATACTTCCCATTGTTTAGTTATTTCTTACAAACAAAAAAATATTTGCTTAATAAAATATAAGCAAACATCTTTGTAAGAATAAAATATTATTTAGTATCTATATTTTAGATCCATTTATACATATTTTTTCTTAAATATATACTATTGCAAATAACTAGCTATAGTTCTTCTTCATGAATGTTTCGCAAATGCATATACACAGTGTTTTTTGAAATTCCCATACAGTCTGCAACTTTTAATACAGAATCCTTTAAATCAAAAATCCCTTTTTTATAGAGTTGCTTCACAATTTGTTTGTTCCTTAAAGAAGGATGGAATTTTAAATCTTTTTCAATTTCTGCTCGTGCGGTTTCCACAGCAGACTGAACTAAATCATCTATGTTAGTTGCAAAGTTTTCATGTTTTATTGCCATAATGGATTTTTCACCAGAAATATAATTGGATAATATGTCTATCAGTTCAGTATTCAAGTAAAAATTCATACACAAAAGTCCAATTATTTTATTACCTTCTCCACGAATTGCTAGCGTTGCAGCTTTAATCTGCTCACCCTTCTTATTCTTTGTAAAATAAGTAATATACTCTTTCTCTGCATCCTCTTGTATCTTCCCAAGCATATCCAATGCCAAATCCGTTATAGGGGCACCCTCTGCTCTATCCGTATGATAACCATTAGTGATTTTAATTACAGAGTGTTCAATACTTTCTAAACTGTGTAACACCAGCTCATATCCATTTCCCAAATAACTTGAAAGTCCCTCTAACATTGTTTTGTAGGATTCTAATATCATTTTGTCAATTAATGTTAAGTTTACTGTATAATCCTTCATACAATTATTCTTCCTTTATAATAAAATTTTTATTGCCGTTATTCTACAGAGTAAAATTTATTTTATTATACCATTTCGAATACTTGCTTGCAAGAAAAATTAATAAGAAAAATTGAAGCACTAACACAATAATTTTCAAATACCAATTAGCAATTAATATTTAAAATTAAACATGATGATTATTCTTTCGGTTTTTACAAAAAAGTATTGTCATTTGATTGTCATAAGACATAATAAGAGCCTACAAACCCAATACTGGGTTTGTAGGCTCTCTTTAATTACTCCCACTCGATAGTTGCTGGTGGTTTACTGGTTATATCATACACTATTCTATTTATGTGTTTAACCTCATTAACTATTCTTACACTCACTTTATCCAGCACATCGTAAGGTATCCTCGCCCAGTCCGCTGTCATAAAGTCTGTTGTTGTTACGCCCCTAAGTGCCAGAGTATAGTCATAGGTACGTCCGTCACCCATAACACCCACGCTACGCATATCCGTAATAACAGCAAAATACTGATTAATACTTCTGTCAAGACCTGCAAGAGCAATTTCCTCACGGAATATTGCATCGGCTTCTCTAAGAATTTCAAGCTTATCCTCTGTAACTTCGCCAAGTACACGTATTCCAAGCCCTGGACCAGGGAAAGGCTGACGCCAAACCAAAGTATCTGGCAAACCAAGCTCAATACCCATTTGCCTTACTTCGTCCTTAAACAACATTCTTAATGGCTCAATAAGCTCATCAAAATCCACTACGGAAGGAAGTCCTCCTACATTGTGATGGCTCTTTATTACAGCACTGTCACCCAAACCACTTTCGATAACGTCAGGATAAATTGTTCCCTGCACAAGGAAGGCAACCTTGCCTATTTTTTTCGCCTCGTCCTCAAACACACGAATAAATTCTTCGCCAATTATTTTTCTCTTCGCTTCTGGCTCGGAAACACCCTTTAATTTTGTTAAAAATCTTTCCTGTGCCTTTGCGTGTACAAAATGGCTATCAAAGAATCCGTCAAATACCTTTTCAACCTCTTCGCCTTCGTTTTTACGCATAAGACCGTTGTCTACAAACACGCACGTAAGCTGTTTTCCAACTGCCTTACTAACAAGTGCTGCAACAACAGATGAATCAACTCCACCAGAAAGTGCACAAAGTACCTTTCCATCACCAACTTGCTTTTTAATTGCCTCAATCTGCTCATCAATATAGCGTGTCATTGTCCAGTCGCCGCTGCACTCACAAATCTCATAAAGGAAGTTGTAAAGCATATCGGTTCCCTTTGGTGTATGGTTAACTTCTGGATGAAACTGTACTGCATAAAACTTCTTCTCTGGATATTCCATAGCGGCTACAGGGCAAGTTGAAGTTGTTGCTGTAACTTTAAAGCCCTCTGGAACCTGTGAAATGTAATCCGTATGGCTCATCCAGCAAATTTCTTTTTCATCTAAACCTTTAAAAAGCTTTGTAGATATATCAATACTAACCTCAGTTTTTCCATATTCGCTCTTCTCTGAAGCATCCTCAACAACACCGCAGAGTGTGTATGCCATAAGCTGGCATCCATAGCAAATGCCCAAAATAGGTATACCCATTTCAAATATTTCTTTAGCAATATGTGGTGATTTTTCATCGTATACGCTGTTTGGACCACCTGTAAAAATTATACCCTTAGGGTTAAGAGCTTTAATTTCATCTAAAGGCGTTTTGTAGCTTTTCACCTCACAATATACGTGGCACTCTCTTACTCGTCTTGCTATCAGCTGGTTATATTGCCCGCCAAAGTCAAGTACAATAACTAATTCATTTTTCATCGAATTTCCTCCACTTTTTGGCATCTATTAGTATTCTACGCTATAGTTAGGTGCTTCCTTTGTAATTTGAATATCATGAGGGTGGCTTTCTCTTAAGCCTGCACTGGTAATACGGATAAATCTTCCGTTTTCTCTCAATTCCTCAATAGTTCTTGTTCCACAATAGCCCATTCCTGCTCGTAAACCGCCCATAAGCTGGTAAATGGAATCCTCAACACTTCCCTTAAATGCAATGCGACCCTCAATTCCCTCTGGAACAAGCTTTTTCTGGTCTTCCTGAAAATAGCGGTCTTTACTGCCCTGTTCCATAGCCGCAATAGAACCCATTCCACGGTACACCTTATATTTTCTGCCTTGATAAATTTCAGTATCTCCAGGGCTTTCTTCGCATCCAGCAAAGTAGCTGCCCAACATACATACGCTTGCTCCTACTGCAAATGCCTTAACAATATCACCTGAATATTTAATACCGCCGTCTGCAATAATAGGCACACCATATGGCTTTGCTGCCTCGGCACAGTCAAACACAGCTGTAATCTGTGGTACACCAATGCCTGCAACAACACGTGTTGTACAAATAGAACCTGGGCCTATTCCCACCTTAACTGCATTGGCACCAGCCTTAATAAGCTCCTCTGTAGCCTCTGCCGTTGCCACATTGCCTGCAATAAGCTGAAGCTCAGGAAAAGCTGTTTTAATCTTTTTAACTGTGTTAATAACTCCCTGTGAGTGCCCATGAGCTGTATCAATAACAACAACATCAACATTAACCTTAACCAGTGCTTCAATGCGGTCAAGGACATCCATTGTTGCCCCAACAGCTGCACCAACAAGTAACCGTCCGTGTTCATCCTTTGCACTGTTAGGATACTTAATTGCTTTTTCAATGTCTTTAATGGTAATAAGACCTTTAAGGTACCCATTTTTGTCTACAATAGGAAGTTTTTCTATTTTGTATTTTGTCAGTATCTCCTGTGCCTCTTCAATGGTTGTTCCCTCTGGTGCGGTAATAAGATTTTCCTTTGTCATTGACTCGCTTATAGGCTTGTTATGGTTCTTTTCAAACCTTATATCACGGTTTGTAATTATACCAACCAGCTTGCCCTCAACGGTTATTGGAACTCCCGAAATATGATATTTGCCCATAAGCTGGTCTGCCTCATAAACATAATGGTCAGGTGTAAGCCAGAATGGGTCAATAATAACGCCATGTTCAGACCTTTTTACCTTATCCACCTCGTCTGCCTGTTTTTCAATTGACATATTTTTGTGGATAATACCTATACCACCCTGACGTGCAACCGCTATGGCCATTTTTGCTTCAGTAACCGTATCCATCCCTGCACTCATAACAGGTGCATTAAGCTTTACTTTTTGTGTAAGCTGTGATGAAATATTAACGTCTTTAGGCAAAATATCACTTTTTGCTGGCACCAAAAGTACATCGTCAAATGTTAATCCTTCTTTAACAAGTTTGTACATTTTTCCTATCTCTCCTTCATAAAAATCTGTAATTTCCCGAAACATCCAAACTTTCCCCAATTTGTTTATAATTTTGCTAGTTTACCAAACTTGATACGGGTTGTCAACATTATTTGCATTTTATTTATAGTATCATAGGGGCGTTTTTTTTTCAATATTCAACACAAAAAGTTGCAGACAAAGTCTACAACTTTTTGTGTGTTGGGTATTCTATTGTTACTGTTCCATCTGTTTTCCTAAAAATCCTGCTGCTGTTTGGGCAAGTTTTCCTTCAACCTCTCCCATTTTTTTGTCTTGGGATAAAAACACCACAGCCCCCAGCACATCACCTTCACATATAATAGGCATTACAAGCTGATAGTTATAAGCTCCCTCCACATCTTCCTCCAAAAGCGGAACAAAAGTGCTTTCATTTCTTCCCGCATTAACAGTGGTCCTTGCATTGATACATTTTTCCATAGCTTCACTTATATGCTTTTCAAAAAAGTCTTTTTTTGGTCCGCCCGATACAGCAATTATTTGGTCTTTATCCACAATACACGTAATATGTCCTGCTGTTTGAGCAAGACTTTCGGCATATTCTTTTGCAAATGTGCCTAACTCGCCAATAGGTGAATATTTTTTAAGGATAATTTCTCCTTCTCTATCGGTAAATATTTCCAAAGGGTCCCCTTCTCTTATTCGCATTGTTCTTCTAATTTCCTTAGGTATAACCACACGTCCTAAGTCATCAATTCTACGTACAATTCCAGTTGCTTTCATTTATCTTCCTCCCATACGGTTTAAAGTTTTTTCCTGTTAACGTATTATTTGTAACAACAGTGTTTTTATACCAACGTCAACAAGGGAAAAAATGTCAAAATATTTAATTGCTTTTTCCGTATGCCATTGTTAAGCCCATAGGACAAAAATATCGAATTTTGCTGAATAATTTGAATTTAATTGTATTAGAAATATTTTTAAATTACAATCTTCATTTTTTTGTGATACAATGTAGGTTAAACACTACATAAAAAAGAACAAAGGGGAATATTATGTCAAGAAAAGCCAAAGGAATTATTTTTATAATCATGGCAGCCTTCTGTTTTTCAGCCATGAACACATTTGTTAAACTTTCTGGAGATTTACCACCAATACAAAAAAGTTTTTTCCGCAATGCCATTGCTTTTTGGATAGCACTTTTTATTTTAATTCGCACTGAGGAAAAGTTCAAATTTAATGCAAAAAATCTGCCCTTCCTCATATCTCGCTCTATTTTCGGAACAGTAGGTATTATCTGCAATTTTTATGCAGTAGACCATTTACTCCTTTCCGATGCGTCTATGCTTAATAAACTTTCGCCATTTTTTGCCGTTCTTGCATCGTTTTTTATCCTTAAAGAGCGTGTATCCTTTGTTCAGATAATTTCCATTATAATAGCATTTATAGGCAGTCTTTTTATAATAAAGCCATCTTTTTGGGCTTTTAGCTCCAGCTATCCTGCATTAATAGGGCTGCTTGGTGGAGCCTGTGCGGGAATTTCCTATACTTTTGTAAGGTATTTAGGTAACCGTGGTGAACAAGGTGCATTTATAGTTATGTTTTTCTCAGGATTCTCATGCTTATCTGTACTTCCATTTTTTATATTTGATTTTCACCCTATGACACCAATTCAAGTTTTTTATCTTTTAATGGCTGGAATTTCTGCTTCGGGCGGACAATTTGCCATCACAAACGCCTATTTCAATGCACCTGCCAAGGAAATATCTATTTTTGATTACACACAAGTTATATTTGCTGCACTTTTAGGATTAGTGCTTTTTGCCCAATACCCAGATATTTATAGCGTAACAGGCTATGTTCTTATATGTGGAATATCCATAATAACTTTTTTGCGTAATAAAAAATTAGCAAGCTGATGCCGTGTGGCAAGCCCTTAGCATTATCCCTTTTTTTCATCAAATTAAGTAAAGCTAGCATAGCCACTAAATAAAGACTAACTGGTTTGTTCTTAATTGCTGTATTTAATCACTATCATTTCTGTAGCTAAATCGTCTTTTATCTTTCCCGTTTTAATTCCTATATCTGCCTCAAGGCAGTCTTTCATTGCATTTTTCAGTGATTCCACCGTAAAATTTTTCCCTTGTGCTATGCACTTTCTCGCAACAAAATCCTTCTGCCCCAATGTTCCTGCAATATTCGTCTGTGGTGTACCACTCTCAAGCAATACCCTGCATTGCAGCATAAGCCTAAACTGTCTGGTTATCATGGTAAGTATCATCATAGGTGCATCCTTTGCCATAAGCATACCACGATAAATTTCTACCGCCCTGTCCGTCTTTCTCTGCCCAATGGCATCCACTAAATCAAACACCTTTGCCTCCAGACTTCTTGTGCATATTTCATCAATATCCTGTGCAGAAACCACACCACCCTCGCCCTTGTATGCAGCCAGCTTGCCTAACTCACTTTCAGCATTTTCCATACCACTTCCTATGCACCCAAAAAAATAAACTGCTGTTTTAATGTCAATGTCTATTCCACTTCGCTTAAGCTGTTTTTGCACCCATGTAATAAGCTCTTTTTCATCAGGTGTTTTAAATTCAATTCCACGCCCTGCCTTTGCTGCCGCTTTGTATAATCTTCCCCTTTTGTCAACCTCATCTTCTATAAAAACAAGGCAAGTGCTTTGAGGTATTGTTTCTATATAGTCTGCCATTTTTTCACTATCATTTTTTCGCCCTGTCTTAAAAAGCTTACTATCCTTAACAAGTATCAGCCTTTTTTCGGCAAAAAACGGCATAGTTTCGGCAGCATCAATAATGTTGTTAACATCAATTTCTCCATTAAAAATACTTATGTTCATATCTCCCGAAAGACTGTCTGTAAAGGTCTGTTTAAGCCTGTTTTCATACTGCTTTTTAAGATATTGCTCGCCGCCATAAAAAATATAGCACTGGCTTAAATTTCCTGTTTTTATTTCGTCCCATAGCTTTTTCATTTCTTACCTCTGCTTCATAGTTTTTAAATTCATATTTTTCCCATCAGTTGTAATGGTAATGCACCCGTCATTTGGTGTTGTATATATTGTTGCATTGGTGTCTTCAATTCTTTTAACTGCCTCTGGATTAGGATGACCATAGTTATTGTTTTTTCCGCAGGATATAACGGCTGTTTTTGCTCCAACTGCTTCTAAAAATTTTCCCGTAGAGGAATTTCTAGACCCATGGTGTGCCACCTTCAACACGTCTGCACTTATATCTGCTCCGCCTAACATAATCAACATTTCATCCTGAGCCTCAGCATCACCTGTAAACAATATAGATTTTTCACCTACACACAACTTTAACACAAGAGAGCCATGATTGTCATTATCGTCATCAATTATTTTCTGGTCATATGGATATACACATTCCATTGTTGTCTGCTCATTTATCTTTGCATCTTCACCTGCACCAATATAATTTATCTTTGTTCCAGACCTGTTTGCAAGGAGTTTTATAAATTCATAAAGACCGTCATCTGCCCAATCATACTTTGACATATAAACATTTTCCACCTGGTAAAAAGCTATTAGCTCTGCACACCCCATGGCGTGGTCAGTATCCATGTGGGTAATAAACACACCATCAACTGTTGCTATGCCCTTACTTTCAAGGTACGGTATTATATCTGTTTTTCCTGTATTATTTCCAAAAACTGTTTGAGTTTCACCGCCGCCATCTATTACATAAGTTTTGTTGTCGTAGGTATGTATCACGGCACAGTCACCCTGACCAATATCTATAAATGCAACCTCTGTGTTTTTTGTTATAAGCCTGTTGCCTATTATAAGAAATAACAATACCATAAGGTTAATTCCAAAAGCAATCTTCTTACCTTTAAACCGCCAAAAGAATATTATCAAAATTAAGGTATAGTAAAACACAATGCAAACCAAGGGCGGTCTTCCCGTAAGCACTGTTGAAAAAGGCAATGACGTAAAAAATATACACACACCCTCGTATATCTTCAGTATAACAAATACCGTTCCACCCAAAAACGTGGCTCCTTGTATCCATACCAACCCAATTAGCCCGGAAATCATGGCACAGCCCACAAGTATACCTATAAGAGGAAGAACAATAAGATTTGCAAAGCATCCATAAAGCGGAAGTCTGTAAAAATGCCACGCTACTATGGGAAAGGAAACAATATTAACCACTGCTCCTATTTTAAAACTGTAAATGAGCTTTTGTTTAAAGGTGTATCCGCCCATTATAAATTTGCCTGCCAAAATAAGTCCGCCTACTGTAACAAAGCTAAGCTGAAAACTCACATCCCACAATTGATATGGATTTATTGCCAAAATAATTATTGCCGCCAAGCCAAGGGAATTAAATATATCCTTATCCCGATAAATAATGTTTCCAAACAAAATTATTTCCATCATTATTACTGCCCTTACAACAGCAGGTTTTTCACCAGCAAACACCGCATATCCTAGAAGTATCACCATAACCACTGCCGAGGCAATCCGTTTATTTATACCAACGCACTTCCGCAGTATCCATAGCAGCAAAAATGCTAATATACCCGTATGCAAGCCCGATACTGCTAAAATATGCGAAATGCCCGTATTGCTGTAAAGACCTCTTATATCATCCTCCAAACCCGAAGTATCACCCGTTACCATTGCTTTCACAAGCCCAGCTTCAGATGGAGGAAATATGCTATCATAAACAGCATTAATTTTTTGTCTAAAATCAGCTATACTATCATATATCGCCCTATGGCTTTCGCCATATTTTGTTACTTTTTCACCAACCATTTGGTAGTTTATACCCATTGCATTTGCATATGCACGCTGATTAAAACCTCCTGGATTATTAGGTGTTTGTGGAACACTTATATTTCCTCGTACTGCAATTAAATCACCTTGGTTAACCAATACTCCATGGTTTAAAAGCACCTGTATTTTGTATTTTTCATTATCTAATTTTCCGTCAAAGTAAATCTCGTCGGTTTTTAATATCACTATCTGCCTATTGGTTTTTGTAATATTTGTACTTTCAACAACACCACGCACCCCAGCTATTCCATCGTAATATGGCAAATTTATATTTGCTTTTAATAATGACAAACCGCCCATTAATATAAAAATAGGCAATGCAAGGACAAAATTTGTTTTAAATCTTTGTTTTTGAACTATTAAATAATAGATAATACATACCAAAAAAAGAGCGGTATATCCCCTAAAAGGAATATACCGTCCAAAAATTATGCCTGCTATAAATAACAACGCACCATGTAATAAAGGTCGCTTCATATAATCACCTATTATTGTAAATCATATGGTTCAAATGGCTTTCCAAACTCCAAGTGCCCTTTAAATTCATCTTGTTTTTCGCCTTCAATAAGGAACTGAACTTTTTCTATGCTTCCAAGTTCCGCTAAAGAATTCACTATGGAATATACCGTAAGTGTTTCACCTGTTGAACCGCCACTGTGTTTGGTTACAAAATCTTGGCTAAGGTCCACATAACATATTCCGTCTGCCGTTTGAACATTGCATATTTTTGTTTCAGGTGGCACGGTTGCTATGTGTCCTTCCTCTTTTGGCCCTATTATAAGCTGTTCCAATATATATTTTTCAATAGGCTGGTTTGGATTTACCTCTACCCTGCGTTCCTCTATTACAAGTGCTGTTGCATCTTCATTTGCAAAATACAGTTTCAGCAATCTGGTAGAATTTGTTGGCTCAGCCTCAATTTGTGCATTAACAACAAGGTTATCTCTGTTCATAAGTCCAAAAGCTTCACCATTGGTTTTAGTAAGTGGTACTCCCTCAACCAAAATTTCGACATCGTCTACAAAATAAAAGCCTGTAAATGTCCACACAAGTGCTGCTCTGCAAAACATTTCATCGCCTGTTTTCATATCACCATAGTTTTTTGACACATTTATGGTTACTGTTTTGTCGTTAAGCTCAACATCAAGTATTTCAAGGTTTTGTGGTATAGCAGAAGTCAATGTTTCACTTTTAGGCTGAGTTCTAAGCTCCAAAATCGTATTGTTTAACATTTCTAAAAATGTTTTGCCGCCTATCTCACGCTGTTCTGTTTTAAGTGTATCACTTTCTTTTTCTACATAATATATATCCTGTTCTAAATTAATTTGTTCACCATCAGTCTTTTCATCCTCCACCTTTTTGGTGGCCATTGCAAAAACAATACCAAAAATAATTAATACAAGAAGTATATATACATAATTACCTTTTTTCATAGTATCACCTCATTTTTTAGCTATGTATAAGTGGTATTCTTACCACAAATGTAGTTCCCTCATTTTCACGGCTAGATACCCTTATACTTCCATCGTGCATAAGCACTGTAGAATGAGTTATGGAAAGACCAAGACCTGTTCCTCCCGTTTCTCTATCACGTGTTTTATCAATTCTATAAAAACGTTCAAATATTTTTCCTAATTCCTCCTCAGCCATGCCAACACCTGTATCACTTACAGTAATAAAAGCATTTTGATGGTCACAGTCCAGTACCACCTTAACCTCTCCGCCTTCATCTGTGTATTTAATGGCGTTTTCAATAAGGTTGGATACCGCAAGAGTAAGCTTTGTTGCATCAATATCTGCTAACACCTCTTGAATAAGTTCACAACTTAAATTGATATTTTTATGTACAGCCAGCGGATTAAGCCTTTTTACAATATCAATTACCAAATTATTAAGATTTTGCTGTTTAAAGTTAACAGGCACTTCCTTCTGGTCAAGGCGAACAAGGGTTAGCAGGTCATTTATCACCTCCGTCATACGGTCTACTTCATTATTTATATCTTGTAAAAACTCTATATACATTTCTTTTGGTGCTTCGCCATTTAACAAAATTGACTCGCTTAAAACCTTAATAGAGCTAAGGGGCGTTTTAAGCTCGTGGCTAACATTACTAACAAACTGCTGCCGTGAAATATCCACCTGCTGCAATTTTTCTGCCATATTATTTACAGCCACACCAACCTCCATAATCTCGTTTCTAGACATGGTTGCCACCGGAACTCGTTGGTCTAAATGCCCATCTGCCATTTTTTGAATAACCTTTGCCATTTTCTCCAAAGGCTCTGTTATCATCTGGGAAAAAACAAATACAATTGCAATCACCACAAACATAATGCCTGGGGTCATTATATATATCTGTTTTTTAATTGCCTCCATTTTTATGGTGATTTCTGTTGGCATATCGGCAATAAGTACAGCACCCACATTTTTTCCATCATCATTTACAATAGACGCCACAGCATAAATGCTTCCGTTTGGCTGTTCCTGTGCAATGTCCTTGTTGCTCAGTGCCTCTATAATTTCTGGTATTAGGTAGGTTTTATTCATTTCAGTGTTGTTAGAATCGTTAACAACAGTACCCATTGCATCTATAACCAGTACCCTAAAGCCACCTTGCATACTTGTTTGCTCAATGTCCTTGCTAAACTCTCCATCCTTTTCTTTGTCAAACATATAGTTGGAAATCACAATATGTCCCGAAAGAATGTTGGCTTGATTTAAAAGTTCTTTTTTTCTTTCTTCAATATAGTATTTCTGTGTTGTTTTAAGCACCACATTGCTTAGAAGAAGCAACGGAATAATGCCAATGCACACATATGTAACCAACAAAAGCCACCTTATACCATTGCGACGTCTTTTTTTATCCAAAGTAATATCCCACTCCCCACTTAGTAAAAATGTACCTCGGATCACTTGGTTTTGCTTCTATTTTCTCTCTAAGCCTACGCACGTGTACATCAACAGTACGTGCATCCCCTGGGTATTCATATCCCCAAACCATATCCAACAGATTATCTCTGCTGTAAACCTTTCCGGGATTTTCCATAAAAAGCTCTAGTAGGTCAAATTCCTTTGCCGTAAGGTTTGCTTCTTTGCCTTCAATAAACACACGTCTGCTGTCAAACTCCAGCCTTAAGCCTCTAAATTCCAAAACATTTTTCTTAACAGGTTCTTTAACCTCAATTTTTCGCACACTTCTTCTTAAAATTGCTTTTATACGTGCTTTAAGCTCCAAAATGTTAAACGGCTTAACAATGTAGTCATCAGCCCCATACTCAAGCCCCATAATTTTGTCCATATCCTCGCCTTTTGCTGTTACCATTATAATAGGTACCTGAGAGAACTCTCTTGTCTGCTGACAAACCTCAAGCCCGTCCATTTTAGGCAACATAACATCCAAAACCACAAGGTCAAACTCCTGACTTTTTATTAAATTAAGAGCGTCCTCGCCATCGTAAGCAGCAGTAACTTCCATGCTATCTTGTTCCAAGCTGAATTTTATTCCCTTAACTATTAATTTTTCATCATCTACAACAAGTATTTTATATCCCAACTTAATATCCTCCTCTAGCTAGCGTTTAACGATACTATAACTCTATCCTTAAACTTTTCATAGGTTTTTTCACCTATTCCATATACATTCATCAGTTCGTCAGTTTTGGCAAAGCCACCATGCTGTGTTCTATACTCTATGATTTTGTCTGCCATCACCTCACCAATGCCCGATATGGTCATTAGCTCTTCTTTTGTAGCAGTATTTATATTTATCAAATTTTCTAAATACATTGAAGTTTCAAACTTTTCTGCAATATCAACATTATTGTAATATTTTTCTGGATTTTGTATAAACTGTACTTTATTCGGCTGTCTGTAAGTAGAATACCATAAACCGCAGCCTATAACCAGAGCAGAAATTATTAAATATTTATTTATTTTGTTTGTAAAACTTAACTTATATTCCATATTAAGATTAAAACCTCTTTAAGATATTTTTTTGTTTTATAAACTCCAATTTTCTGATACAATATTATAACATAAATATACAAAAAAATATATAGGAGATAAAAATGAAAAAGCCATTAATTACACTTTTAGCACTAATAATTTCAGCTTCTCAACTAATAACGGTTAATGCCGCTTATATACCTCAAAACATACAACAACAGGCAGATGCTTTGCACTTGGATGCTCAAAGTGCAATACTTATAGACGCAACAACTGGTGATGTTTTGTATGGAAAAGATATTGACAAAGCCCAATATCCAGCTAGCATAACTAAACTAATGACCGTACTTTTGGCACTGGAGCATGGTGATTTGGACGAAACAATTCACTTTTCCAAGGATGCCATTTTCAGCATAGAACCTGGAAGCAGCAACATAGCCATAGATGCTGACGAGGAAATAACCATGCGACAAGGTCTTTATGCAATCCTGCTTCAGTCTGCCAACGAGGTTTCAAACGGCGTTGCTGAACACATAGACGGAACAATGGACGACTTTGCTAAGCACATGACCTCACGTGCAAAAGAACTTGGCTGCACCAACACAAGCTTTGTTAACGCTAACGGTCTGCATAACGAAAATCACTATACATCTGCCCACGATATGGCCCTTATTGCAAAGGAGCTTTTGAAATTTGATTTTTTTAAAGAACTTATGCTAACCACATATTACGAAATACCGCCTACAAATAAACAGACCGAAACCCGATACCTTTACGGACAAAATCAGCTTATAAAATCCAGCTCCATATTTTATTATGAGAACTGCATAGGCGGAAAAACAGGCTTTACCAATGAGGCTGGAAACACCATTGTGGCGTATGCCAAAAAAGGCGACACAACACTTATATCCGTTGTGCTTAAATCCACAGGATATGGGGAATATTATGATACTATTGCTCTTTTTGATTTTGGATTTGAAAATTTTGAAACAAAAAACCTTGCAAAAAAAGGAGATATATGTAACACTGTTAATGTAACCAAGAAAACGCAAATAGGCAGTAATGACTTGGGAACAATTAATGCAGTTTATAAAGACAATGTTGCTGTTAGCTTGCCAAAGGGTTTTGCAATTGACAATGTAACAACATCAGAAAACTTGCCCAAAACTCTTGAAGCTCCCGTAACAATAGGTCAAGACTTAGGTACTGCAACCTTTGCAATAAATGGAGAAGAAATAGCCTCTGCAAATATTGTTTCAGAAAATCAGTTGCCGCCCCTAACTGACACTGGGTCTGTAAACGCCAACGCTCTACAAAGTAATACAACAAAACCAATAAGCATTCGTTTTATTGTTGCTTTTCTTGGAGCAATAGTAGTTATGCTTGGTGTAGCCCGTTTTTCTTTAAACAAAATAAGATACACACGAAAAAAAAGAATACGTAAAGCACGTATAAGCAAGCTTCGGGACACTATAAAATAATCTTTAATTAATTAAATGTGATAAACTCACATACAAATAGGCCTATTAAAAGTATAATAGCCTCATAACAATAATTAGTGTTTTATATTAAAGGAGGATTTATCATGTCAACTTTAAATATTAACGATGAAAATTTTCAAAAAGAAGTAATGGAAAGTGAAAAACCTGTATTATTAGATTTTTGGGCACCATGGTGTGGTCCTTGTCGCATGGTTTCACCTGTTATAGATGAAGTAGCTGGGGAAATTAAAGGTGTTAAGGTTGTTAAAATAAATGTGGATGAACAGCCAGCTATTGCAGGCAAGTTTGGCGTAATGAGCATCCCTACTCTCGTGGTTATAAAAAATGGTAAGGTTGTAGATTCATCTGTAGGTGTTAAACCAAAAGAACATATTATAAAGATGTTAGAAAAATAAATATAATTATTTTTAAGCTTAAATATTATTAAAAAACCTTATCTCAATTTAGAGATAAGGTTTTTGTTAATTTATCCTCGAATAAACTTTACTGCCGATGTTGCAGCAATTGCTCCATCACTTACAGCCTTTGAAATTTGCAGCAATCCTCCAACGCAATCCCCAGCGGCATACAGCCCTGGTACATTTGTCGCCATTTTGTTGTCAACAATAATTTTGTTTCCTTCTGTTTCTGCACCAACTTTACGAGCAAGGTCGGCACTGCCAGCAACGCCCATTGCAACAAACACGCCTTCAACAGGATGTTCCGCTCCATCCTCAAATACTATGCTTTCAACCTTTTCTTTTCCCTTGATTTCCGATATTTTTGCAGTTTCAACCTTCACGCCCTCAGGCACGTCTACCTCCATGCCCTTTCCATCGGTAACTATTGTAACGCCCTGTGCCACTGACAATAACTCTTTTGCCTCATGCACTGCATATTCTCCGTTACCTAAAACTGCCAATTCCTTTCCACGGAAAAAGAAACCATCACATACAGCACAATAGCTAACGCCCTTGCCCTCAAAATCCTTTATTCCCTTTATTTTAGGCACAGCCCTTGATGAGCCTGTTGCAAGTATAACGCCATCTGCAGTATAACTATTATTTATGGTGGTTACAGTAAGTTTTTCGCCAAAGCTAAGACCTACTACCTCGTCCTCTATAACTTCAATGCCAAGACTTTTTGCCTGCTTTATTCCATTTTCAAAAAGCTCCTGCCCAGTGGTTCCCTTCTCAAAACCATAGTAATTGTCTATCTTATGTGCCTTTTTAAGAGATGTTTCCCCTCCGCCTATAATCATAGTGTCCATTCCTGCCCTTGCTGCATATATGCCAGCAGATATTCCTGCAGGTCCACACCCAACCACAATAATTTTTGCCATTTCAATTCCTCCTTAACAGTATTTTTTAATATGCCTTTGTGTTCCTTTTCACTATAAACAATTATGTCAGCTTTACTTTTCCCTGTTAACCATGCACATTGGGTTCCCCGTTTGTGTTTTATTTCATTTGTTGAAGAATTTCGTCCAAAAGTTTGTTTGCTACCTGTTCTTTAGTCATCTGTTCAAGCTGTTTCTGCTCATTTGCCGTAATTATAGTAACTATGTTTGTATCTGTACCAAATCCCGCACCTGCTTGTTTAAGGTTATTTGCAACAATCATGTCTATATTTTTCTTCAAAAGCTTTGCTTTGGAATTTTCAATCATATTTTCAGTTTCCATTGAAAATCCGCATAAAAACTGACCCTCTTTGCGGTTTTCACCCATATATTTAATAATGTCAGGATTTCTTTCAAGCTCAATACTCATGTCGCTGTCTTTTTTCTTAATTTTTTCGCCTGCCACATTTTTAGGTCTGTAATCTGCCACTGCTGCTGCCTTTATTACAATATCGTTTTTCTCAAACTCTGCCTCAAATACATCAAACATATCCTGTGCACTAACGACATTAACCATACGTACAAATGCAGGTGCTTTAAGGTTGGTTTTGCCGCTTACAAGTGTAACCTCTGCACCACGCCTTGCGGCAGCTGTAGCAAGCTCATAGCCCATTTTCCCCGTAGAATGATTGCTAATATATCTAACTGGGTCCATTGGCTCTTGTGTTGGCCCTGCACTTATTATAACTTTTTTGCCAACCATGTCTTTGTTGTATGCAATTTCTTGCAAAACATGGTCTATAAGAACTTCTTCATCAGGCATTTTTCCATCGCCCGTATCTCCACAGGCAAGGTATCCGCTGTCAGGTTTTATAACCTCAAAGCCAAATTTTACAAGCTTGCTTATATTATGCTGAACAATTTGGTTGTGATACATAGCTGTATTCATTGCTGGTGCAACAATAATTTTGCATCTCATTGCCATGGTTGTTGTAGTAAGCATATCATCGGCAATGCCATTTGCAAGCTTACCAATTACATTGGCTGTAGCTGGCGAGATAAGCATTACATCTGCTTTTTTGCCCAACGAAACGTGTGCCACATGAAACTGAAAATTTCTGTCAAAAGTATCAATCAAACACTTGTTGCCTGTAAGGGTTTCAAATGTTGTGGGTGTAATAAAATTTGTTGCATTCTTAGTCATAACCACGTGCACATCAGCGTGCAATTTCATCAGCTTGCTAACACAGTTTGCCATTTTATATGCCGCAATACCACCGCAAACGCCAACCACTACTGTTTTTCCTTTAAGCATTAAAGTCACCTCATAAGTAATAAATAAAAAAATTATATTGGGTATCTAAACCTATTATTGCTTAAAATATACATTTTTAATAGGTTTGTCAAGACATTTTAATATTAATATTTCAAATCAAAAATTTTATAGCAAATAAGGTACCCAAAGGTCTGCACGCCTGTTACAAAGCCCAATATAACAGAAAGCTGCATTTGACCAATAAGTGATGCCACAACGCAAACAATAGCTTCAGCAACAACCGATATTACAAACACCATACTGCGTGCCTTATTTGCCACAAAATTTATTCTTTCTTCATCACACATAATTTCAAACTGCTCTTTTCTTTTAGGGTCATTTTCAATTCTATGGTACTGATAAAACCTAAAAAGACTCATAATAATAAAACCCGCACCCATTGTGCCCACCATGATTCTATTAACATCCTTGTATACATAGCTTTGCAAAACCACCATTATAAAACCTATTACAAAAATAAAACCTGAATAGATTTTTTTCTGTCTTAATGTTTTCATATTTATTCCTCCTCAAATATAAATACTTCCTCAATTGTTTTACCAAACATCTTCGCAATGTTATGTGCAAGCATAATTGATGGATTATACTTTCCGTTTTCCAGCGAAATTATAGTCTGTCTTGAAACACGCATTATTTGTGCCAATTCCTGCTGTGTAAGACCCTTCTCTTTACGCAGCTCGCTCACTATATTTTTAATAGAAAACACCTCCAAAGTATTTTTTTTCACTGAAACTCTTTCAAAAGAATTATTTTTTGTAAAGTTGACTTTACATTTATATGTTATCACTTCTTCAATATTTTGTCAAGTCAACTTTACATTTTAAATTTTTACAAATCAATTTATTATACCACACAAAAAAATAACAGCCAGTGCTTAACCATGGCTGTTATTTAAAATAAACCGAACTTATTTCATATATATGTCACTTTGTTCATAATGCTTTCTGTGGGTACTTCTTACTTTTGTTTTTTACACTGCAGAGTGTTTAACTCTGTCGGCTTCTTCGGCACGCTTGGCATCGTTCCATCTTTCGGTTGTGCCTACAAGGTACCCCGTAATACGCCTTATACGCTGAAAAGGCATAGCCTCTTTAAATGTATACTTTAGGTCAACAAACTCTCCGTCAAGTGTAACCTCCATAGATTTAATTTCTCTGTGCGTATATGTTTCCCGTCCATAAGCCAAATATGCTTCTAATTCTTTTTCGTCAAGTTCACCATTTATAACCTTAATATCTACCATAACATTGCCTCCCTTTGCTAAAACACTTTACTTTTGTTTTAATTTATAATATCATAAAGGCAACATAACAAATGTTGCAATTGCAACAAATATGAGGTGATTTTATGGAAATGTGCAACTGTCCTTTGTTTTATGGAATAGACCACAACAATTGTATAGAAATGCTGTCATGCTTTGAAAGCAGTACCAAAAACTTTGCACTTGGAGAAACTATCTGTAATTATTCTCACAGCAATAACAAAATAGGTATTCTGCAATATGGCTCTGCAAACATGATACGTATAGACCATGATGGCAACCGCACTATTCTGGAAACCCTTGAAAAAAACAGTGTCTTTGGTGAAGCACTGGCTTTTTCAGGAAATTCAGAAGATAGCCTATTTGTTGAATGTAAAAAGCCCTGCGGTGTAATATTTCTGGATTATGACCATATTACCAAAATGTGCGAAAATGCCTGTATGCACCACACACTTCTTTTGCAGAATATGTTTCGCCTTATAGCAGAAAAACTGTTGGTGATGAGCAATCGTGTAGAAGTTTTAAGCCACCGCACAATCCGTGGAAAGCTTATGTGCTATTTTAATATTACATCTGCAACACAAAAAAGCCTTTCCTTTCAGCTTCCGTTTTCTGTAAGTGCATTGGCAGACTACATCTGCACCGACCGAAGTGCAATGATGCGAGAGCTGAAAAATATGAAAAATGAAAATATAATAGAAATGGATAAACGTAATGTATCCCTAAAAAAGACACCGCTTAAGAATTAACTGCCTTTGCTTCACCCTACTTAAAATGCGTAAGCTTTTTAACATCATGGTTATGACCCATAACTATAAGCGTTTCATTTTTGTCAAAAATATGGTCTGGCTCAGGAAGTGGATTTATAACTCCATTTGTTTTTGTAGCCAAAATGCTTACATTGTACTTAGAACGCACCTCTTGCTTTATAATGCTTTTCCCTACCCAAGAATTTGGTGTTGTTATCTCGAATATGGAATATTCGCTTGTAAGCTCAATATAATCAAATACGTTGTCTGAGCCGTATTTAACTGCAAGTCTTTCTGCCATTTCCTGCTCAGCATAAACTATTTTGTCTGCACCGTTTCTAAGTAAAAATTTTGCGTGTACACTTCTAATAGCCCTTGACAATACAAACTTTGCACCAAAATCTTTAAGCAGTGCTGTGGTTTCCAAGGAACTTTGAAAATGGTCGCCTATAGCAACAACGCATAAATCAAAATTGCCTACGCCTAAGCTTGAAATAAATCTTTCATTTGTAGCATCGCCTATCTGTGCACTGGTAACTATAGATAAAGCATCATTCACTCTTTCCTCATCAATGTCTACACCAAGCACTTCGTTGCCCAGTTCTATAAGTTTTTTGCTCATATGTCTTCCAAAGCGACCAAGACCAACAACCAATATCGTTTTCATATTATTTATCCCCCATTAAAATATCATCCCACAGCAATTTTACCTATAGGCAACTGTGCCGGTTGTGGCAACCTGTTTGCAACAGCAAGTAACACCGTAATACCACCGACTCTGCCCAAATACATAAGTGCAGTAACTATTAAACGGCTTATGGTTCCCATTTGTGCAGTTATTCCCAGTGAAAGCCCAACCGTTCCCATAGCTGACGTAGTTTCAAACATAGCATACTTCATTGGTATATGGTCTATAGCACCAATAACCATGGTAGCGGTAACTATAAGTATAAGATACATCATTAATATACAGCAAACCTGTCTAAGTGTTTCATCGTCAATTCTTCGATTAAAACAATCCACAGATTTTTTTCGCTTAATTACAGTAACAATACTTAATACCAGTATGGCAAAAGTTGTGGTTTTAATACCACCTGCCGTAGACCCTGGTGACCCACCAATAAACATAAGACAAATAATTAACAGCTGGCTGCTGTCTGTAAGCAGATTAAGGTCTATTGTGTTAAAGCCTGCTGTTCTTGGCGTAACGGCTTGAAATAAAGAAATCATAAACTTTTCACTGCCAGGTTTGCCTATAAATGCCTGTCCTGTGCTTTCAAACATAAAAATACCTAATGTTCCAAAAACTATAAGTATTATGGTTGAAGAAAGAACTAACTTTGTATGCAAACAATAATACCTATATTTAAAACGTTTTTCCACCAAATCTGACCACACAAAAAACCCTAAACCACCAATTACAATAAGAAGCATTATAACAGTTATGAACATATAGTTATGACTTAAAGTGATAAGTGATGTACCTGGAGAAAAGGCTCCCATAAGGTCTATGCCCGCATTACAAAATGCCGAAATAGAATGGAATACTGAAAAATAAATTCCTTTTATGACTCCAAGCTTAGGTATGAGGGTAAATGACAATGCAATTGCACCCAACCCTTCAAAAAAAGCCGTGCCAAAGGTAATGAATTTTGTAAGCCTTACTATGCCTCCAACCTGTGGTGCTGCAACAGATTCCTTCATTACAAAACGGTCTTTAAGCCCTATTTTCCTCTTTGTAAGAGATATGGCCGATATGGCAATTGTCATAAACCCAATGCCACCCATTTGTATGAGTATAAGCAGAATAAGTTGACCAAATGTTGACCAATACGTATATGTATCATACAGAACAAGGCCCGTAACACACGTAGCCGATGTTGCTGTAAACAACGCATCTACAAATGGTGTAAAATTGCCTCCACGACTGGATATGGGAAGGCAAAGAAGTAATGCTCCTGTAAGTATAATAATACAATAACCCACAGCTATCATTTTTGTTGGGTTAAGCTGTTGCTTTTTTAATAGCATAAAAACACCTCTACAATTTACTGTTTTAAACAAACTAAACTTGATACTATCACAAAATATTCATGTTTACAACTATAATTAATAGTGTAATTAATGAAAAATGCCACTGTGTGGCAAGTAATTACCAACCCCTTCATGGTAAGCAAACTTTTTACTATAAATGCTCACATCGAGTGATTTTATTACATTAATCATTGGTTGTCCATGCACATTATATACAAATAAATACTATGAAATTTTGTACTTTCTACACAATCTTACACCTCCCAGTATAACAAGTGCTACAAAAAAGGATACATAATATGTTGTAAAACGATAAATAACCATAGCACCTCCTGCATAAGTTTCGCCCACAAGTGTGGTGAACATAAGTGTAAACAGTATCTCTATGCTTGCCACATTGCCCGGTGTAGGTATAACTCCTACCAGTGCCACAACTAAGGCAATTACCGCTACGCAACGTATAACAGAAATATTAATGTCGCCGTCCATTCCCTTTATTGAGAAATATGGTATTAAATACCAACAGCTCATTTTAACCATTTGCATACCCAAAACCATTACAGCTTTTGTTTTATCCTTCAATATTTTTTTAGTTTCCCTTTGCAGTGTACTCAGTTTTTTTTCCACTAATAAAAGCTTGTCTGCAAAACGGGTTCTCCCAAAAATTGCATTAAACACATACATAATAACCTCGTGTGCCCTATTCCACATACACACTGCAAGCATCCCTGTAACAATAAGCACTGTAAGACCACAGCCCATAAATATATACTTAAAATACTGCCCGTAATTCGCCTTAAAAAACTGAAAATTAAAAGCCATTGCTATACTTACGTACAATGCAACTGCACTTTTATGAAAGCTGTAGCTAACAGTAGCAATTCCATAACCAACCTCTGGGTCTACGTCTTGTTTATTAAGGTAATAAATAAGTGCTGCCGCCGAACCCATACCAAAAGTAAGTGTCCTAAAAACCGCAGTATAAAAACTTCCAACTATCCCCTTCGCCATGGTAAAATTTGTTTTATAGCCTTTTGTTATCTGCCAAATCACAATGCCATCCATTATGCAATATCCCACAGCACACAATATTATTGCCCACACATAATATTGGTTGATATTTACAAGCTGTACCAGCACGCTGTCTATATCGTCACCCAGCATTTTTTTCATTATAAATATCATAATAACTGCAAGTAAAATATAACTCAGCACTCGCCATATTTTTTTACTACAATAACCCATAAGCACCCACTGTCCTTTAAACTCTTAGTATTACCGCATTAAGCTATCACCTAAGCATACCTAAATACTTTTCAAAATTAATACCATCATTACGGTCAGTTTTTTCTTTAAATGTGTCCTTAATGGCAATGTGTATAAATTCAGCCGCCACTTCAACCGATTCGGCAACCCCTTTTCCATTTACCACACTTCCACATATAATTGATGCCAGTATGTCGCCAGTGCCAGAATAGCTTCCGCCTGTAACAGGACTTTTAACAAATGCAACCGTATTCCCGTCTAGTATAACATTAACAAGTACATCATTTTCACCATCTTTGCATTGTATGCCCGTAATAACAACTTGTTTAACATTGCCTAACATTAGTTTTTTACCCACTTCAGCTATTTTATCTAAAAAAAACGAACTGTCTTTGTATGCCATAAGTTCTTTATAGTTTGAACCTGTTAAAATGCAGCATTCTGTAAGATTTGGTGTAATTATATCCGCTTCAAGGGTAAGCTTTCTTATTTTATTACACAATTTGTAACCAAAATTAGGGTACACCTCACCATCATCTCCCATTACTGGGTCAACTAAAAGAAGAGTATCCTTTTTTTTGAATACCCGAAGAAAATTTTCTATTTTATCCACCTGTTTTTCACTTGCCAAAAACCCCGTATATATTCCATCAAAGTTTATACCAAGACGCTGCCACTGATAGGTGAACTTATCCATTTTGTCTGTGCAGTCGTCAATGTAAAAATCGGGATACCCCGTTTGGTTGCTTAACACCGCCGTTGGCAAAGGATATACTTGAACCTGTAATGTGGAAAGTATGGGTATTGCCACCGTAAGCGAGCATCTTCCCGCCCCCGACAAATCGTTTATTGCCGCAACCTTTTTAAGCATATCAATTCACCTCTAAAGTACCTGCTGCTCGTTAATTATAAGCCTAAACTGAAGACCAAGCTTTTCTGCCGCTTTTCTGCAAAGTATCATTCGGTTAAGGAAAATCTCAAAATAATCCATTACCGAGCAATAACGAGTATCTATGGTCATTTTAAGACTTAAAACCTTTTTGTCCTCCACTATTTTTACATCTGCATTGTTAACTGAATAGTTAACCCTGTCATGTATGTCAAAGGAGGTAATATCAGAATTTCTAACTCGGCTGCGTCTAACATCTGTCTTGTCGCTCAATATAAGTGCCGCCGCAACGTGATTAACTGCCACTGCCGTTCCTTCATCATGGTTACCTATTGCTGTTGTTATTGTGGCTATTTCGTCGGCATCTGCTCCCAAATTATCCAATATTCTAAATGCCATTACTGCACCGCTTTGTGCATGGTCAATTCGGTTTATAAGATTGCCTATATCATGGAGATATGCAGCAATCATGGCAAGTTCTACATCCCTTTCTGGATACCCCAGTGTTTCTAAAATATATTTTGCCGTTTCCGCCACCCTTGATACATGGGCAAAACTATGCTCCGTAAAGCCCAGTGCCACCAATGACTCGTCTGCCTTGTGTATATATGTGTTTATTGCTGCATTGCTTCTTATTTGTTTGTAAGTCAACATTAGTTAAAATCTCCCGTCGTTTCAAAAACAACTTTCATTCGTGTTCCTTTGTCTTTTTGACTTTCAATATATATTTTTCCGTTGTGCTGTATTGCAATATGCTTAACTATAGCAAGACCAAGACCTGTTCCACCTGTTTCTTTACTTCGGCTTTTGTCCACACGGTAAAAACGTTCAAAAATTCTTTCTTGATTTTCCTTTGATATACCAATGCCATTATCCGTCACTGTAAGTATAACTTTTTTGTCACGGGTATTTATCTCTACCCTAACTCGTCCACCATCTTTGTTATATCTAATAGCATTATCGCAAAGATTGTATACAAGCTCCTCTAACATCATTTTGTTGCCCACAAGAAATCCACCGTTGCCGCCAACTGATATAGACACCTTGCTTTTTTCAGCCTTAAATGATAGCATATCCACCGTGCTTGTAGCTATTTTTAAAAGGTCAACTTTTTCAAAGCTTTGTTTAACATTAGGCTCATCCAACTCGCTCAGCTTAAGTATGTCACCTATAATTTCCATAAGTCTAACTGCTTCACTGTGAATTTTGCCTGCGAATACCCCTATGTTTTCATTGGTCACCATTCCGTTTTCTATCATTTCGGCATATCCCGATATGCTAGTAAGAGGTGTTTTAAGCTCGTGAGATACATTGGCAGTAAATTCCTCACGCATTTTTGTATTCTCTGCCTTTTTCACCTGATGCTCTTTAACAGCCAGTGCAAAAGGCTCCAGCTCTTTATAGGGTACATCTTTGTCAATATCATCAATGTTGTTAGCCATTGCCTCAATAGGCCCAACCAAAGTTTTTGTAAGCACTCGGCTAAATATAATGCTAATTATCATTATTATAAGCCCAACTGCCACAACGGCTGGCATAGAATCATTGTAGTCGGAATACATATTTTCAACCTCCACAGCAGTTCTAAGTACATTTCCATCTGCCATAAGCATTGCATAGTAGTATGTATTATAACCCAGTGTATCACTTTGCCGCATGGCTTCGCCCTGGCCTGTAGCTAATGCCTGGACAATTTCTTCACGATTACCATGGTTTTCCATTTCCTTGGCATCAGTATCGCTTTCAAAAAGCACACTGCCATCTGGTGCAACAAGTGTTATCCGTATACCATTACCACAGTATACCTGTAAATCACTGTATTCATTCATTTTGCCATAGCCTGCACCAAGAGTTTTTGCCGTAAGGCGAATATCCCCTTTTACCTGACTATCAAAGGATTTGTGAAAAATGGATAACGTAAGTGCCCCTGTAAGTATCATAGACAATATACCTATCAAAAATAACCTTATGTTAATTTTCCACTCCACAAACCCCACCTCTTTCTATTCGTCCTTTAGCCAATCTATTTTATACCCTACGTTTCTAACTGTTTTAATGTAAGCACCGCATAGTCCTAACTTTTGTCTAAGGGTTTTTATGTGCATATCCACTGTTCTGCTTTCGCCCTCATAATCTGTACCCCATACCGTGTCCATAATTTTGTCACGTGAAAGAACAATGCCCTGATTACTAACAAGATACTTTAATAGTTCATACTCCTTGTAAGTCAGTTCGCAAATTTTTCCACTTGCTGTTACCTGTCTTTTTCTATCATCCAATACTACATCCTCAAAAGTAAACACTTCTTCGCTGCTAATGTCGTACCGTCTAAGAACTGCCTTAACACGGGATATAAACTCCATTATACCAAAAGGCTTTGTAATATAATCATCCGCACCCCCGTCAAGACCTTTTACAGCATCTATTTCAGATGTTTTTGCAGTAACCATAACCACTGGAATTTTCTTTGTTTTATCACTTTGCCTAAGCTTTTTAAGAATTTCCAGTCCATCCTCGCCTGGCAACATAATATCTAACACCACGAGGCTTGGTAACGCTTTACGACATTCCTCAAAAAAACATTGTCCATCAGAAAAACCAACAACATGAAACCCACTGTTTTTTAAAGCATAGCTTTCCATTTCTCTTATGTTGATGTCGTCCTCAACAATATAAATCATCTTTGTCCTCCCTATTTTATTGAATATTTAGCTTTAAATGCCTCATACTGTCCCTCAAAATATTTATTGTGAGATTCTTTAAGCTCATTAATATATTCATGTGTAGAAAAGCTGTTCTTTGCAATTTCTATTACACATACCGCCACGTTGGAGCAATGGTCGGCAACTCTTTCATAGTTAGTAATAAGGTCGCTGAATACAAATCCCATTTCGGTAGTACATCCCCCCTTTTGAAGTCTTTCAATATGCTTTGTTTTAAGGCTGGATTTAAGCAGGTCAATAACCTGTTCCAATGGTTCAACCTTGGTTGCCAATTCCACATCATTGTTGATAAAAACCTCTATTGACATATCAAGAATTTCTCTTAAAGCTGAAGAAATAACTTTAATATCTGCAATTGCATCATCACTAAAAATAATATTTTTTTGATTAATTTCGTCTGCTGTTTCCTTAATGTTAAGGGCATGGTCGCCTATACGTTCAAAATCTCCTATGCAGTGCAGAAGCTTAGATGTTTCATTGCTGTCCTCGGCAGATAAGTCTTTACTGCTTAACTTAACAAGGTATGTGCCAAGTTTATCCTCGTAAACGTCAATTTTGTCCTCGTTTTCAACAATGCTTATCCCCAGTTGTGGCTTATAATCGCTAATACATTCTATGGCATCAAACAAAGTCTTTTTTGCTAACAGTGCCATTTTGTCAGTAATGGTTTTGCAATGATAAACTGCAACGGACGGTGTAGCAAAAAGTCTGTCGTCCAACATCTGAAATTCCTCGTCCTCAGCATCATCCTTAACTGTAAGGCACGCAAGCTTTTCCAATCCCTTTGTAAACGGAAGCATAACAGCAGTTGTAGTAAGGTTAAAAAGTGTGTGTATAACAGCTATATTTGCCGCATTAAGCGGGTCATTAATAAAGCTAAAGCCTATTATTGCTTTAAGACCATAAAACCCAAGCAAAAATATAATTGTACCTATTATATTAAAATATAAATGCACCATAGATGCACGCTTTGCATTTTTGCCTGCACCAACGCCTGCTAAAAGTGCTGTAACACAGGTACCAATATTTTGACCCATAATTATAGGTATTGCACTGCCAAAAGTAATTGCTCCTGTTTGTGATAAAGCCTGTAAAATGCCTACAGATGCTGAGGAACTCTGTATAGCTGCTGTAAGCAACGCTCCTGCCAAAACACCAAATATAGGGTTTGAAAACATAAGGAGCATATGTGTAAATTCAGGCACGGCTGCCAATGGTTTCACCGCCGCAGTCATAATTTCCATACCCGTCATTAACACCGTGAACCCAAGAAAAATTGTACCAATATTCTTCTTTTTGTCACTTTTGGAAAACATATAAAAACCTATACCTATCGCCGCCAGAACAGGTGCAAAGGCCGATGGTTTCATAAGTTGAATAATAAAACTTCCACTTTCCAACGCAGTTAAACTTAAAATCCACGCCGTAACTGTTGTGCCTATGTTAGCACCCATAATAATGCCAATAGCCTGCCTAAGGGTCATAAGCCCTGAATTTACAAAGCCAACCACCATAACCGTTGTGGCAGATGAACTTTGGATAACAGCAGTAACTCCTAAACCTAAAAATAACCCTTTAATAGGGCTTGATGTCAGCTTTTCTAGAATTCTTTTTAACTTGCCGCCCGCCTGTTTTTCCAAGGCAACACCCATTACAGTCATTCCAAACAAAAACAGTGAAAGCCCTCCTATTAAAGAAAGCACGCTGAATATATCCATATGATTTTTTCCTCCCAAGAAAATATTCCTCATATATTTTACAATACAAGGATTACTTGTATAATATCTGCTAAAAGTAAAATCCATGTATAGCTCCATGTAAAATCTATGTAAACTATATGTATAATTGTTTGTTTTTTAGTATTTTTTTGTTTCCGATACTGAATAAATAGAATGAAAACTAACACACTGCACCAATTTACATATATTTACATCAACAAATATGTTATTATTTTCCATATAATTGAAATTTTTTATATTTTCACTGTAAATAATTCCAATTTCATACCATTTAACTGCCTTTTTTAGGATTGACACAATAGTCCAATCATGTTACCGTACAGTTATGCTTATAATGGTATATATTACATATAACATTGGTATACATTAGATATACCATTAACTTTTATAATTTTTATATTTCTAAGGAGTGATTTATATGTCAAAAAGCACAAATAACACTGGTTACGCCACAAATTTTAGAGAGCAGTTTACTCCCCGAGGCATAATAATAGGTATTATCGGCACTATTATCCTTACCATGAGTTCAATGTTTATTGCACTTAAGCTAAGTTCTTTGCCTTGGCCAATTATGTTTGTTGCACTGGTTTCCATGTTCTCACTTAAAGCCTGTGGAAACACAAATTTTAACGAAATAAATGTAACCCACACCATAATGAGTGCTGGTTCTATGGTTGCAGGTGGACTGGCATTTACACTGCCGGGAATATGGATGCTTAACCCAAATGCTGAAATAAGTGCTGTTAAACTTCTTTTAGTAACCCTTGGCGGTGTAATTTTGGGTCTTATATTTACCGCACTTATACGAAAATATTTTGTGGAAACAAAGGCACTTCCATACCCTATGGGTCAAGCCGCAGCAAAAGAAGTTATTGTAGGGGATGAAGGCGGAAAAAAGGCTGGTGTACTTTTTGGCTCTATGGGAATTGCCGCAGTATTTACAGCACTTAGAGATTGGTTTGGAAAAATACCAGGTGTACTTTGGAACCAAAAAATGATGAGCTACGGCTCCTACGGTGGTGTTTGGCTATCACCAATGCTTATGGCAGTTGGATACATAATTGGGCCATTATTTATAGGCGTATGGTTTTTGGGAGCAATCATTGGTGATTTTGGCATACTTATTGGCGGTCAAAGTTTAGCCCTTTGGGATGCTACAACTGCGGCGGCTATTAAATCCTCTCTTGGCATAGGACTTATGGTTGGCACAGGCATTGGCATTATTGTAAAAGGTATTCTTCCTAAGGCAAAAGAGATTTTTGGGCCTATGTTTTCAAAAGAAAGTCTGGGCGATTCCATCGTATCACTTCGCTGGGCACCAATTGCAATGGTAGTGTTTGTTTTCTTGTTTACATATATAACAAACTTAGGTATTGTTGCTTCAATAGTTACTATTTTGGGCGTATGGCTTGCCACCTCAATGAGTGCACAATGCGTTGGGCAGTCTGGAATAAATCCAATGGAAATTTTCGGAATTATTGTACTTTTGGCAGCTAAAGCAGTATCATCTATTGGTCAAGAGGAAGCTTTTTTTGTAGCTGCTATTGTTGCCGTTGCCTGCGGACTTGCAGGAGATGTTATGAACGATTTTAAATCTGGACATATTTTAAATTCCGACCCTAAAGCACAGTGGTTCGGCGAGGTTATAGGTGGAATAATAGGTGCATTTGTTTCTGTTGCAGTGTTAATAATAATACTTAAGGCATATGGTGCAGAAGCCTTTGGCAGTGAAACTTTCCCAGCAGCACAGGCTGGTGCTGTTGCAGCAATGGTTGGAGGAATATCTCATATGCCAGCGTTTATAATTGGCCTTGTGTTAGCTGTTGTGCTTTACTGCATTAACTTCCCTGTTATGACCCTTGGTCTTGGTGTATATCTTCCGTTCTATCTTTCTGCAACGGCATTCCTTGGCGGACTTATCCGTTTCTTGGTAAATAAATTTGCACCAAAATTTGAGGAAAATGGCACAGGCTCCATTATCGCCTCTGGATTGCTTGGTGGCGAGGCTGTTGTAGGCGTTATAATTGCCCTTATTATTGCTGTACAAATCTTAGGAGCGTAAAAGAACTAAAGCACCAAATGCCTTGTAACCTTTGAAAAATATTCAATAATCATTAGTTTTTTAAATATTCTTACTTTTCAGAAAAGAGGGTTCTTAAATGGAAGAAATTAAAATAAGTGATATAAAAGGTATAAAAATAGGAAACGCACAAAATATAGATGGTGCAACAGGCTGTACCGCCATTATATGCGAAAAAGGTGCATGGGCAGGCGTAGATGTCCGTGGTGGCGGCCCTGCCTCCCGTGAAACCGAACTTTTAAAGCCTGTTAACATGGTAGAACAAATTCACTGTGTTATGCTTAGTGGTGGAAGTGCCTTCGGTCTTGATGCCGGCAGCGGAGCAATGCAATATCTGGAAGAAAAAGGTGTAGGGTTTGACGTAGGTGTTGGCATAGTGCCAATTGTGTGTGGTGCGTCCCTCTTTGACCTTGTGGTAGGTGACCCAAAATGTCGCCCTGATAAAGCAATGGGCTATGCTGCCTGCCTTGCCGCAGAAAGAGGTGAAGAACCTCAACAAGGCAATTTTGGTGCTGGTACTGGTGCCTCTGTTGGTAAATTTTTAGGCATGGATTATATGATGAAAAGCGGTCTTGGCACATATGCTGTGCAGCTTGGAAAGCTCCAGTTAGGAGCCATAGTAGCAGTTAACGCTTTAGGCGATGTAATTGATGTTAACACAGGAAATCGACTTGCAGGTATCCTTAACGAAGATAAAACTGCTATACGCAACACACCAGAAATTATGTACGCCGAATATGACAGTGGACGTGATGTGTTTAAAGGGAACACAACCCTTGGCTGTATAATTACAAATGCAAAAATAACCAAAACACAGGCAAACAAAATAGCCTCAATGGCACATAATGGCTATGCTCGGGCAATTAACCCTGTGCATACATCTGTGGATGGTGACTCTATTTTTGTTATGGCAACAGGCGATGTTGAAGCAGGAGAAGATGCGTTAGGTACACTAGCTGCAGAAGTAATGTCAAAAGCCATAAATAATGCCGTGCTTAACGCAAAAGCTGCCTATGGACTTAAATGTGCAAAAGATTTTTAATGTTTTAAATAAAAAAATCACCACAGACAATTCTGTGGTGATTTTTTTGTGTATTGGTATAAATATCTTTTAATCTTCTAAGCCCTCAACCTTTGTGTTGTAAGAATACTCAGGTGAAGGGAAAACGCCCTCAACCACCTCTTTGTGATATGTGTTAAATGCGTCAATAATCTGTGGTCTAAGGTCTGCAAATTTTTTAGCAAACTTAGGTGCCCACTCATATAAACCAAGCATATCATGCAAAATAAGTGCCTGTACCTCGCAGTCTGCACCTGCACCAATTCCTATAATGGGTATGCCAATATTTTTTCTTATATACTGTGTTCCAGCAGCAGTAACGCCCTCAATCATAATTAAAAAGGCTCCTGCTTCTTCAATGGCCTTTGCATCAGCCAAAAGCTCCTCAACAGCTTCAATACTCTTTCCCTGTACTTTAAAACCGCCCATCAAGCTTGATGTTTGTGGTGTAAGACCAATGTGACCGCAAACAGGAATACCAGCTTCAACAATACCTCTAATTACACCTGCAGAGCGTTTTCCACCCTCAAGCTTAACAGCATCACAGCCAATTCCTGTAAAAAGTCTGTTTGCACTTATAATTCCCTGTTCAACCGAAACATTGTATGAACCAAATGGCATATCGGCTATAATAAACTTGCTTGGTGCTCCCCTTTTAACTGGTTTGCCATAATGAACGACGTCTTCAATAGTTACACCAACTGTTCCGTCGTATCCAAGCATTATCATGCCAAGTGAATCACCAATAAGAATCATTTCTATATCACTAGCCTCTATCATAGTAGCTGAAGTATAATCGTAACAAGTAACAAGAGTAAACCTGTTACCATTTTGCTTTGTTGCTCTGATGTCAGGTACTGTAACTTTTTTAGTCATCTAAATCCCCCACCCTTTCAAAAATATTACTGTTACGACTAAACAATTAAGGTAAAAAGCCGCATTATGCTAACCCCTTACCTATTAACTCTAAAACAAGCTTTCGTGATAAGCTCATGCTATCAGCATGTGCCTTCATCAAACTCACCAAATTTTCTAAATCTCTCGTACCTCTGCTCCAGTAAATCTTCCTTGCTAATTGCAAAAAGCAACTTAAATTCTTTTATAAGGCTATCTCTAATTATATCAGTGGTAAATTTAAAATTATTTTCAATTCCCTCTGGTGCTTCAGGTATAATTTTTTCTATTACACCATTTTTAATAAGGTCATGGGCTGTAATCTTCATAAGGTCGGCTGCCTCAGCACTGCGTGATGGATTTCGCCACAAAATGCTAGCAAATCCTTCTGGTGAAAGAACTGCATACATACCATTTTCTAGCATCCATACCCTGTCCCCTGCCGCTAGTGCCAATGCACCGCCACTTCCACCTTCGCCAACAAAAATGCTTATTATAGGCGTTTTTATGCCTGCTGTTTCAAACAAACACCTGGCTATAGCCTCACCTTGTCCACGTTCCTCTGCACCAATCCCAGGGTATGCTCCTGATGTATTAATAAGAGTAACTACAGGGCGACCAAACTTCTCTGCCTGTTTCATAAGACGCAACGCCTTGCGGTATCCGTCGGGATTTGGAGAACCAAATCTTCTGCTTACGTTTTCTTCAAGGCTACGTCCTTTTTGAACGCCTATAACTGTAACTGCCATACCATTAAGGCTGGCAATTCCACCCACAACAGCCTTATCATCTGCAAAATATCTGTCACCATGAAGCTCTATAAAATCATCAAATATCTCTTCAATAAAATCCAACGAAGTGGGTCTGGTCACTTTTCTTGCTTTAGCAAGGACCTCTGACGCATTACTCATTGCAACCCACCCTTTCCGCTGTGAAATCCAAGAAGTGTGCCAAGAACTTCTTTCATTTCATTTCTTGTCACAATTTTATCCACAAATCCATGCTCCAATTGAAACTCTGCCTTTTGAAATCCCTCTGGAAGTTTTTCATTTATTGTGCCTTCAATAACTCGCTGACCTGCAAAACCAATAGTCGCCTTTGGTTCAGCAATTATAATATCCCCCAGACTTGCGAAACTTGCACTTACACCGCCTGTGGTTGGGTCTGTCATAACTGTGATATACAGCAATCCTGCTTCGCTATGTTTTTTCAGTGCCGCACTGGTTTTTGCCATTTGCATAAGTGAAATAATTCCCTCCTGCATTCTAGCTCCGCCCGATGCGGTAAATATAACAATTGGCAGCTTCATACTTGTAGCGTGTTCAATGGAACGTGTTATCTTTTCACCCACTACCGAGCCCATAGACCCCATCATAAAGTTACTGTCCATAACTGAAACAACTGCGTCATGTCCATTGATTTTGCATCTTCCACTTATTACGCCTTCTTTAAGTCCACTTTTTTCTCGGGCTTTTTCAATAATTTTGTCATACTCTGGGTAACCCATAGGGTCTTTTGAAACCATGCCCTTATCGTATTCCATAAAACTGCCCTCGTCACATATAACTGCAATTCTCTCCCATGCAGACATACGAAAATTACCACCGCATTTTGGACATACCTTAAACTCATTCATTTCTTCTTTATAAATAAGCTTTTTGCAGTGGTCGCATTTTACCCACATACCATCTGGTATACTTGGGTTTTCAATCTCCTCTGGAATAGGTTCTTCCTTTTTGGGACGGTCCAGCATTATATAATTTTTCTTCTTAAATAGCCTCATTCAACACTCACCTGCTATTTTATTATTTCGTTACCAATAAAGCTTGTATCAAAAATACCTGCCAAATATTTTTCGTTGGTCAATATTTTTTCTTGAAACTCAATATTCGTATCAACGCCTTCTATAACAAATTCATAAAGACATCTACGCATTTTTTCAATTGCCTCGGCACGTGTATTACCATAGGTAATAACCTTTGCAATCATAGAATCATAATATGGTAATATATTATACCCTGCATAAACTGCACTGTCAATTCTAACACCAAGACCGCCTCCAGGTACCAAAAGGTACTCAATTTTTCCTGGGCTTGGAGCAAAGTTTTTGTCAGGATTTTCTGCATTTATTCTGCATTCAATGGCATGACCTTTTATAATAACATCGCTCTGCTTAATGGTCATTTCCTGACCTTCGGCTATTCTAATTTGTTCCTTAACTATATCAATACCTGTTACCATTTCCGTTACAGGATGTTCAACCTGTATACGTGTGTTCATTTCCATGAAATAAAAATTACCATTTTTTTCATACAGAAACTCAATTGTTCCAGCACTTTTATATCCAACAGACTTTGCCGCCTTAACTGCCGCATCACCCATAGCTTTACGTACATCTTCGTTGAGTGCTGGCGATGGAGCTTCCTCCAAAACCTTTTGGTTTCTCCTTTGAAGTGAGCAATCACGCTCTCCCAAATGAATTACATTACCAAACTCGTCACCCAAAATCTGAATTTCTATATGACGTGCATTTTCAACTAGCTTTTCCATGTACATGGTGTCATCACCAAATGCGGCTTTTGTTTCACTTTTAGCACTTTCGTATGCAGCCTCAAGGTCTTCCTCTTTGCGTACAACACGTATGCCCTTGCCACCGCCACCTGCTGAAGCCTTTACCATAACAGGATAGCCCAGTTTTTTTGCCATTTCTTTTGCCTTTGCGGCATCTTCCACTACGCCGTCACTGCCAGGTATTACAGGAACACCAGCCTTAATCATAAGCTCTCGAGCATTGGATTTATTGCCCATCATATCAATTGTTTTAGCATCAGGTCCAATAAATTTTATATTACACTCGGTACACATTGCAGCAAAAATTCTGTTTTCGGCAAGAAACCCAAACCCTGGATGTATGGCCTGTGCCTTTGTGGCAACTGCTGCACTTATAATGTTCTGCATATTTAGGTAGCTGTCGTTACTTTTGGCTGGACCTATGCACACAGCCTCATCCGCCAATTGGGTGTGCAGTGCATCTCTATCTGGTTCAGAAAAAACCGCTACGGTTTGTATACCCATTTCTCTGCACGCACGTATAATACGCACTGCAATTTCTCCTCTATTGGCAATCAATATTTTAGAAAACACCTAAACCACCTCAAATTTATCCTATCATAAATGTTATTTCCGCTTCACAGGCTTTTTTCCCATCAACATATGCAACCGCCTTGCCAATGCCTGCAATGGATTTTAACTTAATAATCTCCACCTCAATGCGTATCGTATCACCAGGCACAACCTTACGGCGAAATTTTGCTTTGTCTATTCCACCAAAAAATGCAAGCTTGCCCTTATATTCGTCCATACTAAGCACAGCATACGCCCCTGCCTGTGCCATAGCTTCAACTATAAGCACCCCTGGCATTACAGGTTCGCCTGGGAAGTGGCCTACAAAAAACGGCTCATTCATAGTTACATTTTTAATTGCAACAACTCGTTCACCAGGTACTACCTCTTCTATTCTATCAATAAGAAGAAAGGGAGGTCTATGTGGAAGCACACTCATTATATCCTTAATATCCTTCATATTCATTCTCCTTTTAAGGTGTAGCCCCAAAACTTAGTTTCAAAGGCTTTCCCCGTTACACTATGCGGAATAATGGCTGACCATACTCCACTAACGCCTCAGGGGTTGCAAGTACCTGGGCAACCTCTCCATCAAACTCACTAACTACCTCGTTCATAATCTTCATAGCTTCAATTATGCAAAGCACATCGCCTTTTTTAACCTTTGAACCAACACTTACAAAGTTTGGTTTGCCAGGTGCAGAACTTGCGTAAAAAGTACCAACCAAAGGTGCTTTAACCACATTTCCGCTAAGGGATTCTGCTTTAGGTTTTTCACTAATTTCTGTTTTTTGCACAACTACCTGTTTTTCCTGTGTGGAAAGGGTTTCTGCAACAACTACCGGTGCATTTGTACTTGCTGTTTCTGCCGTATTTTTGCTCATTTTAATAAATGCACCATTATTAGAAAGCTCAAAGCTTCTTAAATTTGAAGAATCTATAATTCCAATAAGTTCCTTAATATCATTAAATTCCATTGTCCTATGCCTCCCACTTTTTCAAGCATAAAACTGCATTATGCCCGCCAAATCCAAGCGAGTTAGATAAAGCAAAGTTCACTTTTGCCGCCCTTACGCCCTCTGTTACATAATCAAGGTCACATTCTTCGTCCTTATTTTCATAGCCAATTGTAGGCGGAATAAGGTCGTTTTGTAACGCACAAATACAAGCAATTGCTTCAATTGCACCTGCCGCACCAAGCAAATGCCCAGTCATAGACTTTGTAGATGACACAGGCACATTGTATGCCGTATCTCCAAATGCTTTTTTAATTGCCATGGTTTCACCAATATCGTTATGGTGTGTACCTGTACCATGGGCATTAATGTAGGAAACATCTTCAGCAGTAATTCCCGCTTCATTCATTGCCATAAGCATAGCCTTTGCTGCACCTTCGCCATCAGGTGATGGTGCCGTTACATGATATGCGTCGCAGGTTGCACCATATCCCACAACCTCGCCATATATTTTTGCACCACGTGCCTGTGCGTGTTCCAGTTCTTCAAGCATAAGCATACCTGAACCATCTCCCATAACAAATCCGTCACGTTCCTTGTCAAAAGGTCTGCAAGCTTTTTTAGGGTCAGTTTCAGTAGAAAGTGCTGTAAGATTTGAGAACCCAGCAACTGCAATTTGGCATATAGAGGCCTCTGTACCGCCTGCAATGCACATATCCAAATAGCCATGCTTAATGTTTCTATAAGCCTCACCAATACAGTTTGTGCCAGTTGCACACGCTGTAACAATTGATGAGCATATGCCTTTAGCACCAAATTTTAGGGCAATGTTACCAGCTGCCATATTACCTATTGTCATAGGAATGAATAACGGAGATACCTTAGATGGACCTTTTTCGCCTAATTTCAAAATCTGTTCTTCCATGGTGCTAAGTCCACCAATGCCACTGCCAACAATAACACCAAATCGGTCATGGTCTATTTTTTCACTGTCAAGTCCACTCATATCATAAGCCTGACAAGCCGCAGCAACACCGTAAATAGAAAACATATCGTTTCTTTTAAGCTCTTTTTTAGGTACATATTTTTCAGCATCAAAATCTTTAATCTCTGCTGCAACCTTTGCCTTAAAGTTTTCCGCATCAAACTTTTTAATATAATCTATACCACATACGCCGTTTTTAAGTCCGTCCCAAAAACTGTCTACATCATTGCCAATAGGCGTAATAGCACCCATGCCTGTAATAACACATCTCTTCACTAAAAAGCACCTCCTTAGTTCATAACCATGCCGCCGTCTACATTAAGAACCTGACCTGTTATATATCTATTTTTTGCAAGGAATACTACAGCTTTTGCAACGTCCTCGCCTGTACCAAAAGCTTTAAGGGGAATATTGCACATCATCTGCTCTTTAACCTCATCGCTAAGCACTGCTGTCATATCTGTTGAAATAAAGCCGGGAGCAATGGCATTGCAGGTAATTCCTCTTGCCGCCAATTCCCGTGCTGTAGATTTAGTAAGGCCAATAAGCCCCGCCTTGCTTGCAGCATAGTTAGCCTGACCAGCATTTCCAATTATGCCTACAACAGAACTTAAATTTATAATTGCACCACTTCTTTGTTTAAGCATAATACTTGATGCGTGGCGTATTGTATTAAATGCACCTTTTAGGTTTATTTTAAGTACCGAGTCAAAATCATCCTCGCTCATTCGCATAATAAGTCCGTCACGTGTTATGCCTGCATTGTTCACTAAAACGTCCAAACTGCCAAAATGTGCCTTTGCTTCTTTTATAAGTTTTTCAGCCTCTGCAAAATCACTTACATCTGCCTTAACTGCCAAGCACTGAACACCAAGGGCTTCTATTTCCTTTATAGTTTCATCATCAACATTGCTTCTATAGTTAAGCACAATATTTGCACCATCTTTGGCAAATTCAAGGGCAATTGCTTTGCCAATGCCTTTTGCTGCACCTGTTACCAATACTGTTTTGCCTTTTAACATATTTCTTCCTCCAATGCTGCCATTGTTTTTTCCAATGATTTCATATCTTCTACGTTCAATATTTTTACGCCTTTAACTGTACGTTTAACAAAACCCGACAACGCCTTGCCGGGACCAATTTCAATAAATGTATCTACTCCCTGTGCATAAAGATACTTTATTGTATCCTCCCATTTAACAGGGCTCATAACCTGTTTAATAAGGGTATTTACAATATTCTTCTCCTCCACAGGTTCACCTGTTAAGTTTGTAATAACTGGTATATCCATTTTGTTTATTTTAATATTCTCAAGTTCAACAGAAAGTTTATCACTTGCTGGCTTTAAAAGAGCAGTATGGAATGGGCCGCTTACATTAAGCTTAACGCACATTTTTGCACCCTGTTGTTTCAACAATTCTGCCGCCTTTGCTGCCGTTTCAGTTTCACCTGCAATAACAATCTGTCCTGGTGCGTTATAGTTTGCTGGGGCAACATACCCTCCCTGTGCCATAACCTCAGCACAAGCTTTTTCCACCACGTCACGCTCTAAGCCCATTATGGCATACATTGCACCCTCACCTGCGGGCACAGCCTCTGTCATAAAACGGCCTCTTTTTCTTACAAGCTGTACAGCATCTTTAAATTCAAAAATACCGCTTGCCACACAAGCTGTATATTCCCCAAGGCTAAGCCCTGCCACATAATCGGCTTTAACGCCTTTTTCTTCAAGTATTTTTAATGCCGCAATGCTCATTGTTAAAATTGCTGGCTGTGTATATTCTGTTTTATTAAGTTTCTCTTCGTCTGCAAAGCACACATCTGTTATGGAGAAGCCAAGTGCCTCATCCGCAATATCAAAAACCTCTTTTGCCGAGGTAAAGTTTTCATATAATTCTTTTCCCATACCAATATTTTGGGAACCCTGTCCGCTAAAAACAAAAGCTATCTTCATAATCACTCATCCTTAAAAAAGATTAAGACCTTGCCACTCTGCCTCCAGTCCTTTTTTAGGAACAGCTGAGAGGCAGAGTATAAAGCTATTAAAGTCTTTGTGCGTTTTTCAAAATTTCTGTATATTCACTGTAAAGTTCGTCTAAAATTTCTTTTGCTGTCTGTTCCTTTGTTACAAGCCCTGCAATTTGTCCGCTCATAACTGAACCATTGTCCATATCACCGTCAACTACTGCACGCCTTAAAGCACCTCTGCCCAGCACATCAAATTCCTCTGGTGACGCATTTTTTTTGTCAAGTATCTCAAGTTCTCGTGCAAGGCGATTTCTTATAACACGCACAGGATGACCTGTAGACTGTCCTGTTGTAGTTGTGTCAATGTCTTTAGCCTTAATAATTCTATCTTTATAATTTTGGTGAACAGTACATTCCTTAGCAACAAGAAACCTTGTGCCTAGCTGAACACCTGATGCACCAAGCATTTTTGCTGCCGCCATACCTCTGCCATCTGCAATACCACCTGCAGCAATAACAGGTATGTTAAGTGCATCTACAACCTGTGGAACAAGTGCCATGGTAGTAATTTTACCCACATGACCGCCAGACTCGCAACCCTCTGCAATAACGGCATCTGCACCGTCTTTTTCCATACGCTTTGCAATAGCAACAGAAGGTGCAACTGGCACAACAATAATGCCTGCCTCTTTAAATTCTTTTATATATTTGCCCGGACTTCCTGCCCCTGTTGTAACAACAGGTACCTTTTCCTCGCAAACCACCTGTGCAATTTCGTCTGCAAACTGACTTAAAAGCATAATATTTACCGCAAAAGGCTTGTCTGTAATTTTGCGTATTTTTTTAATCTCTTCACGACAGCCTTCTCCATTAAGATGTCCTGTTGCCAAAACGCCAAGTCCGCCTGCGTTAGAAACCGCTGCAACAAGGCTGGAATCGGAAATCCATGCCATAGCACCCTGTATAATAGGGTATTTTATGTTCAGTAATTTACATATGTCCGCATACATACTCATTTCCACCTAACTAATATTATTTGCCTGCTTCTACAAGCTTAACAACGTCTGCAACTGTTTTAATAGCCTCTACGTTTTCAATCTTTATATCAAATTCGTCTTCAATATCATTAATAATTTGGAAAAGGTCAAGTGAATCTGCTTCTAAATCATCCTTAACGTTTGTTTCCATTGTAATTGAATCTACATCCTTACCTGTCTGTTCTGCAATTATTTCCTTAATTTTTTCAAAATCCATTTTAAAAAACCTCCTGTTTAATATAATTTTTTTATATAAATTTAATTAATACCTAAAATTCAATTAGCATTGACCCCCAGGTTAACCCTGCACCAAAACCACATATAACTATTTTATTACCCTCTTTTATCAGCCCTTTTTCCATCATTTCATTTAAGGCTATAGGTATGCTTGCTGAAGAAGTATTTCCATATTGAAACATATTCATATAGAATTTATCCATAGGTATTTTAAGCTTACGGCTAACTACTTCAACAATACGGCTATTTGCTTGGTGTGGAAGAATAAAGTCAACTTCCTCTTTTGGTATGCCAGCACTTTCCAATAAATCCATTACAGATTTTGGAGCTTTTCTTGTGGCAAAATCAAATATAACCCTGCCATCCATTTTTATAAAAAAGTCTTTGCCATCTTTTTTTGTGCCATTAAAAGCATTTACAACCTGTGAATAACCACCAGTAAGTGACATTCCCTTGCTTCCGTCACTGCCAATGTTTTCAGCAAGTATTCCGCCTTTTTCAGCTCTTTCAATATAAACTCCAGCGGCACCATCACCAAAAAGCACACAAGTTCCTCTGTCCTCAAAGTCCAAATATTTGCTTAAAACCTCTGAGCCAATAACTATGGCATTTTTATATACGCCTGTTTTAATAAATTTGTCTGCAACTGAAAGACCAAAAACAAAACCACTGCAAGCGGCATTAATATCAAACGCCACTGCATTTTCAGCACCAAGCTGTGCCTGCACAAGACACGCAACTGATGGAGTTGTATAATCGGCAGAAACTGTTGCCACAACAATCAGTTCAATTTCCTTAGGGTCCTTGTTTATTTTTTGAAGAATTCTTTTTGCCGCCTCTGAGGCTAAATCAGATGTATTTTCATCTGATGAAAAATGTCTATTCCCTATTCCACTTCTGGAAACTATCCATTCATCATTTGTATCCACTATTTTAGATAAATCATCGTTTGTCACTGTTTTTTCTGGCACATATGCACCTGTAGAAATTATTTTTGAGAAATACATTGTCTATTCTCCTATTTTCTTAATTGTATTAACACTAACCGGACTTAGGAACTCTGTTGATTATTTATTCAGAATTTCTTTAATCTATAAGATTATATTTTTCCTTGAGAAAGATGCTAAGCTTACCCAGGGCTTTTGCAAGAGCCTTGTGTTCTTCCTCATTCAAGTCCTCAACGCAGTTGTTAACCATTATGCTATGAAACTGGGAATGTACTCTGTACAATAGTCTTCCTTTTTTAGTAAGCCCCACCTTCACCACACGCCTGTCGTTTTCACTTCTGTAACGCTCAACATATTCTTTTTTAACAAGATTATTAATTGCTACGGTAAGTGTACCAACAGTTATTTTAAGTTCCTTGGCAACCTCACTCATACTTTTAGGCTCATACATACCAATTGCTTCAATGGTATGCACCTCTGTAATGGAAACGTCATTAAAGCGGCCTTCTTTAAAGGCATTTTCTTCAATTATTAATATGTTATTGTATATTTCAACCAATAACTCGCTAATAATGTTTATTGTTTCCGTCATAGATAACCCTCCACATAGCTTGGAATATCAAATATTTTGATACTCAAAGTATAATTTATTTGATACTCTTAGTCAATTGTTATTTTGTATATAAAATATAACCCAGTGAAAAAATAATTACACAATATAAACAATATATATCATTATTATTGACAGCGAACTAAAGTTATAATATATTTACCCTAAATAAATAATTTGATAATCAAAGTTTAGGAGATGGAATAAATGAAGCTTAAACCACTTGTTATTGGCAATTTGGTTGCACCTGTACCTATTATACAAGGTGGCATGGGTGTTGGCATTAGCCTTTCACGCCTCGCAGGGGCTGTTGCCAAAGAAGGCGGTATTGGTATAATATCTGCAGCACAACCGGGATACCATGACGCACACTTTTTAGAAAATGCACTTAAAGCTAACCTTAAATCTCTAGCCGAGCATATAAAAAAAGCTAAAGAAATTTCCATGGGAGGCATCATTGGTGTAAATATTATGAAAGCATCTACACACTATGCAGAATATGTTGATTGCTGTGTAAAAAACGGTGCCGACCTTATAATTTCAGGTGCAGGCTTACCCATAGAATTACCTCTGCTGTTAAAGGACACCGCCGTTAAATTTGCACCTATTGTGTCATCCCTTAAAGCAGCAAAAGTCCTTTTTAAAATGTGGGACAGGCGTTATGAAAAAGTAGCCGATTTTGTTGTTATTGAAGGGCCTAAAGCAGGTGGACATTTGGGCTTTACACCAGACGAAGCAGAACACCTTACTCAAGAAACCTATGACACTGAGGTAACCGCAATTGTAAATTATGTTAAAAGCTTTGAAGATAAGTATAAGCGACAAATACCTGTTGTTTTTGCTGGCGGAGTATATGACCGCAGTGATATAGACCATTACATGGCACTGGGCTGTGACGGAGTGCAAATGGCAACTAGATTTGTTGCTACCGAAGAATGTGACGCACCTCTTAGCTATAAACAAAGCTATATTAATGCAACAAAGGACGACATAGTGATAGTTAAAAGTCCTGTTGGGTTACCTGGTCGTGCCATTCGTAACAAGTTTGTTAAAGAACGTGAAGTTGGCGATGAAAAGGTTTCAAAATGTTTCAATTGCCTTGAACATTGTAACCCCGCCACTACTCCCTACTGCATAAGTATGGCACTTATACACGCTGCTGAGGGTGACACAGATAATTCCTTGCTGTTTTGTGGTGAAAACGCATATAAGGTAGATAAAATAACCACCGTTAAAGCTATTTTTGACGAACTGAACGCTTAAAAAAAAGCGGTAATCATATTTTTGTGATTACCGCTTTTATATAAAATCACTTACCCTTATTTATTTAGAAAAGAGCGAATTACAATGAAGTCAAACATAAAACTTGTAGCAAGCGACCTTGACGGAACCCTTTTAAACAGCCAAAAACAACTTACCCAAACATTATATAACGCCATAGGTAGACTTCAAAGGAAAGGCATTATATTTGTGCCAGCAACAGGGCGTGTATTAAATGCTGTACCAGACTATGTTAAATCTATTCCGTTGCTTAAATACATAATTACGTCAAACGGTGCTGCAATTAATGATATACCTACTGGCAAAGAAATAGCAAGCTCCTATCTTCCCGTTGAAACCACTATTAACACAATAAAAAAGGCTGCTGCTCTGCCTATAATGATAGAAATTTTTTCTGGTGGCAAGGCATATACCGAAAAGAAATTTATAAGTAACCTTAACTATTATGGCGTTGTAGGTCAGCATATTAACTACGTACTTTCCACACGCACACCCATAAACAACACTCTGCAATTTATAAAGGAGCACCCAAACCAAATTGAGAATGTTAACCTAATATTTTCCGATGATAAACTTAGGCTTGCCTTTCGTCAAGAGCTTACGGCAGAAAATTTTGCCGCTGTAACAAGCTCCTCTCCAAACAATTTGGAAATTACAAGCAAGCTTGCAACAAAAGGCAATGCTTTAAAAACACTGTGCAGTCAGCTTAATATTTTGCCTGAACAAGTGGTGGCTTTTGGCGATAGCAGTAACGATGAAGATATGCTTAAATTTGCTGGTCTTGGCATAGCTATGGAAAACGGAGAAGAACATATAAAAAAAATAGCCACACACACAACATTTTCCTGTGATGAAAACGGCGTGTTGGCGGCTATGGAAAAGTTTATACTGTAAAAAATCTTAACCATATTTAATAGTTGCCCACTTCTCTTTTTATCCAATTAGTTTTGTGTTATAATTTGTAAAACAATTTTAGGAGGAAACTGTATGCGTGAAATTCAAATTGAAGAAATAACCAAGGCTGTTAAAAAAATGTGCATTGATGCCAGCTATTTTTTAAACAGCGATATATATGAAGCACTTGAGCGTGCCAAGGATAGCGAACCGTCACCAATAGGAAAGGAAATGCTTTGCCAGATAACAAAAAATGCTGACATAGCTAAAGCTGATAATATGCCAATCTGTCAAGATACTGGCATGGCAATTGTTTTCGTGGAAATTGGACAAGAGGTTCACATATCTGGAGGTTCACTTACCGATGCAATAAATGAGGGGGTACGCCAAGGCTATACTGAAGGCTATCTGCGTAAATCTGTAGTAAGCGACCCTTTTATAAGAGTAAATACAAAAGATAACACTCCAGCTATTATTCACTATAACCTTGTAGAAGGTGATGGGCTTAAAATTGAAATTGCTCCAAAGGGTGCTGGAAGTGAAAATATGAGCAAAATTTATATGATGAAACCCTCCGATGGTATTGAGGGTGCAAAGCAAGCAATACTGGACACAATTGAAGCTGCCGGTCCTAACCCATGTCCGCCTATGGTAATAGGTGTTGGCTGTGGCGGTAACTTTGAAACTGCGGCATTGCTGGCAAAAAAAGCACTTCTTCGCCCCGTAGGCTCTCACAGCAATAAAGACCATATAAAAGAAATGGAAATTGAACTTTTAGACAAAATAAATAGCACAGGCATTGGTCCTCAGGGCTTAGGCGGCAAAACAACTGCCCTTGGCATAAATATAGAAACCTACGCAACCCACATAGCTTGTATGCCCATAGCAGTTAACATAAGCTGCCACGTTACACGTCATGCTGTGTGCAATTTATAATAAAGGAGGATTTTTAAATGACAATTAACATAACAACACCATTAACAAAGGAAAAATCCTCATCCTTGCGTGCAGGCGATATTATTGCCATTACCGGCACTATTTACACCGCAAGGGATGCGGCACATAAACGTATGATTGAGGATTATGAAAAAACAGGTTCTTTCCCCTTTGATATGGAAAATTCTATAATATATTACGCTGGACCATCCCCTGCAAAACCAGGCAAGGCTATAGGCTCGGCAGGTCCTACTACCTCTTACCGTATGGATGCCTATGCACCATTTTTACTGGATAAAGGTGAAACAGGGATGATTGGCAAGGGTGCTAGAAACGACCAGGTTGTAGCTGCTATGAAACGTAATGGTGCAGTATATTTTGCTGCAACTGGTGGGGCAGCCGCATTAATCTCCAGTCATATTAAAAAGGCTGAAGTAATTGCTTATGACGACCTTGGTGCAGAGGCTGTGCATAAGCTTTATGTTGAGGATTTTCCTTGCGTTGTAGTAGTGGACAGCCTTGGCAATGACTTGTATGAAAGCGAAAAAGCTAAATATAGAACCTTATAAAAAATTCAGCCGTCTGCTTTGCAGATGGCTGTTTTAAACACTATTAACTTAAAACTTTAATAATCTTCCACAAACACTTTTTCCTATAAAAACATTACACAAACAGGTATGGTTATTAAACAAAGCATATTAGAAAGCATAACACATTTTGTGGCAAAGGAAGGGTCAGTGTTAAATTTTTCTGCAAGAACAACAGAAAAAACTCCTGCTGGCAAGCCCCAACAAAGCACAAATACCGTTGAAAGCAAAGAAGTATTCTTCAATATTAAACGCATAATTACAAACGCAATGAAAGGCATCAGCAAAAGTCTTGCCACCACTTGAATATACACCTTTGCATCTCCAAAAAATTCCTTAAACCTTATATCCGCAAGCTGTGACCCAAGGACAAACATAGCCAGTGCCGCCGAAGCATTGCTTATATTTTCTGCCGCACCGCCTAAAAATGGTGGAAGGGTAATTTTAAGCATAAACATTGCAAACCCTATAATTACCGCAATTATAGGTGGGCTAAAAAATTCTCGTAACTGCATTTTTTCGTTCTGCCCAGCAGTTCTGCTTACAATTGTGTATACAACGGTGAACAGAAAAATATCGTTTACTATTTCGCATATAGATATGTAAAAAAGTCCCTCAGCTCCAAAAAAAGCATTAATAAGGGGTATCCCTATAAAACCTGTATTGGGAACCATAAGAACTGCCGCAAAAATTCCCTTTTGAAAACTGCTGAACCTTGCTATCTTAGAAACAACCACCAAAATAACCGCACATACCAGTATCATAAAAGCATATAGTCCTATTATTTCAAACACATCTCCTACAAGCTTTTCAGTATACTCAATTTGAAAGGCATTAATAATTATTGCTGGAACAATGAGGTTTACTATAATGTTAGAAATACATTTTGTCTGGCTTTCTGTTATAAGACCTCTCTTTTTAAATATAAAGCCAGGTAGCACCATGGTTAAAAGCATTGCCATAGAGCTCAAAAGTTGTGAAAATGCCATTTTTATCTCTCTCCTTAAATTTTGTCTGCAAGCTTTGCATTTTGTCTGCAAGCTTTGCATTTTAATGTCATTTGCATTTGTAATTAATTTCAATTACAAACGTCTTTTTAGTTTATATAATTTCTATCTGACACATACCCATTGCACCTAATGCCCTTTGGTGACTTTCAGGGGTAATCCCTGCACAACACGTGCTATCCACTACAACTGGAATTTCGTGGCACTTTGTCTTAATAATCATTGCACTGTTTATAATACAAATATCTGTGAACAGCCCAATAAATGTAACCTTTTCATATCCGTTATCCTCCACAAGTTGTGCCAGCTTTTCAGACCCAAAGGTTTGCTTTTCTATAACAGCAATGCACTTACTTTTTCCTTCGGCAAATACATCACTGTTTATCTGCCAACCCTCCGTGTCTTTTATACAGTGGATAATCGGTAGGTTTTTACCCTCAAGAGTGCATAAATAATCTTTTCCATGGGTGTCCTGTGTATAAATTACATCTCCATTAAAATTTCTTATTCTTTGGCATACATGGCTAACAATTGCCTGTGCCTCACTTGTCCCTAATGTACCATCAATAAAATCGTTTTGCATACCTATAACCAACAAAGATTCTTTAATAATAAAAACCTCCTTTTTTGTATTTTAGCACTTAAAACTTCACCTGTCAGTATTTTTATGTTGAAATTACCTTCTGTTCATTATAAAATAGCTTAATATAAATATTATTAACGTTGAATTTTTAAGGAGTTTATTGAATGAGTATTTTACATGTACAAAACCTTAGCCACGGCTTCGGTGACAGAGCAATTTTTAACAACGTGTCCTTCCGCCTTTTAAAGGGAGAGCACGTGGGCTTTATCGGTGCAAACGGTGAAGGTAAATCCACATTTATGAACATTATCACAGGTCATCTTCAGCCTGATGAAGGGAAGATTGAGTGGAACAAAAACGTAAAAGTAGGCTACCTGGACCAGCACACTGTTTTGGATAAAGGCATGACCATACGTGATGTCTTAAAAAGTGCCTTTTCTCACCTTTTTGAGCAAGAAGATAAAATGAACCATATTTGTGATAACATGGGCGATGCCTCACCTGAGGAACTAGACCAGATGATGGAGGAGCTTGGAGAAATACAAGACTTACTTACAACCCATGATTTTTATATAATAGACGCTAAGGTAGACGAAGTTGGTCGTGCATTAGGTCTTGAAGACATCGGCTTTGACAAGGACGTTACAGAGCTATCGGGTGGACAGCGTACAAAGGTGCTTTTAGGAAAACTTTTGTTGGAAAAACCCGACATTCTTCTTCTTGACGAACCTACAAACTATTTGGATGAAAGCCATATTGAGTGGCTTAAGCGTTACCTTATAGACTATGAAAATGCCTTTATACTTATTTCTCATGATATTCCGTTTCTTAACAGCGTAATAAACCTTATTTATCATGTTGAAAATGCAGCCATAGACCGCTATGTGGGCAACTATGAAAAATTTGAAGAAATTTATTCCATGAAGCGTGCACAGCTTGAAGCAGCATACAAAAAACAACAGCAGGAAATTGGTGACCTTAAAGACTTCGTTGCCAGAAACAAGGCTCGTGTTTCCACCCGAAACATGGCAATGTCCCGCCAAAAAAAGCTGGATAAAATGGATATTATAGAGCTTGGTAAGGATAAACCAAAACCAGAGTTTGTGTTTAAAGAAGCTCGTGCTGCAAGCAGATATATATTTGAAACTAAAGATTTAGTAATAGGCTACGATGAGCCATTGTCTAAACCTCTTACCCTTCAAATGGAGCGTGGACAAAAGCTTGCCCTTACAGGTGCAAACGGAATTGGTAAAACAACTCTGCTTAAAAGCATTTTAGGCATAATTCCTCCTTTAAGCGGAACAACCGTGCTAGGCGATTATCTTTTTACAGGTTATTTTGAACAGGAGAAAAAATATACAGAAAACATAACCTGCATAGATGAGCTTTGGAAAGAATTCCCAAGCTACACACAGTATGAAGTACGCAGTGCTTTGGCAAAATGTGGTCTTACAAACAAACATATAGAAAGTATGGTTAAGGTGCTTAGCGGTGGTGAGCAGGCTAAGGTTCGCCTATGCAAGCTTATTAATCGAGAAAGCAACGTACTTCTTCTGGACGAGCCAACAAATCATTTGGATGTTGACGCAAAAGAAGAACTAAAACGTGCCTTAAAAGCATATAAAGGAAGTATTCTACTTATATGCCACGAGCCGGAATTTTATGAGGATTTGGCAACAGATGTATGGAACTGTGAAAGCTGGACAACAAAACAGATATAAATTTATAAACTATAAAAAGTTTGTTGAACCATACCAACCTCCACATTTAACCTTGTTTACATACTCTGGTGCTTGCATTATATAACTAATATATACAAAAAAAGAGAGTGCCTTATATTAGGCACTCTCGAAAAAATCAATTTGTTCTTGTTTTTTTGTTCTTAAATATAATAGCCATAGATGCAACTACAAAGCTGATTAGCACTGCAAAAATTGACATTTCTACCATATTCTTTTCACCCTCGTTTTCTCTACAATCGGTATGCTTGCTTATATGGCTATCATACTATTAATTTAAGTAAATAACAAGTAAATTTTATAAGTTTTTCTTTTTTTTAAATCTGCTCACCAAAAGTATCATCATAAAGTTCACAAATTTCCTCAGCTGTTCTGGTTTTCAACTGTTCATTATAAAAATCCTCGTAGCCGTTTACCTCATAAAAAATTTCCAATGCCGCTTTCATGTTTTCTAAAGTCTTTTCATTCATATTCGTACCTCTTTACATCTTCTCAAAGTCTTCTTTTCCTACTTCACACTGCTCGCAAAACCAATCCTTTGGCAATTTGCTAAAAGGTGTTCCTGGTTTAACACCCTGTGCAATATCGCCCTTTTCCTCGTCATAAACATATCCACATATTGTACATACATATTTATCCATAATATTCTCCTTCTATTCCTCGGGCATACCCGAATATACAAAACCCTTTTTTGCATCCACCGTTATAAGCGTTCCATCTTTAATGAGGTTAGTTACTTTATCATTGCAGATAACAACAGGAATATCAAGTGCACGCCCAACTATTTCAGCATGGATATTTTCAGTATAGTCAATTGGTCCAACTACAATTGCAGATGCTTTTTTTGCAAACGGCATAAGGTCATTACAAGTAGCTGTAGTTACCAGTATATCTCCTTTTTTAAACCTCTTATGTGCTTCGCCAAGAACTTTTACAATTGTCGCCTTGCCTGAAGCACGTTTTGTGCCTACCCCAACACCCTTGCATATAACGTCACCAACAATTCCAACACGCATAGTGTTTGTTGAGCCTGAAACACCAACAGGCACGCCAACAGCAATTACAACTGTGTCACCATTAACGGCAAGTCCACTTTTAACTGCTGTTTCCATAGCCAATTCAAAAACCTTAGAGTTATCCAAAATTTCTTTCAAAAGAACAGGTTTGCATCCCCAAACTAGGTTAAGTTGTCGCCAAACTTTTTGATTAAAACTGCTTGCGGCAATTGGGCAGGATGGCTTAAATTTTGAAATCATACGGGCAGTAAAGCCTGATTTTGTAACAGTTACAATGCAAGTTGTGTTAAGCTCTGCTGCTGTGGTACACGCCGCATAACTTATAGCATTTGTTATATTTGTTTGCTCTGGCGAAAACTGCTGACGAAGCCTTTTAATATAATTTATACTGCTTTCAGTAGTAAAAGCAATACGTGCCATAGTAGAAACACTTTCCACTGGGTATTTTCCCTGTGCTGTTTCCCCACTAAGCATAATGGCATCACTTCCATCAAAAATAGCATTTGCAACGTCGTTTGCCTCTGCACGAGTTGGGCGTGGGTTTGTTGCCATGCTTTCAAGCATCTGTGTTGCTGTAATTACTGGTTTGCTAAACGAATTAGCTCTTTTAATCAAATCCTTCTGCACAAGAGGAACTTCCTCAATAGGTATCTCCACTCCAAGGTCACCACGTGCAACCATTATACCATCGGCAACGTCAAGTATTTCTTCTATATTGTTAACACCCTCACGGTTTTCAATTTTGGCAATAATATTAATATCATCGCCGCCATTTTCCTCCAGTACCCGTCTTATATTAACAACATCTTTAGCATTTCTTATAAATGAAGCTGCAATATAGTCAAAATCCATTTTTATGCCAAACTTTATGTCCTCTATGTCCCTTTGGGTAAGGGCTGGTAAATTAACATATACGTCTGGCACATTTACGCCTTTATTGGAGCTTAAAAATCCGCCATTTATAACTTCGCATTCAATATCCGTATCTGTAAGGCGAAGCACCTTCAGCTCCACAAGACCATCATCTAAAAGCACACGACTATTTTTATTAAGGTCATTAGGTAAATTTTCATAGGTCACACTTACAATTTTTTCGTCGCCCACCACATCATTTGTTGTAAGGGTAAAAATGCTGCCTGGCTCAAGATAAACTTTGGTTTTGGCAAATTTTTTAATCCTTATTTCAGGACCTTTTGTATCCAATATCAAAGGTATTGGTGCATTCAACTCCTTACGTGCTTCTTTAAGGTCATTAATAAGCACCTCGTGGGTTTCGTAAGTTCCGTGGGAAAAATTTATTCTTGCTGCATCCATTCCATTTTCAATCAGTTCCTTAATCTTTTCTTTGGAATTTGTTGCTGGTCCAAGTGTACAAACTATTTTTGTTTTTCTCATTTTTTCTATCCTCCTCTATTATACATTTATATTGTAATAGCCAAAGTTATTTTTCTCGCAGTACAACGCTATTTTCTCCAAGCATTTGTTTCACTTCTGCCATAAATTTGTCAGATGGATTTATCCAACTGCTTTTTGGTGCAATAAGCATTTCTCCTGTTTGTGCATTTCTCACTCTAACGGGAACTCTGCCATTATATGTTTTAAGCAATGGCATAAGTTCTTTAAGTCCTTCTGCATTTTCAACTTTAAGAAACAATACCCGTGTTTCATTTGCCTCTTCAATGTCTTGTACTGTTAAGGGCAAAATTTTCTCTGCAATTATTTTACCGTTCTCGCCCTCAGCGGTCTGGACACGGCCTTCTACAATCACTATGCCGTCCTCGGTAATGAAATCCTGCACCTTTTCATATGTGTTAGGGAAAACTACAACCTCCACAACACCGTGCATATCCTCCACCTTAATAAACGCCATAACCTTATTGTTTCGGGTGTATTTAACAGTTTTTTCGGTTACTATACCACCATATTTTACACGTTGTTCGTCAATAACCTTTGTTTCACGTTCCTCATCGTCACTGTCAATAATATCCAAGCTGGAACAACTTACTTTTCTTCTTATGACGCTTTCGTATTCTGCCAACGGATGCCCGCTTACATAAATACTTAGCACTTCCTTCTCCATAGCAAGTTTATCCTTTTGAGAGTATTCCGAAATATCGGGAAAGCTATCCACAAAACTCGCCTCTATGTTTTCTTCCGAACCCATGGTGAGGGCAAACAAATCCATCTGCCCTGCTATATTATTTTTTCTTGCAGAAGTAATACCGTCTAAAACGCCTTTATAAACCGCCATATATTGACTTCGGTTTCCTCCAAAACTGTCAAAAGCACCCGCCTTTATAAAGCTTTCTATGGCACGCTTGTTAAGCTCCTTTTGGTCCATACGTTTAAGAAAATCTGTTAAACTTCTAAATGCACCTGCATTTTCTCTTTCCTTAACAATGGCATTAATTGTGCCACGCCCAACACTTTTTATTGCCGCAAGACCAAAACGGATTTTTCCCTCAGATACAGAAAAGGTTGGATACCCCTCATTTATATCTGGCGGCAAAAGACCAATGCCCATTTTTTTGCATTCTTCAATATATCCCGAAACCTTAGGCGAATTATCCATAACAGACGTCATAAGTGCCGCCATAAATTCCACTGGATAATGGGCTTTCAGCCATGCGGTTTGATACCCAACAACAGCATAACAGGCAGCATGGCTTTTGTTAAAGGCATACTTCGCAAAATCTGTCATATCGTCAAATATTTTTTCTGCCGCCTCTGCTGGTATTCCATTTTCAACACAACCGCTAACGCCCTGTGTGCCATAAACAAAGTTTTTTCTCTCCTCAGCCATTACTGATGCTTTTTTCTTGCTCATTGCACGGCGTACAAGGTCGCTTCGCCCAAGGCTGTAGCCAGCCAAATCACGCACTATCTGCATTACCTGCTCTTGATAAACTATACAGCCATAGGTAGGCTCCAATATATTTTCCAAAGCTGGATGTGTATACTGTATATTGTTGGCATTGTTTTTTCCCTTAATATATTTTGGAATAAAATCCATAGGTCCTGGTCGGTAAAGAGAAATCCCTGCTATTAAATCTTCTAACCTAGATGGCATAAGTTCTTTCATAAAGGACTTCATTCCAGCACTTTCCAATTGAAAAATGCCCTCTGTTTTTCCTTGGGAAATAAGTTCATAAACCTTTTTGTCATTATCGGGAATTTTATCCATATCAAGTTGTATGCCATGAATACGTTTAATTTCTTTAACAGCATTTTGTATTACCGTAAGGGTTCTAAGACCCAAAAAGTCCATTTTAAGTATACCAAGTTCTTCTAAAATAGTCATTGTATACTGCGTGGTTATTGCCCCATCATTGCTGTTAAGTGGAATATATTCCATTACAGGCTCTCGGCATATAACCACACCTGCCGCATGGGTAGACGCATGGCGAGGAAGTCCCTCAAGCCTCGAACTCATATCTATAAGATTTTTTACGCTTTCCTCTGTTTCATAAAGCTCTCTAAGCTCAGGATTCATGGTAAGGGCTTTTTTTATAGTTATACCCAATTCAAAAGGTATCATCTTGCTAACTCTGTCCACTTCTGCATAGGGCATAGCAAGTGCACGCCCAACGTCCTTTATAGCCGCCCTTGCCGCAAGTGTTCCAAAGGTTATAATTTGAGCAACATGGTCATCACCATATTTACGTATAACGTAATCTATAACCTCCTGCCGACGTTCGTAACAGAAGTCCACGTCAATATCGGGCATACTAACTCGTTCAGGATTAAGAAAACGCTCAAAAATAAGATTATATTTAATTGGGTCAATGGTTGTTATGGAAAGGCAATAGCTTACTATGCTGCCTGCCGCACTGCCACGCCCTGGGCCAACAATAATGTCGTTGTCCTTTGCAAATTTTATAAAATCCCACACTATCAAAAAGTAGTCTACGTAGCCCATTGTTTCAATAGTGCTAAGTTCATACTCCAGCCTTTGTCTAAGGCTTTCCTCCGCATTTGGATACAATCGTTGAAAGCCCTCACTACAAAGCTCCCGAAGATACTGAGGTGCCGTTTTTCCGTCAGGCACATCAAAACGTGGCAATTTAAGGTCATGGAAAGTGAACTCCACATTGCATCTTTGGGCTATCTTATTTGTATTTTCCAATGCTTCCTTTGCATAAGGAAAAAGGCTATACATTTCATTTGCACTTTTCAAATAAAACTGGTCACCCTCATATCGCATTCTGTCTTCATCGTTAACAGTTTTGCCTGTTTGTATACAAAGTAAAATATCGTGAGGCACAGCATCCTCACGGTAAATGTAGTGGCTGTCGTTAGTGGCAATCATAGGCATTCCTGTTTCCTCATGAATACGCAAAAGCTGTTGATTAACTATTTTTTGCTCACTCATTCCATGGTCTTGTAATTCCAAAAAGAAATTACCCTTGCCAAAAACCGCCTCATATTCCAGTGCGGTTTCCTTTGCCTTTTTGTAATTGCTTTGCAAAATTGCCCTAGACACTGGTCCTGCAAGGCAAGCACTGCTAGCAATAATACCCTTGTGATATTTTTTAAGTAAGTCCAAATCCACCCTTGGTTTATAGTAAAAACCGTCTATAAATCCATAGGATACTATTTTAATAAGATTCTGATACCCTTCGTTGCTTTCTGCCAAAAGCACCAAATGATAGTAGTTAAAACCTGCACTATTGTCCTTTATAAGACGTGATGAGGGTGCAACATATACCTCGCAGCCAATAATAGGCTTAATGCCAACTTCCTTTGCCGCCTTATAAAACTCCACTGCTCCATACATTGCACCGTGGTCAGTAATGGCAAGGCTTTCCATGCCAAGTTCCTTTGCCCTTGCCACCAATTCCTTTATTTTTGCCGAGCCATCCAGAAGGCTATATTCTGTATGCACGTGCAGATGTGTAAATTGTTTGGTTTCTATTTCCATTGTACAGCCTCCTTCTTTCATTAATTTAATATTATAACCTTAAACAAAAAAAAAAGCCATGTATACTTTGTTTTAAACAATTTACATCCTTATTTATCAAAAAGTTTGTTTTTGCATAAAAAGAAGAGGCCCAGAATATATATCTGTGACCCTATCTATAAAACTAACATTAATTTTCACTTTCAACACATATAGATTCGCATGCTTTTGAATAAAGCAGACATATCCGTTCAAAAATATCGTCCAAATTATTGAATTCTTTATTCTTTAACTTTACAACAAGTTCTCCGCAACTATTAAAAAGCTCTGTCATGCTGAGGTTACCTGTAACCCCCTTAAGCGTATGTATATATTTAAGCACATCTTCGTAGTTCTTTTCAGCCATTGCTTTTTTAGCACAGCTGAGGTTTTCATCATCAATAAATTTTCTTAAATACTTTTCATATAGCTCCGCACTTCCTGCAAACCTTCTCACACCTGAAAGGCAATCTATCCCTGCATTTTTCAAATTTTTTTCGTTCATATGATGTCCCCCTTTTTAAATTTTAACCAATAATAATCTTATTTAAATTTAAGTAAAATAGTACCATGAAATACATAATTTCTCAATGTATTTATTGACATAATTTTATCTTTTTTGCGTGTGTTCTTTAAGAAAAAATTATTTCTTTCCACATTTATTTTACATTATGCTAAAAACCTTTCTTTTTACTTAATTAACCTGCATTGTTGTTGCATTATACTCTTAAAGGGTCTATACTTCTTTGATAAATATATATGGCATTCAGCTTGTGAAGGGAGTATTTTTACATGGAAAGCAACTCAATTAAAGGACATTTATTTGCAATTTTTACAGTTATAGTTTGGGGCACAACCTTTATTGCCACAAAAATTTTACTTAAAGAATTAACTCCAATAGAAATTTTATTTATACGTTTTGTACTAGGTTTTATTGCTTTAACTCTTTTTTCTCCAAAGCGTCTAGGCTTTACAAAGAAGGCACACGAAGTTCTTTTCATGGCTGCTGGGCTTTGCGGTGTTACTCTATATTTTTTATTAGAAAACATTGCACTTACGTACTCCTTCGCCTCCAATGTTGGCATAATAATTTCAATTGCACCATTTTTTACAGCCATAGTTTCCCATATCTTTTTGGACAATGAAAAATTTAAGCTGAACTTCATTATTGGCTTTTTGGTTGCCATTACAGGAATAGTTGTTATAAGTCTTAATGGCAGTGCCGTACTTAAACTTAACCCTATTGGTGATGTATTAACAATACTTGCAGCCCTTGTTTGGGCTTTCTACTCTGTGCTTACAAAAAAGATAAGTTCACTTCACTATAATACTATTTTAACCACAAGACGTGTGTTTTTTTATGGTATTATATTTATGGTGCCTGCATTGTTTGTTATGGATTTTTCACCAAACTTACAATTGTTTACCCAGCCAAAAATTATATTCAACTTGCTCTATTTAGGTCTTGGTGCGTCGGCACTATGCTTTGTTATATGGAACCTTGCAATACGAATGCTTGGTCCTGTAAAAACCAGCGTTTACATTTATGCCTCACCAGTAGTCACTGTTATAACCTCTGCTCTTGTATTGCATGAGCGTATAACACCAATTGCAGTTATTGGAACAGCCCTTACCCTTACAGGGCTTATTATAAGTGAACTTAAAATTGGGAAAGCAAAAGAAAATGAAGAACAAGCCCTTGAGGGTATTGACCTGCTTCCGCCACAAGGTATTCAACCTTAAATTAAGCACTCTTTTATAGAAACTTTATCCCAATAAAGTGTATTATCAATAAATGTGCTGGGTAGTATCCATAGAAAAAATATTTTGGCATTCTCACCCTCAAATTAGGCTTTAAAAGTATAAATGGCAGTGCAAACACCGCAAATCCTTGGGTATATCTAGGGCTTAAAAATGCCGTCATAATGCTTACTGCTACAAAAAGTATTGAGGCTGCTTTTACGTCTTTATCCATATAATAAAATGCAAGGACACACGCCACACCATAGCCTCCATAGCCTTTGTTGCAAATAGCCCAGACAAAGGCTACTGCCACTGCCAAAGCTGAATAATGCTTTGTTTCCTGCCTTAAAAGCCCTATTACCACAATACCAAAAAACAAATCAAACATTACATTAAGTCCGGTTCCCACAACAAGGGTGTATATTGGCTGTGCTAAAATTCCAAATATCAACATCCTAAGGGCATATTTAAATATACTTCTGGTGTACTTCACACCAACGGCTATGTGATATGCAAAAAGTGGAAAAGCAATTCGCCCCACTACTCTAAACCAAAAAATTTGTGGAAACAACAGCATTCCTATATGGTCAAAGGTCATTGACACTATGCCAATGACCTTTAAAATATCGTTTCTGTTATTGCTCATACAAATCAACTACTATATCATCTGAACTTATAGTTTTGCTGATTATACCATTATCGTAAAGCCATTGTATATTTTCATCCCACACTGCCTTATCTTGGCTTAAAAACTTAGCGTTTTCTGTTTCCATAATAGGCACAAGCATATTAATGCTCTTTTTCTCAACATTTTCATCAAGAGGGAAGTTTTCTGCATTTTGGTTTGCAAGCAAAATATCAATTGAACCGTCTGGGTCATTTTTCATATCCTCAAAGCCTTTTGCTGAAGCACGAAGGAATTTTGTAAGCTTTTCACTTTCATTTTTAACCTGATTTTCACCTGTTACAAAAACGCATTCATAATAGTTTGGCATACCATAATCGTTAGGGAAAAAGTAATTTACATCAAAGCCTTCCTCCTGCATCTGTGGTACCTCATGGTTAACAAGACAGCCAATAGTTGCATCAACATTGCCTGTTGTCATAGAGCTCATAAGGTCAAAGCCAACGTCTAAGTAATTTACATCCTCATTTTTTCCGCCTGCATTCTCCACCAAAAACTTAATTATAGATTCACTAAGTTCTGTGCCAGCGTAGCCTACTGTTTTTCCTATAAGATCTTTAGGTTCTGTAATGTTTTTGTCCTTAAGTGAAAGCACAATATTAAGTGGCTTCTGACAAATAGTTCCTATGGATTTTACAGGTATGTCCTGCTCTACCTTAGCCATAACAAGGTCGTGCATATAATAAATTCCTACGTCTGCCTTGCCTGCCGCTGTAAGGGAAATTGCATCATTTGTGTTGGCAGGAAACTGTATGTTAACCTTTAAGCCCTCTTCTTCATAATATCCTTTTTCAATTGCATTATAAATAAAGGAATGCAAAGCATTTGGATACCAGTCCAAAACCACATTAAATTCCTCTAAGTTTTTTTCATCTGTGCCTGTTGTTGTTTGTGATTTGTCTGAGGCACAACCAGAAAATAACATAACTGCACTTAACCCTAAAGCCAATAATCTCTTTTTCATATTAAATTTCCTTCCTCCATTTTATACACTTTTCCTCTATGTAACCAATAATTGCCACCGACACCATGGCTATGGCACTAAGTAACACTATGGGTGCAAAAACTCCTTCACCGTCCAGCTGTGTCATCATTCTCTTACTGAAATATCCCAACCCACTTTGTGCCCCAAGCCACTCTGCGATTGCCGCCCCTATTATACTTAGGGGAATTGCCATTTTTATTGCTGAAAAAAAGTATGGCAGTGCCGTAGGCACTTTCAGTTTGAAAAATATATCCCATTTTCCTGCACCATAGGTAATAAGCAGTTCTTCCATCTCTCGCTTTGTAGACTTAAAACCGTCAAATACCATTATGGTTATAGGAAAAAAAGTTATCAATATTGCTACCAATACCTTGCTCCATATGCTATAGCCAAACCACAGCACAAAAAGCGGTGCAATTGCAGTTGTAGGTATGGTTTGTGATGCGATTATTATAGGATACAAGGCATTTTCTATTTTTGGACTCATGTCCATAACCACCGCAAGACCAATGCCCATAAAAATGGAAATAACAAGTCCAATTATGGTAACGCTCATAGTTGCTGGCATTTGCACAAAAAATAAATTCTCTCTAAGTTCCCATAATTTAACTAAAATTTGCGTTGGTGCTGGCAAAATATAATGTGCATTTATAATTATTGCAATTACTTGCCACAATATTAAAAGCACGAATGTAAGGAAAATTGCAGGCAGATTTTTTCTCATAATTCCACCTTCTGCCTAAGCTGATTAATAAGCATTTCCTTCATATCGGCAATGTCTGACCGTTTCATATCCTCACGACTTCGTGGATAGCTTAAAGGCACTTCATATTCTTCAAAGTATGTCACAGGTCTGTCTTTAATTATAAATATTTTTTTACTTAGAAACAGTGCCTCCTCAACGTCATGGGTTACAAACAAAATAGTTTTTTTATACTTTTGCCACTCACCCACCAACCACTCTTGCAACGAAATTTTTGTTAGTGAGTCCAATGCAGAAAAAGGCTCGTCCAACAACAACATTTCACTGCCTGTAAGCAAAGTTCTTGCAAATGATGCCCTCTGCTTCATTCCACCTGATAAATCTTTGGGATATTTGTTTCTATACTCCCACAAGCCAACCTCTTTAAGCATTTCTTCTACCGTCTGTGCCATTTCAGCTTTGCTTTTCCTTTGTATTTCCATGGGCAGACAAATATTTTTTTCTATTGTACGCCAAGGATAAAGCAAATCCTTTTGAGGCATATACGCTGAATAATTTTTTTTAATAGAAATTTCTGCACCATCTACCAAAACCTTGCCTTGCTGAGGCTTTTCCAATCCGTTTATTAACCGAAAAACCGTACTTTTTCCACAGCCAGATGCACCTATAATGGATATAAACTCACCGTCTTTTACTTTAAAAGAAAGTCCCTCCATCATATTATAATCATCGCTGCTATATTTAAAGGTTATATTATTAAACTCCAGCATTCAGTTTACATCTCCTTGCTCCATGCCATATCCCAGAACATATACTCATATCTGCTGCAATCCAAAATTATTTTTTCAAGATTTTGAATTTGTGCTTCAGTGTAGTTTTCCGCAAGCCTGTCTACCAACTCAATTATCACATCGTTATCATCTCTATATTGCTTTGATGTATAGGATTTTACCCATTCGCCATAAAACTCGTGTTCCTTTGAACCTTCAACTGTTTCCATAAAGTCACCAATCATTTTATAACTCCATGCACACGCAAGGACTGTTGTGGCAACCTCGGCAATTCCCTCTCTAAATGCAACTGCCATCATGTAATTTGTATAGCTTTCAGTTATAAGGCTTGGCTTGGCAATTTTCATATCGTTTTCTGTAATTCCAAGACGTTTAAGATACGCCCTATGTGTGGCTGTTTCACAATTTAATGTTGAATGAACAAGGCCTGCAAACACACGCATATCCTCTTCTGTTTCCGCCTTAACTACACCCAGACCAAATACCTTTGAATACTGCATTAAATAAAGATAATCCTGCACCATATAAAACCGAAACTTGTCTATGTGAAGACTGCCCTCGGCAATTCCTTTAACAAATGGGTGTTCGTTGTAACTATCCCAAATATCTTTAACAAACGAATACATTCTGTCTGAAACTTTCACAATATGCCCTCCATAAACGTATACTACAAAATCCAAAGCTTTGCTTAGCCTAAGCAACAAAAAAGGACATCCCACTATGGAAATGTCCGAAAAAACAATACAAAATATAAGTTTTAAGCACTTCCTGTTTGGTACTAACCATCAGGTTCAAAGGGACTCTCTCAGCATCGGCAATAAACAAGCTATCTCCGCAGCACCCCTGGGCCGATTATTTAATTAAGGTGATTATATACCATTCCTTACAATCTGTAAACACAAATATTAAAATTCCTTTGACAATTGGTTTAAATAGAAATATAGTATTTATTGTTCAGAAACTAATGAATTTTAAGGCGAAAATTTATAAATATTGTCACCGTAAAATAATCTTTATAAAACTATAAATTTATTATATAAGTAAGAAAGGAGGCTTTTAAATTGGATGAACATATGCTATTAAATTTTGCCGTAGGTGTTGGTGAAATTATGCTTTCCAACGGTGCAGAAACACAACGTGTAGAGGACACTGTAGAAAGAATATTGTCTGTGCAGGAAGGGCGTATGCCTGAAACCTTTGTTACGCCAACAGGTTTTTTTGCCAGTATTCAAGGTACCCTTACAGGTACAATTACAAAGTTTCGCCGTATATCAAAACGCTCAATAAATTTAGAGAAGGTTACTCTTGCTAACTCTTTATCCCGCAATTTTGTGGAAGGAAAAATAACTCTTGAAGAAGGCTTTGAAGAGCTTTCATTTATTGAAAATATAAAGCCGTTCCCATCACCCCTTGTTATATTGTGCCACGGCATAGTTTGTTTTTCTTTTTCTCTGCTGTTTACTGGCACTATTTACGATGCTCTTACGGCATTTGTTTTGGGTGTTTTACTTGGTATAATTTCTCATATTATGGAGCTAAAAAAAGTATCACCTTTTTTGATAAGCTTGTTAGGCGGAGCATCAATAACCGTTTTTACCCTTACCTTTTACCTTTTAGGCTTTGGAACAAATTACAATACAGTTATAACTGCGTCTATAATGCCCCTTGTACCAGGTGTTGCCCTCACAAACTCAATTAGAGATATTATGAACGGCGACTTTATTTCTGGTGCGGCACGTCTAGTTGAAGCACTAATTACTGCCGTTGCCATTGCCGCTGGTGTTGGTGTTGTATTAAGCATTTTTAATATGCTTGGAGGTATTTAATTGGATAATCCATTATTTAATTTGGTTTTCGATTTTCTATTATCATTCATGGCAAGCTGTGCCTTTGCAATTATGTATAACGCACCACGTAAAGAGCTTATTCCCTGTGCCATAACAGGTGCTTTAGGGTGGGTTGTTTGCTTTTTTGTTATGAATAAAACTACTGATATTGTTACTTCTACATTTTTTGGTGCTCTTACTGTTGCAGCCTGTTCTCGCATACTGTCTTACACACGCCTTGCACCTTCTACACTATTTCTTATTCCAGGTATTATACCCCTTGTGCCAGGAACACAGCTTTACAATACAATGAAGGGCGTTATTGCCAATAACCTGTACTATACTTACCAAGAAGCAGTAAAAGCTTTTAAATTAGCAGGCGTTATTGCTGTTGGAATTATAATTGTTTTTTCATTGCCCTACGGCACCTTTGCTATTTTTGACCCTAAAGAAAAATAAGAATAACTACTTTTATAAGCTAAAATTAAAAGGCGACTTTTCTTGAAAAAAATCAAGTTAAGCCGCCTTTTTCAAAGCTTTTATGGGTATTGGACCATAGTCCAAATGTGTTTATGCTCTATAGAAATTAATTAAACAACCTGAAAGAATAATCTTTCTTTCGTCGTCTGTAAGGTCGCCCATTTTAAGTGTAAATGGCTTCATTGTATCTCCCACAATATAGGCTGGCATCTCGCTTTGCTTATTTGCAATTGCTGATGCAACATTTGGTACATAAATGTAATCACCATTCTCAAAAGGAATTTCGCCATCTAAAATAAATGGAAGCATACCCCAGTTAATAAGGTTTGAACGGTAACGCTTTGTAGCATATTCCCTTGCAATATTTGCCCATCCGCCAAGTACCTTCTGACAGCTTGCCGCCTGTTCCCTTGCAGAGCCATCTCCTGGTTTAACAGCATAAATCGCACTGCCCACTCCAGTATTTTCAGCATTAAAATTCTCAAACTTAGACTTTATTGCATTATAAATTTTCTCAAGCTGAGGATATGCCTCTACAGGATTATTTCCAGCAAGCCTTGCCTTTTCAGCCACTTGCACCTCTTTGGCACGGCCAACATATGCAGGGTCTTTTCTGGATAATGTAAACTCTGCAAGACCAAGTGGGTTTGAACGGTAAGATGAAGTTTCACCTGATGGAATAAGCTCATCTGTTGTTGTAACAGGGTCTGTAATTACTGATACTACTTTAAGAACAATATCATTTGTAAGGTTACTCATTGATGGCCAATCCACAATGTTCGGACCAAATTTAAGCTCAACAGAAGGGTCTGCCTTACCAAATCCATAATAGCATCTATTGTCATATACATCTTTTTTGAAGAAATATTGTGGTCTTGTTGGTTCAAAATCAACCTCGCTTGCAGCTGTAAGTATGCCCTTATTAACAGCAGTTGCCGCAATACTTCTTGCATCCATAAGTGCAACAGAGGCAATCTGTCCACTTGTAATTTTGCTTCCCTCTCTATTAGGGAAATTACGTGTGGAATGACGAACAGATAAGCAATTATTTGCTGGAACATCACCAGCACCAAAGCAAGGTCCACAGAAAGCAGACCTAACAGTTGCACCTGCAACCATAATATCAGCAATAGAACCATTTTCAACAAGGCTAAGGAAAACCGGCTGGCTTGATGGATATACACTTAAAGCAAATTCATCCGCACCTATGGAGTGTCCTTTAAGAATATCTCTTGCGTCACATATATTTTCATAAGTGCCACCTGCACATCCTGCAATTACACCCTGTTCAACCTGCAAACGACCGTTTTTAACCTTATCTTTAAGAGAAAATCTAATGCTATCATTATCCAACTGTTTAGCACCACTTATTTCAATTTCTTCCAAAATATCCATAAGGTTTCCATTAAGCTCGTCAATTGTATAAATATTGCTTGGATGGAAAGGCATTGCAATCATTGGTTTTATCTGTGCCATATCAACATAAATCATGCCGTCATAGTAGGTTATATCCCCTGGCTGCTGAACCTTAAAGTCCTCTAATCTGCCATGAGTTACATACCATGCTTTAACCTCATCATCTGTTTTCCATACTGACGAAAGACACGTAGTTTCTGTTGTCATTACATCAATGCCGTTACGATAGTCTGTGCTAAGGTTTGCAATGCCATCGCCAACAAACTCCATAACCTTGTTTTTTACATAGCCATTTTCAAAAACCGCACCTATAATTGCCAATGCAATATCCTGTGGTCCAACAAATGGAGATGGCTTTCCTGTAAGGTAAACACCTACTACCTGTGGACGGTCAATGTCATATGTTTTGTTCAAAAGCTGTTTAACAAGCTCAGGTCCACCTTCGCCTATTGCCATTGTTCCCAAAGCACCGTAGCGTGTATGGCTATCGCTGCCCAAAATCATTTTACCAACACCACTCATCATTTCACGCATATACTGGTGAATAACAGCTTGGTGTGCTGGTACATAAATACCGCCGTAGCGTTTTGCACAGCTAAGACCAAATAAATGGTCATCCTCGTTTATTGTTCCGCCAACAGCACAAAGTGAGTTGTGGCAGTTTGTAAGCACATATGGTACAGGAAATTTTTCAAGTCCACTTGCTCTTGCCGTTTGCACAATGCCAACATATGTTATATCGTGGCTTGCCATAGCATCAAATTTAATTTTAAGCTTGTCTGTACTATCAATTGTGTTATGGCCTGTAAGAATTGAATATGCCATAGTATTTTTTGATGCCTCTGTCTTGGAAAGTGTTTTGCCTGTTTGGCTTTTTATAACTGCCTCTGCATTGCTATCGTCTGCAATAATCTGGGTGCCATTTAAAAGATAAGCACCGCCATCGTATAGTTTTACCACTTTAAAACCTCCTCGTTTTCTATCGAATATTTTATATCTGCTCTTTTATAATTTCAAGTGCCTTTTCAAGTGCCTCACCTATTTTGTTTATGTCCTTGCCTCCAGCCTGAGCCATGTTAGGGCGTCCACCACCGCCACCACCGCAAACAGCCGCAATTGCTTTAATGATATTACCTGCGTGTGCACCCTTTTTAACAGCATCGTCTGTAGCCATTGCAATTAAACTAACCTTGTCGTCTTTTGCACTTGCCAAAACTATAACTGCACTGCCAAGCTTATTTTTAAGCTCATCGCCCATGGTTTTAAGAGCATTTTGGTCAGCGTCGGCTATCTCTTCACAAACCACATTTATACCATCTATTTCAACTTTGTTTTTAAGAATATCTCCAGCTGCTTCTCCTGCCATTTTAGCTTTAAGCTGTTCAATTTCACGGCTTAGCTCCTTCTGCTCATGGATAATGGTTTCAAGACGCTTAATCATGTTATCAGGTGAGGTTTTAACAATTTTACAAACCTCTTTAAGCTGTTCTTCCTGTGACTGATAAAATTTAACCGCACCAATACCTGTAAGAGCTTCAATACGTCTTACACCTGCCGCAACGCCACTTTCAGATACAATCTTGAAAGAGCCAACCTGTGCTGTGTTTTTAAGATGCACGCCACCACAAAGCTCTACAGAGTATCCACCCATGTCAACAACACGCACCGCACTGCCATATTTTTCACCAAAAAGTGCCGTTGCACCCTGCTTTCTTGCTTCATCAATGGATTTTTCAGAAACTCCTATTTCAATAGATTCGTAAATTTTTTCATTTACAATATCCTCAACCTTTTTAATTTCATCGGCTGTCATTGCTGTAAAATGTGTAAAGTCAAAACGCAGTCTGTCTGCCGATACATAAGAGCCTGCCTGCTCAATATGTGTTCCAAGAACTTCTCTCAGTGCCTGCTGAAGAAGATGAGTAGCAGAGTGATTTCTGGATATTGAAAGTCTGTTTTTAATGTCAAATGCACTTTCTGCCTTTTCACCTACTGAAATACTGCCGTCAACAACTGTACCAATGTGGGCAAATTTTCCACCTATAACCTTTATGCAGTCTGTAACCTCCACAGTACCCATGTCAGTTTTGATAGTGCCAATGTCGCCTACCTGTCCACCCATTTCAGCATAAAAAACAGTTTTGTCGAGGAAAACCGAAACCTCGTCGCCTACAACTGCCTTATTGGCAACAGCATTATTAGCCACAATGGCAATGACCTTTGCATCACTAACAACTTCATTATCATAGCCAACAAACTCTGTTACCATTGCTGGGTCAAGCTGATGGTACACTGTTTCATCTGCACCCATGTAGTTGCTTTCACTGCGGGCATCTCTTGCTCTTTTTTTCTGAATTTGCATTTGCTTTTGGAATGCTTCCTCATCAAGACCAATGCCCTCTTCCTCAAGTATTTCCTTTGTAAGGTCAATTGGGAAACCGTAGGTATCGTAAAGACGGAAAGATTTTTCACCCTCCATAACCTTTCCACCCTTTGCTTTTATTTCCTCAATGTCAGCTTTAAGAATTTCCATTCCCTTGTCAATTGTTTTGTAAAAACTGTTTTCTTCTACAGAAAGAACTTTTTTAATATAATCCTGCTTTTCTTTAAGCTCTGGGTAAGCGTCGCCTGAACAATCTATAACCACATCACAAAGCTGTGCAAGGAACTCGTTGTTAATGCCCAACAATTTGCCATGACGTGCCGCACGTCTTAAAAGACGCCTTAAAACATAGCCTCTGCCCTCGTTTGATGGAAGAACACCATCTGCCGTCATAAACGCTACAGAACGAATATGGTCTGTTATAACACGAACACTTACATCTTTTTTGCTGTCTGTCATATATTCCAAATTTGCCATTTTGCAGACTTCATCACGAAGAGCTTTAATTGTATCAACGTCAAAAATAGAATCCACACCCTGCATAATTGTTGCCATACGCTCAAGACCCATACCTGTATCTATGTTTTTATGCTCAAGGTCTGTATATGTGCCGTCAGCTTCAGCATTAAACTGAGTAAATACAAGATTCCAAAACTCCATGTATCTGTCGCAATCACAGCCTACTGTACATCCAGGCTCTCCACAACCATATTCCTCACCTCTGTCATAATAAATTTCAGAACAAGGACCGCATGGACCTGTACCATGCTGCCAAAAATTATCATCTTTGCCCAAGTAAAAAATTCTATCGGTAGAAACACCAACAACGTCACTCCAAATTTTAGCCGCCTCTTGGTCATCCTGATAAACCGTTACATAAAGCTTGTCCTCTGGAATTTCCATTACCTTTGTAACAAACTCCCAGCTCCAAGGAATAATTTCGTTCTTAAAATAATCACCAAAACTGAAATTTCCAAGCATTTCAAAAAATGTGCCGTGGCGGGCTGTTTTGCCTACATTCTCTATATCGCCTGTTCTAATACATTTTTGACAGGTTGTTACTCTGGTTGATGGAGGAACTTCCTGACCTGTAAAGAATGGTTTAAGCGGTGCCATTCCGCTGTTAATAAGCAAAAGACTATTGTCGTTATGTGGCACAAGTGATGCACTTGCCAGTCTTAAATGCTTTTTGCTTTCAAAAAATGATAAATATTTTTCTCTTACTTCATTTACTCCCATTGGTTTCATAAAATATATTCTCCTTTATATGCAATAAAAAAAGCCCTGCATCCCTGCATAGGGACGAGAACTTACTCGCGGTACCACCCTAGTTGTGCTAAATAAAAGCACCACCTTAAACCCTTTGTAACGTAAAGGTAACGTCCCTGACTATCAGGGCAGCATGGAGTATCCTCCAAAAAGACTGCTTCAGCCCGCAATGCACGTAGGAAACTTTCAGCAATGCAGAGTTTTTTCTGCTGTTTCCATCTCTGTAACGGTTAATTACACGCCTACTTCTTCTTTTTATAGCTTTTGACTAATATTAATAATCTATATAGGAGAGATTATATTTTAATTAAATATCCTTGTCAATAATTTTGAACAAAAATATTTATTATCTCTATTAATATTACAAAACAAATAGTATAATTGTATGGGTACAAACACACCAAACAAATTTGGAGGGCCATAATGGAACTGTATGATAACATAAATTTAGATAAAACCTCAACGCTTCCCCTTTATCAGCAATTGGGCGACTATATATTTAACCTTATAGAAACTGGCAAGCTGACGGCAAACCAAAAGCTTCCGCCTATACGCAAGCTAGCAAAACATACAGCCGTCAACAACGTAACTGTAGTTTCTGCATACAAATATCTTGAAAGCAAAAAAGCCGTATATTCCCAAACAGGCAGTGGCACTTTTGTGTCACCAATCCCATTGGAATACATACCTCAGCCAGTAATAAACGAAAACCTTAATACAATGATAAATAAACCCATAGCCGCCAACGGAGTAATTAATTTTACTAGCACTTCTCTCCCTCAGGAGCTTTTCCCAACGGCGGAATTTAAGCAGGCGTTTGATATATTGCTGGACAGAGAAAAAGGCGGTGCATTTGAAACAATGGACTCTCAAGGCTATGCACCACTGCGTGAAAGCATATGCACATACCTTAAATATTATGGAATATCTGCCACTGCCGATAACATACAAATTCTTTCTGGTGCACAGCAAGGTATAGACGTTGTGGCTAAAGCTATGATTAGTTATGGTGATGTTGTTTTTATGGAAAAGCCTACCTTTTATGGTGCGGCTGGTGCCTTTTTAAACCGTGGATGCCAAATAATAGAAATATCCATGGAGGCAGACGGCATGGATACTACTGCTCTTGAAAACCTTGTAAAGCTGTATCATCCTAAGTTTTTGTATGCTATGGCATATTTTCAAACCCCAACAGGCATAACCTATTCCACTGTAAAAAAGCGTAAAATATTGGACATGGCTGAAAAATATGATTTCTTTATTATAGAGGATGATAACCTGTATGATTTTAATTACAGCGATGATACAATTGTGTCTTTCAAAGCGTTGGATTATCGCAACAGAGTTGTATACATCAAAAGCTTTTCCAAGATACTTATGCCAGGGCTAAAAATAGGCTTTGCAGTTCTTCCCAAAAAAATAATGCAAAGCATGATGGCGGCAAAATATACTACCGACATATCTACCTCGGGCTTTCTGCAAAAGGCATTGGACATTTATTTAAATGATAATTCGTGGCAACAGCATATTAAAACTATTCGCACCTATGGCAAAGACAAATATAAAATTGCCATTAAATATGCCGAGCGTCACCTTAAACCATACCTAAAATATACAAAGCCCAACGGCGGTATAAGCCTATGGCTAGATACTGGCAAAATTCCTGCTGAAACACTTCTTTGGGAAGCGGCACAAAAAAACGTGCTATTGTCATTAGGCAGTCAGTTTTATATAACTGGTGAGGAAAGTCACCATTTGCGTTTATGTTTTGTTAACATAAGTGACGAAAAACTTGAAGCAGGAATACGCCGACTTGGGGAGTGCATAAATCGCCATATTTTTTGACCTATAAAAAATTTTATGGTATACTGGTTAATTATATTAATCATTAATTACGGAGGAAAACCAAATGGAGATAAGAACAAGATTTGCCCCAAGCCCAACAGGCTATATGCACATAGGTAATTTAAGAACTGCTCTTTACGAATACCTTATTGCAAAATCAAAGGGTGGAAAATTTATACTCAGAATTGAAGATACAGACCAGGAACGCTACGTTGAAGGTGCTGTTGATATTATCTACAACACTCTTAAAATGACAGGTCTTAAGCATGACGAAGGCCCTGACATTGGCGGTGACTACGGCCCTTATATACAAAGTGAACGTCAAGGTATGTACATGAAATATGCTCAAGAGCTTATTGAAAAGGGTCAGGCTTACTACTGTTTCTGCACAAAAGAACGCCTTGACAGCCTTAAAGAAAGCAACTGTGACGGTGTTGCCTTTGCCCATTATGACCGCCACTGTTTGGGTCTTAGTGACCAAGAAATTAAGGCTAACCTTGAAAGCGGTATACCTTATGTAGTGCGTCAAAAAATGCCTAAAGAAGGCTCTACCACCTTTGACGACGTGGTTTACGGAAGTATCAGCGTAGAAAACAGTGAACTGGATGACCAGATTTTAATTAAAAGCGATGGTATGCCTACCTACAATTTTGCCAATGTAGTAGACGACCACCTTATGAATATTACACACGTAGTACGTGGAAGTGAATACTTGTCCTCCACTCCAAAATATAACCTCCTTTACGATGCTTTTGGTTGGAATGCACCTTCATACGTACACCTTCCACCTGTTATGAAAGATGCTCAGCATAAACTTTCAAAGCGTAATGGAGATGCTTCATTTGAGGATTTGATTGCAAAAGGATACCTTGTTGATGCCGTTATGAATTACATTGCCCTTCTTGGCTGGAGTCCATCGGACAACACAGAAATTTTCAGTCTTGAAGAATTGCAACAGAAATTTACCATATCAGGTCTTAGCAAATCACCTTCTATATTTGACATTGTTAAGCTTACATGGATGAACAGCGAATACATTAAGGCTATGGATTTTGACAAATATTTTGCCCTTGTTCAGCCTAAGCTTGATGAAGCCCTTAAAAATAAGAGCCTTGACTTCAAAAAAATTGCGGCATTGCTGCAAAAAAGACTTGAAACCCTTAACGACGTAGCAGGCTTAGTGGATTTCTTTGACCAACTGCCTGAATATGAAACTGACCTTTATGTTCACAAAAAGATGAAAACAACTGTTGAAATAGCTTTAGACAGCCTTAAAGCGTGTTTGCCTGTTTTAGAAGCTTTGCCTGTATGGGAAGAAACTGCAATTCATGACAGCATGATGGCACTTGTAGTGGAAAAAGGCATTAAAAACGGTCAGATGCTTTGGCCATTAAGAACTGCCCTTTCAGGAAAACCTACCTCACCTGGTGGTGCAATTGAGCTTGCAGACATCTTAGGCCGTGAAGAAACCATTAACCGTATTAAAAAAGGAATTGAGCTTTTAGAGGCTTAATAAATAAACCCTTGGGAATTATTAATTCATCCCAAGGGTTTTGTTTTTTCATCATTATTTCAAGCTGTCTAAGGCATACATAACCAACTCTATTGCTTTTTTGCCTGTCAAGAACTCTGTTGCACCATCCACCTCTACAGCATAATAATTGTCATCATATGACAAAAATCTTAAAGTCTTTGTTGTGCCATCTAGTTTTGTAAAGCTTATAACCGCTTCTTCGTCACCATATTCACCCATAACCTCACCATCTGCGGTAAGTGCTGAAATCTGCTTATACACCTCTGAAAAATCCACCATAGGGACGTTCTTGCCGTTAAGGCTAACTTCCTTAGTAACAGCATCAATAACAAATGCTGTTTCGGTTTCCTTTGCCATTACCTTGATTTCTGTAAAGTCTGTAGCCTCTTCAGTAACAAAATCCTTGTCTATAATATCAAACAACTTTGCATTGTCTATCTTGTCTATATTGTCCTTACTAACAGTACATACATAGTCTTTATTGCTAAATTTAGCATATACTGTTGTTGGTGTTGCCTGATTGCCAATCTGTATTACGCATTCATTTTTGTTAACATCAGCAGAAGATATAATCATCTGTGGTTTTTCCAATCCATAAACCGCCAAATCCTGTGGCTCATCAATAAATTCCACAGCAGTTATATTATATAATGGTTCACCAATATTTTTTGTCAATTCTTCTGTAATTATAGGCAATGGATGGGCATATGCCCCTGTAAGTATATATTCACCATATCCCTCAGTTAACGCACCGCTTGGGTTAGGCTCTATAGAATACTTGATACCATTACTTTTTTCTATCTTGACATATGTACTATTATCGTAATCAACATAATGTGGGTGTCTGTCACGCAGGTCTTTAGTGCTTTTTTTGAGAACCGAACCAACCTCGGCTTCCACAAGGTAAATATGCTCATCGCCCTGTGTAACAACATAATACCCTGTTCCGTCCACTGTTTTATCGCCAACAGTAATATCAATAATTGTACCATCGTCGCCTGTTATAGAAATATGATTGCCGTCGTTTAACCCAAACTCCTCACTGCTATCTAGGTTATCCGTCAATACCTCTGTATATTCAAGGTTTTTTGCATAAGCTATAAGCTGGTCAATTGAAAGCTGCACTAACCCAATATTTTCTTTGCCTTGAATAACCCAGTTAACGCCCTGCTTAACAAGGGTATTTTTCTCACCCTCTGACTCTATTGTAAGCTGTGCTGCTTTAAACTGGGGATGATAGCTTATATAGCTTCCCTCCACATCTGTATTCTTATCTGCTGTGTTCCCCTTTGGTATGTTTATAACCGCATATATGCCTACACACACAGCAATAGCTATAACTCCAATTATTACATTTCTCTTTTGACTACTCATTTATTTTTACCTCCTGTTATGGCTAAAACCACTGCCATTATTGCCACCATTACAATAATACCAACCACTATAGTTGTCAAGAAAATAATACTCATCGGTTTTTCCTCCTTATTACTACAGCAAGACCTGCCATAAGAATAATAAGTGGAATAAGAATTACACTTACGCACATAATTGCAATTGCTTTACTTTGGGTAAGCTGCAAATAATCCTCCACGCCAAGACTTTTTGAACGTGATAATGTGTCTTTGCCCATAAGCCAGTCAAAGGCGTTCATTACTAACCCAAAGTTTCCGCCGTTTACTATAGCATTTATATCGTTTTCCATAACAGTTTCTGCCCCAAAAACCACAAGCTTAACCCCTGCTTCATTTCCTGCTTTGTCCGTGTCTGTAATGGCAACACCAAGATTAAATGGCCCTTCTTGGTCAGTTTCCTCTTTTTCGTAAGAACTCATCTTATCCAATGCCTTGCTATAAGCATATGGCGATGTAGCCACAAATGATGAAATCTTAACTGTACTTCTAACTACATCCAGTGTATCTATTGCAACTGAAAATGGAATAAATGCACTTGTTTTTGTTTCTGACAGACGTGCGGAAATAGGATTTTCTGCACTCAATTGCGGCACAATATAATATGGATTTTGCTGATATACATAATCTGCATTGCCCTCAATAACCATTTTTTTGCTGTCTGAAACCCCATAGTTTGCCAAAAGCGAATCCAAATTAGGCATTTTATCTAATACAATTGCAAGGGTTATAAATACACTGCCACCGTTGTCCATATATTCCCTAATAAGCTTGCTTTCGCTGTCAGTTATATCTGTAGTTGGTGCATTTATAAGCAAAATATTGCAATCTGTGGGTATTTTCGTTTCTGTAAGCAAATTCAAGTCTTTAAGGGAATATCCGCCATACTCCAATTCTGTCCTAAGTCCATCACATACTGTTACCTCATTATGACCTGTTAGGGCATAAATAGCATTGCTTTCACCGCTTGTAAGGCTTCGTATTACTCCTGTAAGCACACTTTCCAGCTTAATTCCTTGCATATAGCTCTCGCCTGTGGATTGATTTACATAAACATCTGCAAGGTCACTTTCAGATATAATTTTATATCCCTTTGCACTAGAAACCACAACTGAACCAACTGATACAGGCTCTCCGTTTTCAACATACTTAGCCGTAAATTGCGGATTTTTATATGGGTCTACATTTTCAACTGTGATGTGTTTAGAGCTTGAGGCATATTTATCCAAAATTTCAGTTACAATGGGCATTTCTTCGCCATCTGCATAAACGGAATATATGTTAACATCTTCAGTAAGGCCCTGCAAAAGTGTTACTGTGTCCTCAGATATTGAATAAAGCTTGTTGTTTGTAAGGTCAAACTTTATGTTTAGCTGGCTTGCCACCATATTTAACACAATTGCTACAATTACCACAACCGCAGTCATTGCCGAGGCATAGCCACCATATTTCAATAATGATTTATTTTTTTCATCCTTCATTTGGCTACCCCCTTTTTAAGACCAACGCTTTTTTTCAATAACACGCACTGTAAAATATAGAAATACGGTTATGAAAGAAATCATATAAACTACTGACGACATATCAAAAATGCCCATAGCAAAATAATTGTAGCGTGTAAGTACAGAAAACATGGATGCAAATTTACCTGCAATGCCATCAAAAAGAGTTGGCTTAACAGCATATACCGCTGCTATAAGTATTACTAAAACACCAAATAGCCCTACGGAGTACTTTTTATCTTTAGTATTGTTATAAAAATAAAAAGCAATAAGCACCGCCAAAATAACCGAAAATAAAAGTGAAAATGCAACAGAACCCGATGCCCAAGAAGCAATATTTTCCTCCATAATCAGCAAAAATATTGCAACAAAAGTCCCTACTGCGGCTACAATTTGATTATCTGTAAGGGACGAAATCCATAATCCTATTGCAATGAACACACCACCTAACAGTAAAAATCCAAAATAGGAACCAATTATTTGCACAGTGGCAATGTTTCCATATATGGAAAGAATTGCAGGAAAAATTGCCGTTATCAAAAGTGCAATTAAAAATACAGATACCGCCGCAAGGTACTTGCCAACAACAATTCCTGAAATACTTATTGGTGATGTAAGCAAAAGCTGGTCTGTTTTATATCGTGTTTCCTCCGTCAACAATCGCATTGTAAGCATTGGACCCAAAATTAAAAACATCATAATAACTGAACTTAATACATATTCAAACTGAGGACTCATAGACAAAATATTCATCATAGAAAAATAAACCGCTGTAATTAGCACAAAAAAAGCAATAAACACATAGCCTGTCATAGAGTTAAAATACATTTTCATTTCTCTTTTATAAATAGCTTTCATAATTACTCCTCTGCCTCCTTCGGTGCTTCTTCTTTATTTTTGTTGGCAGTGGCTTCCGGCATTTTCTCTTCCACAGGCTCGTTTTCAGTAACCTGTAAAAACACATCCTCAAGTGTCATTTTTTCACTATTAATAAGCAGTAAAACAAAATTGTGCTTAACAGCCACTTCAAAAGCCGTTTCTCTTATATCAACACCATTAGCACCCTCAAGGAAAATATCACACGTACCTTCTTCATCACTTTGGGTTAGCTCTGCAAAAGCAACATTCTCATTTTTATCAAATGCCTCAAGCACCGCATTTTCATCACCTTTAAGCCTAACCCTATAGCGGTTTTGGCTAAGTTTTGCAGAAAGTCCATCTGGTGTATCGCTGGCAACAATCTGCCCATTATGAATAATTATAACACGGTTGCAAACCGCACTTATTTCCGACAAAATATGCGAGCTTAAAATTATAGTGTGGGTTTTTCCAAGTTCGCTAATTAAATCTCTTATTTCAATTATCTGCTTGGGGTCAAGACCTACCGTTGGTTCATCCAATATAAGCACATCGGGATACCCCACCATTGCTTGTGCCAGCCCAACACGCTGTCTATAGCCTTTAGAAAGGTTTTTTATCAGCTTGCCCGATACATTTGTAATTTTAATTTTTTCCATTATGTCGTCAAGCATGGTCTTAACCTCTGCCTTTTTAACACCTTTAAGGTCTGCCACAAAGTTAAGATATTCAGTTACGGTCATATCCACGTAAACTGGAGGAATTTCTGGTAAATAGCCTATTCTCTTTTTAGCTTCCCTTGGATTTTTAAGAATATCGTACCCGCCAATCTTAACCTCTCCCCTTGTAGCCGAAATATAGCCAGTTATAATATTCATTGTTGTGGATTTTCCAGCACCGTTAGGACCTAAAAGCCCTAGCACCTCGCCTTGCTCCACCCTGAAGGAAATATCCTTTACAGCCTGATATTTTCCATAATTTTTTACAAGATTATTAACCTCAATCAATATTTTCGCCTCCAAAATCACTTAATGATTTTTTCCAATGTCTTCATTATACTGAATATTAACATATTTTACTACTATTATATGAATAAAATATGAACGCATTTTAAGACAATATTAAACATCACTCATCTTGACTATTATATAGCAAACAAAAAATCCCCTTGCCTATACAAACATCATGTTTGCATAAGCACGAGGATTTACAATTACCCTTTATATTAACCTAATACTTTTACTACCTTATCAAATACAGCGTCGCAAATTGATGTACCATCTGCAACCATTTTATTTATTTTTGCATTTACCTCTGCCACATAAATATCATCCTTTATAAAGTTTGTGTTCACAATTACGTTAAGTTTTGCACTATATAATGCAGCTTTAAGCATTTGAACGCCACAGCCAACATCGCTAATAATAATTTTTGTAGACATATCTACAAGTTCTTCTTGAAGTTTGATAGCCTCATAAATATACTCTACCATTTTAATTGGACCATCTGCCGCAACTTTAAGTGCCGCCTGAAGAATTTTTTCTTTTTCTGCTTTTTCTTCATCAGTAGATGTAGGAAGTCCATAGGCCTTTGAAAGTGGTATAAAATTTTTGGCATCTTCATCAATAAGAGAAAGAAGCTTAATTCTTAAATCTATACTCTTATCAATAATTTTCTGGTGATTATTCTCCATACCCAAAAATGCTTTTTTGCCAATAGAATAATTAGCCACCATTGTAGCTAAGGCCGCACCCAGCGAGCCAACAAGTGCCGCAACTCCGCCGCCACCTGGCACAGGCTCTTTAGACGCCAATTTTTCAGCAAAAATCTCACAGGTTACTTGTGACAATTCCATTATATATCAATCCTTCCTAAAATAAAAACCCCATTAGATAGTGTCTAAGGGGTCTTGTGCTATTTAATTATATGTTATACCTCTCTGTTGCTTAACTTTGCTACAGAAATTGCTTTATAAACTGCATTCATTGCCATAAGCTTAATAGGGAATAAAACTATACATCTTATCACCCTTGCAATGGCAAAAAGCGATGTTCCATACATAATGTTAAGCCACATAGGTGTTAATATCAAAATTACAATTATATTTTCAGTTAAAAGTGCTGCCGCAAAACGCTTTAATGACGGTTCCTTTTTATAAAGAAATAAGCCATAAATAACACCACTAACTATATTGTTAAATGTAAAGCCAAAGAAAAAGGGTCCTGTTGGTCTTAAAACATAACCTATAACGTCTGCCATTGCTCCAACCAGACCGCCAACAACAGGTCCGTAAAGCATTCCTGCAACAACTATACCCAAAAATCCAAAGGTAATTTCCATTGATTGGGTAACTACAATTCTAAAAAAATCTATCACAACAGTAAATGCCGTTGCCAGTGCTGCACCCGTAAGGGTTCTTGTTTTCTTTACTTCCAGTGTTGCCTCTTTAAAATAATTATTCATTTTTATTGCCTCCTGTTTTTGTTTAAATTGTTTTTCGCCAATTTAATCAAAAATGCGAACATCCCAACTGGGCTTCGCAAATCGCAATATATCACTCTGGGCTTAAAGCACACACAATCCGCAACCACTTCATTTTGGTGAAGTTCAAGTAACTCGGTTGCATATACAGTAAACCTAAAGACGAGGAATTTTTCCCCTCCTATATATTAAGTTTTCGATTAAATGTTACTTTAGTGTTGATAACCCTTTGTCCTAATTAAAGACTGTTAATAATTTTGCAGGCTTTAACAACATTCTTAGCAAGGACACTTGTTGTAACCGAGCCTACTCCAGCTGGCACAACGGTAATCATTGCCGCCTTGTCAACACATTGTTCAAAATCAACATCACCACAAAGGTTTCCGTCTGCATTTATATTTATTCCTACATCAATAACAACGGCACCTTCTTTAATAAAATTACCCTTAACCATTTCTGCTTTGCCCACAGCAGCAACTAGAACCTCTGCTTCACGGCATACCTCAGGTAAATCTTTTGTATGGCTATGGCACACAGTGACTGTTGCGTTTTTATCTAAAAGAAGCATTGCCAGTGGCTTGCCTACAACCATGCTTCTTCCAACAACAACAACCTTTTTGCCTTGAAGTTCAATTCCGTAGTAATCAAGAATTTCAACACAAGCCTGTGCAGTGCATGGTGAATATCCCGTTTTATCGCCTTCAAAAATCTTTGCCGCATTAATGGGGTTCATACAGTCAATGTCTTTAGCTGGTTCAACCAAAAACTTAATTTCATCCATTTTAAGATGCTTTGGAAGCGGTCTAAAAAGCAAAATTCCATGAACTGTTTGGTCATCGTTAACTGCCTTTAATTCTTTAACAAAATCAGCCTGTGCAATATTAAGAGGAAGCTCTAAAACCTCTGGAATTATACCGCATTTGCCCATTCTTGTTAAAGCACCTTTTTCGTATGCTAAGTCGTCTTCTCTTGCACCAACTCTTACAATTTTAAGTTTTGGCACAATACCCTTCATTCTTAACGCCTCAACGTCTTTAACAATGCTTTCAGTAATTGCATCGGCAACTGGCTTCCCCTTAATAACTTGTCCCATTTCCATATTCTCCTTGTTTCTTAAAATAATCCGCTAATTTTACCATCAACATCAACATCAATCTTTTCAGCCGCTGGAACTTTAGGAAGCCCCGGCATTTTCATAATTGTGCCTGTAAGTGCAACAATAAAACCTGCACCTGCAGAAATAGTCAAATCTCTGATAGTAATTCTAAACCCTGTAGGTCTGCCAAGAACCGTTGGGTCATCTGTTAAAGAATACTGGTTTTTAGCCATACAGATTGGCATATTCCCAAAGCCAAGTCTTTCAAATTCAGCAATAAGCTTATTAACCGCAGGAGCATAATCCACACCGTCAGCACCATATACTCTTTTACATATAGCTTCAATTTTTTCTTTGATTGTAGAGTTTGTATCATAAGCATAGGTGTGTTCTTTGCCTTCTTCAATAAGTTTTAAAACTTCTTCAGCAAGCTTGATACCACCGTCGCCGCCTTTAGACCATACTTCAGAAAGTGCTACATTCACACCAAGCTCGTTACATTTTTTAGCAACAAGTGTAAGCTCTGCTTCTGTATCTGTTGGGAAGGCATTAATTGCAACAACTGCTGGCAATCCGTAAACCTGAGTAACATTTTCAATGTGCTTAAGAAGGTTAGGAATACCTTTTTCAAGTGCTTCAAGGTTTTCGTCATTAAGGTCTGCCTTAGCAACTCCACCGTTATATTTTAACGCCTTAACAGTAGCAACAACAACAACTGCCTTTGGTTTAAGACCAGATAAACGACATTTTATGTCAATAAACTTTTCTGCACCAAGGTCAGCACCAAACCCTGCTTCTGTCACAACATAGTCAGCAATTTTTGAAGCCATTTTTGTAGCAATAACGCTGTTACAGCCGTGAGCAATGTTAGCAAAAGGACCACCATGGATAAATGTAGGTGTACCTTCCAGTGTCTGTACAAGGTTTGGTTTTAGTGCATCTTTTAATAAAACCGCCATAGCACCCTGTGCATTTATCTGCCCGCACGTTACAGGCTCACCTTTTCTGTTGTATGCTACAACCATTTTGGCAAGCTTTTCTTTCAAGTCAATAATATCGCTTGAAAGGCAAAATACAGCCATAATTTCAGAAGCAACAGTAATGTCGAAACCATCCTGACGAGCAACGCCATCCATCTTAGAGCCAAGACCGTCTGTAATATTTCTAAGCTGCCTGTCGTTCATGTCAACGGCTCTTCTCCATGTAATTCTTTTAAGGTCAATGTCAAGCTCATTGCCTTGATGAATGTGGTTGTCAAGCATAGCTGCAAGAAGATTGTTAGCTGCACCAATAGCATGAAAATCGCCTGTAAAGTGAAGATTGATGTCTTCCATTGGTACTACCTGTGCATAGCCACCGCCAGCAGCACCGCCCTTAACACCAAAAACTGGTCCTAAAGAAGGCTCTCTTAAGGCAATCATAGTCTTTTTGCCCAATTTGTTAAGAGCATCTCCAAGACCAATGGTTGTGGTTGTTTTGCCTTCACCTGCTGGTGTTGGGTTGATAGCTGTTACAAGAATAAGGTTTGCATCATCTTTACCGCTAAGGTCATTCTGTAAATATCTGTAGTCGATTTTTGCTTTATATTTGCCATAGTTTTCTACATATTTTTCAGGAATTTCAGCCTTATCTGCTATTTTGTTAATTACCTGCATTTCTGCCTTTTGAGCTATCTCGATATCAGATAAAAAATCTGCCATTAATTTTGCCTCCTAAACTACAATCTGTTATTTATATATAAGTAATTTATCTTCCGTTAAAATAATTTATTTAAGGTTCTCTATTCCTTCAATTTTTGCATTATATTGATAAGGTTCTGAAGGGAAAACTCTTTCGTTTGATTCCTTTACATATTCGTTATAAGCACCAATAACAATTGAGTGAAGGTCTACGTATTTCTTTACAAATTTTGGTACCCACTCATTCATTCCAAGTAAGTCCTGTGCAACAAGCACCTGCATATCGCAGCCTGCACCAGCACCAATACCAACTGTAGGAATATTAGCTTTTTCTGTAATTGCATTTGCAACTACTGCTGGAATTCCCTCAAGCACCACCATAAATGCACCTGCTTCGGCAATTGCTCTTGCACTGTCAAGAAGCTCCTGTGCTGCCTCCAAGCTCTTACCTTGAACTTTAAAGCCACCCATCATTGCTACAGTTTGTGGTGTAAGCCCAATGTGCCCACAAACAGGAATTCCTGCGTTAACAATTGCTTTAATAATGGGTGCTACCTCTGTTCCGCCTTCAAGCTTAACACAGTCGCATCCACCCTCCATAAAAATTCTGTTAGCACTTCTAATAGCATCTTCAATGCTGACATTGTAAGAACCAAAAGGCATATCACCAATTACAAAAGTATTAGGTGCACCTGCAACCACGTGTTTTGTGTGATAAATAATATCATCAAGTGTAACTCCCACAGTGCCGTTATAACCCATCATTGTCATACCCATTGAGTCACCTACAAGAATCATATCAATATCACTTTCATCAACCAATTTTGCATTTGTGTAGTCATAACAAGTAATCATTGTAGGAACTTTGTTTTTGCCCTTGCAAGCTAAAATATCAGGTACTGTAATTTTCTTTTTCATTGTATTACTCCTCCTTTTGGTATCTTATCCAATTTCGTAGTTAAAATCACTAACAGCATATTATTATAGCAAAAAACGTGATGAAAGTACAATTTTTGCAGTAATGTCACCACACAAAAATATTGATTGGTTCTTCACTATATTATATACAACATGAACAATGCTTTTCATGGAAACTGATTTCTAGCAAAGTCATTCCCCATCGTTGTGTATTTTCATTTCCATGGTAGCAAGCCTTGAGGCTTCCATAGCTTTCAAGGCGTGTCCCTCATCTGCTCTTGTACTTATAATAATGAACAGCATATCCATAATTACAAGCTGAACAAGACGGCTTACAAGGGCATCAGTGTAGTATGCCGAGTCATTTGTAGAGCTAAATATACATAAATCTGCAAGCTTAGCTAAATCACTGTTCATATAACTGGTAATGCCTAAAACCTTTGTACCTTTCTTCTGGGCAAGTCTGCCGCACTCCAAAACTTCCTTGCTTTCGCCTTCGTGTGATATAAGTATAAGCAAATCGTCAGCCGTAAGCTGGGAGGCATGGATAAGTGCAATGTGGGAATTACTTTCGTTAATTACATTTTTTCCGCTACGCAAAAACTTGTGGTAAACATCCGTAGCAATGACGCCAGAACCACCTGCACCAAAAAACATAATTCGGTGTGCTTTTTCAATAAGATTGGTGGCAGCGGTTATCTTATCTAAATCCACCAATTTACTTATATCTCTTATGGCAGATGACGCAATAGAAATAACCTTTTGTTTTACTTCTACAATGCTGTCATCGCTTTTAATATCCTGATAATCTTTTTCAGGTTCTTCACTTTCTGCAACATCCTGCCTAGATAAATCCTGTGCCATATCAAGGCGAAAATCTTGATATGAAGTATAATCCAGCTTATTAATAAATCTAATTATAGTTGTTTCACTTAAACTGCATTCTTTCCCCAATTCGCTCAATGTCATTCGCACACATTTATTTCTATTTTCAAGAATATAGTTTGCAACAAGCTTTTGATTTTTGGAAAGAGTGTTATATTTCACCCTTATCTCCGTAAACAAATCTTTTCCCAAAGCACTCTCCTCCGAAGGTTCTATTTCATTTGTTAGTTTTTTTCATTTTATCATACTTGCTTAAAATAATATAGTATAGAAAATACTATTTTTTCAAAACATCTCTTTCAATTCATTATATTCGTAGTTTTTTAACCTAAGGTTTATAACTATGGTAGTTTTTTAATACATATATTATATACCCTTTTTTTAGTAAATACTCTGCAACTCCATGGGTCATTCTGTTAACCATAAACCCTGTATTTTTATGCAATAAAATAAGGGGCAAATTAAATTGCCCCTTTGATATTTATTGTATTAAATACTTTTTAAAATCAGCTATAGAAATGCTGCTTTTATAATCTCTATTTTACTGTAATGGCTTCATTGTAGGGAAAAGAATTACATCCCTAATGGATACAGCTTCTGTAAGCAACATTACAAATCTGTCAATACCTATGCCAAGTCCTCCTGTTGGAGGCATACCATATTCAAGAGCACACATAAAGTCTTCGTCAATCATGTTGGCTTCGTCGTCGCCTGCGGCACGCATAGCCTCCTGATGCTCAAATCTCTTTCTCTGGTCAATAGGGTCATTAAGCTCACTGTACGCATTACCATACTCACGTCCTACAATAAAAAGTTCAAATCGCTCTGTATATTCAGGCTTAGTTGGCTTTCTTTTTGTAAGTGGAGAAATTTCAACAGGATAATCAATAATAAATGTAGGCTGAACAAGGTTCTTTTCAACAAATTCTTCAAAGAAAAGGTTAAGAATATCACCTTTTTCATGACGTGCCTCAAATTCTATATGTTTTTCCTTAGCAATAGCTTTAGCCTCTGCAGTATCTTTAATTTCGTCAAAGTCTACACCAGCAAACTGTTTAACTGCATCCACCATAGTAATTCTTGCAAAAGGTTTTTCAAAGTCAATTTCATAACCACCGTAGTTAACTGTCATTTTGCCGTTAACTGCCTGTGCTACCTGCCTAAACATTCCCTCTGTAATATCCATCATACCGTTGTAGTCAGTATATGCCTGATAAAGTTCCATCAAAGTAAATTCTGGATTATGTCTTACAGATACACCCTCGTTTCTAAATACACGGCCAATTTCATAAACTCTTTCAAATCCACCTACAATAAGTCTTTTAAGTGGAAGCTCAAGAGCAATACGGCAGTACATATCAATATCCAGTGCATTATGATGTGTAATGAAAGGTCTTGCAGATGCTCCACCCGCAATTGTTTGCAATACAGGTGTTTCAACCTCAAGGAAGCCCCTTGTGTCAAGGAAATTTCTTATTTCTCTTATTATTGCAGAGCGTTTTAAGAAAACATCTTTAACTTCTGGATTAACAATAAGGTCCATATATCTTTGGCGGTATCTTAATTCTTGGTCTTTAAGGCCATGGAATTTTTCTGGCAAAATCTGAAGGCTTTTGCTAAGAAGCACTACTTCTGTGGCATGAACTGAAATTTCACCCATTTTTGTTGTAAAAACAGTGCCTTTCAAGCCAACAATATCACCAATGTCATATTTTTTAAAATCTGCATAGCTTTGTTCACCAATATCGTTACGGCTAACATATGCCTGCATTTTTCCATCTCTGTCTTGAATATTGCAAAAACTTGCTTTGCCCATAATACGTTTTGCCATAAGACGGCCAGCAATGGTTACTTCCTTGCCCTCAAGCTCCGCATAATTTTCAACTATGTCAAGGCTATGTTTGTCCACAGGATATTTAACTATCTCAAAAGGATCTCTTCCCTCTTCCTGCAATTTATCAAGCTTTTCTCTTCTTACCTTCAAAAGTTCGCTAAGTTCTTCCTGACTTACCTGAACTTCCACTGGCTCATCATTTGTGTTCTGTGCCACCTTTGGTTCCTCCTTATTTGTTACCGTTGAGTATCTCAATTACCTTAAACTCTATTGCTCCTTCAGGAGCTTCAATGATTATTTTTTCGCCTGTTCTGTGACCCAAAAGCCCCATGCCAACAGGTGATTCGTTGGATATTTTACCATCCATAGGGTCAGCCTCAGCCGAACCAACAATTGTATAATCAACCTCTTCATCAAACTCTACATCAAAAAGTCTAACAGTACAGCCTACGCTGATAACATCTTTACTAACTTCTTCTTCATCAATAACTTCTGCATTACGAAGCATTTTCTCAAGAATAACAATTCTTGACTCAATTTCTGCCTGTTCCTCTTTGGCGGAGTCATATTCAGCATTTTCGGATAAATCTCCCTGTCCTCTGGCCTCTTTAATCTTCTCAGCCACATCTTTTCTTCTAACAGTTTTTAACTCTTCAAGTTCCTCTTCTCTTTTCTTGAGGCCTTCATATGTCAAAACGACTTTCTTTTCTGACATTCGCTCCACTCCCTTTTTATTCTGACTGTCAAATATAAGGAACACCCTGATTTACAGAGTGTTCTCCTAAGCGTTTATGAAATTATACCCTACCAACCCACTATTGTCAACGCTTTATCTGTTTTAAAACTATCTGAGGTTTGTGTATGTAACCCAGTATTTTCTTGGCCTCCATAGGTGAACATACTCCCTTCATTGCATCATGGACGTCACTATTTTTTGTAAATAAAAGGGCTTCAATTGCACGGGCATTGGTTTCCTCGTCCTTAACCGTTGCTGTAAAATTGGTTACAAAAAACATATCCGTACGTTTTTGTATCATACGTGCCACCTTTGCCAAATATCCAGAAGCCTCAATAAACACACTTTCCTTTTTAAAGGCATAATCATAGTTATCCATATCCGAACTACAATTTATTATAACATCACCTTCAACCATACACTTATTTTTTGGGCTTGAAAAACATTCAATAACCAATCCCGTTTCCTCATAAATTGAATTTATTACATCTGAAAGTATCTTCTTGCGGCAGGTGTAAATACACAGATGATTTACCTCAGCTTTTATTGCCTCAAGGACTGCGATAGTGTTAAAGTTATATCCATCTATAAGCACTACCTCCGCTGTTGAAAGGTCTATATCTTTTATGTCCGCAGCCATTTTAAGCAGTTGGTCTGCAAAAATTGCATTTGCCAACGCACCATTTGCCTCCATAAATCCAAGTGGAAAAGCAATATTATCGGGGTTTATTATAACCTTTATATCTTTTTCCATAATCATTGCACAGGCTTTTTTTATTACCCTAACACGAAGTGCCGAATTATCTTCGTTTTTTGTAATAGGTAAAGTAATTTTCAAGCCATCCTCATCCAGCATAGTTACCTCTTCAGTTTTAAGAGGAACAAAAGCCGTTAGATATTTAGTTTTTAAAGGCTTTGGTAATTTCTGTGCAAATCCGCTTATCCATAGGCTTTCATCGTCTTTAATATACCCAATTTCAGCAAATTTCATTTAAGCACTTCCCATACAGTTTTAAAACATATATATGCTTTTTTTCAAACAAAAAGACCTCGGGAATACCCAAAGCCTTTAATTTATTAATCAAAAAGGTCTACCAGCGTGACCTTTTTACAAAATATTTTCCTTATAAATAATACTGTTTTATCAATGCTTCAATCTCCTGAAAACTAGTTGCGGTGTTTATCTTTCCACGCATCTCCGCTGCACCCTTCATACCCTTTGTATAGTCAGATAAATGCCTACGCATCTCTCTAACTCCTGTGTATTCACCTTTATAGTCAATAAGCATTTTTGCATGACGAAGTGCCATCTTTGCACGTTCTTCACTTGTTGGTTCAGGCAGAAGTTCACCTGTTTCAAGGTAGTGTATAATACGCTTAAATATCCATGGATTTCCTTGCGAACCTCTTCCTACCATAATAGCATCACAGTTTGTATGGTTTATTATTGCCTTGGCATCCTGTGGAGTAAATATGTCACCATTTCCAATAACAGGTATATCCACAGCCGCCTTTACTTCCTTAATAATATTCCAGTCTGCCGTGCCTCTATAGTATTGTTCACGTGTCCTTCCATGAACAGCCACTGCCGCCGCACCGTTTTTTTCTGCCATTTTAGCAATCTCAACGGCATTAACACAGTTGTCGTCAAAGCCTTTTCTAAACTTAATTGTTACTGGCTTTTTTTGAACACTTACAAGGGCATTAACTATTTCGCCCACCAGTTCAGGTGTTTTCATTAATGCACTGCCCTCTCCGTTACGTACTATCTTTGGTGCAGGACACCCCATATTAACATCAATAATATCTATAGGTGCATCCTCAAGTGTTTTTGCCATTTCTGCCATAATTTCTGGGTCACTTCCAAAAATCTGTAACGCCACAGGTCTTTCCCGTTGGTCAACTTCTAGCATTTTGCCAGTATTTTTGCTTTGGTAAAACATACCCTTGGCACTAACCATTTCGCTGTATACCAACCCACAGCCCATCTCTTTGCACAAAATACGAAACGGCATATCCGTAACTCCTGCCATGGGTGCAAGAAACACATTGTTTTCAAGTTCTAAATTTCCAATTTTCATAAATTAAAGTCCTTTATTTTTCTCGTAAATAATTTTAAGCCCCTTAAGGGTAAGAATTGGGTCGCAAATATCAAAAATTTTATTATCTGGGTCTATTATTTTTGCCAACCCACCTGTTGCAACAACCTTTGCATTAGGTATATTCAATTCTTTTTTAAGGGTTTCTATTATATGTATAGTTTCCCCTATACGCCCTGCAACAATACCTATCTGCAAACTGCTTATGGTATCCTTTGCCAAAAAGGTTTGTGGAGCAACCAACTCTACCTTAGGTAGCTGTGCACTTCGTTGATACAATGCTTCTGCACATATTTTAACCCCAGCAGAAATAAAGCCTGTTATAAACTCGCCTTTTTCATTAACCACATCAAAGGTGTTTGCCGTGCCATAGTCTATAACTATAGCTGGTGTTCCATACAATTCCTTTGCTGCCACTAAGTCTATAACTCTGTCAACGCCTGCTGTTTTTGGGTCATCCCTAACAATAACCAAATCCAGCTTCATATCTGCACTTACAATCATAGGCTCAATGCCAATATATTTGTTTATGCTGTGTGTAAGAGAATACATAATATTAGGCACAACCGACCCTATTATTACACCTTCCACATTTTTTATATCCTTGCCTTCGTCTTCAAAAAACGAACGTATTGTAATTCCTATTTCATCGGCAGTTTTAGCCATTTCTGTAGACATACGCCATGTGCTTATAAGCTCATCACCCTCATAAAGACCAAACACCATATTAGTATTTCCAACATCAATTACCAGAACCATATTTAGCCTCCTGCAAGCTTGTCTTGTTTTTTTCATATATTATTTTAAGCCCTTTAAAGGTCAAAAATGGGTCTAGCACGTCAAATATCTCCAGCTTTTCATCAATGGACCTTGCCATACCACCTGTTGCAATCACTTTAAGATTTGTATAGCCCAACTCTTTACGCACATTGTCAATTATATATTTAGCCTCGCCAATATGACCATAGTAAATGCCTGATTGAATACAGCTTATAATATCTCTGCAATAGATACTTTCGGGTTTTTTGATTTCAATTTTAGGTAACTGTGCTGTTTTTAAAAACAAAGCTTCGGCACATATATTTATGCCAGGAGCGGTAATGCCCGTTATAAATTTTCCTTTTTCGTCCACCACATCAAAGGTGGTTGCTGTGGAATAATCTATTACCATAACTGGTCCGCCGTAAATTTCATAGGCGGCAACCATTTTTGCAATTCTATCATTTCCCAGTTCATTAGGGTTTTGCATACCTATCTCAATATCCGTTTTAAGCTGGTTTGTAACCAAAATAGGTTCAACGCAAAAATATTTTTTAACGCCCCTAACCAATGAATACATAATATTTGGAACAACCGATGAAATAATAACATCGTCAATATTTTCAACCTCAAAGCCGTCAAATTTAAGAAATCTTAGAAGCGTAGTTCCGATTTCATCTGACGTTTTCATGCTGTCGGTTGTCATTCGCCAGCTTGCTATTAAAAAATCATCTTCATATATGCCTAAAAGAATTTCGGTATTGCCCACATCTATTACCAAAATCATATTTCAATGCCTCCGTTTATATTGAATATGTTTTATCCTTAAAGATGTTTTGAAAGTCAAGAAACCTCCAAACATGATTAAGAAAGATGAGCTTTGCCGAATAAATTAAGCTCATTGGAACACGAACCCTCTGCCAAACAGAGTACAGGTTTATTCGTTTTATTATACCAAATCTTTTCAAATATTCAATAAAATTTGTTTATTTTTTCAACAATTCTTCTTTAATTTTTTCTCCATTGGCAGTTTTATACACCAAATACCATAAATTAAGTGCTTTTATCAATTCAGCTTTTTCTTTTTTCAGTGCTTTAATCTCCAATTCCGCACCTATATCATCAAAGTCAAGTATCTCTTCACTTTTGATTGTTTCAAAGTATACCTCACCATTGGTGTAAAAACCAATTATAAATGTACACATAAGCTTGTCTGCCAGCACTATGCAAATGGTTTTGATTTCGTCCCTAATACTCTCGGGCAATTCCAAAAATCCTTCATCCATATAATACTTTTCCTTGTCAAAGGAAGCTGCCGCCAATACAATTTTATCCATTTTTTCTACACTCCCCTTATGGAAACTTCACCACTAAACACTGTTACACGCTCTCCATCAGCTTTTTCCACAATCAGCTCACCATCATCATTTATTGCTATTGCCCTACCGTTAAAACCATCCTTTGAAATCACTTTAACATTCTTATTAATGGTAATACATCTATTTTCGTACTCTTCCTTTACGGATAAAAACCCTTTTTGTGTATATTTGTTATAGTTTTGCTCAAGACGCTCAATTATTGCCCTTGCAATTTTGCTGCGTTTAACCTTAACACCGGCTATCTGGCTAAGGGAAACTGCAATATCTTTTAATTCCTCTGGAAAAATGTCTGTATTTACATTAACTCCTATACCCACAACAACAAACTCCACATTATTAATTTGTGCGTTCATTTCAGTAAGGATGCCGCAAACCTTTTTCCCATCAATTATAATATCGTTTGGCCATTTTATGCCACTGTTTATACCCAAAACATCATTTATTGCCTGACACACGCTAAGACCTGCCACAAGGGTAATTCTTGATGCCTCCTGAGGTGCAATATTAGGTTTTAAAAGCACCGACATCCAAAGCCCTGTACCCTTAGGAGAACTCCACACGTGTCCTCGTCTGCCCTTTCCCCCAAGCTGTTCATCAGCAATCACCACTGTACCCTCAGCTGCACCCTCCAACGCCAGTAACCTAAGCTTATTATTTGTAGAGTCAACTGTGTCAAAGTATATAACCTGTGTACCTATAGTTTTTGTATTAAGACCTAACTTAACCTCAATGCTACTAAGCACATCATCGGTAGGCATAAGGCAATATCCCTTATTTGTTACCGCCTGTATATTATAGCCTTCTTCACGCAGGATTTTTATATATTTCCATACCGCTGTACGGCTTACCCCAAGAAGTTCACCTATATTTTCTCCTGAAAGGTATCCGTTTGTAGTTTTCAACAATTCAAGTAATTTATTTTTCATAAAAACATCATCCTTTTATTAAGAAAAAAAAGCAGACCATTAAGTCTGCTTGGTGTATGCTGATAAAATCAAAATCTTGAGGTCTTTGCCCTCAAACACCCACAAGGGTTCTCACCCTTGACCCATCTAAAACCTCATAAATATGCGGTTTTGTTAAAAGTTTTTTGTCTTGCTTTTTCTAAAAGTAAGTGGGTCTTATTTACCTATTGTGGCAACCATAACCGCCTTAATTGTGTGCATACGATTTTCAGCTTCGTCAAACACAACAGAGGCTTCACTTTCCATAACCTCGTGGGTTACTTCCTTTTCCCTTACTGCCGGCAAACAGTGCATAAACAATGTTTTCGGATTTCCAGTTGCCTCCATAAGTGCTTTATTAACCTGATATGGCTTTAAAACTGCAATTCTGTCTGCAGCTTTATCTTCTTCACCCATAGATACCCAAACATCGGTATATATAATGTCAGCATCCTTAACACCCTGTGTTGGATTATCTGTAATGGTAATAGTTGCACCGCTTTCCTTGGCATAACCCTTGCAAAGCTCAACTAACTCTTCTGCTGGGTAAAGGCTTTTTGGTGCAATAATCACAAATTCCATGCCCATCTTTGCGGCACCAATCATAAGAGCGTTTGCCATATTGTTTCTTCCATCACCTGCGTATACAAATTTTATACCTTTAATATGTCCAAATTTTTCCTTAATAGTCATAAAATCGGCAAGAACCTGTGTTGGATGGTCGTCATCTGTAAGGCCGTTCCAAACCGGAACACCGCTGTACTTCGCAAGCTTTTCCACAACCTCCTGTGAAAAGCCACGAAACTCTATGCCGTCAAACAAACGTCCCAAAACTCTGGCTGTATCCTCTACTGTTTCTTTGTAGCCCAACTGAATATCATTTTTGCTAAGATATTCTGGATGTGCACCTTCGTCTATAGCACCAATGGTAAATGAACAGCGTGTACGTGTAGATGGCTTTTCAAAAATAAGTGCTACATTCTTATGCTCCATGTTACGCTCAAAAATGCCTGCTTTCTTTTTTGCTTTAAGGTCAATGGCCAAATCAACCAAATATTCTATTTCTTCTGCGGTATAATCTTTTAAAGTTAAAAAACTTCTGCCCTTTAAATTAACTGACATTTGTATTACCTCCTGTTGTATACAAGACGGAAAGACCGCAGGGCATTACCATCCTTTACTCCAACCAGCTTTTAATTACAAAAGCATTGAACCATACAAAAGTGTCAGCGTAAAATATAGCCCTACGGTCTTTATCTTATTTGTTTGCTTCTTTTAACTTGGAAATAAACTTCTCTACATCAATAATTGCTCTACCATGAGTGCCTTCACCAATTTTAGTTTTTTCGTCATATGCCTTTACATTAAGTGTAAGCATTTTGCCATTAATTTCACCTATTTCGGCAATAACTCTAACCTTCATGCCAACAGGAGTAGCTGCCAAATGCTTAACATTAACAAAAGTTCCAACTGTGTCCATACCCTTAGGCAATACCTGCTGGCAAAGTTTAAGAGATACTTGCTCCATCCAGTTAATCATAGTTGGTGTTGAAAAAACAGGAAAATCTCCTCCAAAATGTGCTGTTGCATCGTTTTTACCAACTACATATTCAATCTCGTTTGTCATTCCTACCTGTAAATTATACTCCATAATAAAAACCTCATCCCTTCGCTTTTAACAATGTTAAATTTCTTCTTTTGAAATGCTTACCGTTGTTTTTTCTGTATCTTGTTCTTTTATATTATCTACTTCCTCTTGAGTTTCTTCATTCTTAACAGTTTCTTTTTCAAGGTTAACACGCTCAATACATTTTGGGTCTTTCAATATGGCCCTAAATTCTTCGCCTGTAATTTTTTCCTTTTCAACCAAAAGCTTTGCTGTAGCATGAAGTACATCAATATTTTCTTCAATAAGGCGTATAGCCTCACTATAGGAAGTATCCATAATACGCTTAACCTCAGCATCTATTGTAGATGCAACGTGCTCACCATAATTGCGTGAATGTGCTATTTCCTTACCTATAAACACCTCGCCACCGTCATCACCAAACTGCACAGGCCCTAAAATATCGCTCATGCCATATTTCATAACCATATTACGTGCCATTAAAGTAGCTCTCTCAATGTCATTGCTTGCACCTGTTGTAACATCTTTAAGCACAATAAGCTCTGCCGCACGTCCACCAAGGAACGATATAATTTCCTGCTCCATAGTCTTTTTTGTTACATACATTTTATCCTCACTTGGCAAAGGCATTGTGTAGCCACCTGCCATGCCCGTAGGTATAATGGAAATGCTATGCACAGGGTCAAGCTCACTTAAAATTTCAAACAAAATTGCATGGCCACCCTCGTGGTAAGCAGTAATAAGTTTTTCTTTTTCCTTTATAACACGACTCTTCTTTTCGGTGCCTATTCCCACCTTAACAAAAGCCTTTTGTATTTCTTCCATATCAATTTCTTTTTTGCCAACTCTTGCAGATAATAATGCCGCCTCGTTAAGAAGATTTTCAAGGTCTGCACCTGTAAAGCCTGCTGTAGTTTTTGCAACCACCTCAAGGTCAACCTCTTTTGCCATAGGCTTGCCTTTTGCATGAACCTGTAAAATTTCTTTTCTTCCCTTAACATCTGGTCTGCCAACATACACCTGTCTGTCAAAACGACCTGGTCTTAAAATAGCAGGGTCAAGTATATCAGCACGGTTTGTTGCTGCAACTACAATTACACCCTCATTAACTCCAAAGCCATCCATTTCAACCAGCAATTGATTCAATGTCTGTTCTCTTTCGTCATGTCCACCGCCAAGCCCTGCACCACGTCTTCGTCCAACTGCATCAATTTCATCTATAAATATAATGCAAGGAGCATTCTTTTTAGCCTGTTCAAATAAATCTCTTACACGAGAAGCGCCAACACCAACAAACATTTCAACAAAGTCTGAACCTGAAATGCTGAAAAACGGCACCTTAGCCTCACCTGCCACTGCTTTTGCAAGCAATGTTTTACCTGTTCCCGGAGGGCCCACAAGCAAAACACCCTTAGGTATCCTTGCTCCCAAATCCACAAACTTTTTAGGTTCTCTTAAAAATTCAACTAATTCTTGAAGCTCTGTTTTTTCCTCTTCCAGTCCTGCAACATTGTCAAATGTAGTACGGTTTTTGTCATCAATGTTAACCTTTGCTTTGCTTTTGCCAAAGTTCATCATTTTTCCACTGCCGCCTTGCATTTTTTGGAACATAAAGCTGAAAAAAATAACCGCCAGCACCATAAGCAAAATTGATGGAAGTATGGAGCTTAAAACGCTTGCCCTAGGCACGTCTACGATGTCCACCTTAATTCCGTCATCAATTATTTTCTCATCCACATAGCTCATAAAGTTGGTAAAGCTAACTATATTTGTTTTTATTTCTGTTCCATCATCAAGTGTTGCTGTAACCGTACCAAAATCATTGGATTCGGAACTTTTTTCCACCTTGATTTCGCTTACTTCTTTGTTTTCAATCTTTTCGATAAGGTCGTTGTATGTATATGTGACCGTGGTATCCGCTGTATTACCCGTGCCTGTGTTTAAAAACGCAAGTACGGTAAGCACGATAACAAACATAAGGGCATACAAGCCAAAACTTTTCCAATATTTATTCAAAACTCTGCCTCCTTGTGTAATGTGTCTGTCTAATTTCTTAACCCAAAAAGCGTAAAGAAATCAATAATATATTTTATCATATTTAAAATACGTTGGCAACTGAAAAACGTCTGGCTTTTAATATAAAAACATTAAGGCCGCCTAAAATTTATGGCCGCCCCAAGTATTTATTTCTATTTTCTGTGATTTTTATTCCTCTTCAAAGGAAATCACACCAATATAATCAAGGTTTCTATATTTTTGTGCATAGTCAAGACCATATCCCACAACGAATTCGTCAGGTATCTGGAAACAGGTGTAATCAATATCCACCTGACTAACACGCCTGTCTGGCTTATCTAACAATGTACAAATTTTAAGACTTTCAGGTTTTCTGCTTAAAAGCAGTTCCTTAAGCATACTTAACGTACGTCCCGAGTCCACAATATCTTCTACAATAATTACATTTTTTCCAGCAATAGGCTCATCTAAATCCATAAGAATTTTAAGATTTCCACTGCTTTCAGTGGAGTTGCCATAGCTTGAAACATCCATAAAGTTAATGTATACATTTTTGTTTATATATCTTGCCAAATCCACCATAAAAATTACGCCGCCCTTAAGCACGCAAATAAAGTGGATTTCCTTTCCTTCATAGTCCTTTTCAATCTGTTTTGCTATTTCTTTAATTTTTTCAATAATAATATCCTTGGATATAAGAGTATCTATCTTTTCAGTCATTTTCTAATCCTCCCATATGTGTACATACAATATATTTTTGGTTTCGCTGTCGGCAGTAAAATATTCACCACTTCTTTTACCTACAGCCCACAAAACTTGGTTTTTACAGGCAATAAGCACAATGCGGTTTCGTTCTTCAAGAGGTATTTTTTGGTCTATAAAAAAATCTTTAATCTTTTTATGCCCTGTTTTTTTATTAATTGATATTAAATCTCCTGTTCTTCTATTTCTAACCTCTAAACCGCCATTAATCTTATCACAGTCAAAAGCTTTAGTACATACCATATGGGAATTTCCATCATTTTTTTTCACACTTTTTGAAATTTCAACATAAATTTCTGCTTCTTTTATAAAAACAGGAATCTCTTCTTGTAATTTATAACAAAAATCTTCTGCAATTTCTCTTGTGTTTTGGGTAAGTTTTATAAATTCATATTCTCGTTGTGCACCCAACCCCTGCACCAAATCAATTTTCTTCCCCGTGCCTGCGTTGAGCAACTGTGTAACCATTGTTATGTGCTTAAGTGTAAGGTCTTTAATATCTTTCCTAAACACCCTAAACCCCTTGCGTATCACCCGTCTAAGTATAACCTCAGGCATCTTTTCCAAGTCCTCTACACTTAAATAAACTGCATTGTCTGTTGTTTTTTTTATAGCCCCAACGTAAGCAAGTGCTGCCTGTTCCTCTATATATTTATCCTCTGCTGATAAAAGCTCTGCAGTTTTTGCCAAGTTGTTTATTACTCCTGCATTTATCTCTTTTTGCATATATGGCAAAAGGCTTAATCGTATTTTGTTTCGGGCATAATCCTCTTTAAGATTAGTAGAATCTGTGCAGTAGGGCTGGTTAAGACTATAAAGATATTTTTCAATATCCTCACGTGTACATTCTATTAGCGGACGTATTATATTATCTCTAACTGGAGCAATACCCGAAAGCCCTGTAAGCCCTGTACCACGGCAAAGACGCATAATAAGAGTTTCGGCTTGGTCGTTAAGGTTGTGAGCAACAGCTATTTTAGTTGCGTTGTTAGCTTTAAGACAATGATTAAATTCCGCATACCTAAGATGTCTGCCACACTCTTCTTCCGTAACTCCCATGTCTTTAGCTATTTTAGGAACATCAAAAGTTTTAGATGTAAAATCTACTCCAAATTGAGTACAAATATTTCTTACAAAATCCTCATCCCTTTTTGCTTCACTGCCACGTATTCCATGGTTTATGTGCACAACAAATAGCGTAAGGTCCAGCACCTCACGCTGTTTAGACAGCAGCCTCAAAAGGGCAACAGAATCTGCACCGCCAGACACTCCCAGCACAATTCTATCACCTTTTTGAAGCATATTATATTTATTTATGGTGGCAATTGCCTTTTTATACATTATAAAAACCTCACTTTGGCTATATAATAACTCATTTTAACCTAAAAGTGAATAAAAGTTTTTTACCGTCATTAGGTGATGCTTACTTCATTCGCCCTGCAACCACGGTCATATCATCTTTTACAACCCCCCCGCTTCGCATTTTCGCCTCCTCAATTATTTTTTGCACCAGCTTATCTAAACTGCTTCCGCATTTAGCAAGCAATTCTTCCACAATTTTCTCCTCATTATCAACACCCAGTGCATCAGTAACTCCATCTGTTACCATTATCACAGTATCGTCCTCTTTAAGACTAAATGTTGTTTTCTCTCCCCGTGCCTCTTTCATAATCCCCACTGGCAGTGATGACGAACGAATTGATTTAACTTTCCCGTTGCTAGCTATAAACACCGTTGCTCCTCCATTTTTTATAACCTCTGCCTTGCCTGAATACAAGTCTATACTGCAAATATCCAGTGTTGTGTACATATCATCACTTTTGCCTGTTGCAAGTGCCGTATTAAGTACATTCACCGCCATCTCTAAATCGAACCCTGCCATAAGAAAGCTTTTAATTATTCGTATTCCTCGACGGCTTTCTTTGGCCGCCTCTTTACCCGAACCCATGCCATCACATACCGCCATAACTGCGTGTTTGCCCTTAAGCTCGTCGGCAAAATAACTGTCACCTGTTTCGGAACTTCCGTCCTCAACTGCTACAGCTACTGCTTTTTGAAAACCAAACCCTCGGTCTTCTTTAAAAGTAACGGTACAATTTTCTGCCTTGTCTATTTGGCACTTGTCCCGTACTACCAACATATGCCTTCCCAAAACAGTATTTATAACAGGCAAAATAACCGTTTCACATTGATGATTACCAAAGCACTGCCCTTTTGTGACAGATACAAAAAAGCCCTCCTTTTCTTCGTAAGCAACATATATCCGCTGTATCTCAATTCCCACTTTTAGAAGCATTGCCTTTATCTCTTTTGCCATGGATTCGTAAAATCTAGGCTGAATTATCACCTCAGCTCCAAGGCCGCCTATTATTTTTTCCACGCACTGCAACTGCTCCTTTATAAGACCTCTACTTTGATTAAGTCTACTTTGCCACATAAGATTGTTTCGGTGCTCTCTTGTACAAAAATTAGCCTCATCTATTATATCCTTTAACCGTACACAGCCATTTTTAAGCCATGCTGTCGCATCGCCCTCATCCGCTTTACCGTTTTTTTCCACCGCACCTATAAGTCTATGTATTCCCTCATAGGTATCAAAACTTTTGGTTCGCCAGCAAAAAAGAGCCATGCTGCAGCTTTGGCAAACCCTATCTGCCACATTGTCAATTATTTCAGCTGCCGCCTTTGGCGTCACTTGGCTTTCCTCTACTGTATTGTCAAAAACCTCTGCCAGAGTCCCAAATGCAGTGGCAAAAGCTTTAAGTCTACCCTCCGTCATATCCTTTAACCGAAAGAAATAATCCTTATGGTCAAACTCATTTTTATGCCTTGCAAAAGTATTTATATAATCAAAACATTTTTTAGGTAGTGCCAAAAACAAAACCATAGCCAACACCATGGCAACCACCATACCACGGCTGGGCAGTGCATCCAAATAAAATGCAGGTATAACTATACCAAAGGCAAATCCCAGTGCCGAAGAAATCCTGTTTTTATTGAAGCTTCCACAAATAAGCCCTGCCACCGTAAGTATTAAAAATTGCTGTGCGTCGCCCTGCTCTAAAAGCAATAGGCACAGCCCAAACACCGCTCCTATTGCCCCCGCCACTGTCGTCCCCGTAGCTGAACCAAACACCAAAATAAGTACAGTGCCAAAAAATATTGCAACGTCAGTGCCAAAAAAAGTTATTTGTGCCAACGCACCAATTGCAGTAATAAAAACAACCGCAAGGCAGATTATTTCATCATCATCCAAAATTCTGCGTCCAAGATTACTTCTTGTAAGACCAATGCCTGTACTAAGCATAAGACTTAATCCAATTATAGTCAGTGCCTCTGCCACCCACCGAAAAACAAGGAAAGCACTAATGCCGTTAAATACTGTAAATATAACTCCGCCAATTAGCATACACAAACTGCCCTTAATGGCATTCACAATAGGAGAGTGTATTATTCCTCTGCCACTAACAAAAAAATCCGTTATGGCCGCCGTACACACTCCTATTATGTATACAGGTATACCATATTTAACACCACCGCTTATGTAGCCCAAAAATACCGACAAACAAACCAAATAAAATGATACACCACGGCCAAAATATGCCGTTATACACGCCATCCCAACTGGGTTAAAACTTCCAAAAAGAGTAAAACTTCCACAAAGATAACCAAATATACACGTGAGTACCATTTCAACGCTTTTCTTTAATGACATAGTACCTGCTTTTATGGTTGTATTTATTTTTATAGGCTTAATTTTCATTTCTACCGATTTTTTTTCCTTTTTGATTGGTCTAATAACCTTTCCAAACTCTACCATAGTCTTGTCCATATTCATCCCTCCGTTAAAATAGTATAGAATATGGACGAAAATTATTTTGTCAAAACGGGTATATAATTCCTGAAAAATTAACCCTATTTGCGACAAAAAAAATAAGGCTTAAAAGCAATTGCCTTTAAGCCTTTGGATATTTACATTTATTTTATTCGTAGCCTTCGTAATCATCATAATCTGTAAAGCTATGATGCTCTCCTTTAGACCCAAGTCCAACAACCTGCTTGGGGCGTCCGGTTTTTTTCTTTGCACCACCCTCAGATTTACGTTTCTCAATCTCCGTTTCTTTTTCAATCTTTTTCATACGTTCATAGCGTTCAAACTCCGATACTTTTTTTGACACTGAAATTCTCTCCCTGATAAGATTATTAGGCTAAACTTTATACAACATACATATTATTGTGCAAAAAATCAATATTGTCAATAATAAATTTAAAATCTCTTTTGCTTATTATTGAAATTTTAAATACTATGGATATTTTCTAAAACACTCTTTATATACACATATATAATATGTCAAAAATAATTAAAAAGCATTCCTCTCAATGATTAAAGAGGAATGCTTTTACGTTTTTATTGGCTATTTTTTATTTTTCAAGAACAGCAATAACCTCAACTTCGCAAAGCAGTTTCTTAGGTAACTCTTTAACTGCTACGCAAGAGCGTGCTGGTTTACTTATAAAATACTTACCATAGATTTCGTTGAAAGCTGCAAAATCTCCCATATCCGCAAGAAAGCACGTTGTTTTTACAACACTTTCAAACCCAATTCCATTTTCTTCAAGAATAGCTTTAAGGCTTTCCATAACTCTTTCTGCCTGCTCTTCTATTGTTGTACCAACAATTTCACCTGTACCTGGCATTAATGCCACCTGACCTGATGTAAATAAAAATCCATTAACTGATATTGCTTGTGAATATGGACCAATTGCTGCTGGTGCTTTATCTGTCATAGTAACTTTTAACATTTGCGAAATCTCCCTTCATACATTAAAAAGTAATATACAGTTTCTGCTTTTTTACATAATTATATTCCGTAACAAAATTTTAGTCAATGTATGTTTTTATATAAAAAAATAGTGCAGACCATATAAGCCAACACCATTTTCATACATTACTGCCCAGACTCGGAATCGAACCAAGGACACGAGGATTTTCAGTCCTCTGCTCTACCGACTGAGCTATCTGGGCACAACAACATAATTATACACTGCTTATTATGTTTTGTCAATCTAAAACACACAATTTTTCAAAATAATTGTTATTAATACAAATATAATAAAATAGAAACCCCTATATTTTTGCATCCTAAACATAATGAAAAATTAAGGCAAATTTAAAAAAGCGGTGGCCAAAGCCACCGCCATAATACTAATTAAAAATTAGTTAGCATTCTTTTCTGCATTAAATTTCTTAAGTGCTTCTGTTAATTTAGGAAGGATAACTTTAACGTCACCAACAATACCTAAGTCAGAAACATTGAAGATAGCTGCTGTATCATTCTTGTTAATTGAGATAACAAGTTCAGAGCTTTCCATACCAGCAACGTGCTGAATAGCACCTGAAATACCACAAGCTAAATAAAGTTCAGGTCTTACAGTCTTACCTGTCTGGCCAACCTGTCTTGCGTTTTCAATCCAACCTGCATCAACACAAGCTCTTGAAGAAGCAATTTCGCCACCAAGCTGATCAGCACATTCTTTAAGAAGGTCAAAGCCCTGAGCATTGCCGATACCACGTCCGCCTGATACAAGTACCTTAGCTTCTGTGATGTCTGCGTGTTTCTTGCTTTCTTTAACAACTTCAACGATTTCTACGTTCATGTCAGCAGCTGTAAAGTCAACAGTCATTTTAATAACTTCGCCTGTTTTTGTAAGGTCTTTTTCAGCTCTCCTCATAACGCCAGGACGTACAGTTGCCATCTGTGGTTTTGTTCTTGGGCACATAAGTGTAGCCATGATGTTACCACCAAAAGCAGGACGTGTCATAAGAAGTGCTCTTTTGCCGTCTGTGCAGCCCATAGCTTCTTCTTTAGCAACTTCTTCATCTGTCTTAGCCATTCTTAAGCTTGTACAGTCTGCAACAAGACCAGTTTTAACACGGCTAGCAAGTCTAGGTGCAACGTCACGACCAATTGAAGATGCACCGAAGAGCATAATTTCTGGGTCATATTCTTTACAAACCTGAGTAAGTGCTTTTGTGTATGGCTCTGTAACATACTCTTTTAAGTATTCACTATCAATTAAGATAACTTTATCTGCACCATATTGGAATAATTTAGCTACTTCGCCTTCAATTTTGTCGCCTAATAATACGGCTACTACGTCGTCTTTTAAATCCTCTTTTAATCTTGTTGCTTCTCCAATAAGCTCAAGTCCAACATTCTGAACTTTGCCGCTTCTCTGCTCAACTACTACAAAAATTCCTTTACTCATTGTAGCGTTACCTCCCATTCTTTATATTATAAATCTACAAAATTAGATGATGTGTTTTTCTTCAAGTTTTGCCATAATAGCAGCAACAGCTTCATCAGTTGAAGCATCTTTAAGAATTGTACCAGTTCCTTTTACTTCTTTAGTAAATGACTGGTAAACGTTAGTTGGTGAACCCTTTAAGCCAATCATGTCAAGCTCAAGATTGTCCTTAAGTTCTTCAAAACCAATAACTTTGATTTCTTTTTCGTAAGCATCAACGATACCGCTAACTGTCATATATCTTGGGTTTGCAAGCTCTGCAATTGCTGTAAGAAGACAAGGTGTTTTAATTTTGATGATGTGGTAACCATCTTCAAACTGTCTCTTAACGATTAAGTGGTCTTCAGCAGCTTCTTTGATTTCTTCAACGTAAGAAACCTGAGGAATGCTAAGTTTTTCACCAATCTGTGGTCCAACCTGAGCTGTGTCACCATCGATAGCCTGACGGCCTGTGATAATAACATCGTAACCGATTGTTTTAAGAGCTGCTGCAAGAATTCCTGATGTTGCATATGTGTCTGAACCACCAAATTCTCTTGCAGAAACAAGGTAAGCTTCGTCACAACCCATAGCTAAAGCTTCTCTTAAAGCTACGTCTGCCTGTGGAGGACCCATAGATACTACGGATACTGTGCCACCAACTTTTTCTTTCAAAGTCAACGCAGCCTCAATACCTGTTTTATCATCTGGATTGATAATACTTGGAACACCATCTCTAATAAGAGTTCCTGTTTTTGGATCAATTTTAACTTCTACAGTATCTGGAACCTGTTTAATACATACAACGATTTTCATCTTAGTTCTCCTTCCGATTTTTGATTTATTTTTACGGTTGACAATGAGCCTTTGATTAAAGTTTCATTGAACCTGAAATGATCATCTTCATAGCTTCTGATGTGCCTTCATAGATTTCTGTAATCTTAGCATCTCTCATAGCTCTTTCAACTGGGTACTCTCTACAGTAGCCGTAACCGCCCATTAACTGAACGCACATACGTGTAACTTCGTTAGCAACTTCTGAAGCGAATAATTTACACATAGCAGCAAGTGGAGCATAGTTTTCATGGTTGTCTTTAGCTGTAGCAGCTCTCCATACCATAAGTCTAGCAGCGTCAACCTTTGTCTGCATTGAAGCAATTTGGAACTGTGTGTTCTGGTATTTGCTGATTGGCTTGCCACCCTGTTTTCTTTCCTTAACATATTTAATTGTTTCGTTAATAGCACCCTGTGCAATACCTACAGACTGAGCACCAATACCGATACGTCCGCCGCCAAGAGCAGTCATAGCAATTTTGTAACCGCCGTTTTCTTTGCCAAGAAGTCTATCAGGAGAAACAACAACGTTTTCGTAAGTAACTGCACAGTTAGAAGCAGCTCTAATACCCATACGTTCAATGTTAGGGCTTACAGAAACGCCAGGCATATCTCTGTCAATGATGAAAGCTGACATACCTTTAGGTCCTTTTGATTTATCTGTAAGAGCAAATACGATAAATGTATCAGCAAAGCCAGAGTTTGTTGTAAACATTTTCTGTCCGTTGATGATGTAGTTACCGTTTTCATCTTTATCAGCTGTTGTTTGAACGCCTGCAGCGTCAGTACCAGCATTTGCTTCTGTTAAACCGAAGCAACCAATTTTTTCACCGTTTATAAGTGGTCTTAAGAATTTCTGTTTCTGCTCTTCTGTACCATTTTCATTGATACATGGGCAGCAAAGTGAAGTATGAACTGAAAGTGTGATACCTGTTGAAGCGTCAACCTTTGAGCATTCTTCCATAGCTAATGTGTAAGTAAGAACGTCAGCACCTGCACCGCCATATTCCTTTCCATAAGGAATACCAAACATGTGGCATTTCTGAAGCTTCTGAAGAAGCTCTGCTGAATACTCTTCAGCCTCGTCCATATCTTTAGCGATAGGTTTGATTTCGGTTTCCGCAAAATTACGGAATAACTCTTGCGCAAGTAACTGTGTTTTTGTTAATTTAAAACCTTCCATTACATATTCCTCCTATTTGAATAATATTTAATTTTAATAATCTTCCGATTATTCTAACCTGGCTTAGGATGCCGGACCGCATTTCGGTTATGTTAAACACACTTTTAGGCCACACCACCGACAACATTAATCCATAGACTTACTTTATAGCCTTGACACAATTTTGTCAATACATATTTCTGCCTTTTCCTCCTTTTTGTTAAGTTTTCACAAAGAGGTATCCTCGACAAAAAACCTCATACAAAATAAAGCATTTTATTTACATTTTGCCACAAGATATGTATTCACAGCTTCCAAATAATTAAGCAATCCACTTCTTTTTGTCAAAATTTCATATTTATCTTCAAATGCTGCATATGGTATAGACTTTCGACCGCCATTTTGAGCCTGCTGCCAGTATTGTTTAAGCACCTCCACGGGCAAAAAAAAGTGTTTGCCCACAGCACTGAAATAAACCAACAAAAATGCCACACCTCCCTGACTGTTAAAATCCTCCATAAACTGCATCTGGTGAGTATGTATGTTTTTCACAGGCAAACTTTTAAGCCCTGTTTCCTTTGCATCAAAGCATACCCCTATTCCCTGTGCAATACCAATGTAATCCACAGTAGATTGGGCGTCGAAATACGCCAGCGTAATGGTATGTTTTTTGTTGTCTACCTCCACAGGTGTTATGGGTGTTGGTATTTTTTGTATCACAGCAATGCCTTCTTGGCGGTACAGCTCATTTGTATAATTTATTATTTCCTCCAGAGTGCTTCCCCTAAGCCCCCTTGTGTTCCAATATCCCATGTTTTACCCCCAAATGGAAGCGAAAATTTCTTCCTTAATATCATTTTTTTCTTCATATTGATAAATACTTTCCAGCATAGCCTGTCCACTCTCTAAACCAAGGTTAATTATAGCCCGTACGGCGGTGTGCCTAAGCATTATATTTTCACTTTTAATGTATTTTTCAATCAACGCAAGACTTTCTGCCCTGCCTGTATTGCCAAGTGCTGCAAGAGCATTCCTTTTTATCACCGCAGCACCTCTCCAGCCTATGGCAGTAGTCCCAAGCCTGCTTTTAAAGGTGCTGTTTGACATATTTAGAATTTCTTCCAACAGAGGCATTATTTCATCCAACTCTGTTATATTCTCAAATGGTTTTGGATTGTTTTTGCAAACACGCTGACATATGTCACAGCCATACAAATTCAAACCAATGGACTTCATTTCATCAACTGTAAGCAGTCTTTTTTGCTGAGTTATATAAGAAATGCACTTTTCAATTTTGAAACTGCCCACATTTATAGCTCCTGTAGGACAAGAATTTACACACTTGTTACAATTTGAACAATGTAAAGTGCTTTTTTCGCCAGATTTAAGACTTAAGTTTGTTATTATATAGCCAAAAAATACTGCTGAACCACCATTTTTTGTAATAATGGTGCCATTGTTACCTTTATATCCAATTCCACTTCTTATTGCAACAGCCCTGTCAACCAACGGTCCAGTATCAGCAAAAGGCATACACTCTGCATCAAATTGATTTTTCAAAAGTTCAGACAATTCTCCCAGCTTTCTCTGCATAAAAATATGATAGTCTTCGCCCACAGCCCCTATGGATATATAGCCTCTAAGCCTGTTATCACTCTCAACCAATATATTTTTATTGTAGCTCTTTGCAAGCACAATAATGCTTTTTGCACAGGGCATAGTAAGGCGTGGAGAAATCCTTTTTTCAATATCCTTCTCTACAAACCCCGAAAGGGTATTCTGCGTTTCCACAAGGCTTTGACGCAAACCGCAAAAGTCTTCAGCACTGCAAATACCCACATCAGAAAAGCCGTTTTCGTGGGCAAATTTATTAATTATACTTTCAGCCGTTGTTTTCATAAGTAATTTCCTTTAATTTGGTTATAGTCACAAACTCCACACCCATTTTTTCTATTTCAGGAGCCAAATCCTTTATTGCCTGTGCTGTAATTTTTCCACCTTCTGGCCCAACATGACCAATAGCTATTGCCGTACCGTTTTTAACTGCTATTTCTGCCGCCTTCATAAGCTGCTTCTTAACAACTGTTATGTCGTTGGTGCTGTCCAAAAAAACATCCCGACCCAAAAGGCAGCAGCTGCGGCTTTGACACACTTTTTTTGCTGCAGAATTTGCAGTGGTTCGGCTGTCCAAAAAAATAAGCCCTCTGTCCGCAACATCATTAATTACAACATTTAATGTACGTTCATCTTCCATAATAGCAGACCCCATATGATTATTCAATCCCACAGCACCCTCTACTACTCCAAACGCCTCCTGTACAACAGCTTTTATCTCTTCGTCGGTCATATTTAGAAAAACACCTTTGTCCCCCACCCATGACTTTTTACCTAAAAGACTTTCCATTGGCATATGTACTATCATTTCCTTGCCAGCCGCTTTAACCTTATTAACATCTTCTGAACTTTTTTCACAAAAAGGCATAATTGCTGCTGTAAAAGGAATATCCAACGCCAACATTTCGTCTGTACCCTCTCCATTGTAACCAAAGTCATCAATAATTATTGCAAGATACGCCTTTTGCTCATTTTCAGCAGACGCAAAAATTGCACGTCTGTTTATGATTTTAGCACTTGTGACAACAACACATACAAAAAGACATAACAATAGAAAGCAATTTTTTATACCTTTTTTTGTTAAAATAAAAAACATATACCATCACTTCCCTGTGAAGTCATTGGTATATGTTTATTGCAAAATTAAAAATTTATTCTCTTTTATTCGCCAATGTAGGTAAACCTCTTTAACCTCTTACCGTCACATTCAACTTCTTCGTTCCACATACTTAATGGTCTAACCCAAACATCTTGGTCACCATACATGGCACGATAAACCACCATATCCTCCAGTGTTTCGGAATGCCTTGCTACATATAATACACAATACTCATTTCCCTTAAACTGTCTATATTTTCCCGTTTTTATTTTTTCCATTACAATTCTATTACCTCTGTATTCTCTAGTGCTTTTTCAAGAAAATCTGGCAATTGGGTAAGTTTATACTCGATTTTATCTATAACACTAGTTTTTGGCTTGGTTTCTGGGTGCTTTGCCACAAAAATTGTACAGCAGTCTTCATATGGCTGTATAGATGTATCAAAGGTGCCTATACGCCTTGCAATATCAACTATTTCCTGCTTATCCATACCTGCAAGTGGACGCAGTACCGGCATTTTGCATACTGCATTTATTGCATTTATGCCTTGCATTGTTTGGCTTGCAACCTGACCTATGCTGTCCCCTGTAATAAGTGCCATTGCGTGTTCGTTTTCAGCAATTTTCTCTGCAGCACGCATCATGCTTCTTTTAAGAAAAATAGTAAGCTTGTCTTCTGGCACATTTTCCAAAAGGTACAGCTGCAGCTCTGTAAATGGAACAACATATAGCTTAAACCCACCTGTATACTGTGATATAATTTTTGCAAGGTCAATAACCTTCTGTTTGGCACGCTCGCTGGTATATGGTGGAGAATGAAAATATACACCGCTTACCTCAACCCCACGTTTTGCCATCATAAATGTTGCAACTGGGCTATCTATGCCACCCGACAAAAGGCTTACGCCCTTACCTGACGAACCATAAGGCAATCCACCAAAGCCCTTAATAAACTTAGAATAAATGTATGCCTCGTTACGAAGCTCTACAAAAACAGTTTCCTGCGGATTATGAATATCCACTGTAAGGTTTGGCATATTCTCCAAAATATAACCGCCCACCTCTGCTGAAACCTCATTAGATAACAACGGATACTGCTTATTGCTACGCTTTGTTACAACTTTAAAGGTAGTAGGCTTGTCACCATAAAACTTCTGCATATGTCCCAAAGCCCTCTTGCAAATATTGTCCATGCTTTGGTCTGTAAGCTTTATTCCAGGGCAAACTCCCAGTATGCCAAGAACACAAATCACCTTTGGAATAATGCGGTCGAAGTCCATTTCTCCGCCTCTATCCTCAACTATAAGCCTTCCTTGCTCACGCACTACATAAAAATTCCCCTCGCTGTCAATGTTACGGCGAATACTCTCCACCAGTTTTGTAACAAACAGACGTCGGTTATTGCCACGCATGGCTATCTCGCCGTACTTAACTATCAAAACTTTTTCTATCATATTTTTCTCCTTGAAATTAAAACTAAAATCCACTAAATTACTTAAACCGTCAAAAAATCCAACCCCTGAGGGCAACGCCAAGGTTTTTTGCCAGCCTATCTTTTTCTGTGAAAACGTCTAAGCATTGGTACAAGCTCTTTAAGTGCCTCCAAGCAAATATCTGCCTCTTCCATGGTATTAAACCTTGTAAAGCTGAACCGTAAAGAACCAACAATGTCATCCTCTTGTGTACCTATTGCCCCAAGAACACTGCTTTGCACCTTTTTTTTGCTGTTGCAAGCACTGCCTGCAGATGCGAAAATTTCTTTGTCCTCCAACGCATTTAAAAGCACTGGGCTTCGTAAATTTTTAAACACCATATTAAGCACATATGGGCTTGCCTTGTCTATTTCCTCACCATTTATAAAGGTATCCTCAATGCTATTAAGTATGCCTTCTGCAAGATACTTTTTAATCTCCATAACTTTTTTCGTGCTTTCCGTTAAGAACTTGTAGCTTTCCTCTGCAGCCAACGCCAGTGCTGCTGCACCTGCGGCATTTTCCGTTCCAGGTCGCTGACCTTTTTGCTGACCTCCACCATACATAATTGGTTTAACCTTCAGCCTATTTTTCATATATAGCATACCCAAGCCCTTTGGTGCATTAAATTTGTGTCCGCTTGCCGACAGCAAATCTATATTGCATTTACGCACATCAATTTTGTATTTGCCAAAAGCTTGTACTGCATCAACATGGTATATTGTATTAGGGTTGGCATCTTTTATTGCCTTGCCAATACTTTCAACATCCTGAACTGTACCTATTTCGTTATTTATAAGTATTATGCTTACCAAAATAGTATCGCTTCTAATTGCATTTTTAAGGTCATCTATGTTAACATATCCTTTTTCGTCCACAGGCAAAAACTGCACCTCATAGCCATCTTCCTCCAGTGCCTTAAAAGGAAGCGTAATTGCCGGATGTTCAATTTGCGTGGTTATAATATGCTTTCCACTGCGGTGATAACCCTTTGCTGTGCCAAAAACCGCCAAATTATTGCTCTCTGTGCCTCCGCTTGTAAAATATATTTCTTCATAGCTTTGGGCATTTATAAGCCTTGCCAATGTTTGGGCAGATTTCTTAATTATGTTTTCTGCCTCCATGCCCAAACGACTGCCACTACTTGGGTTTGCATAGGCACTAAGCAGCACCTGCGTAAATTTTTCTGCAACCTCAGGCAATGCCCTTGTGCTTGCGGCATTATCAAAATAAACCATTATTCAATCATCCTAACTCATAAATCAGTATAGCAACAGTTACCATTCCCGCTGTTTCTGTTCTCAAAATTCGTTTTCCAAGGGATACAGATAAAATGCCGTTTTCCATAGCAAGAGCTATTTCTTCATCAGCAAATCCACCCTCAGGCCCTATAAACATTGCAATCTCGCTGCCAGAAAAGTTTTCTGCAAACTCTCGTATCCCACGTTTTTGTTCATTTTCATAGGGTATAATTGCACCCTGTGCCTTTGCACCCAGCTTAACTGCCTCGTTAAAGGTAATAACCTCACCAATTTGTGGAATTATACCTCTTCCACTTTGCTTTGCGGCAGACTCCGCAATTTTCTGCCATCTTTGAACTTTTTTCAGGCTGTCTTTTTTATCCAGCTTTACAACTGCACGGTGTGTTGCCACAGGCACAATTTTTTCTATACCTAGCTCCACACATTTTTGTATAATCAATTCCATTTTATCTGCCTTTGGCAACCCTTGAAAAAGAGTAATTTTTGTTTTTGGCTCACTAAAGCATGGTGATTTATCATTTATTTTAAGAGTTACTTCTTTTTTATCAACAACCTTAATTTCACAGAAATAATCTGTTCCGCAGCCATCACAAACCTCCACTGCATCTCCCTCTTTACTTCTAAGCACCGTTGCAAGATGCTTTGCATCCTCACCTGTTATAACAATGCTATCCTCTGTTATATCTTCAGGCAAAACAAAATATTTTGGCATATATCTCTCCTTAATATGGTTTTTACTCTCCCATATACTGGCTTGCTATAGCAACCCAATCCTTTTTGCGTTTTGTTTCCAGCACCTTAAATCCGTTTGCCGTAAGGGCTTCAACCACATCGTCATATCTTTCGCTTATAATACCCGAGCAAATAAAAATTCCGTTGTCCTTAATAAAGTTTGGCACCATTGGGCTAAGTGCAATAATAATATCGGCAACAATGTTAGCCTCTACCACGTCATATGTTTTGCCCCCAAAGGTACTAATAAACTTTTCGTCCTCCAAAATGTTGCCAGCATAAACATCATATCTGTCGTCTGCCATATCATTCATTTTAGCATTTTCTGTAACTATTTCAATTGCATTAGGGTCAATGTCCACTGCCGCTGCGTATCTTGCACCCAAAAGCAAGCTTGCAATGGAAAGTATTCCACTTCCACAGCCCACATCAAGAACCTTGTCGCCCTCTTTAACATAATTTTCTATATGCTCAATACAGCACTGTGTAGTTTCGTGAGTGCCTGTACCAAAAATATGCCCTGGGTCAATTTTCAAAATCGCCTTGTCGGTATCCTCTTTCAGCTCTTCCCAGCTTGGCTTTATCATAATTTTGTTGCCAATAGGAAAAGGCTTGAAATATTTTTTCCAATTGTTTGCCCAGTCCTCTTCCTTTATATTTTTCATTGTAACGTCAAGACTTCCAAGTTCAAATTCCTTTTCTGTTTCTTTAAGGCTTATAAGCCCACTTTTAACAGCTTTAAGGGTTTCCATGCCATTAAGATTATCTGTAACAAAAAATGTTATTCCTGTTGGATGAGTTGTCTTTTCTTTGACAAGGTCGTCCTCAATATAATCCCAGTCACGGTTGGGATTTTCAAGAAATTCTAAAAATTCACGCCCATCCTCAATCATAAGCCCTGTAAGGCCACAACTGTAGAGCAGTCCACATACAATTTCAATTCCGTCTTCCGATGTTTCTACAAATATTTCAATCCAATCCATAATAACCTCCATTTTTTAAGCCAAATGCCTGTACATCAGCTTCAACCTTGCTATTTTATTACAATACGCCTGTATCCGCAATTATTTTTTTCGTTTCATTCCTCTTATTATATCCTTGGTTTCCTTTTCCACCCTGTAGCTTTCAATAATTTTTTGCAGTGCCTTATTATAGGTGAAGTTATCAAGGCTGTTGTTTTTTAAAAGCTCCATAGTTTTATCAGGAAATTTAACAAAGCATACGCTAATTCCCCATGCAACACCCATATTTACATAATATTTGTCACTTTTAATATCACCGTAAATTTTAAGAACATCGTCAATATATTCATCGCATATATAGCTGTGCATCAGTGTTACAACACCAAAACGTATATCGTATTCCTTCTCACTTTTAAAGTAGGGTTGTAAAAATTCATACACCTTTTTTTCATCCTGCTTTTTTATTTTAAAAGCAGAAACTGTAGTATCACATACTGCCCAGTTAGTTATGTGAGGAATAAACCACGCTAAATATTCAATCTTTTTTTCAATATCCGCCTTGCAATAACCAATAACCAAACCACAAGTTATTGTTTCTTCATAGCTATCAAAAGCCACCAGTTTTAGAAACCCGTCATAATCACCCTTGGCAATATTTTTTGCCAACGCCTTAACCTGTGGTGAGCGAACTCCTCTTACCTTACCAACACCTGGTACAATTTTTTTATGGAACACAACATAATCCGCATCGGCATTTGCATCCAACTGTGCCAAAAACGCATTATAGCTTTCATGTGTAAATTTTTCCACCAAAAATCACCTCTTATATTTATTGTAACAAAAAAGAGCGTATCCCGCTACTGGAATACGCCCAATTATTTTTTTCTTATAACACTTTTCCTAAAAGCTTGCATAATGGATAGCCTATAACTGCCACAACAACTGCCTTAACTACGTTAAATGGAGCAATTGCAAAAAACACAAGGGTTTTCAAATCCACTACTGAGCTGTTAACCTTATTTGCTATTTCCACAAATGCCTCAATAGGGGCACCAAATGCAACTGCATAAGCCGGGATAAGTATGTAATAGTTGAAAGCACAAGCCACAATAACCATTGTTATGCACCCTACAACTGCTCCTTGAACAAAGCTCATAAGGTTTTTCTTCTTTTTGTAGAAAAAACCAATTGGAGTCACAAGGGAAATACCCATAATAAAGTTTGCAAATTCGCCAACACCAGCACTGCTTGTTTTAAAAAGGTGTAAAGCATTTTTAATAAACTCAATAAGTATGCCTGCTATAGGGCCCATGGAAACTGCACCAATAATTGCTGGCAAGTCACTTATGTCCATCTTTAAAAAGCTTGGAAAAATAGGCAGTGCCAGTTCAAACATCATAAGCACAATAGAAACTGCACTAAGCATCCCTATTTTAACCATTTTCGATGTATCCATTGCTTTTTTTCTTGAAACTACATTATCCATAATTATCATCCTCCTAAAAATAAAATTACTTTATTATTAGAATAATCAAGGTTATTTTGTAAAAAAAGCGTCCTGAAAATTAATCTCAGGACGCTAAAAATCAAAATGATTACACAAATAAACTGCCTTGTGCCTTGTCATTCTTCTCTCATCCAGACTTTACTGTCGGTTTTGGAGTTTCACCAAATCAGCAAAAATTCATTTCTAAACTTCTGCTCGTGGACTTTAACCACCGGTCGGGAATTTCACCCTGCCCTGAAGAACTTTGTTATTCTGTTTGTACTGACATTATAACTAAAAACAATTTTTATGTCAATAGTTGGAACCCAAATATACCCAGTTTTGCTTTTCGGCTTAAAGCTGGCTAAGCACTTTTTTAATTGCCTTTGCCGCCTCAGACGGCAGAATATCATAGCCACCTTTTTCCGTTTCACGAGATTTAATATATTTATACCTGTCTGTAAGTCGTGCCATAAGTGTTGTTTTGTAATCAAGGTTCTGCATATTAGGTACAAATCCGTCAATCTCCATAATTTCAATATCTGTAAACTCTGCCCATTGTCTGAAGAAAGCAGTTCCCTCAACCACAGCCTCTACGCACTCAAGAGTAACTTCTTTAGGTATTTTTTTATCCATAAGGAACCCTGTGTTAAGCACATAGCACTCTACTCCACGTTCCTCAAAAAGCTGTTTAAACTTTTCATAATCTTCTCTTAACGGATAAGTTCTAAAAGGATTTGCATAGCTTTCAAAAACCAGTGCATCAGGGTCAACCCCAGGTGCAAGCCTCTCAGCAGTGCTTCTCTTTGTAGCCAATGCCGCACCCATAACCGACGAAAGAACAGCTCCATTTATTTTAATAATAGGTGGCATTGTAGGGTCTTTCATCAGCCAGAAAATAGCATTTATAGGCTCTTGAATTTTGTCAACTCGGTTAGGGCTCCACAGCTTGCTTTTTATTGCACGTCCATTGCCGTTTCGCAAATCCTCAGTAACAAGCACAACATTGTTGTCCTCATCTACTGTAGCGCCAACATTCTGTACCGAAAGCAAATACTTATTATCTGAACTTATCATAGGGTAATCCTGTGTTTTATCAAAATATGATGGTTCAAGGGCAACCGATGACCCATCCTTTGTGCTGATAATAAAGGCATCATCATGAAGAACCGTTACGTCATACTTGTTGCCATGCTTAGCATGGGTAATAGTGCTTTTTCCAGAGCCTGAAAGTCCGAATACGCCAACAACAAATTTTTTGCCGCCAGAAAGGTTATATCTCTTTTCTCCACCATGGCAAGACGCATATCCATTACGATTTGCAATTCCCCATACAAGGGTAAGGGTTCCTTTTTTAAGCTCGCCAAAATATCTCATGCCCAGCACACACGCACAGTTATGTAATGGGTCAAAAAACGCAAGTCCCAGTGGGTAGTCAGGATGTGACCATTCAGGGTCAGCAAAAAAATAAATATCTCCCTCATCATTCATCTGGTTAGATGCTCTGTACATTCTTGTGTATTCGTCAGTGATATACTGGAAGTTAAGAAGCCAATTATACATAAGAGTTTCGTGTCCCTCAGGAATTAAAAGATTGGCTCTTACCATAAAATCCTTATCAAGACCTATAAACGCTTTAGCGTGATAAAGCTTTTTCTTTCTTGCTGAATAAATTGCATCTCTAATTTCACCGCAGATTTTAGCCACATCAACTCCTGGCTCACCTGCAATTCGCCTTGCTGCTGCTGTTCTGCCTGTTACTGCTCCGTCGTTAAATAAAATAACCCTGCTTCCTGATTCAAGGCCTATTTCCTCTGGTCTTTCCACCAAAATGTCAGTCAAAACAGCACCAGGAGTGCTGCAGGCAAGCTTATAACATTCTTTAAGGGATGTTACACTCTGAACATTGTTACCATAAAAAGCAGTTTCAATTGTTGTTCTTGCCATTGAAAACAGTGGATTTCCTCCGCCGATTTCCTCCCACTTAAAATTCACCTTTGTTGACACGTTAATTCCCCCCTACTTTAGAGCTATGCCATGATAAAATCAAATATTACTCAACAATCTTTCCACCATTTTGCTTGAATTAACTGCTGCTATTTTTGCGAATTCAGAAAAGCTCATACCCGCTTCTCCATCAGCATTATCTGAAATAGAGCGAATTATTACAAACGGGACTTTGTTGAGGTAACAAGCATGACCTATTGCCGCACCCTCCATCTCAGCACAGTACGCACCAAAAAGCTTCCAAATTTTTTCCTTTTGCTCTGTGCTGCTTATAAACTGGTCACCGCTTGCAATTCGTCCTGTGTAAACCTCATGTTCTGTACACTGTTCTCCTGCTATTTTTGCCAGTTCAATAAGCTTTTCATCTGCTTTAAAAAAGCTTTCGTCCATACGTGCTATAGTCCCCACAGGGTCACCCAACACAGATGTATCCACATCATGCTGAACCGTATCTGTAGAAACAACAACATCACCTATTTTAAGGTCTTTAAATATAGCACCCGCAACACCTATGTTTATAATACAGTCCACAGCAAAATGGTCTATAAGCACTTGTGCACAAATGGCAGCATTAACCTTACCTATGCCACATTTAACTATAACAATATTTTTGCCGTTGTTTTTAGCAATGTAAAAATCCGAGCCAAGTATGTTTTTAGCTGCAATAATTTCAGATGTTTCTCTGAGTAACGCCACCTCTTCGTCCATCGCCCCAATAATACCTATTGTATTCAAATATATCACTCCTTTTTAAACATCCAGTCCTCAAAGTTAAATTCAAAAAATTAATAGAAAATTATTTGTATATTATCATATTTGTATGTTAATATACAATAGTAAAGTAGTAAACACTACCATTTTTCCCCTTACTTTGGAATAAAATAAATAAATCCATAAAAAAAGAAGGCTTAAAATGAAAGCTGTAATTGGTGTAACCACTTGTTTTGACTCTAATACTGGACGATTTTTTATAAGCCGTGCATACATAAAGGCTATATATAAAAATGGAGGTATTCCCATTGTTTTATGCCCTATTCACAAGGCTGAAATGCCTTTTGTTTTAGACAAAATTAACGGTCTTTTGCTTACAGGCGGTGGTGATATTAACCCTCTTATTGCAGGTGAACAGCCTTGCAAAAATATAGGTGAAATTTCCACCCTTAGAGATAACTTTGAATTATCCTTAACTCGCCTTGCTTTAAGAAAAAACTTGCCTATACTTGGCATATGTCGGGGTATGCAAATAATGGCAATGTCTGCAGGCGGTACAATTGTTCAGGATATAAAATCACCTATATGCCATATGCAAAAATCACCCAGATACGTTAAAACCCACACTGTAGATATAAAAAAGAATTCACAGCTTTTTTATATTTGCAACAAAAAAGTTATAGCTGTAAATTCTTTTCATCATCAGTCGGTTCTAACTTGCGGAAAAAACTTTCGTCCCTGTGCCTTCTCGGAAGATGGAATAATTGAGGCTATGGAAAACAAAAGCCATTCCTTTGCAATGGGCATTCAATGGCACCCTGAAAATCTTTACAAAACCAATCAATGTCAAAATAACATATTTTCTGCTTTCATATCAGAAGCAGAAAACTACAAGGAGGAGTTTAAAAATGTTTGAAACAACTATGCTAATTTCTTTACTTTCCACTGCTATACCAAAACTTTTGTACTGCCTTTTAATCATCATTGTGTGTATTATAGGAACAAAAATTTCTACAAAATCCATTACCACAATTTTTAATTCACGAATAACCAAGTTAAAGCAAATAGACGCAAAAAAAAGTTCAACTCTTGGTGCTGTTATATCCAGTGTGTCAAAATATACCATTATATTTATTGGTGTATGTTCAATACTAATTCATCTTGGTGTTTCTCCAACAACCCTTGCCGCTGTCCTTGGTACAGGAACTGTTGCAATTGGTCTTGGTGCACAAAGCGTCATTAAAGACATTATTGCCGGCTTTTTTATCATACTGGAAAACCAGTTTGGTGTTGGCGATATTATAACCATTGAAGGAAAAACAGGTTCAGTTGAAGACATAACCATACGCACAACACAGCTAAGAGGTGCCGATGGAACACTGCATATAATTCCAAACGGAGCAATAAGCATTGTTAGCAATATGTGCAAGGAATACATAAATGCCATTGTTGACGTTGATATTGCATATGAAGAAAACTTGGAAGCTGTACTTAAAATACTTAACAACGAGATGGATATTGCCGCAAAGGAATTAACCGATTTACGCAGCCGACCAACCGTACTTGGCGTTATAAACCTTGGTAATAATGGCATTACAATTCGTACAGTTGCAGAATGTGATATTAAACAAAATTTTGTAATTGAACGAGATTTAAGGCTTCGTATTAAAAACCGCCTTGACAAAGAAAATATTTCCATTCCTTTTCCACAATGCACAGTACATATGGCTGAAAAATAGGAGGTGTTCATATGGATTTTTCTGTTGGTGACATCGTTCAAATGAAAAAAAACCATCCCTGTGGCAGTAACCAATGGGAAGTGCTGAGAACGGGAATGGACTTTCGTATTAAGTGTGTCACTTGTGGACACATGGTAATGTTGCCTCGCCCTAAATTTGAAAAAAGCGTTAAAAAAATAATTACAAAAGCAGGTGCAAATAATGAATCTTAGGATAATTGCAATGCTTTGTGCTGCCACCCTTGGTACTTTTGTTTCTACGGGCTGTGCTGATAAAAAAGAAGCCTCACCTGAGGAAAACACAGTTATTACCAACAATGTCAACCCTGAATTAAAAACTGAGGAAGAACCCGTTTCTACTCCTACAGCACAGGAACGTGCCATTAAAATACTTGCCCACATGACCCTTGAAGAAAAGGTTGGGCAAATGTTTTTTGCAAGATGCCCCGACGTTGATGCCATTAATGACATCAAAAATTATAACCTTGGCGGATACATCCTTTTTGGCAGAGATTTTGAAAACAAAACTCCTGATGACGTAAAAAGCAATGTAGAAAGTTATCAGTCTGCCGCATCAATACCTATGCTTATTGGCGTTGACGAAGAAGGCGGAAAAGTAGTAAGAGCCAGTAAGTATACGGCTTTCCGTGAAACACCTTTTCCCTCTTCTCAACAGCTTTATGCAGAGGGAGGTCTTGATGCCGTTAAAGCTGATACCTCAGAAAAAGCCGACTTTTTAAAGGCTTTAGGCATAAATGTTAACCTTGGACCAATCTGTGATGTATCTACAGATCCAAGCAATTTTATTTATGCACGTTCTCTTGGTAAAGATGCACAGACCACAGCTTTGTATTCCGCTGTAGTTGTAAAGCAAATGGATAACAGCAAAATAGGCAGTGTACTTAAACACTTTCCAGGGTATGGAAATAACGTGGACACCCATACAGGCATTGCCTATGATGACCGAGATATGGAAACATTTGAAACACAGGATTTTCTTCCATTTAAGTCCGCAATAAATGTTGGTGCAGATGCTATTATGGTTGCCCACAATGTTGTTAATTGTATGGATAGCCAATTGCCTGCATCTCTGTCGCCTGAAGTGCATGATATACTGCGTAATAAACTTGATTTTAACGGCGTAATAATGACCGATGATACAGCAATGGAGGGTATTAAAGCATTTACCGCCATGGATACTGCTGTACAGGCAGTTCTTGCTGGCAACGATATGATAATAACCAGTGACCACCGAACACAATATGCTGCTGTAATTGATTCAATAAAAACTGGTGAAATAAGCAGTTCTCGTGTAGATGCGGCTGTAACACGAATTTTGATATGGAAAATAGAATTAGGCCTTATATAGAAACACTATTATTTCATTACTGAGCATTATAAAGGAGTGCAATATGAATTACAGAGAAAGACTTAAAAATCATAAACGTATTGTAATAAAAATCGGTACATCTACTGTAACATATCCTAACGGAAGAATTAATTTAAAGCGTCTTGAACAGCTGGCTTGGGTATTAGCCGACCTTAAAAACCAAGGCAAAGATATTGTTTTAGTTTCATCAGGTGCCATGGGTGTTGGTTCGGCGGCTCTGGGCTTTTCAACACGCCCTACAGAAATTCAGTACAAGCAAGCGGCAGCCTCAGTTGGTCAGGCGTCCTTGATACAAATTTACAAAAATTTCTTTAGCGAATATAACCAGAATGTTGCACAGATTTTGCTTACAAAAGAGGATGTTAAAGAAGGCGGACGCAAGGAAATTGTTGCACGTACTTTTGAAACACTTTTAGGCATGGATATTATACCTATTGTAAATAATAATGATGCAGTAACCACATATGAGTTTGAATTTTCAGATAATGACAGCCTTTCGGCAGTAGTTGCCGACATCGTCAATGCTGACCTTTTAATTCTGCTTACAGATATAGATGCACTTTACGACCATAACCCACGCAGTAACCCAGATGCAAAACGAATTTCTGTAGTGGAAAATGTTACTCCTGAAATTGAGGCAATGGCTGGTGACAAAGGCAGTGCTTTCTCTGTTGGTGGTATGGCTACAAAAATATGTGCTGCAAAAATGTGCAAAGAAACAGAAACTGACATGGTTATTGCCATGGGTGAAGACCCAAAACTTCTGCACAAAATAATGGATGGTGAGGATATAGGGACATTGTTTGTAGGAAAAGGAAGGTGACAAAAATGAAGGAATGTCAATTTTGTGGAGCAAAAATAAAAGACGAAACAAAACCATGCCCAGTTTGTGGCTATACTCAAAATGCTTCAAATGAGATATATGGCGATGCAAAAGAAATTGACTCTCATTCTATAGAAGAAACACCCAACCAAAGTACAATTGATGAACAATGTAATATACTGCCTAGATGGGTAAAAATACTACTTATAGCAACTGCTATTTCCATAACTCCTATAATAGGCTTTATTAGTGGCATTTTAATTTCAACAAGCAAAAGTGACGACTATAAACGTTTTGGTAAAAAACTTTTAATTATAACCGTTGTATATTGGGTCGTTTCATTTGTACTTCGTAGATTTTTTGGTATAACTACATTAAGTGCATTTATGTTTTAGGGGATAAACACTATGAAAAATGAAATGCGAAAAGCTTATCTTGAAAAAAGAAATGCTATGACAAAAGCACAACAGCTTGAAAAAAGCCAAATCATATTTCAAAAGCTTATAAACAGCAATGAATATAAAAATGCTGATTGGATTTTTACATATATTAACATAGGTTCAGAGGTTAAAACCATACAGTTTATAGAAAAAGCATGGTCAGACAAAAAACATGTGGCAGTTCCTATTGCAAAAACCAACAGACTTATGTATTTTGTTGAAATAACAAACTTTGATGGAATGAACCGCACAAAGATTGGTGTTATGGAGCCAAATATATCCCTAGACAAACAAGTTTTTCCCAACGAAAAAACAATGTTCATAGTTCCAGGAAGCATATTTGACGAAGATAAAAACCGTTGTGGATATGGCGGCGGATACTATGACACCTATACAGAAGAAAACCAAGTTAACAATGCCATAGGTGTCTGCTACGATTTTCAGGTTGCTAAAAAAATTCCTACAGAAAAATTTGACAGAAAGCTTAGAAAAATAATAACCGAAAAACGCATAATAGAATAACAGTGGGGAGTTAAAATAAATGAGAGATTTAATTGAAATGGGTATAATGGCAAAGGAAGCATCAGTAGAAACAGCAAAACTTTCTACTCCACAAAAAAACAAGCTTTTGCTTAACGCCGCACAAGCCCTTTTAGACAACATGGACACAGTGCTTTTGGCAAACAAAGAAGATGTTGATAATGCCATTGCAGGTGGAATTAAAGGTGCATTTATAGACCGACTTACTCTGGACAAAAGCCGTATTGAGGGTATGGCTGGCGGACTTAGACAGGTGGCAAGCTTGCCTGACCCTATTGGCGAAGTTTTAAGCATGAACACCATGGATAACGGTCTTATTATTGGCAAAAAACGTGTGCCTATGGGCGTTATTGGCATAATTTTTGAAGCACGACCAAACGTAACAGCTGACGCCTTTGGATTGTGCCTTAAAGCCGGAAGTGCCACCATTTTACGTGGCGGTAAGGAAGCCTTAAAAACCAATATGGCTATTGTTGAAATTTTTAGAAATTCCATTAAAAGCCAAGGCTATTCCGAAGATATTGTACAAATTTTAGAGGACACCAGCCGAGAAACTGCAAAACAAATGATGCAGTTAAAGGGCTACATTGATGTACTTATACCACGTGGCGGAAGCGGACTTATACAAAGTGTTGTTAACAACAGCACCATTCCTGTCATTGAAACAGGAACTGGCAACTGCCATGTATTTGTAGACAAAAGTGCAAAGCTTGATGACGCTATTAACATTGTAATTAATGCAAAAACACAGCGTCCTGGCGTATGCAATGCTTGCGAAAGCCTTTTTGTCCACGAAAGCATTGCCGACACCTTCATTCCCATGGTATCTAAGGCACTTATGGCTAAAAACGTGGAAATACGTGGGGATAAAAACTTTGTGGAAAAAGTAGACGGTGTTGTTCCTGCAACTGAAGAAGACTGGGGAACTGAATACGAAGATTACATTATATCTGCACGTGTGGTTAAAAACGTGGACGAGGCAATTGAGCTTATAAGGCGATATTCTACACACCACAGTGAGTGCATAGTTACAGAAGACTATACCAATGCACAAAAGTTTTTAAACGAAGTGGACTCAGCGTGTGTTTATGTTAATGCCTCAACTCGTTTTACCGACGGCGAGCAGTTTGGTTTTGGTGCAGAAATCGGCATAAGCACCCAAAAGCTCCACGCAAGAGGGCCAATGGGCCTTAAAGAACTTACCACAACAAAATATATTATATATGGAAGCGGTCAGATTAGAGAATAGAAATTCTTTCGCCAAGACAGCCTCAAAAATTTGATAACAAAAATTATAAAATTCGCCAATAAATACCTGAATATTCCTCCCTTTATGGCACATAATACTGTTGTAACACAAAACAATATATCTTAATTTAAGGAGGAACTAAAAATGACAAATAACAGTTCAAGTACAGGTACAAGTTCAAGATCAAGCGTTCCTGAAGCAAGAGAAGCTTTGGATAAATTTAAATATGAAGTAGCCGGAGAAATTGGCGTACCTCTTAAACAGGGTTACAACGGTGACCTTACTTCCGCTCAGAACGGTTATGTTGGTGGATATATGGTTAAAAAAATGATTGAAGAGCAGGAAAGAATGATGGCAGGTAAATCCTCAACACCTTCTTCTACTTCTTCAAGATAAATAACTTTAGGCAAACGTAATTTCTACAGATTTTATGTTAGCCTAACCAAAACAGCCTTCGTTTTATACGGAGGCTGTTTTATATTTTTCTTGAGGTTTACGTATGGTTAACGTATAATAAAAAAGGTGACCATATGTTCTGGATATTTTATTACCGAGAGGAGTTCCTAGCCATTGATTTCATATATAAAAGGTAGCCTGGAATATATAGGCGAAGGCACAATAATAGTAGAAACAGGTGGTATTGGCTATAGTGTTTTTGTGTCGCCAATGACGGCATCTGCCTTACCGCCACTGCATTCTCAAATAAAAATTTATACATACATGAACGTAAAAGACGACGGCATATCTCTTTTTGGCTTTAACAAAATGGAGGAGCTAGAGTTATTTAACAAGCTTCTTACAGTATCTGGCGTTGGGCCAAAGGGTGCGTTAAGCTTACTGGGCTATATGCCCTCATCTCAAATAATTATGGCAATAGTTACAGATGACATAGCAACCCTTAGCAAAGCTCCTGGTGTTGGCAAAAAAACTGCACAACGTCTTGTTCTAGACCTTAAAGACAAGTTTAAAACCGAGGACTTTGTTCAAAGTATAACTGAAGAACTAGGCAGTGAAGCCGATTTTTCCGTTGCTGGTGAAAAAACTGAGGCAATTGAGGCACTTATTGCTTTGGGATATACTAGAAGCGAGGCAGTAAAGGCTGTAGCCTCTGTATATAAAAGCGGAATGGACACACAGGCTGTGCTTAAAGCCTCACTTAAAAAAATGATACAATAGAAACAGGTGATTACTATAGAAAACAGGGTAATAAGCACTACATTTAAAGACGAGGATTTGGATTTTGAGCCAAAGCTTAGACCACAAAACCTTGAAAACTACATAGGGCAAGATGGGGTTAAAAACAATCTTAAAGTGTTTATCGAGGCAGCAAAACAGCGTAAAGAGGCACTAGACCACTGCCTTCTATACGGCCCACCAGGGTTAGGCAAGACCACCTTATCCAACATTATTGCTGTAGAAATGGGCGTTAACATTAAAACCACCTCTGGCCCTGCTATTGAACGCCCAGGCGACATGGCAGCAATACTTAACGGTCTTGAAGAAGGTGACATACTTTTTGTTGACGAAATCCATCGCCTTAACCGCATGATTGAGGAAATTTTGTACCCAGCCATGGAGGATTTTGTTATAGACATAGTTATTGGCAAAGGTGCAGGTGCAAGAAGTGTTCGCCTTGACCTACCAAAATTTACACTGATTGGTGCAACAACCAGAATAGGCTTGCTTACAGCACCTCTGCGTGACAGATTTGGTGTTATACAACGCCTTGAGCCTTACAACATGAATGAACTAAAAGTAATTATAAAGCGTTCGGCCTGTGTCCTTGGTGTTGAAATTGATGATGGCGGTGCAGAAGAAATTGCACGACGCTCTCGTGGAACGCCACGTATTGCCAATCGCCTTTTAAAACGAGTTAGGGACTTTGCCCAAGTGAAATATGATGGTGACATTACAATTGACGTGGCACAAAATGCACTGGACTTACTAGACGTAGACAAAATGGGCCTTGACCAAATAGACCGACGTATGCTTTTGGCAATGATAGAAAAATTTAGTGGACGACCTGTGGGTGTGGATACGCTGGCAGTATATATAGGCGAGGAATCCGAAACCATAGAAGATGTTTATGAGCCATATTTAATACAGCTTGGCTACATACAGCGTACACCACGTGGCAGAATAGTAACAAGACTTGGCTACAATCATTTTGGTTTGACATATCCTGAAGATAAATAAAAGGAGGCCATTAAATGGGCGAATTTGTTTTATATGAGAAAAAGGCAAATGTTGCGTGGATAACTATTAATAGACCCGACGTATTGAATGCAATTTCAACAAGCGTTATGAAAGAATTGTTGGACTATCTTAATGTAGCTGAAAAGGATATGGATGTCCTTTGCACAGTAATTACAGGTGCAGGTGAAAAAGCCTTTAGTGCCGGCGGTGATATTAAAGAGGAGCTTAAAACAACAGGTGCAATGGCACTTGAATTTTGCTCAATGGCCCATACAATTTGCAGTAAATTTCAGACCCTTAGAATTCCTGTTATTGCAGCCGTTAACGGCTATGCCCTTGGCGGTGGTATGGAATTTGCCTTAGCCTGTGATTTTATTGTTGCAGCAGACACAGCTAAATTTGGAATGGTAGCAGTTAACCTTGGCATAATTTCAGGCTTTGGAGGAACGCAGAACCTTGTTCGTGCAGTTGGCAAGGCAAGAGCAAAGGAAATTATGTTTACAGGCAGAATTATAAATGCACAAGAATGCTTTGACCTTGGCATAGTTCAAAAAGTTGTTGAAAAAGCATCCTTTATAAAAGAGGTTACCGCCCTAGCAACTGAAATAGCAAGCAAGCCTCCATATGCCATAAGAGCAACTAAACAATCCGTCAACCGTGGAATAGAGGTAGATATTGAAACTGCATATCTGTTGGAATCTGGCTTTGCCGCACCATGCTACGATACAGAAGACAAGTATGAAGCAATGGCTGCATTTTTAGAAAAGCGTAACCCTGAAAAATTTATAAACAGATAGCTTAAAAAATAGGCTCTATAACAAGTATTGAGAAGAATTTCACCTCAGCACTTATTATAGAGCCTAAAAAAATATTATATTCTTATTATTTGGCAGGCTTAAAGGAGCTTTTAAGTGCCACAATTCTATTAAATACCTGTGCCCCATCCTTAGAGTCTTTTGTATCCACACAGAAATATCCGTTTCTCATAAATTGAAATCTTTCGCCCTTTTTTGCTTCCTTTATTGACGGTTCAATAAAGCATTCACAAATCTCAAGACTGTTAGGATTCATAATCATATCTCCGCTTGAGTCATCAGGGTTATCAAGCATCATGCTGTCGTATAATCTAGCCTCCGCTTTAACAGCCGTTTCGGCATTAACCCAATGCAATGTGCCTTTAACCTTGCGTCCCTCAAAGCCTGAACCACTTTTTGTTTCTGGGTCGTATGTGCAATGTACCTCTGTCACATTTCCATTTTCATCCTTAACAAAATCCACACATTTGACAAAATATGCTCCTTTAAGTCGCACTTCCTTGTCAGGTGCAAGACGGAAGAATTTTTTAACTGGTTCTTCCATAAAGTCATCTCTTTCAATATATAATTCACGTCCAAAAGGTATTTCTCTTGTTCCCAAATTTTCATTTTCAGGATTGTTTTCTATGGTAAGAAACTCAATCTGTCCTTCTGGATAATTATCTATAATAACTTTCAGCGGATTAAGAACTGCCATAACAACCTTTGTTTTTTCTTTAAGGTCATCTCGTATGCAGTAATCCAAAAGCGAGCTATCTACCTTGCTGTTTGCCTTGGATACACCTATTCTTTCGCAAAAATCACGTATTGCCTCTGGTGTTACACCTCTACGGCGAAGACCACTGATGGTAGGCATACGTGGGTCATCCCAGCCATCTACCAAGTTATCCTCTACCAATGCACGAAGCTTTCTTTTGCTCATAACAGTGTTGGTAATGCCAAGCCTTGCAAACTCTATTTGCCTTGGTTTTGCCTTTAAACCGCTGTTGGCAACCACCCAATCGTAAAGAGGTCTGTGGTCCTCAAACTCCATGGTGCATATAGAATGAGTAATACCCTCAACAGCGTCCTCAATTGGATGTGCAAAATCATACATTGGATAGATACACCATTTATTGCCTGTTGTGTGGTGTTTTGCATGGGCAATTCTATATATAACAGGGTCACGCATATTTATGTTTGGGGATGTCATATCTATTTTAGCACGAAGCGTTCTGCTGCCATCAGCAAACTCCCCTGCTTTCATTCGCTGAAAAAGGTCAAGGTTCTCATCCACAGTTCTATCTCTATATGGACTATTTTTACCAGGTGTGCTTAAAGTACCTCTGTACTCACGCATTTCTTCAGCATTAAGGTCGCAGACAAAAGCCTTGCCTTCCTTAATAAGCTTAATTGCAATATCATAGTATGTGTCAAAATAGCTTGATGCAAAATACAGTCTGTCCTCCCAATCGAAGCCCAGCCATTTAACATCTTCTTTTATGCTTTCAACATATTCAGTATCCTCTTTTGATGGATTTGTATCATCAAAACGCAGATTGCACTTACCCCCATACATCTTTGCTAAGCCAAAATTAAGGCAGATAGATTTTGCGTGACCTATATGAAGGTAGCCGTTTGGTTCTGGTGGAAAACGAGTGTTAAGCCTGCAAAGCTTTTCACCTAAATCCGCCTGAATATAGCTATGTATAAAATTGCCTGTTGAGCCAAGCTCTCCTGTTTCTTCTTTGATATTTTTTTCATCAGCCATATCAAAAATGCCTCCTCAAATTATTTTCCTAGTATCTATCATTGTATAATACTATAATTGCCTATATTCGTCAATTGTAAACCTTTATATTATGGGCTATACACATTAGTCTACATTGCTTTTTAGCCACTGTGCAAAATGGTTGTCCACTATTTTCACGCCACTGTCGTTAAGGTGTGCGTCATCACGAAAATTTTCGTTAGTCAGTAAGTTTTCTTCCTTATTAATTATGTTATAGTCAATATATGCCACTTGGTTTTTCTGGGCAAACTCACTTACCTTTTGGTTCACCTTACTGTAGTTCTGTATAAAATCCATAGACACATTAGCAACAGGTGCAGTAACAAAAATAAGCTCTGTTCCCTGACTTTTGCAAAGGTCTATTATTTTTTCCAAATATTTTTTCTGTGTTGAATTAAAGTCCCAATTACTCCCATTGAAATATTTGAATTGATTGGTTTTGTCATACTCACTTTTAGACATTGTTGTGTCACAGTATACATATCCTTTTCCTTGATAATACTCCACTCCGTTATCTTTTTCCGCCTCATTTTTCGTTAAATCATATTTTTCTTCAATTTCCTTTTCCATATCCTTTGCCTTGTAGGCAAAATATTCCTGCTGATAGCGTATGGCAGGAATTGCATATTTAACCTTATCTCCCGTTGGAAAAACCTGCGATATATACTCCTCTTTCAGTTTTTCATTCCTAAGAACCTCAAATAAACTGTCTGCCTGTTTTGGCTCAAATTCATCATCCATAACATCCCAGTAAAGCTCCATTACAACAGTTTTTGGTCTTTGGTAATTAAACACCTCTCTAAGGAGATAATAGCTTGTATCGGGATGCTGTGATGGCGTGCCTAACTGCCAACTGTTTGTATGCAGATAGCCGTCTATAATTTGTGGGTCAAAGGTGCAATAGCAATGTGAAGAGCCTATAAACACTGTATCTATATTGTTTTTAGGCTGGTCATAAAACTCGTCCATACGCTGACTAGTAAAGGCATTTATGGTGTTTTCTTCTGCCGCAAGGCTATAACTTCGCCCAGCAGAGGAAAAAATAATGTATACGATTGTCAGAAACAATGCTGTTTTTGCAATAAGCCCTATTAATTTAAAATTGGAAATAGATGAATGACCCTGCATTATAAAATACCCCCGTACATAATATTAAAACAACAATTAGTGCATAGAAAAAAATTCGTGCTACTGCATTGTGCTTCATAAGTGTTTGGTGTATGTCCCTTCCGCCAGTTACCTCTGACACAATAAGCACTCCTAAAGCAATTAAAACCATTTTCAGTTCATACACATTAAGACCAATGTTAGTAACCGTTTCATACAAATACTGTGGTGTAGTCCAGCTTCTAAAGCCCCAAAGCAAATGCTTTATAACAAACGCCGCATCCCCAATGGAATTTGCTCTAAACAAAATAAAAGCAAAAGTTGCAAGCCCAAATGTACACAAAATGCTGATTAAATTTATAATCCATGTACATAAAATTTTTCTGTTGTAACCCAAAACTTCTTTAATTTTCTTTGTTACTCCATCTGTAATGTTGCCAATAACTATAAACATTCCATGCAGTAAACCCCAAAGCACAAATGTCCAGTTTGCACCGTGCCATAATCCGCTTATCAAAAATGTTATAATCAAATTTCGATACTGAATAAGCTTGCCTTTTCTATTTCCTCCCAGTGGTATATAAACATAATCCATAAACCAACTTGAAAGGGAAATGTGCCACCTGCTCCAAAATTCACGCACATTTTTTGAAAGGAATGGTCTATCAAAATTGCACATAAGGTCAAAGCCCAAAACTTTTGCACAGCCAACGGCAATATCAGAATATCCGCTAAAATCGCAATAAATTTGGAATGAAAAAAATACTGTTATAACAACAAATGTAAGTCCACTATAATATTCACAAGAATTGTATACCGTATTCACAGCCACAGCCAGCCTATCTGCAATTACTATCTTTTTAAAGAAACCCCACGCCATAATTTTAAGACCCATAATAACTCTGTCTATATCAAAATTCTGTTTTTTATAAAACTGAGGCAATAAATTTTTACTTCTCTCTATAGGCCCTGCCACAAGCTGGGGAAAAAATGTGATAAACAGTGAAAACTTACCATAATTTTTTACAGGCTTAATTTCACCACGGTATACGTCAATGGTATACGCCGCCGCCTGAAAAGTATAAAAAGATATGCCCATAGGCAAAAGTATATCAAACTTTTTTATAGGATAGGTTAACCCCAAAATTTCAAAACCACTGATAAGTGAATTATTTATAAACACCATATATTTGAACACAAAAAGCAAACCAAAGTTTATAAGCAAACTTAAAATCAAGAGATTTTTTCGCTTTCTTTGGTCATCGCTTTCATATATAAATAGGCTTATTATATAATTTATAAACGTAGAAAAAACAATAAGTACAATAAGCTCTGGACGCCATGCCATATAAAAAATATAGCTTGAAATAAGTAAAAGCACCCATCGCAGCTTATGGGGTAATACAAAATACAATAGTGAAACCACAATAAAAAACTCTAAAAAATTGAAGCTATTGAATAGCATAATCCCTCTTCTTTCTTGTTTTGGAGCAAAAGCCCCAAAGTTTTATCTTTAGCATAACAAAGTATACAATATTATGAAAAAGACGTCAACTTACTTGTAATTCGCCTTTAAACCTTGTAAAATATCATGTGTCTGCAAAATATTAATAGCTGGGAGGTAAAAATATGCTGGTGACCAACGTAAACAATACAAAAGAATTTATGGCAATGCTTTTAAAAAAGGACACCTTTGATGCCTTTGAAGTACGTGAGGTTATTATAACCACCTTTACCACCTTTGAGATACGCTGTAATTTAAATAAAGATTTTTTTGATAGTGAAGAAGAATTATCCCGTAAATATTGCTTATGGAGCGAACTTAAACCTCATGTCTTTGAGCTTATAAAAGGTAATAAACTACCAAAATCCATTAAAATAGTATTTTCGGCAAATGATGCTCTTTTGCAAACCATAAGCCTTGAAGCTTCGTCACTTTTTATTAATGTCACCTTTGAAAATAATTGTCTTAGAGTTATTACCGGCTCTTCACTTAAAATTTTCACACTGAACAAAACTGTGGAATTTATGTGGGACGAATGGGTTATTAATTTTCTTGAAGGACATAAAATAAGTATTTCAGCACCGAAAGAAGAATAAATACACTTTTATTAGCACTCTTACTAACTGAGTGCTAATTTTCTCTTGACATTTCCATTTTGGATGATAAAATATATCACATATAAACTTAATATTAAAAACAGGAGGTAGTTTTAATGGCTCAGGAAAAAGGAAATTTATCAATTAACAGCGAAAACTTTTTGCCAATTATAAAGAAATGGCTTTACACTGATAAGGACATTTTTGTGCGAGAATTGGTGTCTAATGGCTGTGATGCCGTAACAAAACTTAAAAAGCTTGTAAGCATGGGCGAGGCAACTGTTGCCGACAACGAAAGCTACTATATTAATGTAACTGTAGACCAAAAATCAAAAACAATCACAATATCTGATAATGGCATTGGTATGACTGACGAAGAAATTAAACAGTACATCAACCAAATTGCTTTTTCTGGTGCAAGTGATTTTCTTTCAAAATATCAAGACAAGCTAGACGAAAAAGGCGAAATTATTGGTCATTTCGGTCTTGGCTTCTACTCCGCATTTATGGTTGCTGACCGAGTTGAAATTGACACACTTTCTTTTAAGGATGGTTCAACACCAGCAAAATGGATTTGCGATGGCGGTATAGACTATGAATTGGATAATGGCACACGTCAAACCCGTGGTACCGACATTATTTTGCACGTAGGCGAAGATGGAGCAGAATTTTTGGAACAAGCAACAATGTACTCTACATTAAGAAAGTACTGTGCGTTTATGCCTGTTGAAATTTATTTTGACTTCATTGAGGACAAGCCAGCTGAAGAAAATACATCAGAAGCAGAAACTGAAAATACAAAAGCTGCCGAAGAAACGGAAGAAACTGCCGAGGAAGAGCCTCTTCCAATTAACCAAGTTAACCCACTGTGGATGCAAGAGCCAAAAGATTTAACTGATGAGGACTACAAAAATTTCTACCATGAAGTCTTTAAGGATATGGGCGACCCTCTTTTCTGGATTCACCTTAACATGGATTATCCATTTAACTTAAAGGGTATTCTGTATTTTCCTAGAATTTCCAGTGAAATAGATGCCCTTGAGGGTGAAATTAAACTTTTCTCTAACCAAGTATACATTGCTGACAACATTAAAGAAGTTGTACCTGAATTTCTCCTTCTTCTTAAAGGCGTTATGGACTGCCCTGATATGCCACTTAACGTATCTCGCAGTGCTTTACAAAACGACGGCTATGTATCTAAAATGAGCAGCTACATTACAAAAAAGGTTGCCGACAAGCTAAACAGCATATTTAAAACTCAGCGTGAGCAGTATGAAACTTTCTGGAACGACATCAATATTTTTGTTAAATATGGCTGTATGAAGGATGATAAATTTTACGAAAAAGTTAAACCATCACTTATTTTTAAAACAACTAACGGTGATTTCAAAACTCTTGACGAATACCTTGACGCCAACAAAGAAAAACACGAGAACAAGATGTTCTACGTTTCAGACGAAAATCAACAGGTACAATATGTAAATATGCTTAAGGAACAAGGCATGGAGGCTGTTATACTTTCCGCCCAAATTGACCTTAACTTTGTATCCTTCCTTGAATACAAGCATATGAACAAAACCACCTTTGCACGTGTTGATGCAGATATTTCAGAAACACTTAAAAACAGTGACGTTGCCAAGGATGAAACCCTTAACAGCGAGCTTGAGGTATTGTTCCGTGGAACCTTAAATAACAATGACCTTAAAGTAGAGGCTGAAAGTCTTAAAACCTCCAGCGTATCTTCAATGATGCTTTTAAGTGAACATTCACGTCGAATGCTTGACATGATGCAAAACTATAAAAGTCAGCCTGAGCTTTTGAAAATGTTTGGTGATATTAAACCTGAATATACCCTTGTACTTAACCGCAACAATTCACTTGTAAAAAAACTTATTGAGCTTAAAAATTCTAACGAAAATAAGGACTATACCGACCTTATCTGTGCCCAGCTATACGACCTTGCACTGATAGGACAAAAAGACCTTGAACCTGCTCAATTAAGCAAATTTATTGAACGCAGTAACATAATTATGGAAAAAATGCTTGAAAAATAAGCTATATGACCTAGACCTTTGTGGATTTTCCTCAAGGTCTTAGGTCTTTTTTTTTGCACCTCAAAATAAAATATTATTAAACAATTTTTTAAGAGGTGCATTTATTATGTTATCAAACTGTGCTTATATCAAAACTAAAACTCAAACTTTTTTGGTTTATCACCAAAACAATAGCCTTTTCTGCTGCTGCCCCAACACTACAAAAAATCAAGCAATATCTTCTAATGCCCATGAAAGCTTTTCGGCTTGTATAACAACCAAGGGCTTACCCATACTTTTCTATCGTGACCTAGATAATGGTGCATATATTGCAAGCCTAAATTCATCTGGCAAAAATGAAACCCGTCAGCTTGTTTCCTGTGCCGCCTTCTCTTCCTCACAAAATTGTAAATATTGTCAAAGTTCAGATTTAGGGCCATGCTTTTTTTATACCATACCAGTTGAGGGCAAAAAATATAATGACCTATATGCGGCAGATTTTCAAGCCGAAAACGATACCAAAATAGAAACCTGTGTCCCTATGATAAATGCAGATTTCTACGTTTTTAATACAACTGTGCCATGTGTATTTTTTCGCTCAACGCAAAACAGACTTATGCTGTGTACGTTTTTAGGCACTTCAATTTCTACTCAAAGGCTTTTTTCAATTTCCACCAAGGGCGATAATATAACGGACATATCCTGCCTTTGGCACAATGACCGCCTTCACATAGCCTACACCATTAACGATGGTACCTCCACCTATTTAATGTACAAATATTTTGAAAACAACAGCCTGTCTATGGGCAAGGTCCTTTGGACCGGCAAAAAAAGCGACGGCTGCATAATATTCGCCGCAAAGGAAAATATTTTTGTCTTTACTCTTGCAGACAGCACTGCACATTATGCCTTCTCTGAAAACAACGGCACAGCATTTTATACTGCTGCAAGATATTTTAAACCTCTTGAAGCTATATCCAAAGCCCAATACATATGTATGGAACCCACAGGCTATATAGCACAGGAAATTTTTCTAGGAGCAGAAAACAAACCTATTTTGGCACAAGATTTTTCCTCTCAACCTCCATCTAAACCAATGGATTTTACATCCACAGAGGCATATCTTCGCCTTAGAAACAAGGTTGTTCAATATGAAAACCAACTAAAGGAAAAAAATTCTCAAGTTACGGAAATTTCTAAAACTGTAAGCACCACACAACAGCAAAACTCCTTGCTTATGTATCAGTGGCGTAAAAAATTTGATGATCTTAAAATAGAAAACGAAAACCTTGAACAAAAAAATAGTGAACTTGTTAATGCCCTTTCAAAGGCAAATGATGACTTGTCCACACTTCAAAATAAATATGCAGAATCGCAAACACAGTATCAAGACCTTGAAAATAAGTACAATACACTTAACTCCGGTACATCTCGTATGTCTGAAGAAAACATTGCTTTAAAAAAAGCAAAAAGCATATTGGAAGAAGAATTATACCGTGTTAACAATCCAGAACTTCTGGAATAAATTTCTTAATACCTTTGACTGTTTAGATTACAGACTATTTTTTATATGAGGAGTTCCAATGCAACTCCTCATATACAGTTCATTTCATTTTCTCTTCCAGATAATCGCATACAAAATCCATCAAATCTACGCAATCTTCCCTTTCCTTGGCAAGTGACATACAATTAATAGAGCAAAATTTACACTGAAAGCAGGTCATTAACCGCATTCTTTCACTGTACGCCTCTTCACCCTTATACAATAATCCCAAAATCATTATCCCTGCCAATAAGGCACTGCACATTCCTCCTATGCCAAACCCATTGTTTATAGCGTTTGCCGAATTTATAACCTCCTCCGTAACATATCCATATTTGTCACGAAATGCCATTAGAATGCTTCGGCTGCATCCCATTCCCTCATCGTAATACTTTTGAGAAATTTTTTTCATAAAAACACCCCTTCTACTATAATAAGCAGAAAGGGTATATATTGTTACACCAACTATACATTTACATTTTATCTGGGTCAGGTGTTGTAATTCTTGCAGCAATTGGTCTATATTTTTTTGCCTCCCAACGGCTTTCCTGACTTCTTATCCACAAATATGCAATACCTGTACACACAATTCCAATGACGAAACTTGGAAAATCAGGATTGGTTAACGGCATAAACTTTGGTATAAATATAAAATAGCTTAATAAAATACCTGTCAGAAATGCCACAAGGGGTATTCCATACATTATTATTACAGCAAAGAAAAATCCGTTTTCTGCCAGCTCCAGTTCAACCCAATCTCCTACTTCAGCGTTGCACTGATTGTCTGCCTCCATTATCATTTCCTTTTCACTCATGCCAGATATACACGCTCTGCACTTTGCACAAGCCTCTGTTCTTGTCATTTTAATAACTGCAATGTCATTTTTTAATTCAGTTACTACTCCTTTTTCTGCCATTTTATTATCCCTCCAGCAAATCTCTAATTACTTCAGCTGCAATAATAAGCCCAGCCACCGACGGCACAAAGGATATACTGCCTGGTGTACGCCTTTTGTTGGTGTTTTCACCCATAGCAATAAGTTCTTCCTCGCTTAGCTTGCATTCAAGTGGTAATTCTTTTGAATAAACCACTTTTAACTTTTTTACTCCACGTGCTTTTAACTCTTTACGCATAACCTTAGCAAGAGGGCAAACAGTGGTTTTATAAATATCTTCCACCATAAGCTGTGTTGGGTTAAGCTTATTTCCAGTTCCCATAGATGAAATAATGGGTATTCCCATCTGCTCAGCATCCATAACCAACTGAATTTTTGCAGTTACGGTATCAATTGCATCCACAATGTAACTTGTATCTTCGTCTATTATACCACTAACCCCAGGTAAATAGAAAGTATTATGTATCGCAACCTGACATTTTGGGTTGATTGATAAAATCCTATCCCTCATTGCCTCTGTTTTAGCCATACCAATGGTGCTTTCGGTTGCTATTATCTGCCTGTTTAGGTTGGAAAGGCTAACAGTATCGTTATCCACCAAAATAAGACTGCCAATACCTGCCCTGGCCAGTGCCTCACATACAAAACCACCAACGCCTCCAATACCAAAAACGGCTACCTTGCTGTTTTTCAATTTTTCAAGCCCCTCATTGCCTATAAGCATTTGAGTTCTTATAAACCTGTTGTCCATCTCATCACCTATAAGTAATTATACGTTTTTTTCACTTATTTGCAATAGTGTTATTTTTACGTTTGTTATACACTCTATCTAAATATATCTTTAAAAGTGCAGTTGTAGGCACTGCAATAATCATGCCCCAAAGGCCAAAAAGTCTGCCAAAAAACGACAACGAAAGTATAACCAAAACAGGGTGAAGCTTTACACTGCGACCAACAACTCTTGGCACAATAATCATACTGTCTATCTGTTGAAGAATAATGACAATAATTCCAGCGTAAACCGCCTTTATTGGCGTACCGCTAACCAACCCTACCATAACCGATAGCACAAAGGCAACCACTGCTCCTATATAGGGAATTAAATTAGAAAAGCCTGAAATAATTCCAATAATAACCGCATATTTTATGCCCGCCGCCCAAAATGAAACGATAATAAGGCTTGCCATAATAAATGCGTCTATAATTTGCCCCGTTACGTAACCGCTGAAAACGGTATTTGCATCATGGGCAAAGGTTTCAATGCCGTCGCTTGTCTTGTGGGGCAAAAATGCCCTCATAGTATCTTTAAGCCTAAAAAGAATTCTATCCTTTTCTGATAGGAAATAGAACGCAGCAACAAGACCTATAACCAAGTTCAATACCACTGTGCCTACTGATGTAACTGAACCCGCAAGTATTATCACCAGATTTCTTATCCAACTGGTAACACCTCCAATCAGACTGTTTATAATTCCATTTAAGCTGCTTAAAATACCCATGGCACTAAGGGACCTTTGGAGTGATAACAACATCTCACTAATCCCCTGTAAATACCAATTAAGAACATCGGCAAACTGTAGTACATCTGTTTCACCTAAATTAGATACCATAAGTCTTATTCCCACACCAATGAAGGCAAATACAATAATATACGTAATTGCAGTGCCTTTTGTACGTTTAACAAAGCCATCTGTTTTATGCTTTTTGTTAAATCGTTTATCAAAAAACTCTACCATTGGGTCGAACAAAAAAGCCGCTACAATGCCTATAATTAATGGTGCTGACACACTAAAAAGCTTGTGAAAAAACTCCTTTATAGACAATGCTACATACCCAAATCTTCCCACACCCATAACGACGGCAAAAATCACAAGTACCGTAACAACAACGTGAAATGAAATTTTAATATACTTTCTATCCCATGGCAGTTTCATTTAAAATCACCTTTATCTCAAATTTTTAAGTATCTCTTTTAGATATTCCCATGTACGATTTGTAGAAGATATACTTAGCCTTTCATCAGGCGTATGCACATCTGCCATGTCAGGACCTATGGATACCATATCGCAACCATCCAACTTCTCGCTAAAAAGACCACACTCAAGACCTGCGTGTATAGCATCAATTTTTGCATCCTTGCCAAACATATTTTTGTAGGACTCCTTAAGCACCTCTCTAAGCCTTGAATTTGGGTTATATTCCCATGCAGGATATTCCGCCCTTGTGGTAAATTCTGCACCCGCAAGCATTGCAATAGTTTTCATCTCATCACATATAAGCTCCTTGCGTGTAGCAACAGAGCTTCGTGTGGCACAAGTAAAGCTTATTTCATCCTGCAATGTACGTACTATACCAATATTATTTGAGCTTTCAACAAGTCCATCTATATCTTTACTCATGGTTTTTACTCCGTAAGGAATAAGCATAAGCACTGCAATAGCTCTCTGTGCTGAAACTACTGAAAAAACATACTTAGGTGGTATTTTCAATTGCTCCACCGTAACCTCAATGCTTTCTTCAATGCCATGGTATTCCTTTGAACACATCTCATTAAAGGCTTTGCATAATCCAGCAATCACGCCACAGTCTTGGTCTGAACAGCTTACAACAGTTTCCGACTCACGAGGAATAGCGTTGTCCATATTTCCACCGTTAATTTCGCTTATCTTCAACTGAACCTCTTCTACAAGGTTATTTAACAGCCTGCCCATAAGTTTGTTGGCATTTGCTCTATGCAAATGAATGTCTGAACCAGAGTGACCACCCTTTAATCCTTTAATTGTTATTTTAAATGCCGTTTGACCCGACCTTGCTATTTCCCAAACAATAGGTACAGTTATTTTAGCCCTTAGACCACCAGCACAGCAAGTAAGAATATGCCCTTCTTCCTCACTGTCAAGATTTATAAGCTGTCTGCCTTGTAAAATGCTATAATCAAGACTTCTGGCACCATTCATTCCCGCCTCTTCATCGGAAGTAAACACTGCCTCAATTGGTGGGTGTGCAATTGTTTTGCTTTTTAACACCGCCATCATATATGCCACCGCAATGCCATTATCTGCACCAAGGGTAGTGCCGTCGGCTGTTATAAAATCTCCATCTATTTTAAGGTTGATACCATCTTTCATAAAATCATGATTAACATTGGCATTTTTTTCGCACACCATATCTATATGCCCCTGCAAAATTACTGGTTTTGAATTTTCATAACCCTCTGTACCGTTTTTTTTCACAACCACGTTATATGCTTCATCTTGATACACAAAAAGGTCCTGGGCTTTGGCAGTAGCTGCTATATAGTCACTGATAGCTTTTTCGTTACTGCTTCCTCTAGGAATTTTGCTGATTTCTTCAAATATTTCAAGTACCTCTTTTGGTTCTAGTCCTTTTATAGTTTTCATCATAATTCCTCCCTTACAATATAGTATCCCCGTTTAACTATATGTATTCACACATAAAATATAAAGAAAACCGCGGGCAATTGCCACCTCTCTTAACGCCCTTAAAAGGCATAGGTGTGGGCAACGCACCACGGTCTTATACTATCTATGTTAGAAACTTTGCGAAAAAGTTCTAGTTCTTAAAACTGTGTATAGGTGCTGGCATTCTTCCGCCACGATTAATAAAATCTGCACAGCTAAATTTGTTTACAGGCATAATTGGTGCATATCCAAGTAAACCTCCAAATTCAACCATCTCGCCAACTCCCTTTCCAATAACTGGAATAAGACGCACGGCAGTTGTTTTATTGTTAATCATACCAATAGCTGCTTCGTCTGCAATAATACCAGATATAGTGGTTGCTGGTGTATCTCCAGGTATGGCAATCATATCTAAACCAACTGAGCATACACAAGTCATCGCTTCAAGTTTTTCTAAAGTAAGTGACCCACAAAGTGCAGCTTGAATCATTCCATTATCCTCACTTACAGGTATAAATGCACCACTTAAACCGCCTACATAACTGCTTGCCATAACTCCGCCTTTTTTAACATTGTCATTAAGCATAGCAAGTGCCGCTGTAGTGCCAGGTGCACCTGCCTCCTGCAAGCCCATCTCCTGAAAAATTTCGGCAATACTATCGCCAATAGCAGGTGTTGGTGCAAGAGATAAGTCAATTATACCAAAAGGTACTCCAAGACGTTTTGATGCTTCCTGTGCAACAAGCTGACCAACACGTGTAATTTTAAATGCAGTCTTTTTAATAGTTTCGCATAAGGTTTCAAAATCTTCCCCACGACACTCTTCAAGGGCTTTTTTAACAACACCAGGTCCACTAACACCTACATTAATAACGCAATCCTTCTCGCCTACACCGTGGAACGCACCTGCCATAAATGGGTTGTCCTCAACAGCATTGCAGAATATAACAAGCTTTGCACAGCCAAGGCAATTGTTATCCTTAGTTGCCTGTGCCGTTTCAAGAGTAATTTCACCCATACGCTTTACTGCATCCATGTCCAAACCATTGCGTGATGTACCAATGTTTACAGATGAACAAACAATGTCGGTTTCGCTAAGTGCCTGTGGAATTGAGTTAATAAGTGCCAAATCACTTGGTGTACAGCCTTTATGCACAAGGGCTGAAAAACCACCAATAAAATTAACACCAACAGCCTTTGCTGCTTTATCCAATGTTTTGGCAATAGACACATAGTTTGTTTCCCTGCAGCCTGCCGCCGCAATGGCAATTGGTGTAACAGATATACGTTTGTTTACAATTGGAATACCAAACTGCTTTTCAAGTTCGTTTCCAACCTTAACCAAATCTTTTGCACAGGTAGTAATTTTGTTATATATCTTTTCGTTAAATTTATTGATGTCAGCGTCTGCACAATCTAAAAGGCTTATGCCCATAGTTATTGTACGAACATCCAAATTTGCTTCCTGAATCATTTTATTTGTTTCCAAAATTTCTCTCTTAGAAATCATTACGCCGTTCCTCCTGTTTTTAGATTCTGTGCATACTGTCAAAAATAGCCTCATGCTGAATTTTAATTTCAACACCTATTTCCTTGCCTAAATCGTTAAGACCCTGATAAATCTCCTCAAAAGAAATCCCGCTGTTTTCCATATCAACAATCATCATCATGTTAAAATATCCCTGAACAATAGTCTGAGAAATATCAAGAATATTGATGCCTTGCTCTGAAAGATACACACAAACCTTTGCAATAATACCAACCTTATCTTTTCCTAAAACAGTAATTATACCATTCATCTTTACTTCCTCCTATTTAATACCTATTTGTTTAATTCATATAACTTTCCCTATTCTATATTATACATAATGTTTAGCACACCCGCAATAACAAAAAGCTACAAAAAAACTATATTCTTAACCTGTCGTATGTTTATTTTGTTTAATAAGTTAAAGCAATAAAGTGCTTTTTGCATTTCAGGGATTTTTTCTCTGAAGCTTGGGATATTATTTTTAAAAAAATCAAAGAGCAATTGTATCATACAATCGCTCTTTCAATATTTATTATTTCATATTTTGTTGAATTTTATTTCTCTATTTCATTTATAAGATTAACCATTTCTACTGCTGAAAGAGCACAATCATAGCCTTTGTTACCAGCCTTTGTACCGGCACGTTCAATTGCCTGTTCAATATTTTCTGTTGTTAGCACACCAAACATTACAGGTATATCACTTTCAAGTGTAACGTGTGCAATACCTTTTGACACCTCGCTGCATACATAGTCATAATGAGTTGTTGAACCACGAATTACTGCTCCAAGGCATATAACTGCATCATATTTTTTGCTTTTTGCCATTTTTGAGGCAATAAGTGGAATTTCAAATGCACCAGGCACCCAAGCAATTTCTATATCTTCTTCAGCTACACCATGACGTTTAAGTCCATCCATTGCACCGCCTAAAAGCTTTGAAACAATAAACTCGTTAAACCTTGCACAAATAATACCTACCTTCATTTTTTTGCTTACCATGCTGCCTTCATAAATTTTCATTATAATATCTCTCCTTATTATATTAGTTTTTCAATTTTAAAAGTATTAGTAGTTCAAAATATGTCCCATTTTGTCTTGCTTTGTTTTAAGATAGAATACATCAAATGGTGTTGCCTCTATCTGAACAGGTACACGCTCTGCAACATTAATGCCGTATTTAGTCAACTGGTTAACCTTGTCAGGATTGTTTGTAATAAGCTTTAAGGTATCAATGCCTAAATCTCTAAGCATTTGAGCCGCTGTGGAATAATCCCTCATATCCTCATCAAAACCAAGCTCAAGGTTAGCCTCAACAGTGTCCAAGCCCTTATCTTGTAATGCGTAAGCCTTAAGCTTATTTATAAGACCAATTCCACGGCCTTCCTGACGCATATACAAAAGCACTCCTCGTCCCTCTTTTTCAATCATCTTCATTGATGCCTCATACTGCTCACCACAATCGCAACGAGCTGAACCTAAAGCATCCCCTGTAAGGCACTCTGAATGTACTCTGCAAAGCACAGGTTCTTTTCCGCTTATATCTCCCTTAACAAGGGCAATATGGTGTTCACCATTTACTTTATTTTCAAACCCATAAACCGTAAACTCACCATAGTGGGTAGGTAACTTAGCTTCAACCACTCTTTCAACCTGTTTTTCTTTAATCTTACGGTACTCCTGTAACGCCTTAATTGTAATGAATTTAAGGTCATATTCAACTGCAAGTTTTTCAAGCTCAGGTGTACGCATCATGTATCCGTCATCAGCCATAATTTCGCAGCAAAGACCACATTCCTTAAGGCCTGCAAGGTGCATTAAATCCACAGTAGCCTCGGTATGTCCGTTTCTCTCTAAAACACCATTTTCTCTGGATAAAAGAGGAAACATATGCCCTGGGCGACGGAAATCTTCTGGCTTCGCATCATCAGCAACACATTTAATAGCTGTTATTGAGCGTTCTGCCGCAGAAATGCCTGTTGTTGTATCAATATGGTCAATAGATACTGTAAAAGCTGTAGAATGGTTATCTGTGTTATTGTCAACCATTTGACCAAGACCTAATTTTTCAGTAAGGTCTTTGCCCATTGGCATACATATAAGACCTTTAGCCTTGCTTGCCATAAAGTTTATGTTTTCAGTAGTGGCAAACTCTGCGGCACAAATCATATCGCCCTCGTTTTCCCTATCTTCGTCGTCTGTCACCAATATAATTTTACCTGCTCTTAATTCTTCTAAAGCTTCATCTATTGTGTTGTATTCAAACATCTCAATTCCTCCTTATATTAAAATCCATATTGTGATAAAAAATCACGGGTTATTTTGCTATCCTTTTTTCCCGCCGATGGTTGACCTAAAAGTCGCTCCACATATTTGCCTATTACATCGTTTTCAAGATTTACTATATCCCCAACGCCTTTATCTAAAAGAGTTGTGCTTATTGCCGTATGAGGAATAACCGATACTGAAAAGCTTACCCCAGTTACCTCTGTAACCGTAAGGCTTATTCCATCAATGGTTATAGAGCCTTTTTCAACTATTAAATGCAATATATCTTCCGACGTATTAATGGTTATCCATACCGCATTGTCGTCCTTTTTCTTTCCGCTTATAACACCTGTTCCGTCAATATGACCCGACACTATGTGTCCGCCAAAACGTCCCTCAGCCGCCATAGCACGCTCCATATTCACAGTACTTCCTGTGGTAAGGCTGCCTAAACTACTTCTTTTTAGGGTTTCGTGCATAACATCTGCCATAAATGTGTTGCCAGCAATTTCACTTGCCGTAAGACAAACTCCGTTAATTGCAACACTGTCACCCAGCTTTAGGTCGCTAAAAATGATGTTTCCCTCTATAGTAAGGCGAGATGATGCCGTGCCTTTTTTAATAGCTTTAATTTTGCCTTTTTCTTCAACTATGCCCGTAAACATCTGCCGCTCCTTTCTTTTTATAATATTCCAAAAGCACATCGTCACCAATTAGTGTAACCTTTGGCTTTTCAAAATAATATCCCATATCAACTTCCTCAACGCCTTCACCCTCAACAGGAGTTTTTGCATCACGTCCACCAAATATTTTTGGAGCTATATAAACCTCAGCCTTATGAACCAATCCGCTTTTAATTGCACTGAAATTAAGTACTCCTCCGCCTTCTAAAAACACGCTGTCTATATTTTTTCCCGCCAAATATTTCATTGTTTCCCTAAGGCTTACATGACCATCCTCTTGAGGAAGAACTTTCACTTCACAGCCTTTGTTTTTAAGTATAACCATTTTTTCGTCATCTACAAAGCTGCATACAATAATTGTGGGTACATCCTTTGCTGTTTCAACTATTTTACTGCTAAGAGGAATACTAAGGTTTGTATCACATACAACTCTAATTGGATTTCTTCCTCCCTCAGTTCGACAGGTTAAAAGAGGGTCATCTGTACAAACTGTGCCTACGCCAACCATAATTGACGAATACCGATTACGGCTTTCTTGTACTGCTTGTCTTGCTTTTTCGCCTGTAATCCATTGAGATTTACCTGTATACGTTGCAATTTTGCCATCCATAGTCATTGCATATTTCATTGCCACAAATGGCATATTTGTTGTTATATAATGAAAAAACACGTCATTCATTTGGTCGCATTCTTCTTGAAGTACGCCCTCAACCACCTCGATGCCGGCGTTCTTCAAAATTTCTATTCCCTTGCCTGCCACCTTTGGGTTTGGGTCTTTAGAACCTATAACCACTCTTGCTATTTTGTTTTCTATAATAGCCTGAGTACATGGTGGTGTTTTGCCGTAGTGACAACAGGGTTCAAGGGTTACAAATATCGTCGCATCTTCTGCACTTTCACTGCAATTGGCTATAGCATTTCTTTCAGCGTGAAGCTCTCCATATTTTTCATGGTATCCTTCACCTATTATTTTTCCGTTCTTTACTATCACTGCACCTACTAAAGGATTTGGATTAACATGACCTTTTCCCTTTTTGGCTAGTTCAATGGCACGGTGCATAAAAAAATCAAAATCCATATGCTCATCTCCAAATTATAATAAAAAAGCCCTTAAGAAAAATATTCTCAGGGCTGTAAATACAAAATCAATATGCTTATACCTTGATAAATAAAAACGCTCTGAAATGTAGCTAAACATTTCAGAGCATGAAAATATCATGTAAAAACACAATCAATTATCTTCTTTTATCCAGACTGTACTGTCGGCCTCGGAATTACACCGAATCATGCCTTGCGGCTCGTGGGCTATACCACCGGTGGGGAATTACGCCCCGCCCTGAAGACTTACTATTCAATTCTTGGACAGTATATCACATTATTATTTCAAATTCAATGGTAATTTGTACAAAAAACACTATAAATTAATGTTCAACTTTCACGATTCGACCTGTTTATTTGACCTATGTTTTACTGTATCATAAGGAACTGTAGCATAAATATAATGGCAAGTACATACGTACCCTTATTTATAAGGCGAGCCTTACCTGTAAACATCATTATTAATGTGTGGGATATAAGCCCTAACGCTATTCCCGTTACAAGGCTATAAGTAAGTGGCATCATTACCATTGTTAAAAACGCTGGCAAAGCCTGTTCAATATCATCAAAGTTGATAAACTTAATTACATTCATCATCAATATACCACTCATAATAAGGGTAGTTGCTGTTGCCGCCGAAGGCACTGCCGATGCAAATGGTGCAATAAATATGGTGAGGAAAAATAAAACTCCCGTTACAATACCCGAAAGTCCTGTACGTCCTCCCTCCAATGCCATTGTGGTGCTTTCAACATATGTAGACACATTTGTAATACCAAAGGCTGCACCAATTGATGTAGAAACGGCATCCGCCTGAAGCACCTTATGGAAACGTTCCATAATATTGCCCTCGTGGCTGAGTGTTATAATATAGTCAGTTGCAATGATTGTGCCAATGGTTTCAAAAACATCCATTATGCACAGTGTACTTACAATAACTACTACTGACAGTATAATACCCAGAAATCCATAGGAATTGTGCGAGCTAAAAAGCCCTATAAAATCCATTTTTAAAGCTGATCTTATAACTTCAAAGTTTTGAAAATCCATGTTAAACTCTTTAAACTTAACAAGACCCATTGGTATTGCAACAATTATACATATTATTTTTCCAAATAAAATAGCTCCATGCACATTTTTAATAATCATTACGGCAATTAGTATAGTGCCTACAAGACACAGCATAGCACTTTTTGTATTATATGTAAGGTCTGAAAAGCTTACAAGCTGAACAAGATGCAGACTATTAGCCTCCACCAAATGTGCCTTTTGCATACCCATAAACGCAATAAACAAACCAATACCCGCTGTAACGGCAAATTTAATATTGGTTGGTATAGCGTCCTGTACTTTTTTCTCAAATCCAAATATTGTTATGACCAAAAACATAATACCACTAATAAAAATAGCTGCAAGTGCCTCGTTGTAAGTATAACCCATTCTTAAACAAATTGTGTATGATACAAAGGTACTTATTGCAAGGCTGGGGCCCTGTGCAAAGGGCAAATTAGAGTTTAATGCAAGTATAAAGGTGCCAATTCCAGCCGTTAGACACGACACCATTGTTAATGATACAAGCATTTGTTGTGCAGTAATACCGTTGGATAAAATTGCTGTTTTAATGATTTCGCCCGAAGCATCAAACGCCTCAGGAAATGCAGCAAGAATGGTATTTGGCACAAGAAAAAGTATATACACCATAGTAAAATATGCTGTTATACCCGAAAAAACTTCTGTTCGTATAGACGAACCATCCGCTGATACATTGAAGAACCTATCAATCTTATTAATAATTATGAGCACTCCTTTCATATCTCGATTCAAGCAAATACAAACAAGCAAAAGCATATTCTGAATATATTCTTTTGTTTGTTTCTGTTTGTTTCTGTTTGCTTATTTTGTTAGTTTCTTTGCTCTAAAGAAGCCAAAACAGGTCTATTGTCTCCTTTCATAATAAATAATAACATTAAATATAACTTTTGTGCAAGTAATAATATTAACAAGATATGTTTTTGTGCATATTGCTCACAATTGTTTTAAAATTAACAATATTATGGTTGTTGCTTTAGTTCCTTTTTATATTTGTGCATAAAAAAAGCAGCCTCACAGTCTGCATTTTAATGCAATAAAGAAAGCTGTCATTTTTTTCTTAAATTACAACAAATATTTCTATAACCTTTTAACAATACATCAACTTATTGTTTATTTTAAAAGTTGCACAAAAACAGGCTTATAAACCAACTTTGCACCAATACGCTTGCTTTCCATCAATGAAATCTTTGTTACCTTAATTTCCTTTTTTTCCAGTGGAATTTGTACTTTTATTTTGTCAAATTTTTCTGTTAAATCCACCTCTCGTCCCAGGGTAATATGTGGGCTCAATCCCTTGCGTTCACGAGGAAATCCCTGACGCATCAAGCTTTTTTCAAGACCACTAAAAAGCCTTAACAATGGCTGGCTGTCTTCTATGCCTGCCCACACTATGGTACGGTTTCCCTTAGGGAAAAACCCCAAATGGCTTAGGCTTAGGCTGAAGCCTTTGCTTGCACTGCCCACCTCACGTACAGCCTGTGCCAGATAGTCCACATCATCACTATTTACCTCTCCAATAAATTTTAAGGTTAGGTGCATATTAGAAGAATCCGTAAAGTTCCCTCTGCGGCTTACAAGCAAAAGTTTTTTTTGCACCTCACTAAGATATTCTCGCATTTCTGGGTCAAACTCTATTGCTATAAACATTCTCATGAAAATCCACCTCTTTTATAATACCTTTATTAACTAAACGCCTATGTTTAGTAAGAAACCCCTTGCATAGCAAGGGGCCTTTATCACTTTACTTATTTGCAGCAAACTTTCATTGCTTTTTCAACTACATTTTCAACTGTAAACCCAAATTCTTTAAAAAGCTCATCTGCAGGTGCACTTTCACCAAAGCCCTTCATGCAGATAATTTCTCCATCAAGACCAATGTATTTGTGCCAGCCAAACTCGCAAGCCGCCTCAACAGCAACTCTGTTACGCACAGCATTAGGAAGAACACTTTCCTTATACTCGTCTGTTTGTTCTTCAAACACTTCCCATGATGGCATTGAAACAACCCTTGCTTTAATACCTTTTTCTGCAAGAACATCATATGCCTTATATATAAGCTCAACCTCAGAACCACTTGCCATCAAAATTACATCTGGTGTACCTTGGCTGTCTTTAAGGATATATGCACCCTTTAATGCCTCTTTGCCTGTTTCAGCAAGAAGTGGCAGGTTTTGTCTTGTTAACACCAAAGCCGTTGGGCTTGTTTGTCTTGTAAGAGCCATGTACCACGCTGCCGCTGTTTCCTTAGAGTCACATGGACGAATAACAGTATAATTTGGCATACTTCTTAATGCTGCAAGATGCTCAATTGGCTGATGTGTAGGGCCGTCCTCGCCAACACCAATAGAATCGTGTGTCATAATGCTTATTACAGGCAAGCCCATAAGTGCTGAAAGACGCATACCTGCTTTCATATAATCACTAAATACAAAGAAACCTGCAATATAAGTTCTTAATCCGCCATGAAGTTCAATAGCATTAGCCATAGCTGTCATTGCAAACTCACGCACTCCAAAGTGAACATTTGAACCAGCTGGATTCTCTTTTGAATAATACTCTCTGTCTTTCATAACAGATTTGTTTGAAGGACCAAGGTCAGCCGAACCTCCAAAAAGATTTGGTATAAGCTTTGAAAGTTTTTGAAGGACCTTTTCAGATGATGCACGTGTTGCAAGGTCACCCTCATATGTCCAAAAATCTTCGTTATTGAGTAAATCAACTGAAAGCTCCTTGTTATTGAAAATTCCCCATTTTTCTTTCATTTCAGGATATTCTTCACAATATTTTGCAAACATTTCATTCCAGCTGGCTTCTTCATCAACACCCTTTTGTATAAGTTTTTCCATATGTTTCTTTACCTCTTCAGGAACAAAAAACTCATCTTCGTATTCCCAAACAAGGTTAGCTTTTGCTGCTTTTATTTCATCTACGCCCAAAGGCTCACCATGTGCCGATGCTTTACCCTGTTTATTAGGTGCACCAAAACCAATAAGTGTTTTAATCTCTATTAATGTAGGCTTAGATGTTTCATTTTTTGCCTCATCAATTGCTTTGCTTATGGCATTAAGGTCGTTGCCGTCCTCAACAAGAAGTGTTTGCCAGCCGTAAGCATCAAAGCGAGCTCTAACGTTTTCAGTAAACGCTATTTCTGTGCTGCCTTCAATGGAAATATTGTTTGAGTCATAAAGAAGAACAAGTTTACCAAGACCAAGTGTGCCTGCAAGTGATGCTGCTTCTGAGGAAACGCCTTCCATAAGACATCCATCACCACAAAGAGCAAATGTATAGTGGTCTACCACATCATACCCTGGCTTATTAAACTCTGCCGCAAGGTGGCTTTCGGCAATGGCAAAACCAACTGCATTAGCTATACCCTGACCAAGGGGACCTGTTGTTGTTTCAAGACCATCTGTCATGCCATACTCTGGATGACCTGGTGTTTTGCTTCCTTTTTGGCGAAATGATTTTAAATCATCAATTGTTGTGCCATAGCCAAACAAGTGAAGAATAGAGTATATAAGGGCGGAACCATGTCCTGCACTAAGGACAAATCTATCTCTGTTTGTCCAGTTTGGGTTATGAGGATTATGCTTCATTTTCTCTCCCCACAGTGTGTATGCCGCAGGTGCACTGCCTAAAGGAAGGCCTGGATGTCCGCTATTTGCTTTCTGGATTGCCTCTGCACTTAAAAATCTTATGGTATTTGTAGTTAACTGCTGAATATTCATTAAAATTTATCCTCCTAAGACTTGTGAAAACTGATTTTTATTACTTTGTCAAATGTTCTTTTACAAAGTCCTTTATAGCATCACGTTCAATAACTGTGTTGTGCAAAATAGGTCTTTTTTCAATTCCTTTAATAGGCATTGGAATTTCCACACCTGATAGTTTTTCAAGCTCGTCCATAAGTGGGAAAAAGTCCATTGTTTCGTATTTTTTGTCTATAGCTACAAGTACATCTTTCGTAAACTTGTATGGGCTTGCAGTGGAAATGATAACTGTTTTTGTTTCATCCGCTGTAGCTTTTTTATACTTCTCGTATGCTGCATACGCCACAGCAGTATGTGTATCCATTATATATCCCGATTTATCATACATAGCTTTAATTGCCTGTGCTGTTTCTTCCTCTGTTGCATATTCACCCTTAATAATGCCCTTTGTAAGGTCAAGGCTATACTTTCCATCTGTATTAAGGCTTGTCATAAGCTCTTTGCATTTTTCCTGAGAGCTTAAAATACAAAGCAATCTTTCAAGATTACTGGAAATAAGAATATCCATAGAAGGCGATGTTGTTACATTAAAATCTCTATTTTTATCATAAGTTCCTGTAGTAAAGAAATCATAAAGCACCTTGTTTTCATTAGATGCACATATAAAGGTTTTAACTGGCAAACCCATCTGCTTTGCAAAATATCCCGCAAGAATGTTGCCAAAGTTGCCTGTAGGCACTGTTACATTAATTTCATCACCTAAGGCTATTTCGCCCATCTTAACCATCTGTAAATATGCCTGAAAATAGTAAACTACCTGAGGCACAAGACGACCTATGTTGATTGAGTTTGCTGAAGAAAATACAAAGCCTTTGTTACTCAGCTCTGCACCAAGGACTGCATCTGTAAATATAGATTTAACAGCCGTTTGTGCGTCGTCAAAATTCCCTTTTATACCCACAACGCAAGTATTTGCACCCTCTTGTGTTGTCATCTGAAGCTTTTGAACCGGACTAACTCCATCTTCTGGGAAGAAAACTATAATTTGTATGCCGTCAACACCTGCAAAGCCCTCTAATGCAGCCTTGCCAGTATCTCCTGATGTAGCTGTAAGTATTACAATTTCTTTTTCCATGCCATTCTTTTTTGCCGATGTTTTCATAAGGTAAGGCAAAATTGAAAGTGCCATATCTTTAAACGCAATTGTTCTGCCGTGAAAAAGCTCTAAAACTGAAACATCACCTTTTTTAACAACAGGTGCAATTACAGGAGTATCAAATTTTTCATCATATGCACCGTTAATGCAGTATCTAAGCTCTTCCTCAGTAAAATCTGTAAGGTACAGCTTCAAAATTTCATATGCCAAATCCTGATAGCTTAACTTGGAAAGTTCCTCAAGGCTTTTGTCTAAAACAGGAAATTCCTCAGGTACAAAAAGTCCGCCATCTTCGCAGATTCCCTTTAAAATAGCCTGACTTGCTGTTGCCTTAATGTTTTTATCTCTTGTGCCGATATAGTTAATTTTCTTCATCTCTAACCAATCCTTTTCCTGAAATAATAGATTTTTACACTAACTATTATTGTTACATTTATAGCGAAATTTGTCAATGTTACACCCGCATAATAAAATGTGCACCCTGTGTGTATATATGTGCATTTTAGCCAATTTAAAGTTCATTGACCTGAATACTTTATTCCAAACCACATAAGGCTTTAGAAAACCTCTATTTCTTTTTATGAACATTACGTATGGTTTTCTTTTTTGTTGTTGAACCGTTTGCAGTGGCGTTTCCATTTTTTTGTGCTGTCTTAGGTTTTCCACCTGTTGGTTTTACATACTTTCTTTCTGCACCCATTTGACGTGGCTTTATAAGGCAGTGCTTATCAAAACCAATCAAGTCCTCTCGATGTGCTTTTTTCAATGCTTCCTGCACAAGCAAATAGTTCTGAGGCATACGGTATTGCATCAAAGCTCTCTGCATGGCTTTTTCGTGAGGTGTTTTAGGCACATAAACCTTTTCACCATTTCTAGGGTCAGTTTCCGTATAATACATAGCCGTAGAAAGTGTACCCGGTGTAGGGTAAAAATCCTGCACCTGCTCTGGCATATGCCCAGTATCTCTCAAATACTCTGCAAGTTCAATTGCTGATTCCAAATCACTGCCTGGATGACTGCTCATTAAGTAAGGCACCAAATATTGCTCCATACCCAATTTACGGTTTATATCATAGTATTTTTTCACGAATTTTTCGTAAACCTCACGGGTTGGCTTTCCCATTTTTGCCAACACTTTAGGTGAAACGTGTTCAGGTGCAACTTTAAGCTGACCACTTATATGATATTTGCAAAGTTCCTTGAAAAAAGTATCATCCTTATCATAAATAAGGTAGTCAAAGCGTATTCCCGAGCGAATAAATACCTTTTTAACCCTTGGTATTTCCCTTAGTCGCCTCAAAAGCTTAATATAATCGCTGTGGCTTACGTTAAGGTTTGCACATGGCTTTGGAAAAAGACACTGCTTATCTTTGCATACACCTTTTTCCTCCTGTTTTTTACAAGCAGGACCACGGAAATTTGCTGTAGGTCCACCAACGTCGTGAATATATCCCTTAAAATCTGGGTCCCATGTGATTTTTTCCGCCTCAGCAACAATGGAGTTATGGCTTCGTGCCGAAACAACACGCCCTTGATGGAATGCAAGTGCACAAAAATTGCAATTGCCAAAACAACCTCTGTTGCTTATAAGGCTGAATTTAACTTCCTCAATTGCAGCTATTCCCCCAGCTTCCTCATACATTGGGTGATAGGCACGCATATATTCCAGTGCATATACCTTGTCAAGCTCTGGTGTTTTAAGGGGAGCCGACGGAGGATTTTGCACCACAAGCCACTCATCATATTCCTCCAGCAAAGGTCTAGCCGTTATGGAATCTGTATTTTCATACTGTGCCATAAAGCTTTTTGCAAATAATTTTTTATTGGTTAAAATATCTTTATATTTAGGCAGTCTAATAAAATCATAAGCCCTTGTTTCGTCTTTGGTTTTATAAACAGAACCTTTAATAAAGGTAATTTCGCTTATAGGCAGACCACTGTCCATTGCTTCAGCAAGCTCCACTATTTGATGCTCGCCCATACCATACAACAGTAAATCCGCACCACTATCTAACAAAACCGAACGACGTATTTTGTTGTCCCAATAATCATAATGAGAAAGACGTCTTAAACTTGCCTCAACACCACCTATAATAATTGGTGTATGTTTATAAATTTCACGCAGCTTGTTACCATAAACAATTACTGCTCTGTCGGGACGCAAACCCATCTCTCCCCCTGGAGAGTAATAGTCCTTTTGACGTTTCTTTTTTGCCACAGTGTAGTGATTAACCATGCTGTCTATGTTGCCGCTGCTAACAAGGAACCCCAACCTTGGCTCGCCAAAACGCATAAAGTCGTCCTTTTCCCGCCAATTTGGCTGTGCTACAAAACACACCTTATAGCCTTTGCTTTCCAGAACACGACAAATAATTGCCGCACCAAAAGATGGGTGGTCTACATATGCGTCACCACAAATATACACAAAATCCGGTCTGTCCCAGCCTCTATCCAACATTTCCTGCTTTGTTACTGGTAAAAATGCCATTTTATCCTCTTTTCTTTTGAAAAACCCAAACTGCCAAAAAACCTTGGGCGTTGCCCAAACCCACTTGCTTTTTGTAAAAAGCAAGACCAAAAACTTTTATTACCACCGCATAAATATGCGGTGGTAGATAGGTCAATGTGGCAATGGCAAAGAAGTGCCATCTGTCCGCAGGACAGCTTTGCAAGGCAAAGTGCTGACAGGAAACCCTTGTGGGTGTTTGAGGGCAAAGCCCTCAAGGTTTTCACTTTATCTACATCCCGTGCTACATTCTCCAGCCAGTGCTGTACTTGTTTTTAAGCCGTCCCTGCTGTGCCTTTGCCCAGCCTAAAGGATACCCATCACACATAACCACGCACCATCCGTTCTCACACTGTGCCTCAACTGTTTCACCCTTTAAATAACGAATAACCCTTTGGTCATCAACGTCAAAGTCCACAACTCTTTTTATATCATTTTTCTTAAGCCCCATGGCAAGTGCCTGACTTGGTTCAAACCGATTTTTCTTAAATTCACCTAAAAGCCAGCCACTACGCATAACACGTATGCCCTTTAACACAGGCACTTCATGTGGCAAAAGATAAAGACTATCATTTATTATCTGGTAAATTCCACAAAATTGAACATCTAGCACCTCTGCTTTAAATTCCTCAAAATACTTCATGCGGTCATCAGTTTTTTCTTCCTCCCACACAAATAAAGTATTTTCATCTGCTTCTTTTTTATGTAAAAGAGCAAGAAAATGACCTTCACCTTTTATTTTATGCGGCCACAGTCTTTTAGTATAAACAAGCTCTGCTCTTCCTCCATCAACCCAATCTGGGTTTCCATTGGCAAAATCAAATTCTTTATCTATGGGCAAAAGTTCAAATTCCTCATGCTCTGTCAAAAAATCGTTAATGCTTTTTTCATTCTCTTGAGGTGAAAAAGTACAGGTGGAATATAAAATCAAACCGCCTCTTTTCAGCATTTTTGCAGAGCTTTCCAAAATATCCCTTTGGCTTTTTTGACAAAACTCCAGCATATCCTCATTCCAGCTTTTCATAACGTCAGGTTCCTTACGAAACATTCCTTCGCCGCTGCATGGTGCATCTACCAATATTTTATCAAAATATCCACCAAAGCTTTTACTAAGCTTTTCTGGTGTTTCACTCATTACAATGCAATTTGTTATGCCAAACAGCTCCACATTTTTAAGCAGTGCTTTTGTTCTGCCTGCACTTATGTCATTAGCTATAAGCACTCCTGTACCCCCAAGGCTCGCCCCTAATTGAGTTGTTTTTCCACCAGGTGCGGCACATAAATCCAACACTTTATCGCCTTTTTTAGGTTTAAGGACCTCTGCTGGGCTCATGGCACTAGGCTCCTGCAAATAATAAAGCCCTGCATGGTAGTATGGATGTTTAGCCGGTCTTATTCCCTCGTCATAATAAAAGCCATCCCTACACCAAGTCACGTTCTTAAGGTCAAATATCCCTTTAGCCTTAAATTCCTCTGCAGATATTTTCAGGGTATTCACTCTAAGACCATAAAATCTGCCTTCTTCAAAGCTTTTTTCATAATCTTCAAAGTCCGTACCCAATATATTTTTCATATTTTCTACAAACTTTTCAGGTAAATCCATTTTTTCACCCTCTATCTACATCATCTCATTATATATGTTACTCTAAAAATATGTTTTTTTCAACACAAGCCTAAATTTTATGATATACTTCTTATGTGTGAATATACTTTAAAAATGAATTTAAAAATTTAGGAGAGATGAAATTATGGCAAAAGATATTTGGAAACCAGGCACATTATTATACCCTGTACCAGCAGTTATGGTTAGCTGTGGCACAATGGAGGGCGAAAAAAATATAATTACCATAGCCTGGACTGGCACAATAAATTCTGACCCTGCTATGACTTATATTTCTGTACGCCCCGAAAGACATTCCTATGAAATAATTAAAAAGTCTGGTGAATTTGTAATTAATCTTACAACAGAAGACCTTGTACGTGCCTGTGACTACTGTGGTGTTAAAAGTGGTAAAGACATTGATAAATTTAAAGAGCTTAATCTTACGGCAGCAAAAGCAAGCCAGGTGAATGCACCCATAATTTACGAAAGCCCTGTAAATATTGAATGCAAGGTAAGAGATATTATTCCCCTTGGCTCACACCATATGTTCACTGCTGAAGTAGTTGCTGTTAACATAAGCAACGAATTTATGGACGAAACAGGAAAATTCCATTTTAACGACGCAAAACCTGTTTGCTATTCTCACGGCGAATACTTTAAACTTGGTGACAGCCTTGGCAAATTTGGATTTTCTGTTCAAAAGAAGAAATAAGCACAAAAAATAAGCCCGTGGTAATGTGTATATCCAGCACCACTGGCTTATTTTTTTACACTTTTTTTAATTTTGTTCGCCCAAGGCAACCTTTGGGTCTATTGCAAACTCGCCTTGGCATACCTTAAATTCCAGGTGTGGACCCATGGCTGAACCATACTTCGTAGGCTTTGCTACCTGTCCTATTTTTTGTCCTTTTTTTACTGTGTCGCCTACTGCTACAGCCACATTTTCGCTAAGTTGGCTGTATGTAGTGCTCCAACCATCCTGATGTTTTATAACCACTGTGTAACCTTTTTCATAATCATTTGTAACCTCTGTTACCGTTCCATCACTGGCTGCTTTAACTGGACTGCCCTCATCTGCCAATATACATACCGTGTCATTTGTTCTGTACTGGTCAAGTGTAGGGTCGTACACCATAGTGTCGGCAGAATAATCCATTGCAATTTCGCCTATAAGCGGCCACTCCATTTTTATTTCATTTGCCGAAACACCAGCCTCTTCAAACTCGTCATCATATGACTGTGCGGTTGGCTCTTCTGCATCTGGCTGCTCAACAGGTGTAGCATCTGCTTTTTTTGTAGTATCTGCCTGTGCCACAGGTGCATTCTCTGTTGCCTCTGTTATATCCGCCTGAGCAACAGGTGCATTCTCTGTTGCATCTGTCATGTCAGCCTGTGCAGTTTCATTTTTGCTTGCGTCAACGGTAGCAACGTCGTCCCCTGCCTGAACTGTCTTTTTTTGGGATAGTTCTGCATTTTGCTTTTCGGTTTTATCTACCGATACGCCAAGACCCACCGCCGTTACCAAAATAAGACTAGCGGCAACTGCAATATATTCTTTTTTCTCCAACTTTCTTACCTTCATTTGTCAAACACCTCCGCTAGTATTATTGGCACTTGCAAAGATGTTTATACTTAATTTATATCTTTTTTTAAACTTTAATTTATTTAAAAATAACACCACAACCGCAAAAGTAATTTCACCTAAACGGCTGTGATGTATACGTAAGATTGACTATACATACCTTTAAATCAGCTATTAATTTATTTTTTCAAACTCTATGCCCGTATAGTAATATGACAAAATGTCTTTATATGACTTTCCGTCTTTTGCCATACATTCTGCACCATATTGACTCATACCTGCACCATGTCCATAGCCATAAGTAGTAAAAATCATGTTGTCACCCTCCTGCTTCACTGTAAAATCACTGCTTCTAAGTCCAAGAATCTCTCGCACCTGCTTGCCTGTAAACACTTTATTTCCAATTTGCATGGTTTTAATATACCCTGCATCTGTTCGTTCTATAATCTGCATCTGTTCTTTCAGCCCGCCATCGTATAGCTTTAAATCAGCATTTGCCTTTTGCAAAAGTGACACTACAGTTTCAGCTGACATTGTTGTTTCAAAGGTATACTCTGATGACTGCTTATCCATGGAGCTGTCTACACTTTTTAAATATGGCAATGAATCGTTCCACACATTTTCTGCTACTTCTGTTTTGCCACAGCTTATAGCATGAAAAACCGCCAATATAGGTTCATTGTTGTACACCATAATTTCACCTTTGGTACTTAGCACCGCTGTTTTTATCTTTTTATAATATTTATCAAAACCTGTGTTCCACTTAGTTTTCATTTCCTCCTGTGTTAAATACGCCTGTCCACCGTTTTCAATCATTTTGTCAATGGTAATGCCACTTTTCTGCATTTGGTTTGTTGCATATGTACGTGCTGCCACAGCTTGTGCCTTTAAAGCTTCATCATCAAACAACGCCGGCATTTCAGCCGCAACCACACCTATTATATAGTTTTCCAATTCATCGTCTGCCTGCACTACAGTGTCGTCTTTATCTTCCGTTACATCTTTGTTTTCAGTTGCAGGAATGTTTTGTTCGCCATTATTTTGTGGCACCTGAGTGTCATTAACACGTATGACGGCACCTGTTTCTGTTATGTCCGAGCCAAAAATTTTAACCATTCCCACTGGCACAAACAAAAGCACAACCGCACAATATATTAAAAACCCCATTACATATTTTTTCATCGCAATCACCCAAAACAATGATATGCTTTTAGAAACAAAAAAATCCCTAACAAAAGTCGGGGATTTTCTTATTTTTATATATTCTTAATTGTTTCGATTATATAATTTGTAAGTTCTTCGTTGGTTGCACCGTCACTATGACCTGTTGTAAAAATTTTACGCTCAGTAAGTGTGCAAATATCCAGTGCCTTTTCCAGCTTATCTGCCTCGCTTTGACATCCAATATGTGAAAGCAAAAGAACTACCGCACGCATTACACTACAAGGGTCAGCATACTGTGCACGTCCGTCATCTACCATACGTGGTGCAGAACCATGTATAGCTTCAAACATAGCATATTTGTTACCAATATTACTGCTGCCTGCTGTGCCAACGCCACCTTGGAACTCTGCCGCTTCATCTGTAATAATATCGCCATAAAGGTTAGGCAAAACAACTACTTGGAAATCACGGCGACGTTTTTCATCAATAAGCTTAGCTGTCATAATATCAACATACCAGTCGTCAACCTTAATTTCTGGATAGTCCTGTGCCATTTTGTAGAATACCTCAAGGAACTTACCATCTGTTGTTTTAATAATATTTGCCTTTGTAACAGCAGTAACACGTGTTTTGCCATTCTTTTTGGCATATTCAAATGCGGCACGTATAATTCTTTCAGTTCCCTCTTGTGTAACTACAGTAAAGTCAACATTCAAATCCTTGTCTACAGCAAAGCCTTTGCTACCAATAGCATATGCTCCTTCTGTATTCTCTCTGAAAAAAGTCCAGTCAATACCCTTTTCAGGCACACGCACAGGACGCACGTTTGCAAACAAGTCCAGTGCTTTACGCATCATAACATTTGCACTTTCAATGTTTGGCCATGGGTCACCCTTACGTGGTGTAGTTGTAGGCCCTTTAAGTATTACGTGACACTGTTTAAGTTCTTCAAGGACATCATCAGGTATAGCCTTATTTGCCTCAACCCTTTTTTCAATTGTAAGGTCCATAATGTCTTTAAACTCAATTTTACCGCTTTTAAGCTTTTCATCAAGCAAAAATTCCATTACCCTTTTGCCCTGTGCTGTAATTGCAGGACCAATTCCATCACCGCCAGCGACGCCAATTATAATTTTTTCCAGCTTATCAAAGTCATATGCTTCCTTGTTTTCGTTCATCTGTTCTACTCTTTTAAGCTGTTCTTCGAGAAGTTTACCAAATTTTTCTTTTGCCTCTTCAATTTTTGCGTTTGTACTCATTTTTGAAACTACCCCCTAGTTTTTTTACAAGTATATATAGGTATAAAATGCACCTTGCTGTATCATTTTATCAACCAATTTTTCCATGTCATCGGCTACTTCAAGCACATCCGCCATTTCTCCAAGGGAATAACAGTATCCGCACTGGTTTTCATTCTTTGCCGGCACTTCCTCCATTTTTCTAAGGTAGGTAAGTGCTTCTTTAAGAAGCTTTGCGAGAAATGGAAAATATTCATCTTCATTGTAGCCTTTAAAATTAACTACCAAATAAAAGCCCGTTTGGCAACCCATAGGCCCAAAGTAGGAAATCATTGCATTGTTGTAGCCATCACTTATATCTCTTACCGCCGTTGCAAAGCAATGCTCAAATGTATGCAGTGCCTTGTTGGTAATTATTTCTTCCTTATAAGGTGCTCTAAGGCGAATATCCAATGTAAGTGTTTCAACATCTCCTAATTTGTCTATCTTGGACAGGTAAATGCCCCTTGTAAGCTTTAAGTGGTCTACGTTGAAAGAAACAGCGTTTTTCATTTTTGCACCTCGCCATTTTCCTCGTCAAGTTCTTTCATGGTTCTAAGTGTAAGCTCTTCCAGTTCCTCATCGGTAATAACCGTAACACGACCCTCGTTATACTGCTCATTTACCCATTTATACACAATTTCAACCAGTCTGCTTGTTTTTTCAACTGCGGCATCTTCCCTAAGGTTAAAATAGCTGTTTATCCAGTGGGCAATTCCCGAAGTACCCGATGTATTGCTTATGGCAATACGCACAGGTCTGTTAAGAAGCTTTTCTGTATCAAATATATTATAAATTTCTTCATTTTTAAGTAATCCGTCAGCATGAATACCAGCTCTTGTTACGTTAAAATTCTTGCCAACAAAAGGTGTCATAGGTGGAATATCGTAATGCAGCTCTTTTTCAAAATATTCGGCAATTTCACTTATAACTGTTGTGTCCATTCCGTCCAAAGTCCCTTTAAGCTGTGCATATTCCATAACCATTGCTTCCAACGGAGTATTACCCGTTCTTTCGCCAATGCCTAAAAGTGAACAGTTAACACTGCAAGCACCATAAAGCCATGCGTAAGAAGCATTGTTTACTGCACGGTAAAAATCATTATGTCCATGCCATTCAAGCCATTCACTTGGCACACCTGCGTGATGCACAAGTCCATAGATAATACCAGGAACACTACGTGGAAGAACACTGCCAGGGTATGAAACACCATAGCCCATAGTATCACAGGCACGTATTTTTACAGGCACGCCTGTTTCAGCACTAAGCTCCATAAGTGCCGTTGCAAAAGGAACAACAAAGCCATAGAAATCAGCACGAGTAATGTCCTCAAAGTGACAACGTGGTGTTACTCCTGTTTCTATACATTCACGCACAACTGCAAGATAGTGGTCAACTGCTTGATGCCTTGTCATGTGCATTTTGTGGAAAATATGATAATCTGAACAGCTTACAAGTATTCCTGTTTCCCTAAGACCAATATCCTTAACCAACTGGAAATCCTTTTTAGAGGCTCTAATCCAGCTTGTAATCTCTGGAAACTCATAACCCTTTTCAAGGCATTTATATACTGCATTCTGGTCCTTTTTTGTGTAAAGGAAAAATTCACTCATTTTAATAATGCCCTTTGGTCCTGAAAGCTTATGGATAAGGTCAAAAATATGCGTCATCTGCTCTACCGTATATGGTTGCCTACTTTGTTGTCCATCTCTGAAGGTAGTATCTGTTATCCAAAAATCAGTAGGAACATCCATTGGTACTAAACGACGGTTAAAAACAACTTTAGGTACTTCATCGTATCTAAAGAAATCTCTGTAGAGATTAGGTTCTTTTACTGCAACCAAAGGGTAGGTCTGGCCTGTACTTTCTAAAAGGTTCGTCTTCTTGTTATACTCAAACATATTTAGCCTCCTGCTCTTTTACAAAATTTCGGTTCATTCACTAAAGGGTCAATCCCATATTAAAGCTGCACTTTACCAATATTAAACTATTCTATACCATTTTAACACTTTAAGTCAATAACGTCAAAAATATATAGCAAATGCAATAAAAAAATGCCGTGGACAAATGTTCACCGTACAAATATGCACAAAACATCATAAATTGTATTTATACTTCATATAATTTATTAAACTATTTAAAAGGAGAACTTCTATGATACAAAAAAACAAACGTCCCATTCCCAAGGAATTTCGCATACAAAACCCTGTGGCATCACCACAAAAAAGTAATATAAAGGAAGAACCTAAGGTTATTTTTACCGCAGAAAAATCTTCTAAAAAAGAACCTAACCCATGCAATATACCTGCAACAAATTCTAAAAATATTCTTCGACCTGCTGTAGCCGCAATGTTGCTTATGGATGTACTTAAATGAAAATACACAGCTCAAAAGCAACAGATAATTTTGTCTGTTGCTTTTTTATTTTTGCACCAAGCTAAGAATAAAACATAGTTTGTTGCCATTATGTATTTATAGTATGCCCAGACCTATAATACACTAATTCATATAGTAGAAATTTATAAAAATTTTAAGGACGTTTACATAAAATTTGTGTAAACGTCCTTTTTATAATTACCGTAATTGTGTACAAAATCACTTCTATTCCTGCAAAACAACCCCTGCTTTTGCCATTTTAAGAAAAGCACCTAACTTTTTTTGTTCCGCAACGCTTAAATACCCATTAAAGGCATTTATCATTTCTATGCGTCTTTTCTGTGCATTATCTTCACCTTTTTCCATAGCCATAATGCCGCCTTGTGGTGAAAATCTATTTATCTCCAACAATTTAATAACCAAAAATAACCCTTTTTGATATTCCTTATCCAAAAAAGGTAATGCAGCATTTATGGCTTTAATCTGCCTATTACGCATATCCTCGTCCTCTTTAGTTTGCGTTTCTTCCATTTTTATAACAGGCTTTTCTTCCTTAGCGTTAGTATTCATAGCTGCACCCAGTGCCTTTGCAGTTTCCACCATTTTCATCATATCCGTTGTATCACCGCCGGCACCCAAAAGTTGACTAAGCATCATCAACTTATCCATTGACATATCCTCCAAGCGTAACCACCTCCTTAGGTATTTATATGCCTTTTCAGGCAAATATATACAAACAAAAGGTGCAGACGAAAACGCCCGCACCCCCAAAACTTAGACTTTCTTTACATTATGCCTCGCACATTCCACAGTTGTTGTTTCCACCACAAATACCGCCAATGCCACTGCCGCCACAGCAGCAAAGAAGCAATACAAGGATGATAATCCATGAACAATCACTGTCTGTATTTGTTCCACATCCGCATCCACCGCCAATGCCGCCAATACCGCCGATACCACTGCCGCCACAGCAGAATAAAAGAATAAGGATCCAAATCCAGCTTCCTCCACCACTGCCACATCCTGTGCCACAATTACTTCCTCCGAAACATCCCATATAAATAAGCCTCCTTTAAATTAAAATATGTTTTTAATGCACTATCAATTGTATGCAGCACCCAGAGAAAATTTGACTAAAAAATGAAATTTTTAGTAGTACAGGCCATATTTTGTCCACTCACCTTTTTACATCTTAGTCCATAAAATAATAATGAACATTACTTTGGATGTGTGGTTATGAATAACGCCATCAATAAAATCAATGCAGTAGTACCACCTGGAATAACCGGCGCAGGCATAGGCATTGCCATACTTGATACAGGTATTTGCCCTCTTGAAGATTTTACTCTTCCACAAAACCGAATTATTGCCTTTAAGGATTTTGTATACGGACGCAATAATGCCTATGATGACAACGGTCATGGTACACATATAAATGATTGCAAATCAAAACGCATATACAAATATAGCTCATATAAAAAAGTCATTTTCAGCTATTTTAAAATATATATTTCTATCTACACATTCCAATGTATTGTTACCTCTTTTGTATCGTCAAGGGTATCAATTTCAATGTAGTCAACAAAATGATTTAATATCTGGGCACTTAGTTTTTCAAAAACACAATACTTTTTAATAATGGATTGTATATTCTTTTTGCCACTTCTCTTATTCTCATTGTCTAAAATTTCTATATTTAATAAAGCAGACCTTTTTTTCTTTACTTCTATTTCTTCCATAAGACTTTCCTTTAAAAAAATATATTCCTCATCTGTTAATTTTCCAGCTGTCTTATCTACATAGAGCATTACTGTGGCTTTTTTAAGACTGTCTAGCTTTTCTGCTAAAGCTTCTGCCTCCCTGCTTTTGCACTTTAAAATATTTTCTGTATCCTCATTTGTTTCATCAAGAATTTTTGTAAGATAATCCACATTGTCTGGTTGTTTCAAGCATTCTTCAATAATGTCTAGTATTTTATCTTTAACTATTTTTGTCAGCTCATCATAACGTATAGAGTTATGCCTGCAATCCTTTCCTTTGCTTCTGGAAAAAACCTGACAATACAAATATACCTGTTGGTTGCGACCAACAACCCTAAACATCTTGTTTCCGCAATGCTTGCAATACACCTTGCCCGAAAAAATAAATATATTTTTCTGTCCTATTGCCTTGTTGGTAGTTTCATACTTATTTTCTTTAAGCATTTTTTGAACCAACTCAAATTCTTCCTTACTAATAATGGGCTGATGGCAATTAGGCACAGCTATCCATTCCTGCGGTGGAACAGTAATCATTTTTTTGCTTTTATAGCTTGCCTTTCGCTCTTTGCCCTGCACAATTGTTCCTATATAAACCTCGTTGGATAAAATTCTTTTAACAGAGCTTTTTGCCCACATACCATATACAACGCTATAATCATATTTTAATGACGGATGAAAAAAATTAGGCGTTTTCAGCCTTTTGTATGCAGAAGGTGTTGGTATGTTTTCCTCATACAATTTATTTCTTATTTTTTGACTTCCCATGCCGTCAATGTACCATTTGAAAATTTTTTTTACTACCTCCGCCGCCTCAGCGTCAACAATTAGCCTATGCTTATCTTTAGGGTCTTTTTCATAACCATATGGTGCAAACGACCCTAAAAACTGTCCCTGTTCCATTTTGCTTTTAAATACGCTTTTGATGTTTTCTGATAAATCCTCGCAATACCACTCATTTATAAGCCCATTAATCTGTCTTGCTTTTTTATTGCCTTTAATGCTTGTGTCAACATTGTCCACCACACCTATAAATCGTATCCCTATAATAGGAAACAACCCATGAATATATTTTTCTACCAACTCCATATCCCTTGTAAATCTTGATTGGGATTTGCATATAACAGTGTTAAAACATCCATTTTTTGCATCTCTTATCATTCTGTTAAAGGAAGGTCTATCCCTATCAAGCCCTGAATAATCATCATCAGCAGGTGTTACGCAAGGACTTAAAAAAATTGTGTATTTCTAAATTCATCAAACCTCCATTGTATATGAATAGAATTATCTGCACATACATATATGCTGTCAACAAATGTAAGTACCATCTCTCGTGTTAATGTATCAACCTCCAGATATTCCCTTAATAAATTATCCTGAGGCAACACCTTACGTTCAGCCTTTAGTTTCTTTTCCCCAATTATTTTTTCTGTTAGAGTATTAATCAACTGTTGAAATTGTTTCTGCCTGACATGAATTTTTTCACACTGCAAAATATATTGCTGCTTTGTAATTTCCTCATTTGCATACTTGTCATAGCAATCCATTTTTTGATTTTTGCATTTCAATACCGCACCCTCATAAACGGCAATTTGCTTTTCCAATTTAAGTATTTGGTTGCTCTCTTTTGATTTTTTTCTAAGTTGCTCCTTTTCAATAAATATCATAATATATAACTGTATTGCCTGAAGAACAGTTTCAGCAATATCCGCTTCGGCAATAGGTTCTCTCATACATTTTGAACTTTCGTCTACACTGGTTGAAAAACAATAGTACATTGCACAATTTTTACTTCTTCTTCTAAGTGCGTGCCCACAAACGCCACATTTTAGCTTGCCTGTAAACAGATAAATTTTTCGCCCTTCAAACTCTTTTTCGGCATATTTTTTCATTACGGACTGAGCCTTTTCAAAAGTTTCAAAAGATACAAGGGGTTCGTGCCTATTCTCTACCACAACCCATTCACTTTTTGATTTTTTTTTAGTCATTTTATTCCCAACTTCGGGACGATACCTCTTTCCGTAAACCACCTTACCAAGATACCGTTCATCTCTTAAAATACTGCAAATTATATTATTCTGCCACTTTGCTGTTTCGTTAATAGTATGCCATGGGTAATGAATGCCTACTTTATTTTTATATACACTTCGTTCCTCCACTTGCTCAATATTCAAAATTTTTGCAATTTCAGTTGCACTAATTCCTTCACAAGCCATACTAAAAATGCGTTTAACAATTTCTGCCGACAAAGGTTCTACTATAAGTTGATTTTTATTCCCTTGTGCCTTTTCATAACCAAAAGGAGCATACGGGCTGAGATAATCACCCTTTAAAGCTTTTGTCAGTTTTGCAGACTTTACTTTTTTAGATAAATCTTTGCTGTAATAACTGTAAATTATGTTTTTGAAAGCAACCTCTAAACCGCTGGTTTTTCCATTCATATTTGCACTATCATAATTATCATTTACTGATATAAAACGAACACCCATAAACGGAAATATCTGGTCAACATAATCGCTGACTTCAAGATAATTTCTTCCAAACCGAGAAAAATCCTTTACTATAATACAGTTGATTTCATTTTGTCTTGTCAGTTCCAATAGCTCTGTAATTGCAGGTCTTTGAAAATTTGTACCAGAAAATCCATCGTCAACCATAGTATGTATTGCAGCACCGTCAAACTCACTTTTGGTTTTCACAAAGTTATTTAGCAAGTCCTTTTGGTTTTTAACACTGTTGCTTTCTTCCTTTCCATTCTCATTCAAATCAACATCTTCGGAAGATAATCGTACATACAAAGCGATACTGTAGTTATTATCCAACTATACCTCCTCCTGTGAAAAAACATTACATTATTCAGCCATAACACTTTGAACTTTATAGAAAACATCTTGATTTATAATGGGTTCATGCGTATTTTTAATAACAATCCAGTCATCTTTTGGAACTTTAATTTGTTTCTGACCATTAAATAACGACTCTCTCTTTTTGCCTTGCACCATGTTGCCAAGATAAATCTGATTTTGAAGTATTTGCTTAATAGTAGCCATTTTCCATGTCGTATTTGCCCATCGCTTATCCTTTACTATTCCTTTTTCATAACGGTATCTTGATGGTGCAGGAATGTTATTCGTTATAAGCCAATTAACTATTTTAGCATAACTGAAGCCCTCTGCTTTTAGGGAGAAAATTTTACGCACAATTTCAGCCGCATCCTCATCAACAATCAGCTTATGTTTATCTTCAGGATTTTTCAAATATCCAAAAGATGGCCATGTACCTATAAACTCACCTCTTTCCTGTTTTGCACGAAGTACAGGACAAATTTTTTGCGAAATATCACGAGCATATACATCATTTGTAAGGTTTAAAAGGTGCATAATCAGCTGGTCGGAATATGTAGTAGATAAACTGTCATAAGAGTCGTTTACAGCTATGAATCGAACATTGAAAAACGGAAAGGTATTTTCCAAATATTCTCCTGCTTCAATGTAATTTCTTCCAAAACGAGATAAGTCTTTAACAATAATGCAGTCTATTTTATTTCCTTTAACATCCTCAATCATTTTGTCAAATTCAGGTCTTTGAAAATTTACTCCTGTTTTGCCATTGTCACGATAAACAGAAATTATGTGGAATTCAGGTTTATCTGCAATATATCTTCTAAGTAAATTTTCTTGATTTTCAATGGAATTGCTATCTTTACTGTGTCCATCAAACACCGAAAGCCGAACATATAATGCAGTTTTATATCCCATAAATTCCTTTTGTTCTAACGGTGGAATTTGATTTTTTCTGCTCTTTCTCGCCATAACTATCACTGCCTTTTATAATAAAATTCCTTTTTAAATACTTCCTTTAAAAGCAAAAATGTTTTCATATTCATACTGGAATTTAAAATCAATGTGTATTCTTTGGTTTTCAAATACAGTTATTTTCTTTATAAGCTGAACAGTAAGTTTTCTGGTTAGTTCTTCAATATTCCTATGTTCTTTAAAATAATCAATCCATTTCTGTCCTTCTGTTTTTCCCAAGATAAGCTTTTGTATTTCCTCTTCAATATTTTTAATATCCTGCCTTGCCTCCACAGATTTTTCATCATAATGCTTCTTATAGTTGTGGTAATCTTCTTCATCAAGTAATCCATCTTTAAAGTCCTCATAAACACGCATTTTGTTATTTTCATATCGCTCATATTCCTTTTTCTTTTCAGCCAATTTTTGGTGACATTTTTGTACCTGTCTATTTGTGTAAGGAATATTATCAATGACATTAAGAATTTCATCTAAGTCCAAAATGTTTTTTATATGCTCCTGCAATGCCAATAATACAGCATTTTCCAAATAAACAGCACGAATACTATGGCTGCTGCAGTCTTTTTTACTTTTAAATTCTGAGCAAATATAATAATAATATGGGTTTTCAGAAGTCCCATTATTCTTCCTAATCATACTGCTTTCACAATCTCCGCAAAACACTAATCCAGATAAAGGGTATACGGTTTTAGCTGTTGGTGCGGTTCTGGTGTCAGCTTTTAATACTTCCTGTAGGCTTTCAAAAATATCATTATCTATAATTGCTTCGTGATTATTTTCAACACAAATCCACTGGTTTTGGGGAACATCAAACCGTTTTTTTACTTTATAATTTGGTGAACTTTTTTTGCCTTGTATCAATGTACCAATATACAATTTGTTCTTCAAAATTCTAAGTACAGCCGTAGGTGTCCATTTTGCCTTTCCATTGACCTTAAAGGTTGTGGCATAATTTAAGCCTATGTATCTCTTATGCTCCATAGGCGAAAGAATGTTATTGTCATTAAGATAGTCAGCAATAGCTCCTGAACTCATGCCCTCCAATTTTTTCTTGAAAATATCCTGCACAACTGGAGCCGCTAATTCGTCAACAATCAGCTTGTTTTTATTCTCTGGATTACGCAAATAACCATAGGCTGCAAAGGGTGCAATAAAATCACCTTTTTTGCGTTTAACATCCAACTGACTGCGGATTTTTATTGAAATATCACGACAGTAAGCATCATTCATTAAATTTTTTACAGGTACAATTAAATTATTTGCAAAAGTTTTGGGTTCAAGGCTATCTATATCATCATTGACTGATATAAACCTAACCCCCATAAAAGGAAAAATTTTTTCTATATATTTTCCTGTTTCAATAAAATTTCTGCCTAAACGAGATAAATCCTTAACTATCACACAGTTTATTTTTCTTTCCTTAATGTCCTCAAGCATAGCAATAAATGAAGGTCTATCAAAATTGACACCAGTAAATCCATCATCAACTCTTTCAGAACAGATAATAATATCTTCCTTATTATTAACAAAGGCACGAATTAAGTCTTTTTGATTTCCAATACTGTCACTTTCCACCTTGTCGCCGTCCTCTTTGGAAAGACGGACATAAGCGGCTGCGTGATAGCACTTGTTTTCGTTGTTGTCCCTCATTTTTGTTCACCCCTAATTGCTGTGTCTTTTTTGTAAATTAATAATCATAATGTATTAAGATAATTCTCCATTCTCTGTTCAAAAGTAACTCCATCATGGGTGAACCCAACGCTTACAGCAATTTTCCCTACTTTAAAGCAAAATGGATTTTTCACCTGTTCCACAAATTCAACAACTCGCTGGGATTGGGGTAAATCATCTGATATTTTAATATCTCTCAAATCAACTAATTCCTCTCCCTTGACGGTTCGAACATCAATATTTCTGAGGCTAATTAATTGCTCTGATGTAACGGAATAATCCATAAGCCAAACCTCCTAAACTTCTTGCTCCATCTATATGAAATTTCCTCTTGTCATATTCATGCAAAGATTAACTACAAATAAAAAATATTATGTCGTTTATGTTCAATAAACATATTTAAAAAAATTATATTTTGTCAATAAAATTTTCTTGACGACTTATCTATAGTATTTTTTGCCAAAAAAACAATTGTAGATTGCTATTTTTGACATTAAATGCTAATATAAAATGGCATAATATTATATAATTACGAGGGGTGGACAAAACATGAAACATTTAAAAATACGAACAAAAATGATTTTATTGCTTTCTGTTGTTTTATTAGCGTTAAGTGCCATTGGACTGAAATCTATTAAAGAGATGAAAAATCAAGGAACACAGTTTTTGGAAGCAATGGATTTGGAAATCCGTAATAATTTTGACAAAAATATTCAAGATCAGGTACAAAATGCCTGTTCAGCGTTGCAGGTTGTTTACGATAAACAGGTTGCTGGAGTATATACGCCTGAGGAAGCCAAAAAAATTGGTGCAGACCTTTTACGTGACCTTCGTTACGGCGAAGATGGCTATTTTTGGGCCGATACCTACGAAGGTGTAAATGTTGTTTTGCTTGGCAATGCCACAGAAGGCACTAACCGTATGAACGCTACTGACGCTGCAGGCTTCGATATGATAAATCATATTATTCAAGTAGGTCGTCAAGATGGCGGCGGATATACCGACTATGTTTTCCCACACTCTGGCGAAACAGAAGCTGCCCCTAAAAGAAGCTACAGCCTTGCGTTTGAGCCTTTTGGTTGGGTAATTGGTACTGGTAACTATACTGACTTTATTGACGATTATATTGCTAATGAAAAAAGCCTAATACAGGCAGATATGCAAAAATCCGTCACCACAATACTGATTTTTGTTGTAGTCTGTTTTTTGATTTCATTAGGTTTGGGTGGTTGGACTGCTTTAAGCGTAATTCGCCCTGTTGGCAAACTAAATGAAGTTACCAAGCAGCTTGCTGCGGGAAACCTAGATGCCGAGCTTGATATTTCTTCTAATGATGAAGTTGGACAGCTTGCATCCTCTATGAGCCTGCTGACCCAACGGCTAAAAGTTTATATTGATTATATCAACGAGATAACTTATCTTTTAGGAGAAATGGGAAATGGTAATTTAAGACTTGAATTTAACCATACCTTTGACGGCGACTTTGCACGAGTTAAAGAAGCTCTGGAAAACACCTCAGAAATGCTGCGTGGCACTATGAGCGAGATTAGCATTGCCGCTGACCAAGTAGCAAGCGGTTCCGACCAAGTGTCCATAGGTGCCCAATCCTTAAGCCAAGGTGCAACAGAACAGGCATCTTCCATTGAAGAACTTGCCGCTACCATAACTGATATTTCCGACCAAATCAATACAAACGCAAAAAATGCAGTTGATGTTGGTAACCTCACTCAGCAGGCAGGAGCAGGCATTAGGGAAAGCAACAATTACATGGAGCAGATGGTAACAGCAATTAACAATATCAGCTTGCGTTCCAATGAAATTGGAAAAATTATAAAAGCTATTGATGATATTGCTTTCCAAACAAATATTCTTGCCCTTAATGCCGCAGTAGAAGCTGCACGTGCTGGTAGTGCCGGAAAAGGATTTGCTGTTGTTGCTGACGAAGTTCGCAACCTTGCACAGAAATCTGCAGAGGCCGCAAAAAATACCACAACATTAATTGAAGAAACCATGGATGCTGTTTCCAATGGTACTAAAATTGCAAACGAAACTGCTACTTCCTTGCAGTCAGTGGTAGAAAAAGTTGAAAAAGTAAACCACATGATTGGCGACATCTCATCAGCAAGTGTACAGCAAGCCACTCATGCACAGCAGATTTCAGTTGGTATAGAGCAGATTTCCGCTGTAGTTCAGAACAATAGTGCAACGGCTGAAGAATCCGCTGCTGCAAGTGAAGAACTTTCTTCACAAGCTCAGATGCTTAAAAATCACGTAAGCAGATTTAAAATGTAACTTTGTATATTTCTCCGAAATTTTAAATATTAACTACATAAAAAATTATATACAAAAAAGACAGGCGTTATATATGGCCTGTCTTTTTTTATTCCCAATGTCAATTTTAAAAAGCAGGTGTTAATAAGCAATTTTTTGATTATTACTTTAACAAGGCTTTATGATTAAGCCCTATTATATCAGCATCATCAATATAAATATCATAAATCATAAACCCATTTTTTGCCGCAAATTCTGTTAAAATCATTTTTTGATTTTGTATACTTTCGCTTTCTTCACCATACTCAATTTTATCTTCGTCCTCCTTTGATAATCTACAATAAATTGCAGTTTTGTCCATATTGCTTCACCTCCACAAGCTACCATTTATTTCTTAATCAAACTCTCGGCTCTTCAGGTCTTTCACCATTAGATATAAAATTTGCTAAAATTCTTACCACTTCGTTGTTTCTTTCCTTACAATCTTTATTTTTAAAGCACTCTTTAACCATGATTTCCGCTTCCTTTTTCTTCAAAGCTTAACACCTCGATATTGCTGTAGTTTAGTAGAGTATATTCAAAGACGTTTGTACCCTATAATGAAATATTTCCCTTCACCATGTATCTGATTAAACTTCAACTTAATTGATTGACGCAGATGTGCTACAAAATAAAAAAAGTCCATACAAAGCTTTAAGCCCTCTACTATAAATAGCAGAAGGCTTAATTGTTAATAGCTATATTCTTTAAACATGACCCTAAATTGCAAATAATGTCTGATCTCCTATTAACTCAAATTCGTATAACTGTTTCTCTACTTTCAGTTCTTTAAATAACATAATATCATGAAATTCTTTTTCTTCATTGTTATAACGAATATTTATTAACAAGTTAAAAAATGATTCTGATTTTCCAAGATTCATTATTTCACAATTAAAATCTTTTGCATTATCTATCTCATATTTTGGATTTTTCATAATTAAAGCTGTTTCACAGCAAGCAATAATGTAGTCCGATAAAACTTCGTTTTCTTGAAGTTCAACTGGAAATTCTACATAAAACTTACCATTTTCTGACTCCTGAAATATTTCTTTTTCGGAAATTTCACTTAAGTATTTTCTGGAAATAAACAATTTTATTTGAATTTTCTCCATATAGTCCCTCCATTAATGGTTACACCCACTACAGCTACTGCAATCGGTGCAATCACACGTTTCGTGAAATTCATCGTTATATACTATAGAAAAAATATTATCTTTATATGTATAATATTTTTTATTTTTGTCACTATCAATAACCTCTATTTTGTCCTTATAAAATTCTATTGCTATATGCTCCATTACATATTTATCAATCTCAAGCATACTAGGTCTTTTAATTGCTTTTTCCTCTGCTACATTGCCATCCTTATCTGTAATTTTTACGGCTGTAGACGCTGATACAATTAGCTTTTTAACGCTTCCATCTTCATTAAATTTAAGAGAATTGTCATCTCCATGAATTCCTATTGGATTGTTATCATATGCAAACATAATGCCAATTGGAGTTTTTACTAATGTTTGTGTTTTAGGCTCTAACGATTTTATTTTTCCATTTTCATAAAAAGACAAGCCTATTCTTGCTTCATATTCATTTTCATCTTTTATTACTTTTACTGTTTCTCCATTATACAAAGATATGCTTTTTACGTTTCCTTTTTCATAAAAGCAAACGCAAGAAACTTTATTTTGAATATACACACCTGGCATATTAATTTTAATGTCTTGAGCTAATTTTTTTTCTTCCTCTTCTGACCAAAATCCACTTATTTGACCAAACAGCGGAAATATTCTATGCACATTGCCATTGGTGTAGAATGTCACTAGCTCTGCTTCAATATCTCCTATAACTGTAGGTATTGATGTTTTTTTCTCAAGATAAATACTTTTTAACACGCCATTATCATAAAACTCAATGGCATTTCTATGTTTTGTTCTTGACTCGCTAATCTGATATTTAGGTATTAAAACACCCAATTCTGTTTTCATTGGACATTCCTCTTCCAAAGCACATCCTTTTAAGCTTCCATCATCATAATATTCAACACCATATTCCCCTGTTAAAATTCCGTAATTTGTTGTAATCATACAAATACCTCACTCTCTGCAAACTTTATGTGTAATCACTAAAATATATTTACTTTTTTCATGTTTTATATCGCAGATAAGGTTTCTTTGTTCCAAAAAAACATCCAGCCAAGGCATAACGTGACTGCATACTATTGTTAATTTCTGAAATAACGTATTATAGAAAAATGGTATTAATGCCTTTTTGGAAGAAATCTCTGGTCTGTATTTTTGTACCTCAATGAAATCAAGGAAATATTCACCAGCATCATTAACAGCTGTTGGTTCAGTTGGTATACTAAATGCTTTTTTAGCCAGTGCTTGCCCTTCGCTGTCGTTCATTTCGCTTTTTTGTTTCAGTGGAAGAAGTATATAATCTTGGTAAATTTGCTCTAATAATTTCTCCGAAAAAACCTCAGCCTCACATATTTCAATTCCATTTTGGTTAAAAAAATAAAAAGGAATTCCTGTTACAACTGTTCCAACTAATACCTTGCATTCCTTCAGTTGGTTAAGTAACTCGTTTAAGCAGCTTCTAAATGAAGAAATATTAGAAGTATCTAAATCTACATTCTCAATGGTTTTTACAACTTCAAAATCATTTTTTTTATCATAGATTTTAATGCAGCTTAAATTGTAAAAATCAGTAAGACTGCCTTCTTTATTAAACAGTATACCTATCATATAACTCACCCCATACAAATTTTTGTTAATAACAGTTCCTCAATTTTTTTAACCTTATTTTTGTCTATGCCAAAGTCAAAGTTTCTATCACAGGCATTTAAAAATTTATACATATCACAATTTCCACTTCTCTCGCCAATGCCCAATAAAGTGCAGTCAATATAATTTGCTCCGCATTTTGCACTTTCAATTGAATTGGCTATTGCCATACCAAGGTCATTATGTGCATGAAATTCAAGTTCAATGTCGGTTTCTTGCACAAGCTTTTTTACTAAATCCCCTGCTCTTAGTGGTGTTAACACCCCTACAGTATCCGCCAATCTAATTTTAGTGCCGCCAAGATTTTTTGTCAGTTTAACCATACTCATCAAAAAACCTTCATCGGACCTAGAGGCATCTTCAAGGCCAACTGTTACTTCAACCCCAGCCTTAGACGTTATTTTCATGCACTCCTCTAATGTTTTTTGCACCCATAATTTATTTTTCTTTAGTTTGCTATAAATTTGTACATAAGAAACAGGCACTCCAATATGCAAAATATCTGGTTTGAATGATACTGCCAACTTAACATCATCCACATTCATCCTGCTCCATAATGAAATTTTTGAATTATGACATTCTTTTTTTATTTCCTCAATGAAGTTAATGCTTTCAACCTTCATTTCAGGTATTCCGGCTTCAATCTCATACACCCCTAATTTATCAAGCATTACAGCAATTTCTATCTTGTCTTGTTCTGTAAAAGCTATTCCTGGGCTTTGTTCACCATCTCTTAATGTTGTGTCAACTATCCATCGTTTTTCCTTCATTGGCAAGCACCTCTTCAACTAATTTCAAAAATTCTTCATCACTCAATCCTCTTCTTTTTTCCATACTCTGGTGCTTTATTTTTTCCAAAATACAATTGATTTTAGCTGTATCACTTATATTTATTCCATATTCCTTACATTTGATTTTAATTGAATTGCTTCCTGAATGTTTACCAATTACAATAGTTGTCTTTTTCCCTACCAATTCTGGTTTATATGCTTCATAATTTGCTGGATTTTTAATAATTCCATCAACGTGTATTCCAGACTCTACATCAAAAATTGTTTTCCCTATAATAGGCTTAATTAACGAAATTTTATTTCCTGTAACTTCTTCGTACCAAGCCGTTAAGTTTTCCAATACCCCAAGGCTTTGACTTGCTTTGTATCTGCTTATAATGTGCATTGCCATATATACTTCTTCTGTTGCAGCTAATTCACCAATTCCTGCAAAAGAGGTGGTTACTTCGTTGCCTCCTGAACAAAGCCATAATATGGCCAATGCACTTGCACAATCATATGTGTTTTGAGGACAAAAATTTACTGTTTTTCCTTTGAATATTGTTTTTATCTCATTCATTACATACATATAATTATGGCACATAAGGTCGTCTAGCCCTATAATTTTAATATGGTCCAAATTGGAATATTGTCTTAATAGACCTACTTCTTTTATATCGTTTATCTGAAAACTGCTAATGCACTTTTCTATATCATCGCTATGTGAAATAATGTATTTATAGATACCATTTGCATAATCCTTTAATTTATCAAATGGTTCTAGCCGTAGATAAAAACGAAATCCCTCTGGTAAAGTATTCATAAGATTATAAGCTTTAGTTGATATTTCTAAGTCTATAATTCCTATCTGTTTCATATACTCACAAAACTTATACAATTGTTCTCCTGTTACCTGATAATCATCTACATAAGACAGAGTTGAATCTATTATTCTAATCATTCCATTTTCACCTCACTTTGCTAATAGGGCTGCACTGATTAAAGACTTAAATCATAAGTTCTTTCACTGGATTGCCATTTTCAAAATGTTCATCAAAAATTTTCTCTACATCATCCACTTGCACGTTTCCATACCATACACCCTCTGGGTATACAACAACAATTGGTCCCTTATCACATATACCAAAGCAGCCTGTATTATTAATAACAACTTCTCCTGACAAATCTCTATCTTCTATTTCTTCCATAAATTTTTGTACCAAGCCAACTGCATCTTTTTGAAAACAAAGCCCCTTCTGTTGTCCATTTATTCTGCAGCTAGTGCATATAAAAACATGATATTTAGGTTGTACCATAAAATTCACTCCTTATCTAATAATTAATCCTCTTGTCCATTACCCATTTGTTCAGCCGCCGCTTTTACTGCTGTATCAATTCTATCGTATGTAACAAATACTTTAACATTTTTCTTATTTAGTTTCTGTTTAGGTGCCTCTCCTATTCTCATAGTAATAACACCATCACATTCTCCTATAGCTTTAATAATATTGTCTATCTTGTCTGCCTCGTCACCACAGTTTTCTTCGCCAGTGCAATATTTCTGTATTTCTCGTTTCTCCTTATAGCACACATCGCCATCTTTATATTCATAAATATACAGTTCAGCAACGTGTCCAAAATGCGTATCAACCAACATACCACTTTTTGAGGCAACCGCAAAAGTATAACTATTTCCTTCTTCAATTTTCTTTGAGCCACAATTGCCTTTGCATTCTGAAAATTCCAAAGACCTGTCATTATCAAGAGTTCCTATAGCATCTGCTCTACATTGTCTGCAGTGATACATTTGTTTCATTGTTTCTCCGCAAAGGTTTCTTATTTCGTTTACTTCTTTATTGCTGACAGGCTCCAAATTTTCAAAAACACTGCCTTTAACTTGAATAAAAGGCATAATATTTGTAATATAACAGCCTATCTCTTTCACTGTTTCTACAACCTTTGGAATATGTTTGTCGTTAATACCTTTCAATGTTACAATATTAACCTTACAAATTATGCCTGCTGCCACAAGAATTCTTAAACCACTTAACTGGTTTGCAAGTAAAATAGCCGCCGCACTTACTCCTTCAAATTTAACTCCGTTATAATCAATATATTTATAAATTTTTGCACCAATATTAATGTCAACTGCATTCATAGTTACCGTAACATGGCTAACACCTAACCTAATTAATTCATTTGCATACTGTGGAAGCATAAGCCCATTTGTAGACAAACAAAATGTAACGTCTGGGTCAAATTCACGAATTAATTCTAATGTTTTCTTTGTTTCTTCAAAGTTTGCTAACGCATCCCCTGGTCCTGCAATTCCAACAACGGAAAGATTGCTCATTTCCTTTTTAACCATCTTATATTTTTCCAATGCCTCTATTGGAGTGAGTATCTTTGATGTTACTCCCGGTCTGCTTTCATTAGGACAATCAAATTTTCTTACACAGTAGTTACACTGTATATTACATCTCGGTGCAACAGCCAAGTGCATTCTAGCAGTATTAGATGCACAACCGTTAAAGCAAGGATGGTTTTTTGTTTTATCTTCAATCAGTTCTTTCATTTTGTCTTCCTGAAGTTCTTTTTTGTAATATTGTTGGTGTATATTTTCCCTAAAATCGGCTTCTTTCTTAGATAACAACGCATTTGCAATGTCTTCCATATAATCAAGGGAGCCTTCATATCCCAACATTCTAAGCCTCTGGCCACCAACTCTGTCATGGATTGGAAATCCTCTTCTTACTAACGGAATGCCAAGAGATTCTTCCATTCTTCTGCCATCCGAACTGCCAATTAATAGGTTTGCATGAAGCTCTTTTGCCAATGCTTCTATTGTCTTAAAATCCACATCTTGCAATATTTCATACCTATCTATAAAATATTTTTTAGCAATTTCATCTATTTCGTCTTTAAGCAGTCCCTTCAAGTCATTACAGACCGAGCCAGTTGCAACAACCAAAGGCATTACTCCATTTTCAACACATAATCTTACTGTTGATGCTACATAGTCAGGTTCGCCAAAAATTACTGCTCGCCCTTCCCCATTATATTTATGTGCATCAATCATAGCATCCAAATATCTGCCACGTTGAATTGTTATCTCTTCTGGAACATCTATTTCACTAAGTTTAGACAGCAAATCATAAAAAATATCTGTATCTCTTAATCCCACTGGCATATTTATTCTATAATATGGAACTCCATAGTGATTTTCTAAATATTTGCCAGGTGAGTCTTTTATTTCAATACCACACAACTCAATTGTAGCCTTAGCACCAGCCATTTTTTTAATATCCTTTAGGCTTGTTCCACCACTTGGCAATTTATCATATTCCTCTTTATAGCCACCGTCTAAATTATCAGAAACGTCAGGCAAAAGTATTATTTTAAGCCCAAACATTTCAAAAGCTTCTTTTAAAAACCTTGTGTCCGCAGGGGTTAATGGAGCTGTAATTACATTAATACAATCGTTTGCCTCAGTCTGCATAGACACCGATGATATAACACCAAAAATGGCACTAAAATACCCTTCATATTGGGTGCCACCGTAGCCAGGAGATTTTACAGGAATAATCTCAATATTTTTATATTCTGGATTTTCTGCATAAAATTTTCCAATCATTCTAGGCAGGTCCTCTCCAATTGTTTCTGCAAGGCAGGTGGTAGAAACGCCAATAACCTCTGGATGATAAATTTCAATAAGATTTTTCAATCCTTTTAATAAATTTGTTTCTCCACCAAAAACCGTTCCCTGTTCAGTTAAGGAAGAAGATGCAATATCCACAGGTTCGTTGTAATGTGTTGCCATATGTCTTCTGATATATGTACTGCACCCTTGGGAGCCGTGTAAAATTGACATACAATTTTTAATTCCATAAAATGCAGTAACCGAGCCTAAGGGCATACACATTTTGCAAGGATTTGTATTAAGATTAACCATTGGTTCAATTTTAGTTTTACTCATAATGGCAAGCCCCCTTTCCTCTCGTATATTTCCATACTGGATGATTTATACTACCATTTATCTCAGTAACAAAATTCACAACACCATCAAAACCCGCAAGCGGATGCTTTCTCTCGTGATTATGGTCACAAAAAGCAATTCCCAATTTATATGCAAGGGGTCTTTCTTTTACACCACCAACTAAAATATCTACATTCTTTTCTTTCATATACTTTTCAAGTTCTGCAGGATTTGCATCATCCAATATTACCGTGTCTTTTTCTACAATGCTTTCTATAACTTCATACTCGTCTTTTTTTCCTGTCTGCGTGCCTACTACTGCAGTTTCTATTCCCAATGCTTTAAATTGTCTTATAAGAGATATTGCCTTAAAGCCACCGCCAACATATATTGCGGCTTTTTTACCAGTCAAATTCTTTTTATATTGATTAATAAAGCCTTCAATTTTATCGCTTTCTTTTTTACAAAAGTTTATTGCTTTTTCTCTAGCTTCGTTATCACCCAAAGCCTCAGCAACTTTTATAAGAGAAGCCGTCGTGTCTTCTACGCCAAAAAAACTTACTTTTATAAATGGAATTCCCATTTCTTCTTGCATTCTGTTTGCTAAATATGTACTAGAACCTGCACACTGAACAATATTAAGTGTTGCAGAAGATGCTTTTTTCATACTTTCAAAATTTGAATCACCTGTAAAGGTTGATAAGACATTAATTCCTATTTTTTCCATGTAGCTTTTTATAATCCACATTTCTCCTGCAAGATTGAAATCGCCTAAAATATTAATGCCATTTACCTTAGGTTGGTCTTTATATTGTGATATAACTTGCATTATTGCATCACACGCCATTCTGTAACCTGTGGCTTTGTTTCCCGAAAACCCAGGAGATTTAACAGCTATTACGTGCATATTGTACTTATCAGACATTTTCTTGCATATTGCTTCAACATCATCACCAATTACGCCTACAATACAGGTTGCATAAACAAATATTAGTTTTGGATGATATTTATTGGCAATTTCTTCTATTGCCGCTTCTAACTTTTTTTCGCCACCAAAGATAACGTCCTTTTCTCTCAAATCTGTAGAAAAACTAGTTCTAAATACATCATCGTCACTAGTCAAGCTTCCTCTAATGTCCCATGTATAGCTAGCACATCCAATTGGACCATGAACAATATGAAAAGCATCCGTTATAGGGTTTAATACAACCCTTGCACCACAATACACACACGCTCTTTGGCTTATGGCTCCAGAAACACTATCAGAATCACAGTTGATACCACTTCCACTGCATCCAAGTTCATTTTTCAGCACAATTGACTGCTTTCTTTCTTCTAAAATCTTGTCCATCAAAACACTTCCTTTACCGTATATTCTGATAATCTCTATAAATAACAACATCCATAGTTAGGGTTTAAATTAACCTTAACTATGGGTTTTAAAATCAAATAAAAAAGAGAGCGTCTGACAAAAACTGACGTCTTTGTCAAAATCTCTCTTAAAAAATTACATTACAACTTCTAAATCTTTTTCATCACAATGGCTATCCTGATAATCCATAATAGCATTTGTAATTAATTCTGCCATACGAATTGCTCCTTTATACCCAACTAAAGGCATATAAGAATGTATGTAGCGGTCTATAATAGGGAATCCCATTCTAACCAAAGGCACATCTTCTGCCCTTGCTATAGTTTTACCATGAGTTCCGCCAATAAGCAAGTCTACTTTTTCATTTTTCATCATTTGATGAAGTAAGAACAAGTCTGTATCTGCTTTTGCAACACAATCTGTTACTGCAAATTTTTCAAGTAATTCATTTGCTTTTTTCTCAAATGCAGCTCCAGGTGTTCCTGTTATCATATATTTTGGAATCATTCCCAGCTCAAGTACAAATGCTGCTATACCTAACACAGTATCTGGGTCACCAAAAATAGCTACCTTTTTACCATAGGTATATGGATGAATATCCAACATCATATCTACCAATTGGCCTCTTTCTTCCTCAATTTCAAAAGGAATTTCTTCCTTTGATAAATCCTGAAGTGCCATAATGAATTTATCAGTCATTTCAACTCCCATAGGAAGTGGCATTGCCTCATATTCAACTCCACATTTTTTACGAAGCACTTCTGCTGAAGGCTCTGAAGTTTGAAGTCCCAATGCAATAGTTTTTTTACAGTCGCCCAAACCTATAATGTCTGGTATCTGAGTTCCACCCTTTGGATACATTTCAAACTTGCCTGTCATTGGTGTATCTAAAACACCACTGGTATCTGGAAGCATGGTATAGTCAACCTTCATTGCATTAAGAAGTCTTTTATACTCTCTCATATCTCCTGGATTTACAAACCCTGGCATTAAGCAAATTTTTTCGTTAGACACGCCAGTCTTTTTGGAGAGATAATTGATAAAACCTGAAACCATATTTGTAAAGCCAGTTACGTGTGAGCCTTTGTAACTTGGTGTATTACAGTGTACCATATATTTGCCTTCAGGTACATCTATATCTATAATTAACGCATTTAAATCATCACCAATTGTTTCAGAAAGGCAAGTTGTATGTACAGCAATGATGTCTGGCTTATATAAATCAAATATATTTTTAGCTGCTGTTTTTAAATTACTTCCGCCACCAAATACAGAAGCTCCTTCTGTAAATGAACTTGAAGATGCCATTGCTGGTTCTTTAAAATGTCTTGTTAAGAACATTCTGTGAAATGCACAACATCCCTGTGAACCATGACTGTGAGGTAAGCATTTATGCACACCCAAAGCAGCATACATAGCCCCTACAGGTTGACACGTCTTTGCCGGATTAATAGTTAACGCTTTTCTGTCAGCTACTTCTTTTGTTGTATAATTAAGCATTACTCCTCACCTCCTAATGAACCTTCTAAATTTGGTATCTGTTTCCAAGGTGCTCTTATAAGCCCCCATGCTGGTGTTGATAATCCCATAAGTATATCCTGACCAAACCTTACTGCACCTGAAAATGTTGAGTATGGTCCGCTGTAATCATAAGAATGTAACTGTCTTGAAAGGAATCCACCCTTTTGAGCAACAAACTTATCTTTTATACCAGAAAAGAAAATATCTGGTTTCAAAATGTGCAAAAATTCTTCTGTTTCAAAATGGTTCAAATCGTCACAGATAATTGACCCTTCGTCCATTTCCTTAAACATACCCTCATAGTAGTTAAGGTTAACTCCTTTTTCTTTCAATGCTTCTTTTTGCTCGTCAGACAATAAAACTTTATAATATTTAGGGTCTTTTTCAACTGTTATGCTCTCAATATTTTTACTGTCAGCATCCATTTTAATGTCAGGAATAACTTCTCGTCCTTCATAATCATCTCTATGAGCAAATTCATAGCCAGCAAGAACTGTGCTAATTCCAAAATCTTTTAAAAGTGTTTGGTAATGATGGGACCTTGAACCTCCAACATATAAAGCGGCTGTTTTGCCTTTTAATTTGCTCTTTAAATACTGAACTTCATCAAATACATTAGCAATTTCATCTGAAATAACATCCTCAATTCTGGCAGTTAATTCAGCATCGTTAAAATATTTTGCAATATTGCGTAAGGCTTCTACACTAGACTCTATGCCAATAAAGTTTACTTTAAGCCAATCCATTCCATACTTAGTATACATCATATCTGCAACATAGTTAATAGATCTATGACATTGTACTAAGTTCAAATCTGCTAAATGGGAATTTTTCATATCACGATAGCTACCGCCGCCTGTGAAAACTGATACAACCTCAATTCCACATCGTTTTAACAGTTTTTCTACTTCCCAACCATCGCCACCGATATTGTATTCACCTAAGATATTAACACTAAATTTTTTCTTAGGTGCTCTATCTCCTGTTCCAATTATGTATTTTATAATCTGATTATTTGCAATATGATGTCCTGCTGACTGGCTTACACCTTTATATCCCTCACAGCTAAAGCCAATACACTTGATGCTGTATTCTTCTTCTGCCCATCTTGCAACTGCGTGTATATCATCTCCAATTAAACCAACTGGGCAAGTTGAGCAAATAAAAATTGCTGTAGGATTAAAAATTGACATTGCCTCTGTAATAGCTTGCTTTAATTTCTTTTCACCACCAAATACAATGTCAGGCTCTTGCATATCGGTAGAAAAACAATATTCTAAGTAAGAATCTGCCTGTTCTCCATCTCTTTCATCTGCAACCGCCTTGTGTCTTCTGGTTCCCCATGAATAATAAGCACAACCAATTGGTCCGTGTACTATGATTGCGGCATCTTTTATAGGACCGAGGACAACACCCTTACAGCCTGCAAAACAGCATCCTCTTTGAGTAATAATACCTGGAATTGTTCTGGTATTAGCTGTTACAACATCTGGGTCTTTTTCGCCTTTAGTAACTACATGGTCTTTTCTGTTTTTATATACTCTTGCACTATATTGTTCTAACAGATGATCTCTTGCTGAACTCATATCCTCACCTCCATTTTAATATGATTCTGAATCAATCTGTAATTCTCCATCTCTTATACGAATAGATTCTGCAACTGGTACCACAAAAATCTTTCCATCTCCAGGATTTCCTGTACAGTTTGCTTCTATAATTGTGTTTACAGCTTTTTCAACTTCATCATCAGGAACGATTACTGTAAAATATCTTTTTGGTATTAATCTTGAGCCTTCTGTAATATACTCACCAAGTGGTGAAATAGGAAGCTCTCCTTCCGATAAAACAGTTTCAACTAAATTTGCATCAATAGCCTTTTTGCCTCTGCCCATAACTTTTCTACAGGTAAATGCAGGAAAGCCTGCTTCTGCCAATGCTTCTTTAGTTGCATTTACTCGGTTTAAACGAACCATTGCCATTACTTCCTTCACAAGCAACCCCTCCTATAATCCGACTTTTTTAGAACTTATTGTATATGCCTCATCAACAGGGCTGATAAAAATTCTACCATCTCCAAAATGTCCATTTTCACCTGTTCTGGCATACTTCATTATCATCTTTACAACATCATCTTTATCTTCATCATTTACTACCATTAACAACATTTCTTTAGGAATTTCATCATAGAAAACATCTCCAACTTTAATTCCTTTTTGTTTACCACGTCCGTAAACATCCATTTTTGTTACTGCAGGATAGCCAGCAGATAACAATTCTGATAAAACTGTACCAACTTGATTTGGTCTAATAATTGCACGAATAAGTAACATATAAACGCCTCCTTTTAATTAATCCATGAGTCCATGTTCCATCAAAATTGATTCTAATTTTTCAATTGACATAGGTGTTGGAACAACAAACATCTGATTTTCATCAATTTTTCTTGCAAGCTCTCTGTATTCATCTGCCTGAATTTCTTCTGGGCTAAAATCAATTACAGTCTTTTTATTAATTTCTGCTCTTTGTACTGCATTGTCACGTGGTACAAAATGAATCATTTGTGTGCCAAGCTCTTTTGCAACAGCCTGAACAAGCTCTGCTTCACCATCTACGTTTCTTGAATTACAGATAAGACCACCAAGTCTTACGCCACCAGTGTTTGCATATTTCATAATACCTTTTGCAATATTATTTGCAGCGTAAAGAGCCATCATTTCTCCTGAACATACTATGTAAATTTCCTTTGCCTTACCTTCACGTATTGGCATTGCAAAACCACCGCAAACAACGTCGCCAAGAACGTCATAAAATACATAATCAAGGTCCTCTTCATAAGCACCTAACTGTTCAAGTAAGTTAATAGAAGTGATAATACCACGTCCTGCACAACCTACACCAGGCTCTGGTCCGCCAGATTCAACACCTTTAATTCCGCCATATCCTTCTTTAAGGATATAATCCAAATCAATGTCTTCGCCTTCTTCTCTTAAAGTATCAAGAACTGTTTTTTGTGCTAAGCCTCCTAAAACTAATCTTGTTGAATCTGCTTTTGGGTCGCAGCCAACAATCATAATTTTCTTACCCATCTCAGCTAATCCTGCTGTAAGGTTTTGTGTTGTAGTTGATTTACCAATTCCGCCTTTTCCATAGATAGCAACCTGTCTCATATTGTCGTCCTCCTTATTAAATGGTTTAACATAAGTTTAGAATACCTACTAAGAATATCTCTCTATTTTCACAAAAGTTGTAATAAAAAAAGCGTGAAAAATATTTATTTTCCAACGCCCTTGTCGAGTGATATTCAATTACTGTAAGGTCATTATATAAGAACCATACTTTGTTTACAATACTGCAACAATTACAAAAAACCCTAAAAAACAAACAACAATTTTCATAAATCGGTTCATTGACGAAGCAAAAACAGCTTATCTTCAGGTATTGAAATGTTTTTAATTTCCTTTTGTTTTGTGGTCTTAATCCATATATCCCTGTCAGAACCAGAACTGTTTCTTAAAATATAACTTGTGTGAAAAGGCAGTTGAGCCATTTCTACTATATCCACTTTCATAACATTATTCATTTCATGGTTTGTTTTATCTGTTTCATGTTGCAAACCAACTGGCACCTCAATCCTATTTTCTCGAATACCTACATATTCAATACAGTCTGTAACCTTTTCTTTTGTTTTTAGAATGATATTCCAGTCCAGTGCATTTATACAATAATCATTAATTTTTTTAACTTTTGATATATTTTTACAGCCTGTAAGCTTGGCTGCTTGAACATACCGAGGATTATTAAATACATTTTCGGTGTCATCAAATGTCACTAGGTGACCTTTATCTATTACCACAAGCTTATCTGAAAGTCTATATATTTCATTTCGATTATGCGATACTATTATTACTTTCCCCTTGTAGTCAGCTAAAATTGCAGTCATTTCTCTTTGTAGCTGCTCCTTTAAATAACCATCAAGTGCAGAAAATGGTTCATCCAACATAATAATGTCTGGTTCATAGGCTAAAATTCTTGCAAGGGCTACCCTTTGCTGTTCACCTCCAGATAACTGGTTAGGATACCTGTTTTCCAAACCCTCAAGATGCAATTTTCTAATAAGTGAAGCTATTTTTTCATCTGATGGGTTTGTAATGCCAATATTTTTAGCCACTGTCATATTAGGAAACAAGGCATAATTTTGAAATAAATAGCCTGCTTTTCTTTTTTGCGGCAAAAGTTTAATTTTTTCTTTAGAATCAAACAGCACTTTGCCATCTAACACAATACGCCCCTCATCAGGATTTTCAATTCCTGCAATACATTTTAACGTCATACTTTTTCCGCATCCACTTGCACCTAAAATGCCAATACGGTCATTGTCACTATTAAATTCCACTTCTAAATTGAATTTTCCAAGCTTTTTCTTAATATTTACTTCAAGTGACATACTCTACCACCTCCTGCTATACTTGGTTCCCTTTCCAGAAATTATATTTATGGCTAAAATTATAAAAAACGACAGTCCTACTATGACCAACACCCAAATGCCCGCTTTGTCATAATTTCCTGCCGCCGTTTCTGCTGCGATTGCTACCGCTATTGTTCTTGTTTTTCCTAATATATTTCCTGCAAGCATTGATGTAGCACCATATTCACCTAAAGCTCTGGCAAAAGCCAATACTGTTCCCGAAGCTATTCCTGGCGATGCTATGGGCATAATAATATGCCAAAATATATTAAATTCACTCATGCCAAGTGTTCTTCCCGCTTGTATAAGCGTAACATCTATCTGTTCAAACGCCGCTCTGCTATTACGATACATCAAAGGAAATGCAATTACTACTGCTGCAATAACACAGCCTTGCCATGTCTGAACTATTTTAATATCAAACTCTGTATAAAGGTAATTTCCAAAAGGTCTTTTTAGGCTAAACAAAAGTAGCAATAAAAAACCCGCAACCGTTGGCGGTAAAACCAACGGCAGCGTAAATATTCCATCTAAAATTAATTTAATTTTACTATTTATATTCATAACTAATCTTGCTGCATATATTCCCCCAAAAAATGCGATTATAGTAGCCACCGCACCTGTCTTTAGAGAAATAAATAACGGACTCCAATTTAAGGTTTTCAGCACTTCCATCATTTATATCACCTAAATTCTATATATACTATTCTTTATATGCCAAATATCCATATTTTTCAAATGTTGCTGTTGCTTCATCTGATTGCAAATATTCCAAAAATGCTTTTGCAACTGCAGTTTGGTCTGTGTCAGCTTCTTTATTCTTTACAAGGCCTACTGGATAAATTACTGGTGTTTTAAGACTTCCTTCTGGTGCAGTTGCTATTATTTCTATAGAATCTGGCATGGTTGCTGCATCGGTTGCATAAACAACGCCTACCTCATTGCTCTTTTCACTTACTGCCGTAAGAACTGCTGTAACATTTGCTCCTTCGTTAATTTCCATTGCCATAACTTTATCAGAAACACCTAGATTTTCAAATATTTCTCTTGCATATGCACCTACTGGAGCATCTTCTGCTGCAAGTGCCAAATTTTTTGCTTCAGTTATATTTTCAAAACCTGTTACTTTAGTTTCTGCACCCTTTGCTTTAATTAATACAACCTGATTTTCTAAAAGCTTTACATCTGTACCCTGTTCAATAAGTCCTTCTTCCTTTAGCTTATCCATTTGTTTCATTGCCGCAGACATAAATACATCACATTCTGCACCCTCTTCAATTTGAGTCTGTAATTTGCCTGAACTGTCTGCATTAAATAAAATCGTAACTTCAGGGTGTTGCTTTTTATATTCTTCCTGAATTTCATTCATAGCATTACTTAAACTTGCTGCTATAAATACATTTAGTGTAGATTCTTTTACTTCAGCTTCTTTTGTTGTAGCTTCTTTTGTTTCCGTTTCTTTTGTTGCAGTTGCTTTTGATGCACATCCTGTTGCCCACACAACTAAACTAAAACACAATAACATAAGTACTAACATTTTTCTTTTCATAATAGAACCCCCTTTTTTTAATGGTACAGTAATTAGCATAATCTGCTGAGTTTATGTATTTCCCCTTAATGTTACATAAATTTTACAACCATTGCTATACACATATTTGTACATTTTTATATGCCTTATTCTTTTTTCATTGTTAATACTTACTATATCTTAATTTTCGTCATTGTTCACTTTTTAAGCTTGCTTTGTAAGTAATTTCAGAAAACCAAACACAACAAAAAGCCCCAAAAACATTAAGTTTTCAGGGCTTTTATATAAATAAATACCACGTAACTACTTTCCTTTTACTCTTCTATGTAGGAACAGCAATAGTCCGCTGGTTCGTCTGCAGAAACTTTGAACTTACTATTAGAAGGTACGTCAAAGGCGTGTCCCTCTTCATATAATACCCATGTTTCACTGTCTGGAAGCAAAACATTCAATTTTCCTGCCAATATTTCCATATGTTCTTTCGCCGCTGTTCCAAACTCATATTCACCAGGTAAAATAATTCCAAGGGTTTTTTTTGAACCATCTTCCATAATAAGCGTACGGCTAGTTACATTTCCTCCATAATAAACATTTGCTTTCTTTACAATAGTTACATTTTTAATTTCGTCCATTTTTATGCCTCCAGTATATAGTTTTCTTTTTTATTATAGTAAATAGTAAGCTATTCTGTCTACTGTATTTTACATTACTATCATTATTTCATGGAATTAGTGCTTAAATTATGAAATCGCCTTTTTTCTCTCCTCTTTCCATTCAGTTGCAGCATAAGGGTCAAGTGCTCTTGTAAGTGCAATTTCACTCATAATTCCATTTTCCAACACAACAGTTCTTACGTTTTTTCCAGTTTTTAATGCAATTTTAACTATTTCTGCTGATTTTTTATATCCAATTTGTGGGCAAAGTACAGTTGCAATGCCAGTGCTTTCGTTTACCATATTGAGGCATTTTTCTTTATTAACCCTTATTCCCTTAATGCAATTATTTGTCAAAGTTTCCACTGCCTGTTTTAACATAGTAAGTGATTCAAAAAGATTATAAAAAACAATTGGCTCAAAGGCATTCAACTCCATCTGCCCTGCTTCTGCTGCCAAAGTAATGGTAGTGTCATGGCCAATCACATGAAACGCAACCTGATTTACTACTTCAGGAATTACAGGATTTATTTTTCCTGGCATTATAGATGAACCATTTTGACGTTCTGGTAAATACAATTCTCCAATGCCTGTTTTGGGTCCACTTGACAACAGTCTTAGGTCGTTGCACATTTTAGATAAATTAACAGCACACGCTTTCAATACTCCAGATACCATAACAAAACCATCTAAATTCTGTGTTGCGTCAAAAAGGTCTTTTGCCTGAGTTAATGGGTATCCTGTTATTTCTCCAAGGCAAGGTACAATATTTTCTATATACCCCATCTCTGCATTCACACCACTTCCAATAGCAGTTCCGCCAAGATTTAATGTATACATTTCTTCCAGACAGTTTTCAATTCTTTTTTTATCTCTGTTTATCATAGACGCATACGCATGAAAGGTTTGCCCCACACGCATTGGCACTGCATCCTGCAGCTGAGTTCTGCCCATTTTTAAAACATTGTCAAATTCTACTGATTTATTAATCAATTCCTTTTCTAATTCTTCCAGTTCCTTTAGCAGCTCTTTTGCAAGGTCAATTACTGTCAGTTTTCCAGCTGTAGGAATAACATCATTAGTAGACTGGGACATATTAACATGGTCATTAGGATGAACTTTTGAATATACACCTCTATTTCCACCAAGCAATTCATCAGCAACGTTGGCTATAACCTCATTCATATTCATGTTAGCACTGGTTCCTGCACCGCCCTGAATAGCATCTACAATAAATTCATCGTGAAATTTTCCATTTATAACTTCATCGCAAGCTTCAATAATTGCCTCTGCCTTTTTTCCCTCAAGAGAATTTATTTTTCTGTTTGTAATGGCTGCCGCCTTCTTTATTTTAGCAAGATTTTCTATGAAAACTGAATTTAAAAATCTACCTGAAATAGGGAAATTTTGTTTCGCACGTAAAGCTTGAACTCCATAATAAGCTTCCTTTGGTACCTTCATTGCTCCAATTGAATCTGACTCTATACGCATTTCTTCTTTCATTGTTTTACATCTCGCTTTCTCTTCTTTTATTTTAGCTTTTCTAATATGCAACAGAGAATAGCATATAAATTTCTTCCAGTAAACACTTTTAAGTTAATACGCATTTTAAATATTATTTTTGACCATTTCAGCTTAACATTATTAGATTTTTATATATTTCACTTTATATAATTAAGTTCATATATTTACAATTTTTTTTTCTATGTTATACTTTATATATAAATTTCTTAAAAAAGAAAGAGGAGAGTCTTCTATGGAAAAACAAAAACTTAATCCAATGGAAAAAACTTTAGATAATATTGATAAAAAAATTATTAATATGCTACAAAAAAACGCACGTACTCCCATTAAAGATATTGCAAAAGAAGTCTTTCTATCCTCTCCTGCCATTTCTGCTCGCATTGAAAAATTAGAAAAAAGCGGTATCATAATTGGCTATCATGCACAGGTTAATCCATTTTTATTTGGATATAATATTCGTGCCTTTATTAATCTTGAAGTAGAGCCATTTCAAAAAAAGGAATTTTATCCGTTTATTCAGGGAATTCCCAATGTTATTGAATGCAACTGCGTTACAGGTGACTATGCCATGTTAATCTCCGTTGTATTCCAGACAACTGTACAGCTAGACCATTTTATTAATGAATTGCAAAATTTTGGTCGAACAAAAACGCAAATTGTATTTTCTACCTCTGTTGAGCATAGAGGAATTGCCATAGACAATTAAGTTGATATGAAATTATTAAGCTTTATTTTTATTGCAATAAAGTCCATAGAAAAAGATGCACTGTTTTGAAAAATTCCAAACAGTGCATCTTTTCATTTGCTAAAAATTTTTATTTAACTATTTTTTCGCAATAACGCATTAAAATTGACGCTACCTGTGCCCGTGTTGCAAAACCACAAGGGTCAAGCTGGCTATAACCTACTCCTGAAAGCAAGTCTGAATTTACCGCCCACCCAACAGATTCCAACGCCCAATCAGAAATTTTGCCGTAATCGGAAAATTCACGTACTGCCATTCCGCCTTGGGTTGTATCATAGTTCTTAAACTTAGAATATCTGTACAAAATAGCTGCCATCTGCTCCCTTGTAATGGTATCCTTTGGACCAAATATACCGTTGCCATAACCCTCAACAATTTTGTTTTCTGCCGCCCATGCTACAGCGTCTGTATAATACTCACCCTCAGCAACATCTGTAAAGCTTGATTTGGCTGTGGCACTTGGTTCTCCCTCAAGTCGCCAAAAAATAGTTACAATCATTCCTCTGTCGGTGCTGATATAAGGCCCAAACTCGCCATCACCAGTTCCAGCCATTAAGCCCTTTTCTGTTACATAATCAACTGCCGTCTTAAACCAGTCGCTATCCTTAACATCATTATACAAGCTGTCTACATCCCAATGAATTTCCTCAAAGCTAGCAGTAATTGTATGTGCCTTAGACACTTTATCAAAGGTATAAGTTGCAACCGCACCTACGCTTACACCATCTACTAATACATCCTTAACTGCATAGCCTTCGTCTGCCGTAATGGTAAAGGTTTTACTTCCGTCTGATACAACATTTACATTACCGCTAGGGCTTATTGAACCATTTGTTTTTGCTGTAGCAGTTATGATGTGATAGGTTTCACTTCCACCACCGTCACTACTGCTTGTTTTAGCTGCTGCAAAAGTAACAATACCTTTAACTGCACCAGACAAGGTAACAGGTTCACTGTTTTCATCTGTTACACCTAAAGTATTTCCTGTATTTACAAGACTCCAGTAGTTCCCTAACTCACCTTGTACCGAAGTAATCTTTGTTCCGCTTGGTACACCAGGAAGTGAAACTGCGTCACTCTGTGCCTTGCTCTTTGTTTTATCAACCACGCAGAATGGTGCTATTGCCCCATTTGTAATCAATTTACTTGTTTTGTCTATAGTCAACTTGCCATCTATAATATAAACACCATAATCACAGCCTACGTTTAGGGTTGAACCACCTGTTACAGTTACTCCGCCATCTCCTGCAAAAATGCCTTCGGAAGCTGCATGAACTGTCATTTGTCCGCCGTTTGTCACCCGTACAGTGTCTAAATAAACTCCTGCACCCATTTGGCTTGAAACAGCAAGGTCTGTTTCTGTTCCGTCTACAATCAGTGTTCCGTCTTGTCCGCCAGAAGCACCAATACTGATACCACCACCAACATTTACTGTTGCTCCACCTTGAACGGTTACCATATCTCCGTTGCATCCAGTACCAGAAATACCGCCATTAAGAATAAACGTTCCACTTCCAGCAAAGGTCAAGTCGCAAGGATAACCGCCAGTAAATGCAATTCCTTCGTTTGCCATACTGTTTCCTTCCAAAGCAATGGTTACAGGCACATTGCTTGGTAAAGTAATATCTCCTGCGTTTACATAAACACTATCCAACGTTAAAGTAAAACCATCTGTTGTGTTTCCAACCCAAGTATATCCATCACCAAAAGTTTCCGTTTCACCCAGATTTATGTCATTCACCCAGTTTATTGGCTCTCCGCTGTTGGTATAGCAATCCATCGTTTCATCACCATACACTGCAATAACTCCTGAGCCTGTTGCTTTTAGATTTGCCGCTGTGGCTTTAACTTCCTCCGCTGTAGTTCCTGATGGTAAAACAATTGTGCCGTTGTTTACAAGAGTACCGTTGTTGGTAACCTTTGGGATGCCCTCTGCCTCTGGGTCATCCTCAATGGTAAAAGTTACACCCTCATTAATGGTAAGGGATGCCCCTTGCATTATGGTCAGCCCATCTTCTCCATCCGATTCTTCCATGGTTTTATTTGCAGTTAATACCATGCTGCCATATACGGTGTTCACATGGTTCACTGCTTCGTCATCTTTTCCTTCATATACCCAAGAACCTGTAATTGTGCCAGATGTATAGTTAACATACTGTATTGATGTTAATTTAGGAACATTCACCGTTCCTGATGTATTTATGGTAATATTGCCGCCTGCCCATATACCATCATAACCGCCAGTAGCTGTAACACTGGCATTACCCAAAATAGAAATCTCCTGTGCTTCGGAGCATATACCAAAACCGTTATCCCCACCTGTTGCATTTACCATTACATCCCCTGTAATAGTTATAGCTCCATTGGGCTGATAGATGCCCGCTTTAGATAGAGCCGACCCTTGAGATTGGGCGTTTAACGTGCCACTGCCCTGAATTAAGGTTTCCCCATTTACATGGTAAATTGCATGATTATCAGCGGATATCAGGCTATTTTCTCCCTCCACTACAATAGTAATATCCACAGCACTTGTAGTCGTTCCCGGCAAATTCAGTGCCTTGTTTGCGGTATTAATGGACGCATTTTTCAGTGTTACTGTTCCACTTTTTACTACTCCGCCATCCACCGTAGGCTGCCACAATATGTAACCACTGCCTGCCTTGTAACAAGTGTTTTCAGTTGGTGTGGTTGTGAATAAATCCAACCCAGTGGTGGATACATTGCTGACAACTTCATAAACCACGCCATTTATAGGGGCAACCTCTGTATCCCCTCTTTTCACCACGCCGCTTCCTGTTAAAGTACCGTTGTCAGTCAGTGCCAAAATTGTATCGTCTGTAGCTGTCGTTTGAAATTGAATTGTGCCGTTATTTACAACAGTACCGTTGTTGGTAATCTGTGGTATTCCATTTTCGGCGTCGTCGTTAATGGTAAGAGTTACTCCCTCATTAATGGTAAGGGTTGCACCCTGCATTATGGTAAGTCCATCATCTCCAGAGGCATCGGTAATGGTTTGATTTTCTGTTATGGTATAACTGCCATGCACATAACTAACCCTGTGTGTGCCTCCATCATTATTTACTTTCCATACCCATGCCCCCTTCAAGTCACCATTTGTATAATTAAGGTTCTCATTTGACATGGTATAAAATTCTGTCACCGTTCCTGCTGTGTCTATATTAACATTTCCAAATGCAGTATTAATATAAATTCTGCTAGGGGATGTAACACTGGCATTGTCCAATATGCTTAACCCATATGGCGAAACAATCCTACCCATTCCACCTTCACAAAGAGGTGTTACTGTTACCTCACCAGAAATTTCAAGTGCCCCATAACTTAAATCAATTGCAGAGTACCATGGACTTGTATCTGTAGTTGTAACTTCAAGGGTGCCGCTGCCTTCAATAACAGTATTGGCATTATAAAATGAAGGCGGATAATCACCGCTTTTTTGACCAATACCATTAGTATTGGATTTAAAAACATTCTCCCCATCTGCCACAATGGTAACATCTTCATCATTTTTCAAGGTTAATGCAAAGGCACTGCTTGTTGTTGTTGTGGTATCTATGGTAGCGTCCCTCATTAATACTTTGTTGGCACCCGGTTGCCACAGTACAACGCCATCCCCTGCTTTATACACCTTATTCTCGCTAGGTGCTGTGCTAAGGTCTAAGCCTGTAGTGGTTATTTCCCCACCATAGGTATAGGATACTTCTTCCTCTGCCAGTGCCGTTTGGGGCAACAGGCTAAGCACCATACATAATGTAAGCATAATGCTCAAAATTCGTTTTCTCATGTCTACTTTTCCTCCTTAATATCCCTTGAAGATTTTTGTTTATATTGCATTTTTTGCGTCAATTGAAATTAAATTGCACAATTTTATTAACTACTGATACAATGATTTTTACCAGTAAATGGGTCGAATGTATTTTATCTTTTTTATTAATGCAGTTCAACAAACTGAGTGTGAAATGCCGTTTTTCAGTGTGAAAAGCACGCACAACACCAAAAAATTCTCTAAAATAATGGTTAATTTTACATATATAACCCAAATTACGGCTTTTATATAAAACCAAAATATGATAAAATAATGACGGTTGATTTTCGAGAGGAGGAAAGGCTGTGTATATTGGTATATGCGATGATTGTACATATGATACGGAGCTTTTAACTGAATATGTTAAGAAATATATGAATATACACCAATTTGACTACACCCTTTGCAAATTTCAAAGCGGTGAGGATTTTTTGGAAACCATTTCGTCCCAAAAGTATGACATAATTTTTTTGGATATTTATATGAAAGAAAAAAACGGAGTGGAAACGGCTCGTGCCTTACGGGAAATCGACCAGAATTGTATGATAATTTTCACTACTACAAGCCTAGACCATGCTTTAGATGGGTTTGAGGTGGGTGCGGTGCATTACCTTATAAAGCCCCTAAATTATGAGAATGTTAAAATAGGTTTAGACCGCTGCAAGGAGTTATTTGCACAGTCTGAAAAGTACATAGAGGTTAAAGTGGGACGCATAGTTACACGTGTACTCCTAAAAGATTTAATTTTTGCCGAGGTCTACAGCAACACCGTACTTATTCATACCATTTCAGGTGAAGTGAAAACCTATGTTTCTCTTGACGAACTGGTAAAACTTCTTCCAAGGGACACCTTCCTTAGATGCCATCGCAGTTATATTGTAAATATGAACTGTATAACCTCACAGGATGGTTCAGATTTTATTCTAAAAAACGGCACAAAGATACCTATACCCAGAAAAGAGCTTCAGCTAATGCGTAAGCATTACACAGACTACCTGTTTAACTGCGTAAGGAGGCAGAACAATGCTTTCTGATATAATTAACTTTACATATATTTTGATTTTTTTGGTACCCTTTAATATTCTGCGTTATTATATCTTTAGGGACAGCCTTCGTATTCCCATAAAAATACTTTTACCCCTTTGCACAATTTTATTTTGTACCCAAGCGGTGATTTTTTGCTATATTGCACGCCAACCCTATTGGGAGCATTCCGTTACACAGCGTTTACAGCTTGTTTTTTCGGTATTTAATTTAACTTTATCCATTGTGCTTATAAAGGAAAAGCTGTTTAAGCAGATGTTCATATTTGGTTTTTTGTTTTCCGTTGCGGCGTTTATAATGACAAATGCAAATTATATTGAAAGATTAATTTGTGTAAAATTTCCAATTCCATTCACCTATTTATACACCAATATTATGGCAATTTTGCAGCTTGCCGTTATCCTTCCATTTTTAATAAAGCTAGTGGATTCTATTGTAATTCCCGCTTTGCATATTTCCTCGGGAAAATCGTGGAATATTGTGTGGATTATATTCATCTTCTTTTACATCGGAACATTTCTTTCAACTGGCAATTTGGGATTTGAAAGGTCGTCCACACTTTCCCAATATTTAGTTCGCATTTTTTGCTTTGGAAGTATTATAGGCAGCAGTATTATTTTTTCTGTAGCCCTTAAACAAACTGCGGAAAATATAAGCCTTATGGAAAAGACAAACATGAGCCAACGTCAACTTGCCATGGAGCAGGCACATTATCATACCATTTCCAGACATATTGAGGAAACCAAGGCGGCAAAGCATGATTTAAGACATCATCTGGCACTGGTGCAGGCTTATGCAGCCTCTGGCAACATCAAAAAGCTTGAAGAATACATAAACCAATATATTAAATCCGTTCCAGAAGATATGGCAATAGAGCTTTGCAAAAATTATGCAGTTAACACCATTGCCCACTACTATATGGACCAGGCAAAAAAGGAGAAAATAAAAACCGACATACATATAAATCTGCCTGAAAGCATAGACGTTGCTGACAGTGACTTATGTATTGTATTTGGAAATCTTTTAGAAAATGCCCTTGAGGCCTGCAAACGTCAATGGGAATTAAACCCTTTTATTACAGTAAATGCTGCGTTGACGGGAGAATACGTGGTAATAGCTGTTGACAACACCTTTGAAGGCGAAATTAAACAGGATAAAGACATTTTTCTTTCTTCAAAACGTGAGGGCAAAGGTATTGGTATTACCTCTATTCAAGCTGTGGCAGAAAAATATCACGGTCAAACAAAATTCCAGTTCTCCCACAACGTATTCAGAGCTTCGGTAATGCTTAGGCTTGTAAATTTTACTAATTAATTTCAAAGAAAAATGTTATCTAAGCATATAAAGAGGGCATATAAAGAGTTCATACCTTCTGTGTTTTCCACAAAGTCATTAACCAGCTTTTCAAAAGGAACTTTAATGGGACAAGGCATCAACGCCATTAAATCAATATGAGATTGCTTCATCTGTATTGTAATTTCACGTTCTTCATTCATTTTTCGTTTCCTCTCCTCTCCTGAAATTGTCGTTATTTCCACCCTCGTCCATGATACCATCATATCATTTACGCACTATACTGTCCTCCACTTAGGGAAGTAATTGGCGTTTCCTCTTCAAACTTTTCTCCTGCCAGTTCATTTGCCTTTTTTATAATTTTACTTATAATTGGACTTTTTTTATCAATTCCTCGGCTCATGGCGTGCATCTCTATAAAGCCTCTGACACTAACATCCATAATAAAATTCATATTTTGTGATAACTGGGAAACCAGCTTATCTTCAATAGAAAACCGCATACTGTAAGCAGGAGTCTGTCCATTCACCAAAATTTGTCGTTTTGTTGGGGTATCTTTTTGTGCAATCCACTCAATATCTCCAAGTAATCTACTTTTTCCTGAACCTGTTGGTCCTACAATAGAGATAATCTCCCCAACACATATTTTCAGTGTAATATTTTCTGGTTCCCCCAGCTTATTTACACCTCCAATAATGGTAATATTTTAAATTTGCTCCTGTTCCATGTGCTGATTTATATTACTGACATCAGGCATTTTCTACCTCCAATCCATTGTTTTAACATTGCCAATTTGGAATTCTTTTCCTATCTCACGTTCTCCCAGGCAGTAAGAACATAGTGCTGCTGGCATTGTAAAACGCAACATCTTGTTTTTTAGTGAATTGATTGAGCTTGCTTCCTCCATCAGATGGGATAACTCCAGTGCACCCTGACCTGTAATTCCATTTACATGAATAATCTTTGCATTTTTATTGGTTATTCTTACCTGATAGGCAAATACTTCTCTTTCTGCCTGAGATACAATATCACTTTTTGTAATTACAACCAAATCTGCATATTTTAACATCGGTCCAATTTTATTGGGTGTGTTAATTCCGCTGAGATTATCAATAACGCAAACTGCAAATACATCCTTAATGTGTGGGGAACAGCGATTACACAGCCCTGCACTTTCTGTAAATAAATAATCAAATTCTTCCTGCAGTCCCCACTCAAGTGCATCTTCAATATTGGTTACAAAGAAATGGTCCGGGCATAATCCACCTGAAAGCCCAACTTTAACCTTTACTCCTTTTTCCTCATAAATCTTATTATCTGTTGTTGTCAGGCAGTCAAATTTAACAACGCCAACTTTCTGATGCTTTGTTAACTGCTCTATTACTTTTGTAAGTACCGAGGTTTTTCCAGATGAAGGCGGGCCTGCTACCGTAATCAATCGCATTTGTATCACCCCTTGCCAATCATTTTGTTTATCTGCTCATCCTTAATTTCAACGTGATAAAATAAATTAAAATATTCCTTACACTCACTTACAATCCCTTCTCCTTCAAAATCTGGGTATAAAACAGAAATAAGCCAGTGAATTCCAAGAATACGGTTGACTGATGGTGGCTTGTCAAACCAGTTAAACGGAAGATTAGGAATGGAGTAAACTTTGCCTTCTGAAACTGCAGTTAACGTATTCCATCCTTCTGTTAATGCTAAATTTTCACATACGTCACCCGAAGAAAATCCTGAATTTCCAAGAATAATATAATTTGGGTTTAACGATATTAATTCCTCCAGACTAATGGTTGCATTTTCACTGTTAATGGTTTTATCATCCACAACATTGAAAGCTCCCAGCATATCAATGGTTGCACTTTGTGAGGAGCCTTTGGCTGTGGTTAATAATCCGTCCTCTCCACCTTCGTAATAAACTGTAACTGGCACATCTGAGGCATACTTTTCTTTTACATCTGCAGCCAATTCATATGTTTCTTTGCAGTACGCTGCAAGTACACTTGCTTTCTCTTCACATTTAAGGATTTTTCCCATAAATTCATATGCCTCATCATATTTTTCAAAATCCCCATCCACCATAACCACTGGAATTGATAATTTATCTTGTAATTCATCTGCAGCCTGAATAATTTTTTCATTCATATTTGCTTGTAAAAAAACAATTATATCTGGTTCTTTCGCAATAATGCTTTCAAGATTCACCTTTTCAGAATTTCCATAAAAACTTCCAAGAACTGGTAAATTATATGCCTTGGGTTCTATGTATTTTTCGCTTTTTTCGCTTAGAGAAGAATTCCATCCAATCATAAGCTCTGGTGCCAGCGTATATAAAAAAATACTGGCATTGTTATTTACCCCAAAAACCGATTTAATTGTGTTGGGTATTGTAACCGTTCTTCCAGCCATATCTACAATTTCTTGTGTTGCTTTTTCAGAAGCTTCTGCTTTTTCTGTTGTAGGTTCTGCCGTACTGCTTGTGCTGACAGTTTTTCCACACCCATTCAAACTAAACAGGCAAAAGATTATACCGACAATGATTAATTTTTTCATCTTATGTCACTCCCCTTTTTATATTCTGTTACTACCGTTCCCTTCCTTTTTCCCTTTTCATTTCACTTCACATTTCCTGTAACCTTTAAGCCCCTCCTTCAATTTTATATTTAATATGAAACACATACTTTATTATGATTTCCATCCAAGTCATAAACCCTGCCCTTTACATTATAAACATCAAATAGAAAGGTATCATTTATCACATCTTCCGGATTTCCAATGGCATAAACCTGTCCAGATTTAAAAACGACAACTTTTGTCCCACATTCAAACACCTGATTAGGGGAATGCGTTGTCATAATAATCAGTTTATTCTGCTCTTTTAATTTTTTTATCACTTTCATAATTTTTGACTGATTGCCAAAATCCAAATTTGACGTCGGTTCATCCAGCACTATGGTGTCGGTTTCCTGTGCAAGTGCCCTACCAATCAAAACTAACTGCTGTTCGCCTCCGCTAATCTGCAGATATGATTTGTCTTTTAACATATTCAGCCCTAATTCCTCCATAATATGATTTACCACTTTTTTATCCTGTTCCTCTGGATACTGTTTTTTAAAGTGAATGGTCCGTCCCATCATAATCACATCACAAACCTTAAAGTCAAATGGTGTATGGTGTGCCTGGGGAACATATGCAATTGCCCTTGCTCTTTCCTTTTTAGAAAATTTCTCCAAAGATTTACCGTTAATATAAATTTCTCCTTCTATGGCTTTTATAAAACCAAGCAGGCTTTTAAAAAAAGTGGTCTTCCCAACACCATTGGGGCCTAACAGACAAACAACTTCACCTTTGTCAAAATCCATATTAATATTCGTCACCGTTTTTTTATTTCCATATCCACAAGTTAGATTTTTAATTTTTATCATGTCTACCAACACCTCCTTGAATGAATTAATAAAAAGACAAATACTGGAGCCCCAATAATTGATGTTAAAATACTAATTGGAATTTCCAACTGCATCAGGTTCCTTGCAATATCATCCATTAGCAACAAATAACTTCCACCCAATAGTACGGATACTGGCAACAGAATTTTATTGTCAGGACCAACTATCATTCTTGCGAAATGTGGAATAATCAGTCCTACCCATCCTATGGTTCCACAAACAGAAATACTAACACATACCATAACCGTTGAAATAACAATGACCTTTCGTCGAAGCAAAACCGCGTCTATCCCCATTGATGCTGCTTCTTCATCGCCAAAGGACATCACATTCAGTTGCCATCCATACTTTAACAAAATGCCGCTGCCTATAATCACAGGAATTCCTATAATTATTGCATCTCTGGTTGTTACTGCCGAAATGCTGCCCATAAGCCAAAAGGTGATTTCCGGCAAAGCATCTTTTGAATCAGCTAAATACTTTACAATGGAAAGAAATGCCTGAAAAACAGTTCGCATAATCAATCCCGATAAAACCAATATCACAATTTTCTCGCTGCTTTTTCCTGCAGAAGCACTAATTAAATAAGCAATGCTGACCGCAATAAGACCAAAAACAAATGCCATAACCTGAATTTCCCAATAAGAACAATTTAAAATAATTCCCAGTGCCGCACCAAAACTGGCCCCTGCGGAAACTCCCAGAATATCTGGTGATACCATTGGATTTCTAAACATACTTTGATAGGCTGCACCAGATATGGATAAAGCACTTCCAATAAACAATGCGGTAAATATCCTTGGCAATCTAACCTTAAAAATTATAGTTTCATACTGCTTTAAGGTATTAGGAACCTCTCCTTTTGCTTCAGCTAAAAGCGTTTGAAAGATATTCAAACGCTTTTAGCTGAAGCAAA
>DPJA01000042.1 GCA_003543235.1 Lachnospiraceae bacterium
AAGGACTTTCATTTATGCGTTATTCTATTAGTGATACAGCTGAATATGGTGATTATATAGCAGGACCTAGAGTAGTTACAGATGAAACAAAAAAGGCAATGAAAGGTATACTTAAAGACATTCAAGAAGGTAACTTTGCAAAGGATTGGATTTTAGAAAATAAAGCTAATCGCCCTCACTTCAGTGCTATGAGAAGAATGCAGAAAGAGCATTTATCAGAAAGCGTTGGAGCTGAATTAAGAAGCCACATGAGAGCAAAATAAACAGAAAAAGACCTTTAGGGCTTTGTAATTGCCTCCTTGACCCATCCAAAAACCGCATGAATATGCAATTTTAATAAAGTTTTTGGTCTTGCTTTTTTTAAAAAGCAAGTGGGTTTGGCAACGCCCAATGTCTTTCCACACTAAAACGACCTTCCGTAATTAACTGCCGCAAGGTCGTTTCTTTTATTTTCTGCACAATTCAACTTTTGCCGCCAATGCCTCTACCTCTACACGGCACTTTGCCATGCCATCATACTTCTCACAAAATTTGGTTGGGTTATAACTGCTTTTTGCCTTTCTAAGCCCCTCAAGTCCCATGTCCTCCTCACGGTTTATATACATGGTTTGTGTGCAGTGTTCCTGAACATATTTCTGATTTATAAGAGGATACAAACCGTCTATGTCCTTTGCTGCCTTTTCAATATGAATTTGGCTCATATGTCCTGGTATTACCTGTTCGCCCACAGTAAAGGCTTTCAGCACTCCCCCAATGCGTATACATCCGCCTGTAAGTCCTAACTCCTCAAGGTTAAGCAATGCACGCTCCACTGATGTACGTTCGTCATATTGGGTAATTGTTACTTCCTTATGGTCCATACACCATTCATCATACAATGCAATACATTCCTCATAATGGGCTGGGGTCAGCTCCTCATATATATAGTCTGGATGCTCTTTAAGTATTTTGTTTATGTGGTTTCGCTTACCATGGAGTTTTTTCCCCTTTAAAGTTGAAAGACTTTCGCTTAAATACATATAGTCAAAGTTATTTCTATTTGGCTCAAGGTGAATTTCGGGACACGATTTTTCCATCATTTCTTTAAATGGTGCTGAAACCGAGCGATACATAAGCTTTACACCAATACTCTTCATGTATTTACACCCTGTTTTAATAGCCTCTGCATAGTCCACGGTATTATCTTTAGGAAACGGTGGCCATAAAAACGGTACCTCACCATCAAAATCCAGTTTAACAAAAAGGCAGTCATTAGCCTCTGCAAACTGAATTTTACCATCACCACCCCATATATAAATGTGTGCAAAGCTAAATTCTGCGTTCTCGCACTTCCATGGCTTTATATATTTTTCATGCAGTTTTCTGCTGCTAAGCTTAATATCTTTAAATTCCAATTCCATTTACTAAACCTTCTTTCAATATTCATCTACAATATGACAAACTTGCAACGGTAGTGCCATGTCCAAAAATTCTGTTTCTTCCTTATTATATATAATTGCATTACCCTCTGATTGAAGCTGGGAAATTGTTTTATACCCAATCATAAATTGGGTTAGATTTCCCGCTGAAACTTCAAATGCTGGAGTTTTGTTTGTCTTTTCACCTTTAAGGTTAAAAATGCCGTTGTTTTCCGGCAGAATATCATCGTTAACCTTAACTGAAATTTCTATTTCCTTACCAAGTGCCTTTAAAAGCTTTTGCACATTGGCAAGACCAAGTACGTTGTGGGGAAATATAATAAATTTACCCTGTTTGCTTCTGCTTTTTGTATCAGGAGGAAGTTTAATTTTTACCTTTTTCCCAATACCAAGGTTTATAAGACCATTAACCACCGCTTGCTCGGCTTCGGCATTAAGTGCCATTATTTCCTCACCATAAATCATTTCAGCTGTGTTATAATATATGCCATATCCAAGAATTTCACCATTTTCCCACAATGCAATACACTTACCACCATCAGAGTTGTAATCATCACATTTTAATTTAAAATCCGTAAATGAACGCTGTATAATGCCCGAATATTTTTGTGCCGCCTTAATGTAACATTTTAAAAGCGGCGATACATCTTGGCAAAGGTTGACACTTATTAATTTCTCAGCCTCAATTTTTTCCGCCTTTTCTATCTCTATAAATGCGGTATCACTTACAGGTAAATGTCCAACATAAAAATATGTGCTTAAAACCTCAGGTGTGTGTGCACAAAGTACCACACCCAAGTCGTGGATATATTTCATATATTCAGTATACAGCTGTTTCATATATCCTCGACTGCTATAATTAGGATGAGTACACGCCCCAACCATCATTGTTGCAGGCAAAATACTTTCCCTTACCTTTATATTGTATGGTATACTTTGTACTTCTGAAACAATATGCCCGTCTTCTTCAATACAAATTGAATAATCGGGTATAAATCTATTTTCAAAAAACCAACTTCTAAACTCGTCAGAGTCCGTAAAGCTTATGTTCCACAAATTTTGAAACTGTACCTTATCCTCAAGCTTTGCGACTCTTACTGTTTTCAATATTAACACCTCAATACACAAAATATAATAATAATTATCATTTGATATAAATTATACAACTTTTGTATGATTTAATCAACCCAATTATAAATATTACTAAAAAATGGTTTAAAATATGAACACAATTCATATACAAAAAATTGAACTATCTGCTATTTTCTTTATTTTTTAACATTATGTAAATAATAAATCCATATTTTTTTAAATATGCTTGTAATTAGATTCAATATGTGTTAAAATATTCAACTGTAGCAATATCCTTGCTCTTGTTAAAAAAACAAGGGCCATAAGTCCAGAAGGAGGTGTATTTTAATGAATAAGTACGAATTAGCATTGGTTCTCAGACCAGACCTTGAGGAAGAAGCAAAAGTTGCTGAAAGCCAGAAGGTTCAAGATTTGATTACTAGATTCGAAGGCACAATCGAAAAAATTGACGATTGGGGCAAAAGAAGACTAGCTTACCCAATCAAAAAAGTTAATGAAGGATTCTTCAGCTTTATTTCATTTGAGGCAGACGGCAGTGCTCCTGCTGAAATTGAAAGCCGTATCCGCATCATGGAAAATGTTCTTCGTTATCTCATTATCCGTAAGGATGCGAAATAAGGAGGTAATTTAATGAACAAGGTTATCTTGATGGGACGCTTGGCTAAAGACCCAGAGGTTAGATATTCTCAGGGAAGTCAGCCATTAGCTGTAGCAAGATTTTCATTAGCAGTAAACCGTCGCTTTAAACGTGAAGGAGAACCGGACGCTGATTTTATCACGTGCGTTGCCTTTGGTAAAAGCGGTGAATTTGTTGAACGGTACTTTAAAAAAGGCCAGATGGTAAGCGTAGTTGGAAGACTTCAGGTTCGTTCGTGGGACGATAAAGACGGAACCAAGCGTTGGAGTACGGAAGTTATTGTTGAAGAGAATTACTTTGCAGAAAGTAAATCTTCTTTTGAAGGAAGAGAAGGTAAGTCTGCCCCTATGGCAAGCAAGCCTGCTTCTGTTAAACCAAGTACAAACGAAGGTTTCTATCCGATAGATGAAAGTTTAGAAGACGATGATTTACCCTTTTAAATTATAAAAGGAGGTTAGGAAAATGATTCAGAAAAGACGTGGACGTAGAAAGAAACGTGTTTGTCAGTCATGTGCTGATAAAATCACATCAGTTGACTACAAAGATATCAATAAATTAAGAAGATATGTTTCCGAGAGAGGAAAAATTCTTCCTAGAAGAATTACAGGTAACTGTGCTAAGCATCAGAGAGCTTTAACAACAGCTATTAAGAGAGCTAGACACGTTGCATTAATGCCTTACTCACAGGATTAATTTTTTAGTCTAAATGTAATTGAAAGTGGTGAAATCCTATGGATGTCACCACTTTTTTATTTATCCATGGTTAAGGCAAAAGAAATTCTTTATTTAGCATATTAACTGCATTTGCATTTATCACATCTAATTCCTTTATGGAACGCAATATATTTTTAAGTGCCAATTCCTTAAAACCATTTTTATAATATACTTCAGCTAAATCCAAAAGCACCTCGTTACTGTTAATTGAATTTAAAACTTCTAAATTTTTCTCAAACAATTCAAACTCAGATACTTGCAGTATTTCAGATAAAATTTGATAAATAGTTGCTTTAGAACTGTTTTCAAAAGTAACTGTAGATTTATCTAAAAAATATAAAATTATTTGTTTTTCTTCGTTGCTTTTCAAAGTTTCTACAAAAGGTTTTATTAGTTCACCCTCACATTCTTGTGAACCCTTTTGTTTACACACCATAGAACAAATAACTAAATATTCAAAAGCTTTAATTTTTGTTTCAGGCAATAAACTTCTTTCATTATCCGCTGATATTACTTTAATAAACTCATCAAATGCAGCTTTATATTCCTTTTTATAAAAAAGCACACGTCCTCTTAAATAGTTAATATCGTCATCATATTTTTCTTTGCTTTGTATTTTTTCAAAGCACTCTTCAGCTTGTTTATACAGCCTTTCGTTTAGCAAAACATCCACCATTACTAACAAATTGGTAATGTAGCTGCCATTAGCAAACAAACTTTTTATGTTTTCCAAAACCTTGTCTTTGTCAGAAAACATTTTATTTAAAACTTCGCCTATTTTATATATAAGCTCATAATGATTGCTTTTAGCTTTAATAGCTTTTAAATAAAAGGATAAAGACTTTGCAAAATCATCTTGTAAAAAATATATATTTCCTAAATCTACATATGCCCTAAATTCCTCTACATCGCCTAAAAAACTTAAATTTGCTGGTGATGCTCCCATAGAAATACATTTGTTAAAGCTGTCTATAGCCAAAGAATATCTCTTAAGTGATTTATACATTCGTCCTTTAAAATATTCATAATCTGTACATTTGGGATAAATTTTTAACCCTTCATCTATTATTTTTATACCTTCTTCATTTCTTTTTAAATAATGAAAACAAGCTGCAATTCTAAATATCAGATGAGGACAATATGCAAGTGATATATTTTTATTAGCATAAGACTTTTGGAAGTAATAGAGTGCTTTCTCATAATCTCCATCACTCATGTATTCGTTTCCCATATTAAAAAGTTGAAAAGAATCATCAGGATTTTTATCTAGCAATTTTTGAATAATAGGCATATTTCTGTCACGTTTTTTTTGACCCGCATTAGACTTTAAATAACCATAATGACGCACTCTAACATCTGTTAAATGAGGTTTGTGCAAAACTTTTTCATTTAAAGGTATTAATTGCTCATGAATAGTACCTTCGTATCTAAAACAGTGATTTTTAAATATCCTAATACCCATGTGTGTATTATAATTTTCTTCCGAATTTTCGTCGGTAAAATTGTGAAATTTCAAGGCAATTATATTAGCTTTTGTTGTTTCTATTATATCCATTAGTTTTTTTACATCTTCACTATATATAGCTTCATCTGCATCTAAAACCAATATCCAATCCCCTGTGGCTTGTTCCAATGAATGGTTTCTTGCACTGCCAAAATCGCTATCCCAAGGGTATTCAAAAATTTTGGGGTTAAAACGACTTGCCAGCTTCAAGGTATTATCTGTTGAACCAGTATCAACAATTATTATTTCGTTTACAATTGAAGAAACACTGCTTAAGCATTGCTCAATATACTTTTCTTCATTTTTTACTATCATACATAAACTTATATTACTCACATCAAAGCCTCCTAACCATACTATTCTATGAAAAATCGCAGAGCTTGTGCCCTGCGATTTTAAATAACCTAATACATCATAAGCTCAAATAAGCTTAAGCTTGACCATTGTAATATGCGTCAAATGTTGCTGTTGTTGCACCTAAACTGTATTCCAACTGAGCATACTGAGCGAATTTGTCTATAACTATAATAGCACTGGTTCCGCCAGCAACTGCTGCACCTGTATAACTAGGGTCATCAAAATATACAGTTCCATCTGGGCTTAACTGTAATGAGTAAGTTACAGTGTTAGCTCCTGTATTATCAATAAACATTGTTGCTGTCCTAAGTGTAGATATATTTGTAGCAGTAAAAACAGTACCTATTCCCGTTACACCTGTTAAAGTGTCGGTGTCTGAAGTAAATGTCTGCCCATCAATTTGAACAGTTAATGTTGCATTGGTAATTGTTACGTCGCCTTCGATGGTCAATGTTGCATTGGTAATTGTTA
>DPJA01000005.1 GCA_003543235.1 Lachnospiraceae bacterium
GTTAAACCATTTTACTGTACCTTTTTTCATTGAAAATCCTCCTAGCATAAAAAAAAATTGAAATGTGTTGTGCAACACTCATGTGTCTTCAAACACTCTCATGCGACATCTAGAATAATAACACAGATAATTATCCGTGTCAATCTATTATTTTTATTATTGACTTCTATTTATACCAAATTATCGGCAATATCCTTCATCTTTCTTTAAAAAGCCCTCTGTTATTGCCAATCTCGCCAATTCATCGCACTTTTCATTTTCAATATTATCGGCATGACCCTTTACCCAAATAAATTTAACCTTATGTTTTTCAAGCAAAATAAGCATTCTTTCCCAAAGGTCAATGTTAGATGCCATTTCTTTGCTATTACGTTTCCATCCATTTGATTTCCACTTTTTTACCCAACCCTTTTCAATTGCATCTACCACATACTTAGAGTCACTATACAAATTCACAATGCACGGCTCTTTAAGTGCCTCAAGTGCCCTTATAACCGCCAAAGCTTCCATGCGGTTGTTTGTAGTAAGTTCAAACCCCTCCCGCAATTCTTTTCGTGTGCCATTATACAAAAGCACTGCACCATATCCACCTTGACCTGGATTTCCTGAGCACGCACCATCTGTATAAATATCAAGTGTTTTCATATTATTTCCCTTTCTATAATTTCATAGCGTTACCAATTACCAAATCATCAGGCGTTGTTATTTTTATATTTTGATAACTTCCCATAACAACAGCCACGTTGTACCCTGCCTTTTCCATAACCATTGCATCATCGGTAATTGTTTCAAAATTTTCTATGCTTTTGTATGCCTTTTTAAGCAAATCCAATCTAAATCCCTGTGGCGTTTGTACCGACCATAATGTGTTTCTATCAGGGGTACTCACTACCATTCCATTTTCATCAACTGCTTTTATTGTATCCTTAACAGGAACTGCCAATATACAAGCACCAGTAGCGTCAGCTTTTTTTACTACATCAAGTATATTTTTTTCTGTAACAAATGGTCTTACTCCATCGTGTATAAGAACTATTTCTGTATCATCTCTTAACTCATAAATTCCTTTTAACACAGAGTTATACCGTTCTTTTCCACCCTCAACAACTGTTACTTTTTTCCATCCATATTCTATTTTCAAGCCCTCTACATACTGAATATATGGCTTTGCTGTAACAAGAACTATTTCTTCTATTTCTTTAATTTCTTCAAATTTTTTAACTGTATGCACAATTATAGGCTTTTCTCCAAGAATTAAAAACTGCTTGCTTATGTCGCCACCCATTCTTTTACCACTGCCTGCCGCAACAATTACCGCACCGCATTTTTTTTGCATAAAATACCACCCTTTATCTGAAAGAAGCCGACCTAATAATTTAAGTCGACTTCAAATTTAATCTTTTTTCTTTGTAAAAATCATACGTCCCGCCGCTGTCTGCAAAACGCTGGTAACTATAACATTTATTGTTTCACCTGTAAATTTGCTTCCACCTTCAACAACAATCATTGTTCCGTCATTAAGGTAAGCAATTCCTTGCCCATGCTCTTTTCCAGCTTTTATAACCGTAACCTGCATATCCTCACCAGGCAAAACCACTGGCTTAATAGCATTGCTAAGCTCATTTATGTTAAGAACCTTAACCCCTTGAAACTCTGCAACTTTATTAAGGTTAAAATCGTTTGTAACAACAAAGGCATCTATTTTTTGTGCCATTTTAAGTAATTTACTATCTACCTCAAGCTGTTCTTTTGTGGAAAAATCTACAATTTCAACATTAACCGTCGTCTGTTTTTGTATCTCATTTAATATGTCAAGGCCTCTTCTGCCTCTGTTTCTTTTAAGAGAATCTGATGAGTCCGCAATGTGCCTAAGCTCTTCAAGCACAAAATTAGGTATAATAATTTTTCCCTCTATAAATCCAGTTTTCAATAAATCCAATATACGCCCATCAATAATAACGCTTGTATCAAATATTTTCGCCTTACCACTGACACTGCCCTTTACTTTACTTCCCTCAATAAGTCCACCCAGACCAACTATTTCATCTTTCTTTCTGCTTGCAACCCTAAAGCCCATAAACCCGAAAGTTATATTAAGCAAAACTGTTATACTTGTTCCTATTATACCAAATCCGCTTATGGCAATGCCTATAAGATTAGCAATTGCAAGACCTATAAAAACACCAAACACACTTGCCAAAAGTTCCTTAAGGCTCATTTTTACAAGTCGGCTTTCCACCGAATCCATTTTGTTAAGTATTAAGTTACTTATCATATGTGCAAAAACAAAAAAGAAAACTATTCCAATAATAATCCCTACGATATATACCGAAAATTCAGGCACAATATAACCTATTTTTGGCTCGTTAGCCACATACGCTACCCTTAGCAACAAGCAGATAGCTGCTGTAAATGCGGTAGTTATTAAAAATTCAATAACCCTTTTAAGCATGCCTCTCCCCCCCTCTGTTGTTTATATTTTTTTGTTCAGCATTTGCTTAAGTGGATTGTATTCAATTCGTTATTTCATAGTTTATCAAGTTAACAGATTTTTTGCAAGATAATCTTCTGCCGCATTTTGTTCTATTTCCTTTGCATATGCAATTTCGCTTATAATTATCTGCTTTGCGTTGTTAAGCATCTTTTTTTCTGCACCAGAAAGGCTCCTCTCACGTTCACGCAACATAAGATTTCTTGCCACCTCAACCACATCAGGAAGTCTGCCGCTTCTTATTTTTTCCAAATTCTCCTTATACCTGACATTCCAGTTGTTTTGAATTACCACCGGTGTATTTACAACCTGCTCAATAGCATTGTTAAGCTGCTCTAAATTAGATACAAGACGAATACCAATTTGTTCAGATTTTTTTGCAGCAACCTTGATTTTTAAGTTGCCATTAGGTATTCTAATAACATAGTGATTTTCAGTTGTTCCTTCTTTGTCCGACACCTCGATATCGTCAATAACGCCAGCCCCATACATTGGGTATACAATTTTATCGCCTACTTCAAACATTAAAAACACCCTCTTAATCTACATAGGTTTATAAACTTAGTCATATATAACTATATCACATTTGGCGTCAAAAATCAAAACAAATTATTTTATCAATTCATAACCAATATGTCAAGTGTATATATTCCCAAAAAATGCACATTTTATACTTTATTATTATAGCAAACCCTACAATGAAAAATTGTACTGCATATTAATGCACAAGTTTTAAATTATTGATAGTTTCATGGGGTGTATTGACACAGGCATAAAAAAATGCTAAATTAAAGCTTTATTAATATAGTTTAAAAACAAGAACAGGATGTATTTATATGACAGGAGGCTTTTTATGTCCCAATTTCAAATTTTTAGCGACGGTGCTGCGGACATTCCTATTAAAGTAGCAAACGATAATGGCATTAAAGTTATTCCTTTTTATGTATCCTTAGATGGTCAGCATTATCAAAAAGAAATGACCGAGCTTAGCCTTGATGTATATTACAAAGAATTTGTTGAAAATCATCTTTTTCCAAAAACGTCTTTGCCCTCTGTGCAAGACTATATTGATGCCTTTGCCCCTGCTATTGAAAGCGGCAAAGATATAATTTGCTTTAATATAACCTCTACCCTCAGTGGCTCCCATCAATCCGCCAACACCGCTGGAGAAATACTTAAAGAAAAATTTCCCTCAGCTAAAATTTTCATTATAGATTCTTTGCTGGCAACTGGTGCACAAGAGTTTCTTGTGATAGAAGCAGCAAAAATGCAGCGTAACGGTCTTTCCATTGATGAGGTTAAGGTCAACTGTGAAAAACTAAGACAAAGTGCAAGAATAATGTTTATGGTAGGTGGTCTTGAACATCTGCAAAAAGGCGGAAGAATTGGCAAGGTAGGTGCAGCGGCAGGCGGAATACTTAAAATTAAACCGCTTATTGAGCTTAAAGATGGAGAAATAAGCCTTGCTGGCATTACCCGAAGCCGTAAAGGCGGTATGAAAAAACTGGCTGAAATAACAAAAAGTTATTTTGAAAAAACAGGCGAAAAAGTTGAAGATTTTCTTTTTACTGTAGGTGAAACCAATACTCCAGAAGAAATAACCGTCTTTCAAAACGAGCTTAAACTGGCCATGCCTACTATTGTGTTTGAAAAAGACTTCCTTATTGGTGCAACAATATCAGCACATACAGGTCCTGGAACATTGGGTGTATGCTTTATGAAAAAGTATGATAGATTATAAAATATAAAACAAAAAACCTTGGGGTATATTCCAAGGTTTTTGTTTTATCTCTCAAGGCTTTAAACAAATGATCTAGTATTTTCTTTCCAAATCAAGATTTTCTAAATTTAATATTCGTGTTGCCTGAACACTGTTTTCTTCCTTACTAAGTTTTCCATACTTGTCAACCTCTGTCAAATCCTTAGTGCCATGAGTTAAAGACGCTGCACCGCCAATACATCCGCCCTTGCACGCCATTCCCTCAATAAAATTACCTCTAAGCTTGCCAAATGACGCCACTTTAAGAGTTTTTACAACTTCTTCCAACCCATCACATTTAACCGGCTGGAAGGTTGTGTTTATTCCAAGCACCTCAATAGCCTGCTTAACCGCCTCTGTAACACCACCGCTTCTTGCAAAAAGTCTTCCATAGTAAGACGCATTGTCAAGGCTTGTTTCTTCACATTTTGAAAGGTCTATATCCATGGCATCAAGCATTGCCTGCAGTTCTTCAAATGTAATGACTATGTCCACAATGCCTTTTAAGTCGTCTTCTTTTATTTCCATCTTCTTAGCTGTGCAAGGCCCAATAAATACCACCTTAGCCGTTTCATCAAGACTTCTTATCATCTGTGCAATTGCTATCATAGGCGAAACCGAACCTGATACATGGCTCATAAGTTCAGGGTATGTTTTCTGAATATACTTAACAAATGCAGGGCAACATGACGTTGTCATCCACTGTCTTTCCTCAATTGTTGCGGCAAATTCCTTTGCTTCGTGACACGCAACTATATCCGCACCAAGAGCAACCTCAATTGCATGATGGAACCCTATTTTTTCAATTCCGTTTATAACTTGTTCAATTTTTACGTCAGTAAACTGACTGCCTATGGCTGGAGCAACAATTGCATAAACCTTATATTTTGTGTTTTTTTCTGAATTTTTAATTAAATCCAAAACATCAACAACATATGATTTATCCACAACTGCACCAAATGGGCAGTTATAAACACACGCACCACAGGATACGCATTTTTCATCATCTATATATGCCTTTTTCTCTTCATCGAATACAATGGCATTTGCATCACAGGAACGTATACACGGTCTTTGTACATCGCTTATTGCATTAAACGGACAAACAGACTTACATCTTCCACACTCTATGCAAAGCTGTTGGTTTATGTATGCTCTTTGACCCATTATAACTATTGCATTTTTAGGGCATACCTCTTTGCATTTATGAGCCAAACATCCACGGCACGCCTCTGTAACCACATATCTATCAATAGGACATTCGTCACAGGCACTTCGTAAAATGTGAATTACATTATCACCCTTAAGCGGCTCTATAACAAACTTCGCACGCTCCTCAACAATGTGCCTTTCCTTGTAAATACAGCATCTTGTCATGGGCTTAGGGCCTGGTACAATAGTTTCAGCAATATTTCCTATTTCATCAATAAGGTTTTCACCCTTAATATGTCGCTTTGTAACTTCTTTATTTACCAAATATTTCATGTATTGTACATTGCTTTCAAACTTTCGCATATAAAACTTCCTTTATATATAATTTATGTTAACTTCTTTGCCCATCTTCTCCACAATTCGTCCAAGCTCTTTAAGCTGATTTATCTTAAAATTAAAATCCATAGGAAAACTATCATTTTGATGTGCTGGATTTACAGCTTGACCCACCCAAATATTCAGCTTATCACAATTTTCAATAAGTAGCTTTGAAAGCATTGCTGCTGCATTATTTTCATTAAGCTGAGCAAGTATTTTTGAGTTAAACCCTGGGTTTATATATCCACGTATAAGTTCAATAGCTTTGTTTATTGTAAGCACACCTTCAGTAACAAGTTCTATGCGTGGTATTTTGCCCACAGGTGGTATGTCTGGTGTCATGGTAGATAAATCCACTTCCATCTCTGTGCCTAAAGTTCGGGCTACAATACTTGCAGTTGTTCCTCCGCAAACAACCACCTTGCCCTCAGCTCTCAAAATTTCTTCAATAACTGCATAGTCGTTTTCGGGATTTTTAGGCGGACCTGAAAACAGATTAATGGTTTCCTGATGTCTTATTTTCACCGCAATCACCGTTGTATCGTCGCCAGCTTGATTTTCGTAAAGATTTTGGCACACCTCAAGTACATTCCCTGTAACTGCATTGGTAGTGGTTTCCGTAGCCGAAAAATCCCTAAGATATTCGTTTACATTGTTCCACTGCCATCCAAGGCTAAGGCTCTTGCCAACACCAGCATGAATAACACCGTCACTTACTGCAACTAAAAGGCTATCCTCATCTAGCTTAAACACGCTTTCGTATATAACCTTTTCATTTATAACCTTTTTAATCTTGTTTATGGGAACATCCTGTCCATTTTTGAAAATGAAAATAGCTGGATTGTCAAACTCAGCCACATATACTACTCCCGTTTTAAAAACCTTAATAATTGTAAATGTTGAATATGCCAAATGTCTTTGGGAACACACTGGAAGTGTATGCACAATTGTATCTATGGTTTCCTCAAGAGAAGACCCTTCACGAAGCATAGTTGCAGCTATTTTAGATGTAAGTGTTGCCAATATATTTGCCTTAACTCCACTACCCATACCATCTGCCAGAACCAAAATTTTGCTGTCCTCAAGATTAATCTGTTCAATATGGTCACCGCATAGTTCTTCACCATATTTATTTATGCTGTTGTAGGTAGTATCAATAAAATACATAACTATTCACCCTCTTTAAGCACAACATCTTTAAGTTTGTTAAGTGCAACCTTAGTTTCTGCCGTTGTTTCACCCAAAAGGCTAGCTATTTCCTGTGCAACACGCATCTGTTTTTCAATCACATTCTGAGCAATGTTCACTGTGTGCATTTTAAGCTTATCCAGTTCCTCTTTCCTTGCTTCCTCTTCTGTTATATCCTGCATAGATATAAAAAGCTCGTCACCTTCAATATAAATTATATTCTGCATTACAACAAGTCCATATTCGTCTAAACGCATTTTTTTATTCATTATATCTTTCTTAATTGCAAGGCAATACGCATAATCATCCAATGGCAAACCCAGCTCTGTAACCGGTTTGCCTACTATGTCGTAGTTGGCAACTTTAAAATATCGTTCCGCAACAGGATTTATCTGCTGTATTTTGTGTTCTTTATCTATAAGCACAATTATATTTCTTGAATTGAGAAAAATTGTATCCCCCTTATGCTCTGCTTTTTTTCTTAAATTAGGCCAGCACATTTCTTCCTCAGCCATGCCGTCAAAAACCGCCTGTGCCTTTTCACGGCAAGTATTATATCCACACGCACCGCAGTCATATTCATCAGCTCTTGTATTCCTGCCCATTCTGTGAAGAATATCGTCAAGCTGCTTTTTTGTAGCTTTATGGCTTGGAACGCCAATAGGCTCAAAACTGCGTGACAAATCTATGCCCTCCCAATTAATTTGCTCGCCCTCAATGCCCCAGCCGTGGTTTGCTGCAAAATTGGTTATCTTCTGTCTTCTGCAAAATAAGCTAAGGGATTCTTTTGGTATAAATGGTCCGTTTATACAGCTTTCCACACAGGCTGAAATGCCGATATAGCATTTGCCCAATTCTTGACTTTCCATACTTTCAAACAAATTTTTAACATTATCAAGCCCGTTAACCCTAAGAGAATCATAGCTGTTTTCCTCTAATATTTCCGTAATATTTGGCCATACATCGCCGGAAATAGAATAGCTTGAGCCTGTATTTTTTGCAACCCTGTCTGGCATAGATGCTTCAAGAGCATTCATATCAATAAATTTTCGCCTAAACATACGCATTATTTCTTCACAGGTAATAAGTGAATTTATAGGTGCATCGTCACGCTTTGGCAGTGTTTCATACTTTTTGCTTAGGCATGGACCAACATACACCGTATACGCATTTGGGTCTTCCGCTTTAATTGCCATGCCCAAAGCAAGCATAGGTGTAACCACAGGTATAAGATATTTTACCAATGTTGGATGATATTTTTGTATAAAAAGATAAATAGCAGTACAGGTACTTGAAATAAAATATTTCTGCTTTCCTGCATTTGCCTTTATGTATTTAATATAATCCTCTGTAATTCTTTCGCTTCCTGCCGCAATTTCCTGTACAGAGTCAAAACCAAGTTTTCTCAGTGCGGTAATATATTTGCCAGGCTCTTTAAATGAGCCAAGGTAAGCTGAATCTATACACGCCACAACACGCCTATCACTTGCTAGCATTTCTGTTACAATACCAACCTCATTTTCCATGTTACGTGCGTGCTTAGGGCAACACGTAAAACACTGTCCGCAGGCAATGCACCTTTCCTCGTCGATTTCTGCTTTATTATTTTTGAACCTAATAGCCTTTACGGGACATTCTCTCACGCACTTATTGCAATTTTTACAATTATCTGCCGTAAAATTGAATAATCTCAATTACATCACCTTTTCCAGTACAACTGTTTTAAAAAAATTGTCTACAGTGTCTGGTTGAACAGAGTAAATATCCTCATCAACCTTAACCGAAACTGCACCAACACATTCACCAAGACAGAATGCCGCCTTAATTTTAACCCTATCACTCAACTGATTTTTATCTATAAGTGCTTCCAATTTATTAATAATATCGTACGACCCTTTAAGGTGGCAAACACTTCCAATACAAACTTGAATATCCATAACAATAATCTCCTTCTCTCTATTTAACCGCTTTATTTTAAGTATCCCTTAAGATAAGCATTGTCTATAATATTTTTCATGTAATCCCCAATAATCTTAGGACCTTGAAATGTTGCTGAGTTTCTTTGCATAACCTGTTCTTTTTTTATGCTATGCTCCACCCATGATATTCCATCAGCGGCATTGTTAAGCATAGTCGGCTGAACTCTGTCTAAAATAGCACAAAACTTAGCTTCAGGGCTTTCCCCTTGCTCAAATTCCTGCCAAAGTGCAATCAAATCTTCCTTTTGCTCCGTAGGCAGCAATCCATAAATCTTTTCAGCCGACATCTGCTCTTTCAGTGCCTTAGCCTCACAGCCATTGGTGTCATAGCAATAGGTATCTCCTGCATATATCTCCACTACATCATGAAAGAGCATCATTTTTATTACTTTAAGCAAGTCGACATTAGGAAAATACTCTGCAAGTACAAACGCCATTAGGCAAGCGTGCCAGCTATGCTCAGCATCATTTTCTTTTCGACTTTTGTCTGCTAGATAAGTCTGGCGAAAAATCTGCTTTATTTTATCCAGCTCAAGAAGAAATTCCATTTGCTTATTAAATCTTTCGCTCTGCATTTATGCCACACCTCTTTTACGTGGAAAAAGCACTACACCCAAACGTGGCATAATGCTTGTTCTTATATTATTTTACACCAATATCATGTCTGAAATGTTTTTTGTCAAAATCAACTATCTCAACGCCTTGGTATGCAATTTTAATAGCTTCGTCAAGGTTTTTACCAATTCCTGTAATACCCAAGACACGCCCGCCATTTGTAACAAACTTACCATCCTGCATTTTTGTGCCAGCATGAAAAACAACAATGTCGTCCCTCTTTTTAATTTCCTCAAGACCTTTAATAGGATAGCCTTTTTCATAGCTTTCAGGGTACCCACCACTTGCTTCAACAACGCAAACCGCCGCATTGTCATACCATTCAATGTTCAACTGGTCAAGTCGTCCGTCTACGCAAGCCTCCATAATTTCAATAAGGTCTGTTTTAAGACGAGGAAGTATAACCTGTGTTTCAGGATCACCAAAACGTGCATTGTATTCAATTACTTTCATTCCATCTTTTGTAAGCATAAGCCCAAAGTAAAGAATACCAACAAATTCTCGTCCTTCCTTTGCCATTGCATCAAGGGATGGCTGAAAAATTTCTTTCATACACAATTCAGCCAAATCTGGGGTATACATTTTGCTTGGAGAAAACGTTCCCATTCCGCCTGTATTAAGACCTTTATCGCCGTCGAGGGCTCTTTTATGGTCCTGTGCAGAAACCATAGGTATAACTGTTTTGCCATCACAAAATGATAACACTGAAACCTCAGGTCCCACAAGGAACTCTTCAATAACAACTGTATTACCGCTTTTTCCAAACTTTTTGTCAAGCATAATTTCGCCTAAACCTTCAACTGCTTCTTCAACAGTTGAACAAATAAGCACACCCTTACCCAAAGCAAGACCATCTGCTTTTATTACAATAGGCATTTTCTGTTCAAGAAGATAAGCCTTGGCTTCTTCATATTTATCAAAAACCTCATATTTAGCTGTAGGTATATTGTATTTTTTCATCAAATCTTTTGAAAAAGACTTGCTTCCTTCAATAATAGCAGCATTTTTTCGTGGACCAAACACTCTAAGTCCCTCTGCTTCAAAGGCATCAACAATGCCTGCTACAAGGGGGTCGTCCATACCAATTATGGTAAAGTCTATGCCCTCATTTTTTGCAAACTCAACAAGCTTTTCAATTTCCATTGCACCAATATCAATACACTGTGCATCCTGTGCAATACCAGCATTTCCAGGTGCACAATAAATTTTTTCTATTTTAGGGCTTTGCTTAAGCTTCCACACAATTGCGTGTTCACGGCCGCCACTGCCAACAAGTAAAACTTTCATTTTAATTTTTCCTCCTAACCTTGTTTCCAACAACCTCAATTTTTCCCTCGCTTATAAGCTTAATGGCTTCGGGAAAAATCTTCCATTCTGCTTCTTCCATCACTCTTTGCTGAAGGCTTTGGGCAGTATCGTTTTCTTCTATGTAAACTACCTTTTGCAGTATTATAGGCCCACCGTCAGTTTCCTCGTTTACAAAATGCACTGTGGCACCTGTAACCTTAACGCCTTTTTCCAATGCCGCCTCATGCACCTTAATTCCATAAAAACCATTACCACAAAATGACGGAATAAGTGATGGATGTATATTGATAATTCTATCTTTATATTTTTCTAAAAATTTCTCACCAATAACGGTCATAAAACCTGCCAGCACTACAAGGTCAACCTCAAAGCTTTCCAAATGGTCAATCATAGCCTGCATATATTGGTCAAAGTCTGAAAAATCAGTTTTCTTTATGCAAACACCGTTTATGTTATGTTTTTTAGCACGCTCGAGGGCATACGTACCCTCTTTGCTGCTTATAACTGTAACTACCTTTGCATTAGGCACCGAACCATTTTCTGTACTATTAATAATGGCCTCTAAATTAGTTCCGCCGCCAGAAACCAAAGCTCCTATTTTAAGCATACCTCTACCTCTTTTTCATTAGAAGTTATTTTACCAATTATATAAGCCTTTTCTCCCATTTCCTCAATGGTTTTAAGGGCAATATCAGCATTTTCTTTTGCAACAACAAGCACCATACCAATACCCATATTAAAGGTGTTATACATATGTGCTCTTTCAATCTGTCCTCTTTGCTGCATAATTTCAAAAATAGGTAATACAGGCCATGTACCCTCTTCTATTGTTGCACAAAGGTTTTTTCCCTTTGGAATACACCTTGGAATATTTTCTATAAATCCGCCGCCTGTAATGTTGCTTATTCCTTTTACTTCAACCTTTTTAACAAGGTCAAGTATTTCTTTAACATATATTTTTGTTGGTGTTAAAAGTGCCTCACCAATAGTTTCGCCCAATTCTTCAACATATTCCTTAGCACATTCTTCAATTGGTTCAAACACCTTTCTTACAAGTGAATAACCGTTGGAATGACAACCGCTTGATGGCAAGCCAATAATTACATCGCCTTCAACAATTTTTTCTCCATTTATAATGTCGCATTTATCCACAACGCCTACAGTAAAGCCTGCCATATCATACTCATCTATTGGGTAAAAACCTGGCATTTCAGCTGTTTCACCGCCGATAAGTGCACATCCACTTTGACGGCATCCTTCAGCAACACCACTAACTATTTCTGCAATTTTTTCCGGAACATTTTTGCCACAGGCAATATAGTCTAAGAAAAATAAAGGCTGTGCTCCGTTGCATATAATATCGTTAACGCACATAGCAACGCAGTCAATTCCTACTGTATCGTGCTTATCCTGAACAAAGGCAAGCCTAAGTTTTGTGCCAACGCCATCAGTACCACTAATAAGTACAGGTTCTTTCATATTCAAACCGCCAAGCGTAAACATTCCGCCAAAACCACCTATATCATTTAATACTTCTTTTCTAAAAGTGCTTTTTACGTGCTCACCCATTAATTTTACTGCCTTGTATCCAGCTTCAACGTCTACGCCTGCATCTTTATAATCTAAACCCATTACTGTAATCCTCCTTAAAAATGATATTAAAAACCGAGTGCCAAAGCCACATGGTCACTTATATTCTTATTATAATCCATTACTTTTATTTGTATCATATAGCCATTCAAAAGTCAAGTAACCCCAAGCTTAGGTTCTTTAACAAAGTATTGGCAATGATATTTTCAAACCGTTCGTCTGTCAATTTCATAATAGCTGTGTGCCGCAGTTTCTATTTCTTTAAACACAATTGTTTTTCCAAATTTCTTTTCAATTTCCTTTTTATTTTCATCTTTGTCGCCTGCAAATGCTCTAAGTATACGTCTGCTTGAAGATATTGTAACCTCATTAAAAATAGTTTGCACGAAAATAGAAACAACCTCACGGCGTATTTTCCCCGAAATATATTCAAAGCTTTGCACATATCCGTTGCCCTTACAGCATTGGCACTGGTCAGTAAGCCTTGCAACAACAGGTATACTGGTCTTTTTGCGTGTAACCTGCATAAGCCCCAGCTCTGTCATGCCAACAACAGTTGTTTTAATGCGGTCTTTTTTTACCGCACGCTCAAGGGTTCGGTGTAACTGCTTTTTGTTTTCGTCCTCTTTCATATCAATAAAATCAATTATTATCATACCTGAAAGATTTCTTAACCTCAGCTGCTTTGCAATCTCAACTGCCGCCTCAAGATTAGTTTTAAGCACCGTTTCCTGAAAGTTCTTTTTTCCTGTATATTTTCCAGTATTTACATCAATAACCACACAAGCCTCTGTTTGTTCAATTATTAAAAACCCACCGCATTTAAGCCATACTTTCTTATTAAATATTTTTTCTACCTGGCTTTCAACCAAATAGTTTTCAAACATAGGCACTTCATTGTCATAAAAAAGCACTCGTTCGGCTCGGTTAGAAGTTTTTTCTTTTATAAGCCTATATTCTGTTTCATCATTAAGCATAATTTCATCAACGTCATCGCCAAATAAATCCCTTGCCGCCTTGACTATTGTATCTGCCTCGCTGAAAACAAGGCTTGGGGCTTTGCTATGCTGAACGCTTTGCATAACCTCTTGACTTATTTTATAAAGCCTGTCTATCTCTGCCTTAAACTCATCTATACTCTTGCCTGCTCCCTCTGTACGTATTATAATTCCATACCCACTTGGCAGCACTTCCTGAGCAATAATTTTTATTCGCTCTCGTTCCTCTTCGCTGAATATTTTTTTAGATATACCAATGTTTCCATTTTCATCTGGAATAAGAACCAAAAATTTTCCTGTAAAAGATATTTTGTTTGTAACCACAGCACCCTTCAAACCAGAAGCATCTTTTTTCACTTGCACTGCAATTTGGCTATAAGGTTGAAATTTGCAATGATTTTCCATTAAAAGGTAGGCGTTTTTTTCTTCTCCTATGTCAACAAAACACGCCTGCATTCCCTTATGCACTGACATAACCCTGCCAACATATATATTTCCAACAATGCTTTTGTTCAACTTGCTTTCATATATAAATTCCGTCAATTCACCGTTTTCCACAAGAGCAATTCTTGTGTGGTGCATAGATGAGTCTACAAGAACTCTTTTCATTAAAAATCAACTCCGTAATTAAGTGGAACATATTTTTCATCCATAACCATGTAAATTTCCATTCGCTTAAAACCTATCTTAAACTTGTTATATTCAACACCAACAAAGTTGTAAAATCCCTCTGCAACAGATTCAGGCTTGAGGTTTCTTGTGCTTCCACCTGCAATGACCATTTCTATAATTGCCTGCCCGCCCTCAGAGGCATTTTTAAGTTCAAATATATCCTGCTTTATATCCGTTTCCTTAAAATTCTTTTTGGTCTTTTTCATTACAAGTATTTCATCCATGGCAAAATATTTTTCCAAATTTTCTTCAATCATTTTGGGTGTAATCCTGCTATCAAGATACGCCTTGTAACGACCTGCCGAAACACTGGCCATAGTATTTTTAACACCATCTCTAAGGCGAATTATTTCTTTTATAACCATTCCATCGGGCATAACGGCATTCAGTCTATCCATAACTTCACTTGGTTCAAGGTCTTTAGTAAGCTTCAAATCTCCATACTCTGCCTCACTTATATAACCAAGGCTTAACGGGCTTGCAAAGGAAATCTGCTGATGAGGATTAAAGCCGTTGGAATATGCAATAGGCAAATCTGCACGCTTAATGGCACGCTGAAACGCTTGCACAATGTCCAAATGACCTATAAATTTAATTTCATCACCCTTGGTAAACTTAAACCTGTATGTCGTCATAGCATACACCTCCTCCAAAAGCCTTTGCTCCACAATTAGAGCATTCCTGTCTGCAATTAGGTGTAACTTCGCCCTTTAAAGCCTTTTCTCTTTCACTTATTAAAAATTGACGTGACACACCAACAGAAATATGGTCCCAAGGAAGTATTTCATCGTAGCTTCTAACACGATTGGCATAGAACGAAGGGTCAACGCCTGCATCCTCAAATGCCTTTGTCCATCCCTCCCAATTAAACTTGTCCGTCCAACCGTCGTAACGGCAACCGTTTTGCCAAGCATTGTATAAAACCTTGCCAATACGTCTATCTCCCCTTGCCATAACGCCCTCAAGGGAACTCATTTTTGTATTGTGGTAGGTAAAACGCACTTGCTTGCGTGTTATACTTTTTTTGGCTATACGTGCCTTAGTTCCAAAACTTTCGTAGGTATCCTGTGCGTCCCACTGGAAAGGTGTGAATGGTTTTGGCACAAAACAAGAGGCACTGGCATTTACCGTAACAGGTCTTGGCCTGTCCTCCTTTGGTATCTCAAAAAACTTGGAAACTATTTTGTCTGTAAGGTCGCCTATACCCAACAAATCTTCCTCTGTTTCCGTTGGCAAGCCTAGCATAAAATATAGCTTAACCTTTGTCCAGCCACCGTCAAAAGCAAGCTTACATCCGTCAAGTATAACCTCTTCACTAAGGTTTTTGTTTATTACATTTCTAAGACGCTGTGTTCCAGCCTCTGCTGCAAAGGTAAGACTGCTTTTTCTTACCTCTTGAATTTTTTCCATCAATTCAATTGAAAACGCATCTATTCTAAGGGAAGGAAGTGAGATGTTTACCGACTTGTCCTTAAATTCGTCAAGAAGTCCGTTTGCAAGCTCTGGAAAGCAAGTAAAATCGCTGGTACTAAGGGAAATAAGGGAAATTTCTTCATGCCCAGAACATTTCACCAAATTTTTAGCCTGTTGAAGAAGTGTTGGAGCTGTTTTTTCTCTTACAGGGCGATAAACAAACCCTGCCTGACAAAAACGACATCCTCTTATGCAGCCACGAAAAAGCTCAAGCGTAACCCTATCATGTACTACCTCAATTAGCGGTACTAACTGCTTTTCAGGATAAAACACCTTGTCCAAATCCTTAACAATAACCTTTTTAATTATTTTGCGTGCTTTTGGATGGTTTGGCTCAAAACTGGCTATTTCTCCATTTTCTTTGTAGCTAACGTCATAAAACTTAGGCATATATAACCCGTCAAGCTCCAAAAGGCTTTCCAAAAACTCCGCCTTGCTTCCGCCTGATTTTTTATGCTCCTTATACATATCAAGAATTTGGTCATAAAGCACCTCGCCCTCGCCAAGGTAAAAAATATCCACAAAATCCGCCAATGGCTCAGGATTGTATGCACAAGAGCCTCCGCAGATTATTATAGGGTCATCCTCCGTTCGCTCACTGCTTAAAACAGGTATATGGCTCATCTCCAGCATATTTATAAGGTTTGTATAGCAAAGCTCATACTGAAGTGTAAAGCCAACAAAATCAAAATCACTTAAAGCGTCCTGGCTTTCAAGGGCAAACATAGGTATATTGTTTTCACGCATTTTTTCTTCCAAATCTGTCCATGGCGAAAAAGCCCTTTCACAATAAGTATCCTCACGTCTGTTAAGAAAGTAGTATAATATCTGAAGACCCAAATGGCTCATGCCAACCTCGTAAACATCAGGAAAACAAAACGCAAACCTTATATCCACATTTTTAGGGTCTTTTTTTACCATATTAACTTCTCGGCCAACATATCTTGCTGGCTTTTCAACCTGCAAAAGTATTTCGTCGGGAATTGCATTTTTCATTTAATTATCCTCCATTTTGGTATATCTAAAAAACCATTATTTTATATCATACCCTAAAGGAACAATAATTGCACTAATTAATTTGCCTCAGCTGCATCATTAGGCAAAAATACCTCTTCCACTGAATCTTCAACTTTTTTTGGCATTTCTTTTTCCTTAAATGCCATCAGTTTTTTAATGCCATTTTGGCTTATTTGCTTTGCCTGTTCTACTGTAATGTTTTCACTTATGGCTGTTTTAAGGTTTAACTGCAATTTTTCTGCCTCTGGTATGTTTAAATTGGCAATTGCCAGTGTAAATAAAATCATTATCACACTTACATATACCTTAACCATCATACTATCATTTTTCTCCTCAACGCTGTTATTACCATATTTTTTATATGCTGTGGTTTTTTTGCGTGGATATATACTCTTATTTTTCATAATACAAAATCACCTCAGAATATTTCTATTCCAAAGTTCACAAAATATTCATTTGCAACCCATGATAATTTAATATATAATTACTTTTGGTCTAAATTGTTATAATATCAGCAAAACTTTTAGGAGGACATTACTTATGAAAAAATTTATGATTAGCATTATGTGCCTAATTTTATGCCTTAGCGTATTCACTGGCTGTTCAAAAAAAGAAGAAATCAACAATGACCGCACTGTAACTGTTGAAGAATTGGGGCTTACATATACCACCCCTGACGAATGGCGTAGCTATCAAGAAACTAATATTTACCCTGTTACACTTAAAGGTGAGGGTACCTTTGCAGAAGTTGTTTATGGCTATATAACCACAAAGGATATGCAACGCCTTGACAGCGGGGAAGAAACCTCTATTATAAACTGCCTTAACAACATTTGCGAAATTATTGTTGCTAAAACTGAAAACTTTGAAAACGGTACTTTAGCAAACCTTCTTGCTGAGTATCAAAACTCTCAAAAATTGTCTGAGCAAGGTGAATACAGCTATTATATTGCCTATGGAAATACAAAAGCTCTTTCCACCCTTACAGGTCAAGACCTTGCAAACTACAATGAAATTTTAGCAGCTGTGCCATCCCTTACATCAAGCATTTCTACAAAAGCCTTTGATGACACACTTTTGCAAGCCAAAGAAGATGTATATGCAAAAACAATTACCTTTGATACAACCGCCCTAGAGGGTGCCGAAGTGGACAGTACGATTTTTGCCGACTATGACTTAACTGTTTTAAACTTTAGCGGAACTTATACCTATCCTGAATCTGATGAATTTGCAGTTTTACAGGAGGTATACCAAACAGCTTTAGACAGCAACGAAAAAATAAACGTAATTTCTGCAATTATTGATACACCAGCTGAGGAAGCCGAGGCAACTGCTCTTAAAGCAAAAAATGCCGCTGGTGCAAAATTCCTTACTATTAAACTGGATACTCTCCTTGCCAACTGGGTTACAAATAACCTTAATGGAGTTCCATCTACGGTTTTTGTAGACAGCAACGGTCAGATAGTTGGTGAAGCTCTTGAGGGAACTAAATCTGCTGAAACCTACATTAAAGAAATGAATGCTCGACTTGAAGAAGTTAAGAGCAGATAATGTATGCACCACAATACTAAAACTTAAAACAAAACCGTGTATATCCTCACGGTTTTGTTTTGTTTATAACCTCTAAAAATGCACTTCCATACTGCTGTAGCTTTTTATAACCAACGCCTGATATTTCCAAAAACTCTTCATCATTTTTTGGCAGTTTTCGACACATATCATACAGTGACGCATCCGAAAATACAACAAAAGCTGGTACTCCCTGTGCCATTGAAAGTTTCATTCTAACTTTTTTAAGTTCATTTAGCAACTTCCCATCAAGACTGGCAATAATACGCTTTTTACGTTCCTTTTCAGTTATTTTTTCATAACAATTGAAGCAGTTGCCGCACCCTTCTTTCACATCTTCTCCAAAATATCTAAGGACATATGTACGCAGACACTCCGTTGTTTGGCAATAAAAAATTATTTGTTCAAGACGACGTAGGTCCTGTGCTATCATCTGCTGTTTTACCTTTTCGTCTGTTAATTCGTTTCCACCGTTTTGTCGGCTGTTTTCTATTAAAAATTTGTTGGTTGAAACATCGTTGCCACTATAGAGTAAAATACATTGTGCACTTTCTCCATCACGACCCGCACGCCCTGCCTCTTGGTAATAGCTTTCTATATCCTTTGGCATATTAAAATGCACAACAAACCTAACGTCAGATTTATCTATGCCCATGCCAAATGCGTTTGTGGCAACCATAATGTTTATCTCATCATATATAAATTTTTCTTGATTTTCTTTTCGTTCCTCAGCCTCAAGACCTGCATGGTATCTTGTTGCCTTAAAACCCTCCTCTTTAAGCATTTGACATACCTCTTCAACCTTTTTACGTGTTGTGCAGTATACAATGCCACTTTCATTTTTATGCTCCCTAACTATGTTCATAAGCTCGATTTTCTTGCTTTGCTTTTTTCTTACTTCATAATAAAGATTTTTTCTGTCAAAACCTGTAACCACCTGTATAGGGCTGTTAAGGTTAAGCATCTTTACTATGTCATCCTTTACTCTGGTTGTTGCTGTTGCAGTAAATGCTGTTATAATTGGTCGTACTTTAAGCCCATTCACAAATTGAGTTATGTCTAAATAGCTTGGTCTAAAGTCCTGTCCCCATTGGGAAACACAGTGTGCTTCGTCAACCGCCACCATTGCAATATTTACTTTTTCCACAAAATTTTGAAATCGCCACGTAAGCAATCTTTCTGGTGCAACATAAATTATTTTGTATTTTCCGCCTGCTGCAAAATCCAAGGCTTTAAGATACTGCCTTTCTGTAAGGGAACTATTTAAAAATGCCGCTGGCACACCTGCCGCCACCAGTGTTGAAACTTGGTCTTTCATAAGTGAAACCAGCGGAGATATAACTATTGTTATTCCATCCATGACCATTGCTGGCACTTGAAAACATAAACTTTTGCCTGCACCTGTAGGCATTATTCCAAGGGCATCCTTGCCCAACAAAATTGCATCCACTATCTGCTCTTGTCCATGACGAAAAGAGTCATATCCAAAATATGTATTTAAAATTTCGTATTTATCCATAAGGCAATTACCATGTCTCCTTTTTTTGTATTCAAGTATATCACATTTAATTTAACCTAACTACCGTTTTGTGATATACTTAAGAACAATAAAATTTTACAAAGGAGTGTAAGTATGACAAAAATAATCAATATTTTAGCAAAGGAGCTTAATCTTAACCCTTCTCATATAGAAAATGTAATAACCTTAATTGATGAAGGAAACACAATTCCTTTTATTGCACGATACCGTAAGGAACTTACAGGCACAATGGATGACCAAATTCTGCGTCAGCTTGACGAAAGACTTAACTATCTGCGTGGTCTTGATAAACGACGCCATGAAATTACCACTTCAATTGACGCACAAGGAAAGCTTACTGACCAGCTTGTGCAGAATATTGAAAATGCGGAAACCCTTGCCTCTCTTGAGGATATCTACCGTCCATATAAACAAAAACGCAGAACCCGTGGCACAATGGCACGTGAAAAAGGTCTTGAGCCACTTGCAGCAATACTTTTTGCTCAAAACCTTAAAATTGGTAATATCGAAAAACTTGCATCACCTTATATTAATGATGAAAAAGGTGTGGCAACGGTAGAAGATGCCCTTAGTGGTGCTTCAGATATTATAGCCGAGGACATATCCGATATTGCTGAAATAAGGAGCAAGCTTCGTGTACTGTTTACCAAAAAAGGCATTCTTTCATCTAAAGGAACAACTGAAGATGACAGCGTTTATCGCTTATATTATGATTTTAGCCAACCTATTGCAAAACTTCCAAGCCATCGAATACTTGCTGTAAACCGTGGCGAAAACGAGAAGTTTTTGAAAGTATCCTTGGAAATTGACCTCCAAACTGCCCTTGATATAATACGCCGAATTGTATTAAAACAAGGCAGCATATCCACAGATTTTGTTAACACTGCTATTGAAGATTCCTATAAACGCCTTATTTTTCCATCTATAGAGCGTGAAATAAGAAATCAGCTGACGGATATAGCTTCACAACAGGCAATAAGTATGTTTGCCCTTAACCTTGAGCCACTGCTTATGCAGCCACCTGTTAAAAACAAAGTTACTATGGGTTTTGACCCTGCTTATCGCACAGGCTGCAAAATAGCCGTGGTAGACGGAACAGGCATGGTGCTTGACACCACTGTTGTTTATCCAACACCGCCTGCAAACAAAAAAGAGGAAGCTGCCAAAAAGCTCAATCAGCTTATTGACAAGCACAAAATTGAGGTGATTGCTATAGGTAATGGTACTGCCTCAAAAGAGTCTGAAATTTTTATTGCAGAGCTTATTAAGGACATACCTTCAGTTGCATACATGATGGTAAATGAGGCTGGTGCATCAGTATATTCAGCCTCAAAGCTTGGTGCTGAGGAATTTCCAGAATACGATGTATCTCTCAGGTCTGCTGTTTCCATAGCAAGAAGATTGCAAGACCCTCTTGCTGAGCTTGTTAAAATAGACCCAAAATCAATTGGTGTCGGGCAGTATCAGCATGATATGCCACAGGCAGAACTTGGCGAAACACTTACAGGCGTTGTGGAAAACTGTGTTGGACGTGTTGGTGTAGACCTTAACACAGCCTCCCCGTCACTGCTTTCCCGTGTTTCAGGTCTTAACGAAACCATAGCAAAAAATATAGTTGCTTTCAGAAATGAAAATGGTATTTTTACAGACAGAAAAACTCTTAAAAAAGTTGCAAAACTAGGGCCTAAGGCATTTGTGCAGTGTGCTGGATTCTTGCGTGTTGGAGAAAGCAAAAATATATTGGATAACACCTCGGTTCATCCCGAATCCTACAGTGCAGCTGAAAAATTGCTTGAGCTTTGCCACTACACTGAAATGGATGTTAAGAACAACAACCTTATTGAACTAAGAGATAGGGTTGCAAAATTAGGTGAACAAAACATTGCAGAAATATGTGGTGTTGGTGTACCAACAATTAAGGATATTATTACCGAACTGCTTAAACCAGGTCGTGACCCACGTGACGAATTGCCAGCACCAATGCTGCGTACCGACATATTGGATATGAAGGACTTAAAGTCGGGAATGGAGCTTACAGGGACTGTGAGAAATGTAGTTGATTTCGGCGTATTTGTGGATATTGGTGTGCATCAAGATGGGCTTGTGCATATATCACAATGCTGTAACAAATTTATAAAGCACCCATCTGAAATTCTTAGTGTGGGGGATATAGTTAATACCGTTGTATTGGAATGTGACCCAGACAAAAACAGAATTTCTCTTTCAATAAAACAGGCTGAAAAAAATTCAAAACCTTGATAGTTTTCATAATTTAAAGCGTGCAGATTTTGTCTGCACGCTTTTTTTATTACTTCTTTATATTGAAGAATGCGTTGCGGCCTGCATATTGTGCCACTTCATCAAGTTCTTCTTCTATTCTTAACAACTGATTATATTTTGCAACACGGTCACTTCTTGCCGGTGCACCAGTCTTAATCTGTCCTGCATTAACGGCAACAACTATATCTGCAATTGTTGCATCTTCTGTTTCTCCAGAACGATGGCTAACTACAACTGTCATATTGTTTCTATTTGCAAGTGCAATTGCATCAAATGTTTCTGTAAGTGAACCAATCTGGTTAACCTTAATAAGGATAGAATTACCTGCTTTAAGGTCAATACCTTTTTGCAATCTTTCAGTGTTGGTAACAAATAAATCATCACCAACAAGCTGAATTTTATCGCCAAGTTCCTTGGTAAGTAACTGCCAGCCAGCCCAATCCTCTTCTGCAAGACCGTCTTCAAGGGATACAATTGGGTACTTTTCGCAAAGTGCTTTCCAAAGCTCAACCATTTCCTCGCTTGTTCTAACAATTTCTTTGCCAGCCATTTTACTTTCGCCCTCAAAGTGATATTTTCCATCTTTACCAAAAAGCTCACTTGCTGCTGGGTCCATAGCAATCATAATATCCGTGCCAAAGCCATAGCCTGATTTTTCAACTGCTTCTTTAATAAGGTCTATAACAGCATCTGCTGTAGGAAGGTCAGGTGCAAAACCACCCTCGTCACCAACTGATGTGGAAAGTCCCTTGCCTTTAAGAACTTTTTTAAGGTTATGGTAAATTTCAGCACACATCCTAAGTGCCTCTTTAAAGCTTGAAGCACCCGTTGGCATAATCATAAATTCCTGAAAATCTACGGTATTATCAGCGTGTTTTCCGCCATTCATAATATTCATCATTGGTACAGGCATTGTTTTTGCATTAAAGCCACCAAGGTACTGGTATAAAGGCATATCAAGGGCATTAGCCGCTGCCTTTGCAACTGCCATGGAAACACCTAAAATTGCATTTGCTCCTAATTTAGCCTTGTTTGGTGTACCATCAAGTTCAATCATTGCCTTATCAATAGAAACCTGATTAAGTGCATTCATTCCAATGATTTCATCTGCAATAATGGTATTTACGTTGTCTACTGCATCCTCAACACCATTACCCATATATCTTTCACCGCCGTCACGAAGTTCAACAGCTTCAAACTGACCCGTTGAAGCACCGCTTGGTACTGCGGCACGTCCCATAATTCCACCATCAACTGTAACTTCAACCTCAACTGTAGGGTTTCCTCTTGAATCCAGAATTTCTCTTGCAAATACATCTAAAATTTCAATGTAACTTTTCATTTTATTTTTCCTCCTAATTTATATTATTTACCTATGAGCATGGATTTACCTGTCATTTCCTTTGGCACAGGTATATTCATCATGTCTAAAAGTGTTGGGGCAATATCTGCCAGCTTACCACCATCTCTAAGCCCAATTCCGTCTGTATAATTAACTAACACAAAAGGCACAGGATTTGTTGTGTGTGCAGTAAATGCACCACCGTTTTCATAATCTATCATCTGTTCACTATTTCCATGGTCGGCACAAATAAACATTTGCCCGTTCACCTCAAGCAATGCCTCCATAGTACGTCCTACACAGCTATCCACAGCCTCCACAGCTTTAATTGCCGCAGAAAGAATACCTGTGTGACCAACCATATCTGCGTTAGCAAAATTAACAACAATGAGGTCGTATTTCTGTTTTCTTATATTTTCAACCAGCTTATCTGCCACTTCATAAGCACTCATTTCAGGCTGAAGGTCATAGGTTGCAACCTTAGGTGAGGGAACAAGCTCCCTATCTTCATTAGGGTTTGGAACTTCCACGCCACCATTAAAAAAGAAGGTTACGTGTGCATATTTTTCTGTTTCAGCAAGGCGTAACTGTTTCTTTCCCAATGATGAAAGATATTCTCCTAATGTATTATCCAACCTTTGTTGTTTAAAGGCTACATCTTTATTTTCAATTGTTTTGTCATACTCTGTAAAACACACATAAGTAAGCCCTGTGTTGTCCTTTTCTCGCTTAAACCCTGCAAAATCCTTATCGCAAAATGCACGGGTAATTTCTCTTGCCCTATCTGGTCTAAAATTGAAGAAAATCACCGAGTCCTCAGGATTTACAAGTGCCACGCACTGCCCGTCTTCATCAACTATATTTGTAGGCAAAACAAACTCATCCGTTATCTTTTGTTCGTATGTATTTGCAATACATTCTTTTACGCTTTTGGCTTTTTCGCCTGTTCCCATTGTCATGCAGTCGTAGGCACGCTGTATTCTTTCCCATCTGTTGTCTCTGTCCATTGCGTAATAACGACCTATAACCGATGCAATTTTACCTACACCAAGTTCACGCATTTTTTCCTCAAGACTACGTAAATAATCCTCACCTGAACATGGGGCTGTGTCCCTTCCGTCTAAAAATGCGTGTACATAAACCCTAGTTAAACCATTAATTTTTGCTAATTTAAGCAATGCAAAAAGATGGTTTATATGGCTATGCACACCTCCGTCACTTAACAGACCAAACAAATGCAGTGCAGAGTTATTTTTCTTGCAGTTATCCACAGCTTTAAGAAATTCTGGCTTTTCAAAAAAATCACCATCTGCAATTGATTTTGTTATTCGGGTAAGTTCTTGATACACAATTCTGCCTGCACCCATGTTTAGATGCCCTACCTCAGAATTGCCCATCTGACCCTCTGGAAGACCAACGTCAAGTCCACTTGCATAACCATTAGTATGTGGATACTTAGCCATAATTGCATCCATAACAGGTTTATTTGCCATATTTACGGCATTACCGTCTTTATGTTCATTTATTCCATAGCCATCTAAAATCATCAAAACCGTAGTTTTCATTATATTCCACCCTTTTTTAAGACCCTGGCTGTCTTAATAATTCACTATTTCGCCAAACTCTGCCTTTAAGCTAGCACCACCAACAAGACCTCCGTCAATGTCTGGCTTTGCAAATAACTCTGCAGCATTTTTTCCGTTTACACTGCCACCATACTGTATACGTACCTCGTTAGCAACTTCTTTACCAAAAATCTCAGACACTACAGTCCTTATTGCACCGCAAACCTCTTGTGCCTGGTCATTTGTAGCTGTTTTGCCTGTGCCTATTGCCCAAATTGGTTCATAGGCAATAACCATTCTTTTAACATCCTCGCCATCTACACCTGCAAGCCCGCCTTTAATTTGAGTACGAACAAATTCAATTGTAACTCCAAGTTCTCTCTGCTCAAGGGTTTCGCCACAACACATAATAGGTGTCATGCCATGCTCTATTACCTTTTTAACCTTTTTATTTACAGTTTCATTAGTTTCTGCAAAATACTGACGTCTTTCGGAATGACCAATAATTACATACTCAACTCCGCATTCCTTAAGCATTGCTGGTGAAGTTTCACCTGTATATGCTCCGCTTTCCTCAAAATATACATTCTGTGCTCCAACGGCAATTTTTGTACCCTTAAGTGCTTCAACAGCAGGTATAATATCTATAGCAGGCACACAAAAAATAACGTCAACTATATTGCTGTCTACCTGTGTTTTAAGCATATTTATAAGCTCAACTGCTTCTTTTGGTGTTTTATTCATTTTCCAGTTTCCAGCTATTATTTTTTTTCTCATTCTACAACTGACCTCTCATTAATTATTTATCATTTACAGCCGCAACGCCTGGCAATTCTTTACCCTCAAGAAATTCTAGTGATGCCCCACCACCTGTGGAAATATGGCTCATTTTATCGCCAAAACCTAAGTTGTTTACAGCCGCAGCAGAATCTCCACCGCCTATAATTGTTGTTGCGTCTATACATGAAAGCTCCTTTGCAACTGCAATTGTACCCTTTGCAAAATTCTCAAACTCAAAAACTCCCATAGGTCCATTCCATACAACTGTTTTAGCATCTTTAAGTGCATCTGCAAAAATTTCTCTTGTTTTCTCGCCAATATCAACACCTTCCCAATCAGAAGGTATTTCGCTTGCATCTACTGTTTTAAATGGTGTATCGTTTTTAAATTCCTGCACAATTACGGTGTCAACAGGCAAAAGGAATTTCACGCCATTCTTTTCAGCTTTTTCCATCATTTCTTTTGCATAGTCAACACTATTTTCGTCTAATAATGACATACCAATCTCATAGCCCTTTGCTTTAAGAAATGTATATGCCATTCCTCCGCCAATAATAATTGTATCAACCTTTTCCAAAAGATTATTAATTACAGCAATTTTATCCGAAACCTTTGCACCACCAAGAATGGCAACAAATGGTCTTTCAGGGTTATTTACTGCATTTCCAAGATATTCAATTTCCTTTTCCATTAAGTACCCAACGGCTGACTCTTCCACAAATTTTGTAACCCCAACAGTGGAGCAATGTGCCCTATGGCTTGAGCCAAACGCATCATTTACATATATATCGGCAAGACTTGCAAGCTCTTTGCTAAAATTATCTTCATTTTTTGTTTCTTCTTTGCGGAAACGAGTATTTTCAAGTAAAACAACATCCCCATTTTCCATTTTTGCAACTGCATTTTTGGCATTTTCACCAACGACTATATCATCCTTAGCAAACACTACCTCTTTACCCAAAACCTCTGTAAGCCTTTTTGCAACAGGTGCAAGCGAAAGCTCTGGCTTTACCTCGCCCTTCGGCTTGCCCATGTGGGAACAAAGAATAACTTTTGCACCCTCTTCAATTAATTTTTTTATAGTAGGAAGTGCTGCAGTTATTCTATTTTCGTCAGTTATTACCCCATCTTTAAGTGGAACATTAAAATCGCATCTTACAAGAACTTTTTTCCCTTTAACTCGTAAATCGTCAACTGATTTTTTATTTAACATTTGCTGTATCTCCCTTCGTTATATACGAAATAACTTTGTATATATTTCATTATACCTCAATTTTTTCCAACATTCAAGCAAGGTAATATTCTTCCCCTTAGCTTTCACTATGCGAAAAACTATTTTCATGAACGTAATTTTTTAATAAGCGACAATAACCTCCATATGTACCCATAATTACAAATTAAAGCTATAAAAACACCACTATCATATTCCGTAAATAAGACAAGTGTAAAACAAGAAAACCGTAGTTTTTATCACAATTCACCAATTTTTTATAGCCCAAACTATGTTTTTTAAATCATTTTTGCCAAAAAAATTTCGCTTTACCATAATCTAAATGCAAAGCGAAATTCATCTTATTTCATGCTATTTTTTATCATTCGATTTACCGCAAAGCCAATGCCCATCAAACAATAAACTACTGGCATAATACTTACCATTCCGTCATTTATAAGCCCATCAATCAATATGCCAAAAATTGCAATAACCACACCAACGCCTATGTAATGCTTATATTCTGTAAATTCACGCTTACGATATATTTTAAAGCTTTCCCATAGGTATATGCCATAAACCGCCAGCAACGCAACAAGTGAAATAAGCCCAGTATTAACCGCCGAAGCAAGATACATACTATGTGGTTTGTCAACCATTATTGATGTATTATTTGACAAATATCCAATATTATACCGCCCTGCATAATCATCTTGTGGAAAATAAATTGGAAATGTGTCTGCCCCATGACCTATTAGCAATGTTTCCTTAATAAGCGGTAACGTACGGGACCAAATGTACCCACGATATGTAGCAAAGCCTTGATTATTCTTAAACCCAAAGGTTTCAATTTCTTTAAGCTTAATGCCCATTCCCGTTTGTGAAACATAGTACATTTCCCCATTATATAAAGCAAAATCCCATACAAACGAAGCCGTTGTAACATATATATAGTTGGTTTTTGTTTCATCATTAAATTCACTTTTAACTGTCATAAAACGGTTGCTAAGACCCAAATTTTTACCCTCAGAATCCACAACGCCTATAACATCTTTTCCATCAGTTGTCACTATAACTTCATTTCCCACGAAACTGAAGGTTACATTTGCGTTCTCGGTTTTTATGTAGTCTATTTTAAGCTTCTCTGGTGCTATACTTTCAGATACTGAATTATCCGCAAATGCAGTTTTAACTATTTCAAAACCCTCAGTATAGGCATTTGCACTTTTCACCTCACCTAAAATGGATGGAAGGCTAAGCATTATTGATATAATAACAAAAACAGCCACAATACCAATGCTTTTACCCATTTTTTTGATATTTTCAATACCAAGCACTACTGCTCCAAAAACAGCTGAACCAAATATGGAAACCATCCCTCCAAGAGAATCTGCATTCCACATATTAAAGAACATAAAGCCTGTTAATGCAGCAAATATAACTTTTTCCTTCTTGTTGTGAGATGCTATAGATGTCATTGCAAAAATACATATAGGCATAATAATAAAAAATGCTGTGTGATTCTGATTTCCGAAAAACCATCTCACTGTATCTGCTGACATTTTAGCACCCAAGTCAACCTGTCCCAAATATTTAGATGGAACGTACAGCCACTGTGGAAGCATATCAATATCAACACCCTGTAACTGTAATACACCCCAAACGCCCAACAAAGTACATGACACTGCAAAGCAATTAAATATTAGCTTAACCTGTTTATCGTCAGTCACCGCATTCATTGCATAAAATAGAATAACCATATATCCAATAAGTGCTGCCGTACCCTGAATATGGTCCACAAACCCAACCATGGCTACCTGCTTATATTGAGAAAAGCCATAGCTAAGCAAAACAAATATACAATATATAACCATAGGTATATACACCTTGTGTTTATAAATTTGTATGTCCCCTGTAAATATCCGCATAATAACCATGGCAACACCAATCACTGTTGCTATAAGAAATGTCTGCATTTTAAACATACTGTAAAGGTCAGTTGCCATTTGCCCACCTGTGTACCAAAATAAACCAGTAAGCCCTGCTTCAAATACTCTTAATCGAATAAGAAACAAAAAAGCCGTAAATATAAAAATTAGGGGCAAAATTATTTTTATTTGAACTTTTTTTTCTTCAGTAATTTTTAGAATCAAATGTACTCACTCTTTTCTGTTGTTTTTTTGTCAGCCGTTACGCTATCTTTATCTACACCCTGTGTACTTTCAGGTATAAATAAAATTTTTATAGTCATCATTATAAGCCGTAAATCCAGCAAAAATGAATATCCCTCAATATACATTAAATCCCACATAAGCTTATCATATGGAGTTGTATTATACCGACCAAGTACCTGTGCATAGCCTGTAAGCCCCGCCTTGAATTTAAGCCTATACTTAAACTCGGGTATAGTTTTTTCATACTGAGCCGCAATTTCAGGGCGTTCTGGACGAGGACCAACAATGGACATATCACCCTTAACCACATTAAAAAGCTGTGGCAGTTCATCTATACGCAGTTTTCGTATATAACTTCCTATAGGAGTAATTCGACTGTCGCCCTGTTTTGCAAGACGAGCAACACCATCATCTTCTGCACATTCCACCATACTTCTAAATTTATAAACCATAAATTTTTTGCCGTTTATGGTAAGACGTTCCTGCTTGTATGTAGCTGGGCCTCCATCGTAAACTTTTATAAGTATAGCCACCAAAAGCATAATAGGAGAAAGGACAATTATACCAATAGTAGCCGTAACAATGTCAAACAGTCTTTTGATAACTTCATCCATTACACTAAGCTCGCCCTTACTGCATTGAAGCACTGGCATATCCAAAAGGCTTATTGCATTGGCACTACGCAAAATAATCTCCGCCGTATCAGGTATAACAAAAATAGGCATTGTGTTATCAAAACAATACTTCATTATTTCTTTTTGAAGGTTTGCATCAATTCCGCAAAGCACAACCCCATCCCTAGTGCTAAGGTTTTTTATTATATCTTTAGCCTTTTTCCCATCTGCTTGTAAAATTTTTGTAACTTTAAATTTATAGTCATACATATTCATTTTTTCAACTAAATCTTCAGGTCTTATATTCTTGTAAATAACCGAAATATTTCTTACTATATTTCTTTTTTGGTAACGGCCGTTTGACCAAAAAGCCCAAAATGAAATAAAGGCTGTATCAACACAGCACAGCAAAATAATAGGTGCTATTTCAACTACACGTCTGTCTATAAGACATATTTGCAGCCAAACCATAAAGTTGACTATTACCATGCTTAAAAACTGAGAATATATAATTTCTGAAACTCTGAAGTAGTCAATTTTGTGACCACCATACACGCTTGTAAAAATTGAAAAAAGTACTGCATAAATAAAAATAAGTATAGCAGTTCCTTTTTTATAAAGAAAATTTGTTTGCAGATTATATCTGTAAAAGACAAACCATATAACAGAAAAAAGAAGTGCCATGCCTAAAACATTAACACCCATCTCTATAACCAATTTAAATTTATTTTTACGTCGAATATCCATAAAAATTGCCTCTTTTCAACAAAAGGTTCACCAATCTATTAATTTTAACACCATTTGTTAAAATTGTAAACCGTAATACATGGGTTTTAATTCATACAAACAAGAGATACCCACTAATTTCATAGTGAGTATCTCTTAATTTTATCTGGCTTTATACTGTTCATGGTAAAGTGCAAGTTAATTTCAATAGTTGTTAATACTGCATCTTCACAAAAACCTATGCCCCTTGATTTTCAAGGTTTCTTTTGCGTCTTTCTTCAATTGCCTTTTTGGCAATCATGTCTTTTACTTTCATCAGTCTAGTTGTGCTAGCTCTGTCATTTTCCTCAAGTTTTTGAGAAATATACTTAATAGTTTCCTGATAATTTGGAATCATTACGTTTTCAAGGGCATTAACACGTCTACGGGTTTTTTCAATTTCCTGTGCCAAAAGCTGTGCACTCTTTTCGCTTTGAGCAAGACTCAAAAGAGGCTCCATTGCAGCTGAAAAGGCTTCCATAGCACTGTCTAATTCACCCGACGTAAATGCAAGACCATAAGGATAAATGTCGTTTTGATTGCCCTCTTTTTTAAAGTAAAAAACAGGTACATCAACACTCATAATATTCTTTTTCCCCACATCAACAGCAACAGATTGCTTTGGCATCATAAGTGCCTCACCCATATATTCCTCGCTCATGACAGCTCTTGCAATAATAAAGCTTTTGTAAGCACGCTCAAGGACACCCTCTGCCTCTTCACGCAGACGCTTATTTTCCTTTACTATTTCAAGAAACTGTTTCATAAGTTCGTCTAGCTTATCCTTAAGGAGCTTATGACCTCTAGTGGCAGTTTTAAGCTGTTTTTTAAGGCGTGTCATTTCCATACGGGTCGGATTAATATTTAATCTTGCCACACCTATCACTCCTTAGGCATATATTTTTCAATGTATTCATCACGAATACGCTTAAGTTCGCTCTTTGGTAACATACTAAGCAGTTTCCAGCCTGTTTCCAATGTTTGTTCTATGGTTCTGTCTGTTCTAAATCCCTGAGATACATATTTCTTTTCAAACTCATCTGCAAACTTTGCATAAATAAGGTCGATGTCACTAAGGGCACTTTCACCAAGTATAGCCATAAGCTCTTTTGCATCCTTACCTCTGGAATAAGCCGCAAACAACTGGTTCATGGTGTCTGCATGGTCTTCTCTTGTTTTGCCATTGCCAATGCCCTTATCCTTCAAACGGCTAAGGGATGGAAGAACATCAATTGGTGGCTGTAAACCTTTTTTATAAAGGTCACGGCTAAGTATAATCTGACCCTCCGTTATATATCCTGTAAGGTCAGGAATAGGATGGGTTTTGTCATCTTCAGGCATGGTAAGAATAGGAATCATTGTAATTGAACCCTCGACTCCTCTTTTTTTACCAGCTCTTTCATACATAGTTGCAAGGTCTGTGTAAAGATAACCTGGGTATCCTCTACGACCAGGAACTTCTTTTTTAGCAGCAGAAATCTCACGAAGTGCTTCCGCATAATTTGTAATATCTGTAATGATTACAAGTACGTGCATACCTTGCTCGTAAGCAAGATATTCTGCTGCTGTAAGTGCCATACGTGGTGTACAAACACGCTCAACTGCAGGGTCATTTGCAAGGTTAACAAACACAACAGAACGGTCAATTGCACCTGTTGCTTTAAAATCGCTAATAAAGAATTCAGCATCCTCAAATGTTATACCTACTGCGGCAAACACAACGGCAAATTTGCCATCAGTTCCCCTAACCTTTGCCTGTCTTGCAATCTGAACAGCAAGATTTGCGTGTGGCAAACCAGCTGCAGAGAAAATAGGAAGTTTTTGACCTCTAACCAGTGTGTTAAGTCCATCAATGGCACTAACGCCCGTCTGTATAAATTCAGCAGGGTAGTCACGTGCAGCAGGATTAATTGGTGCACCATTTATATCCATTCTTTTTTCAGGAATAATTTCAGGGCCACCATCAATAGGCTTACCCATTCCGTCAAATACACGGCCTAAAATGTCAGGGGATACGCCAAAGTCAAGGCTTTTACCAAGAAATCTAACCTTACTTTCGGAAAGATTGATACCTGTAGAGCTTTCAAAAAGCTGAACGAGAGCATTGTCGCCATTAACTTCCAGAACCTTGCATCGTCTTATCTCGCCGTTTGTAAGTTCAATTTCACCAAGCTCATCGTACTTAACATTTTCAACACCACTAACCAACATAAGAGGGCCTGCAACTTCTTGAATCGACCTATATTCTTTTATCATAATTCGTCCGCCTCCCTCTTAATAAGGTCTTTTATTTCACTTACTATGTTACGTTCAATTTCATCAAATGCACTATCAACTTTATCCTCTGGCAAATATTTTGCTCGGCCAATTTTTTCAATTACGTGCATTTTTGTAAGCTTAACAATTGAAACGCCCTTCTTGATAGCCTCGCCACCCTCTTCATAAAATTTAAGTATAAGGTTAAGCATTCTATACTGCTTATGCAGCGACGTATAGGTATCCACCTCATGGAAAGAGTTTTGATGAAGAAAATCTTCACGTATAGAACGAGTTACTTCAAGTATAAGTCTGTCTGCATGGGAAAGTGAATCCACACCAACCAGTTGAACAATTTCCTGAAGCTCTGCTTCTGTTTGCAAAAGACGCATTGCCGTTGTCCTTTGTTCCGAGAAATTTTCATCTACATTTTTATCTGCCCAAGTATCAATTTTTTCCTGGTAAAGCGAATAGCTTGTAAGCCAGTTTATAGCAGGAAAATGACGTTTGTAAGCAAGGGAAGCATCTAAGCCCCAAAATACCTTTACTATACGAAGTGTTGCCTGAGAAACGGGTTCAGATGTATCTCCACCTGGAGGTGATACAGCACCAATTGCTGTAAGTGTTCCCTCTCGTGTGTCGTTGTCCCCAAGGCACTGAACACGGCCTGCACGCTCGTAGAACTGTGCAAGACGGCTGCCAAGATATGCAGGATAACCTTCTTCGCCTGGCATTTCCTCAAGACGTCCACTCATTTCACGAAGTGCCTCTGCCCAACGGCTTGTGGAATCTGCCATAAGAGCAACACTATAGCCCATGTCACGGAAATATTCTGCAATGGTGATACCTGTGTATATTGAAGCCTCACGAGCAGCAACTGGCATATCTGATGTATTTGCAATAAGCACAGTTCTTTGCATCAAGCTTTCGCCTGTACGAGGGTCAATAAGCTCTGGGAACTCAAGCAGAACGTCTGTCATTTCGTTTCCACGTTCACCACAGCCAATATAAACAACTATATCTGCATTTGCCCACTTTGCAATTTGGTGCTGTGTAACTGTTTTACCACTGCCGAAAGGTCCAGGGATTGCAGCAACACCGCCCTTTGTAACAGGGAAAAACGTATCCATAACTCGCTGACCTGTAACAAGAAGAGAGTCAGGACTTTCTTTCTTTTTGTAAGGACGTTCTTTACGAACAGGCCATTTTTGCATCATAGGAACAGTAACATCTACGCCTTTTTCATTTGTAACTATGCAAACCTCTTCTTCTACAGTAAATTCGCCTTCTTTAATAACTTTAATTATTCCGTTAAGCTTAGGAGGAAGCATAATTCTACATTCAACTACAGCTGTTTCCTGCACAACGCCAATTATATCTCCGCCTGTAACCTTATCGCCAACTTTAACTGTTGGTTTAAAAAGCCACTTCTTTTCTCTATCCAAAGATGATACCTGAACACCCTTTTGAATGTTTGCTCCACACGCCGCATACAGCTTCTCAAGAGGACGCTGAATACCATCGTATATTGTAGAAATAAGCCCTGGTCCTAGTTCAACCGACATAGGTCTACCTGTAGATACAACTGTTTCACCTGGTCCAAGTCCACTTGTTTCCTCATATACCTGAACAGAAGCTCTATCTCCGTGCATTTCAATAATTTCACCTATAAGATTTTTGTCAGAAACCCTTACTACGTCGAACATATTGGCATCTCTCATGCCTTCCGCAACAACCAGTGGTCCTGACACTTTAACTATTGTGCCTGTACTCATTTATATATCACCACTCAATTCTATTAGTTTTTATTCTTCGCCAAATAATATGTCTGCACCTATAGCACGTTTTGCAGACTCTCGCACTTCATTAAGACCAATACCCATACTTCCAATAATTCCTGGTACAACAATAATAGCCGGAAGTTGATTGTCTTTATATCTTGCAATTGTATCCTGTGCCATAAGTTTAGCCTGTTCTGTAATATAGATTATTGCATAATTCTCTTCAACCAGCTTATGTATGGTTTTTTTTATCTCATTAGCTTCATAAACTGGGAAAATATTCATACCGAGTGCAAGAAAGCCCATTATGCTGTCTTTATCACCAATAACTCCCACCTTATACATAAGCATCCCTCAATCTTTCTTTAATAATATCGGAATCAATGTTGTTTACCTTGCTGTTAAATATAATTCTTACAGTTTTAACTTCGGTTTCTTTTGCATAAATGTAACCAATCATAGGTTCAAGAGTAAGAGATTTATATTTTGCATCCCTTATAAACAACATAATGTAATCGTCACATTTCTTTTCAAAGACAGTAAAGCCCTTTGTCATATTTTTACACAGCTCTGCATAGTAAGTTCCTTTAAAACCTGCTGCTGGATTTTCAGCATTAAATGCAGTTTTAAAACTATCCAAACCTAAAATTCCTCCTGCAACAAACACTTCTGTAAACATTTCAAAGGGTTTTTTCATATTTTTAAAACGTAAAAAGGTTTTTAGGTTTGTAATGTCACAAACATACTCTACATATCTCTTTATAAAATGATTGCTGCTTTCATGTGCTATAGTATTCATATTTTTAAAAGCGGCCTTATCCATAACAATATCTATCATTTGTCCGCTCATTGTTTTGCCGTAAACAGAATAGGCTTCGGTAATAGCCACTACCATATTTTCAGGCAAAGCATCATAGGATTTCATTTGAAAAGCTGCTTTAAGCACTTCCACCCTTACTGTTCCGCCACCAACAAGATAGTTACTTCCGTCAATGCCTGAAATATCTTCTTTCATCAAAACCTTTAGGTTATGATAGTCATTTTTAATTAAAAATACATCCATAAATCTATGTCCGCTAACAAGCTCTGACACATCAGCATATGCTTTTGCAAGTTGGTCCGACAAGGCTTCCTCGTATTCCTTCACACCAAGGGAATTTCCGTTGCCATAACCAGCTTCCGAAAGTATTTTAAGTGCTCCCTCAATTGTTTTTGATTCTGCCATTTGGATATATTTTTTCCATGTAAGAAGTGACCTTTCAAGCATTCTTATACGGGCTACGGCATAAGGATAAATTTGGTCTTTTGCCATTTTTAAGCCTCCTTAACCGAACAGTATTTTTGCTGCAATATGTTCGATATCTTCTTTCTCTACAGAAATTATGGATTCAAAGGAGTAATTATATTCAATATCACCCTTTTTAATTATAAATCCTCCGTCAATATCTCTTGTTTCATCAGACACATTGTAACCGTTTGACGCCACCTCTTTACCAAACGCCGCCTTGTCTTTTTTACTTAGTATAACTTCCGCATCCTCAGGAATGTCTGCCTTATCCAGCATACCAATAATTATCACTTTATATTCAACATCTGTTAATGATAACAGTTTTGCCTTTGCAGATTTTATTACCTCTTCAAGTATAGCCTGCTTTTGTGTAAGTATCATTTTTTTTGCCAACATCTCAGCCGATGAAATTTCCTTTGCCGCTGCTTTATCAGCCTCAGCCTGTGCCAATTTACTAAGGGCTTCTGATTCCTTTTGTACCTTAGCATTTGCCGTTTCAACCACTACCTCTGCTTCTTTCATGGCCGCATCGGTTATTTTTTTTGCCTCTGCATTTGCATCCGCAAGTATTTTGTCTATAATATTTTGACCGTTACCGTTACTCATAGGAGTCTTTCCTCCTTCTTCAAAATTTTTATTGGAATTATTAGAATACAATGCTGTTAATCATAAGGAATGAAATAAGAAGTGCAAGTACAGCATAAGTTTCAACCATAGCTGTAAAAATCATACCTTTTGCAAGCTCACTAGGTTTTTTACCAACAAGCATAATAGCTGCTGCTGCTGCCTGACCCTGTGAGATGCCAGAAAAAATGCCAACCAAACCAATAGGAAGTGATGCTGCAAAAATGTAAGCACCTTGTGATATAGAAATATCAACAAGCCCTCCACCTAATAAACCAACTTTAAGTAAAATAATAAACGCAATAAGAAGGCCATAGATGCCCTGTGTACCAGGAAGAGCCTGAAGAACGAGAACCTGACCAAACTTGTTAGGGTCCTCAGATACAACCCCTGCTGCTGCCTGACCTGCAATACCAACACCTATAGCACTGCCGATACCTGCCAATGCTGCCATTGCAGCACCTAATAATGCAAAAACCTGTCCGTTAAATACTCCCATTTACTTTTCCTCCTTTATTATCTCAACATATTTTGTCTTTTTATTAAATGGGTTGAAAGCACTGCCTCCACCCTCGAAAAATTTTCCAAAAAATTCTACATATTGAAGTCTGCTTGCGTGTACAAAAGAGCCAAGTGCATTGATACCAATGTTAAATGTGTGTCCAATAACAAAAGCCACTACCATAACAATTGCACCAGCTACTCCGCCACCCGCCATAGAACCTAAGGTGTTAATAACCTGTGAAATAACGCCTGTAGCAAGACCAAGTGCCAATAATCTTGAATAAGAAAGAATGTCTGACAAATAGCTTGTTATGCCGTAAAGGCTGCCAAGACCACCTAAAAGCTTTCCCACAATTCCTTTTTTCTCACGTCCAGCGGTAAATAAAATGCCCAGCACACCTACAATTGACATATATTTTCCTGCTGTTACCAGCCCTGTGCCCACTCTTCCGCCTATGCCAAAAAGTACAAGCCCTATAAGCAGCACATACCAAAGAAAAATATCACAAAGTGCGTCAACTGGCCGTCCGTCCTTAATAAGCATATACCCTTTAATGCCCATTCCCACAAATAAATGGATTGCTCCTAAAATAAGTGAAAATATTAAAAGGGTCATTGGCTCATCTATAGGGTTAAACCAAAGTGCATTAATAACCATGTCTTTATGAAAAAGTGTTTTTGCCACAACTGGTATAAAATCTCCGAAATACCCACCAAACATTACGCCCCAAAATGTAGTTGAAATGCCGCAGTACATAAACATTTTCACCAATTTTTTCATCATGCCTTCTAGGCGGAACCTATTAAGAAGAATGAAACACGCCACTGCCATTATAATTCCATAGCCAGCATCACTAAGCATCATTCCAAAAAATATAAAGTAGAACGGTGCCAAAAACGGCGTTGGGTCAATATCCTTTACTGAAGGCACACTGTAGAGGTTTGTAATTGCCTCAAATGGCTCCATAATAGAGTTTTGCTCCAGTAATATAGGCTTTTCCTCATCCTTTTGTGGCTGTTTAAAATCGTAGAAACAACCATTTTGTTCCAAAATTCCTTTAACCTCTTCTTCTTTTGCCTTAGGCAACCATCCGTCAAAATAAAATGCGGTTTTAGTTTTTACAATACTAGATAATATTTTTGCCTTATCACGTTCTATAATAAAGTTGTCGTGAAGTATTTCCACATCTGGCTTATTTGATGCCATCTGGGACAATTGTTCTTCAAGGCTTAAAATATTTTTTCTAATTTCTTCAAGTTCTTTTTCAAACCTAACAATATTTTCATTTGCTTTACCTGAAACTTCATTAAAGGCTATTGGAGTGAAATTGTTTTGGCGTAAAACCTCCAGCACATCATTCTTTTCCTCATTAAAACAAACAACTGATAAATAACTTTGATGTTCGTCAGACGAAACCTTGTAAACTACTGCACCATCACTTTTTTCGCTTACAGCTCTTTCTACATCCTCAACCACTGTTACGGCAGGCACTGTCCCAATAAAAATGCTTGTAAACCTTGTTCCCGTCATATCCAGTGGAAGGTCGTACTGCACCCAAGGCCTTAAGCCAATAATTGCAGTATTAATTTTACTTTCTTCATTTTTAAGACGAGTTATATCTTTGTATATACCATTGACCTCAGCCACAGTTTCTTCTATAGCATCTCTATTTTTCAGCTTTGCTTCAAACTCACTTTCCTTCAAAGGCTTTCTAACCTTAATAAAAGGTTTTTTCCCTTTATCGTACTTGTTAAGTGCATCTAAAGCATTGCTAGCCTCAGAAATTTTTGTGTCAAGGCCATAAACCACAACTTCATCGCCATCTTTTTCTATAAATGATGACCAATTCTCATCTGTAAGCTTTCCATCCTGATTATTTATTTCCACAACACCAAGGTCCATAAGTCCCTTAAGTATTTGGGTTTTTCGGTCGTTAAGCCCGATGACGCTAAGCTTGCTTAATTCAACTATCGCCATTTATGCCCACAACCTTTCCTATTACTGCTTTAATTGCCTCAGCCTTCTTTGCCTCTGCCGCTTCAGCTACCTCCTTGCATTTGCCTTCAGCATCGGCTATTATTTTTTGAACCTTTTGACGACTATTTTTCACTGCATCGTCAATGAGCTGAACCTCACTTGCTTTAGCGTTTTTCTTCGCACTGGCAAGTATCTCGGCTGATTTTGCTTTGGAAGCCGCCTTTATTGCATTACCCTCAGCAACTGCTTTCGCTTTTATAGCGTCAGCTTTTTTTTCAGCCTCAACAATATTTTTGATAATTTCAAAAGCCACCTTAATCACCTCTCTTATTCTTAAGATGTTACATATGCTAATATAGTTTTTAACTATTATAACAACATTTATGAGCGGATTTTGTTAAAAAAATAATTTGTCAAATAAATATCATCCTTGTCAAATATTTTAAACCCATTATGGTTGACTACAAAAAGGTAAAAAGGTTGCTATTTTTGTGTTTTCTCATAAAAACATAACCGATTCCCCATTTTCACTATATGAAAGTTATAATAAGTCAAATGTAAAGATTTGTCAAGAATAAGTAACCCTCAGAATATATATATATACCTTTGCATTAGATATATATAATTGCGTATATTGTCCTCTTTGATTGTTATTTTTTTAACCTTAATATTGTTAATGTGCATTGTAAAATTGTTTTTAATAATATATAATCAAATTATGAAAAGAGGTGGTTATATGGTTATTGGAAGTAAAGAATTAATACGTGACATAAATACCTCCCTAGTACTGGAAACCATAATTAAAGATGCACCTATTTCAAGGGTAGATATTTCCAAAAAAACTGGGCTTACAAAGGGCACAATATCTACTATTGTTCAAAACCTTATGGATTTGGATTTGGTTTTGGAAACAGGGCTTTTGGGCAACGGCATAGGGCGTAAAAGTGCAATGCTTCAGCTAAACAAAATATGCGGCTATTGCATAACCATTGATATAGAAAAGCACCGCATTCGCCTTATGGGCACCGATATGTGCGGAAACTGTCTGGGTCTTAATACGGCACAAATAAACGCTAACAGCAATATTCAAACTGAAACAATTAGCCTTATTAATAACTTTATATCTTCTGTACCCAAAAGTACCTATCACATAACAGGCATAGCAATTGCTATTCAAGATGTCGTTAAAAATAGCATACCAGTTTTCACTTCATACAACAGTGACGTTCTCACCAACTTAGCACAAAACCTTTCTGCAAAATACAATGCACCTGTTTCTTTTCATAACAATTCACACCTTGCAGTATTGGGCGAAAATGTGTATTCTATGCGTGGAAAAAGCCTTGCTTTTATTACATCGTCTTACAACATTGGTATGGGAATTATTTCCGATAATCGTCTTTTTTGCGGAAGCAATGCTCAGGCGTGTCAACTTGGTCAAATGCTGATTGACTGCAAAGGTAAAAACACGGTATCTTTACAGCAATGTGCTTCTATTGAGGCTCTTATGTACAAGCTTTCGGCAATAAAGGGAAAGGCTATAAACTTTGACGATTTTGTTCAGCTATTTAAAACAAATGACAATGATGCAAAACAAATTGCCGACGATTTTATTTTTTATCTTTCCTTGGCAATAAAAAATGTAATAATGCTATACGACCCAGAAATAGTAGTTATAAACAGCCCATTTACTATATGCTTTGATGAAATATTCCTTAGGCTCAAACTGTCACTGGAAACTAATAAAAGCATTCTATATCGTTCTATGCTAAAAGACGAAGCGGCCCTTTATGGTGGTGCTGTTGTAAATATAACAAAGTTTCTAAAAGTTGATAATTTCATACCTGCACTTTGTTATTTTAAGCACATGCAAATTGTATAATAACCCAGAATGTATCTTTATATATATCTTAATTTAATGGTGCATTATAGTTTACTTCTAATGAAAAAGAGTGATTTCCCAAAATTTACATTTCAGGAAATCACTCTTTTTATTATCTATTATCCAGCTTTAAATTGGGATTTGCATTTAAATCCAACCCATCTCTTGTACCTTTTATATACTCGAAATATGCCGCAGAGCCTATCATGGCTGCATTATCAGTACAAAGTATTGGAGACGGTATATTTAATGAAAGACCGCTTTTTTCGCACATTTCTTTCATATATTCACGCAGTGCTGTGTTTGATGAAACGCCGCCTGCCATTGCAACCTGTGTAACACCCATGTTTTTTGCCGCACGAACAGTTTTTGTAACAAGAACCTCTATAACCGCACGCTGAAAGCTTGCTGCTACATCATTTATTACTATTTCTTCATTCATCATTTTTTTCTTATTTATGTAGTTAAGCACAGCACTTTTAAGACCGCTAAAGCTAAAATCGTAGCTGTCTTCCTCAAGGTATACACGAGGAAACGCAATTGCATCTGCATTTCCACTTTTAGCCGCCGCATCTATCTTCGGTCCACCTGGGTATCCCATGCCAATTGCTCTTGCAACTTTGTCATACGCTTCGCCTGCGGCATCATCACGAGTTCTGCCCAATATTTCATACTCTCCATAATTATGGACGTATAATAAATGAGAATGTCCTCCCGATACTACCAATGCAACATATGGTGGCTTAAAATCAACATTTTCAATATAATTTGCACAAATATGTCCTTCAATGTGATTAACACCAACAAGTGGCTTATTAAGAGCATATGCAAGTGCCTTGGCCTCGGCAAGCCCAACTAATAATGCCCCTACAAGTCCAGGACCATAGGTAACGCCTATAGCATCAATATCATCAAAATTTTTGCCTGCATCCGAAAGTGCTTTTTCTATAACCCAATCTATGTTTTCTATGTGCTTTCGTGAGGCTATCTCAGGAACAACACCACCGTATAACTTATGTAAGTCAATTTGTGATGAAATTACATTGCTAAGAACGTATCTTCCATTTTTAACCACAGCTGCTGCCGTTTCATCGCAACTGCTTTCAATTCCCAGTATAAATATATCTTTTTCTTCGGACATAATTGCCTCCTAAAACTCTAAACTTAATCTAATCCTTTAGTTATTATATCTCTTGTTTTTTTCCTGTCAAACTTATCTTTTTTTTCGTTTTCAAACTCGGATGTATCTACAGGTATACAAAACACCTTTTTTTCTACCATGCAGCTTACAGTTCCAAAACTTAAAACAGGAAAAATGAATAAGAATAACGCACAACCAACAGCGTATACATTAGCAGATATTAGCATAGCTACAGCACCTATTATGTAATTATATTCCATACGTCTGTCGTTTCCATTTATCATTTCCTGCACGTTAGCACCAATATTTACAGCAACCGGCACAACACCCACAATATCAACTATGTTTGTAACAACTATTATACCAATTGCAATGGGTATGCCCACCACCGAATAAATAAAAACAAAAATAAGGATTACTCGCATAAAATAACTAATCAGACCTAATTTAATCACCTTGGTCAAATCAGCAGAAAAAATAGCACTTCCCATTTTCATAACGCTTGGCTTCCAATTAAGCATCAAATATCCTAGCAGGAAAAAAACTATGCTAAGGGAAAGTTTTAAAGCAGGCCATGGAATATTTTTAACAGCACTGGCAAAATCCATAAGCATGAACGCAACAATAAAACCATTAGCATCGTCAATAATAGCCTTTGAAACCGAACTTATCTCTTGCGGATAAATAAAAATTTGCCTTAAACTTAAAATAACACCGCACGCTATTAAACAACCTAAAACGTGCATTAAAATTTTTTTGTTAATCATTTTAAAAATTCCTATCTGTTTCTTCGCATAACCAAAGCTAACTGTACCACGCAAAGCACCACAATACCCGTCACAATAAATCCCGCACTTGCCGAAAGCGTCTGTTCAACTCTGCCTATGGCTGTATTAAATGTATTTATAACATTTTCGGTCTGTGCCTCTACTCTTACCACCAAAGGAAGTAAATTTTGCATATACACCCCAAAATGCTGGCTTTTTGCAAGGCTAAAAATTATTGCATCTCTATAGGATATAAGAATTGCTCCAATGCTTAAAAGTATTGCAAAAGTACCTGCAACCCAAAGTTTAACCTTATCTCGAGTGCTATAAATAGCTTTCACTTGTGGCAGTGCTTGAATTTTTGCCATAATGGCACATTCAAAACCCTCTGGTGTTTCAACTTGTAGCATATCATTCATTTCACAAAGCATACCTTCGTAAACCAAAAAAGATTCTTTGCATTTCTTGCAAGCAAGCAAATGTTGATTTAGCTTTTCAGCCTCCTGCGATGTAATTTCACCATCAATATATTTCATCATAAGTAAATCTGCATCTTCACACTTCAAGCCAATTCACCCCTCTCGCTCACAATTATATCCTTTAATATTTTTCGCCCTCTAAAAATCCTGTTTTTCACTTTAGAAAGTGAGATACCTAAAACATAGGAAATTTCCTGATAAGTCATATCCTCTATGTGATAAAGCACAATAGGAACCTTATACATATCGGGCAATTTTTCTATAGCTGTAGAAAGTGCCCGCTTACCCTCATTTTGCACATAGCTTGCTTCTGGTGTGTCTGTGTCGGCAGGCTCATAAACCATTTGGTCTATATCAATGGAATCTGGCTTTTTCTTACGTCTAAAATCAATTACTGTATTAGTGGCAATCTTAATAATCCATGTTGAAAATTTAAATTCGGGACTGTATTTATTCAAATTTTTATAGGTTTTAATAAAAACCTCTTGTGCAAGGTCATTAGCATCATCCAAATCGTTAACCATACGCAAAATCACCGAATATACAAGGTTTTTATACCGATTCAATAGTTCTTCAAATGCTTCAGAATTTCCCTGTACACAGTTCTGTACAAGCTCATAATCCGTCTTTTCCATCTTATCTCCATCTCATTTGTATAAAAAGTAATACGAAACTAATGTAAAAAAGTCTTTAACCTTTTTGTGTAAATTTCCCTAGTTTTCAAATAAAATTGTTTCAGTAATTCCATCAAACCCCAGTATAGTGTTTTCAAATATGCTCTTTGCATTATCTAAAAATTCTTCTGGCTCCGAAAGAGCAGGGCTGTAGTGAGTTAGCCACATCTTCTTTACATTTCCTGCCTTAGCAAGCCTTGCCGCCTCTGAAAACAGCATATGGCGATTTTCAATAGCCTTATTCAACTTTTCATTTTCACCATACATACCTTCACAAATAAAAAGATCACAGTCCTTAATAAAGTCTATTAGTTCATCAACAGGTCTGCTGTCTGTACAAAAACAAAGTATTATCCCACGTCTGGATTCACCAAGCACCATATCGGCTGTGTACGTATTCCCATTGTGTTCCACTGACATATCTTTTTGCAAAGCAGACCATTCTTTTTTAGGCAATCCCAATGCCTGTGCCTTTTTCACATCAAAACGGCCCTTGCGGCACACCTCAACCTTATATGCAATACACTTTACAGAATGCTCAACAAAAAGTGTTCTTACAGTAAACCCATTTATCTCTATATCCTGCTGATTTTTTTCATCAACCTCAATATACTCAATTTCAAAATGAATGTCTTGAGCAATTCTTCTAAGTCCCTCTACCACATATATTAGACCTTTAGGCCCTACAAGCTTCAACGGTTCAGTGCGTCCAGCATTGCCAATTGCCAAAAGCATACCAGGCAAGCCTGAAATATGGTCGGCATGAAAATGTGTAAACATTATTGCATCAATAGCCTTAAATCCCCAGCCTAGGTTTTTAAGTGACACTTGAGTTCCTTCGCCGCAATCCACTACAATAAGACGTCCGTTAAGTCTCATTATCATCGACGAAAGAAATCTTTTAGGCATAGGCATCATCCCGCCAGTACCAAGTAAAGAAACATCCAACATACAATCAATCCTTCAAAATAAAAATCTTTCTTTTTATTCTATCATATTATACAAAAATTATAAAGCAAAAAAGTCTGACCAATTCGTAGTCAGACCTTTTCAAAACTAGGGTAGCAGGATTTGAACCTGCGGATGATGGAATCAGAATCCATTGCCTTACCGCTTGGCGATACCCCATTATAGTGTGAAACCAAATTCAAATTTCGGCCCTAACCTTGGTACAGTGACGTTGTACCACTAAGCCATGGGTAAATAGCAGACTGAAAAAAAATTATGCAGTCGAGGGGACTTGAACCCCTACCCAGAAACCCGGACTAGATCCTTAGTCTAGCGCGTATGCCAATTCCGCCACGACTGCTCAAGCATTAACGATAATATGATAACAAAACTTTTTAATTTAGTCAATAGTAATCTAATTTATTTTGTTTAAACATTTATTTGCTAGTAATAATTGTGCCATCACTATCATAGATACCACCCAACATCATGAGAAAAAATCAATTGCAAATATTCAAAATAAAATTTACTGATATCAATTCATAAAATAATTCACCATAAAACATAAAAAGTCACTAAAGATTAGCTCTTTAACGACTTTTTGTAAATATTAATAGCACTATATATTTGTAAACTACACTATGTAATTCAATCCTTTATGCTGTCCATTTTTAGAACACTTACAAAATTACTTCTGCTAAATTGCAAACAAAAAAGCCATGTATAAATTAAACATAAATACACAGCTTTCATACCTAGGGTAGCAGGATTTGAACCTGCGAGTGATGGAATCAGAATCCATTGCCTTACCGCTTGGCTATACCCCACCAAATTTATCTAATGAGCTAAAAACTGGGCTAGCTGGATTCGAACCAGCGAATGCAGGAGTCAAAGTCCTGTGCCTTACCGCTTGGCGATAGCCCATTAAACAAATATGCACATAAACAAAAAAAGCGCGAAACGAGATTCGAACTCGCGGCCCTCGCCTTGGCAAGGCGATGCTCTACCACTGAGCCATTCGCGCATAAAGTGGTGCAGTCGAGGGGACTTGAACCCCTACCCAGAAACCCGGACTAGATCCTTAGTCTAGCGCGTATGCCAATTCCGCCACGACTGCATATTAAATTAAAAAAATGAGTCACTCGGGGCTCGAACCCGAGACACCTGGATTAAAAGTCCAGTGCTCTACCAACTGAGCTAGTGACCCATAAAATATGGGGTGGATAGTGGGATTCGAACCCACGGCCTCCAGAGCCACAATCTGGCGCGCTAACCAACTGCGCTATACCCACCATATGTTGGTTCAAATCATTATTAAAAAGTCGGGGTGACAGGATTTGAACCTGCG